>NZ_CALFBQ010000017.1 GCF_937951745.1 uncultured Chloroflexus sp.
CGCAGCGTCATCACCACACCCCCAAAGACGACCACCGGCCTGAATGCAGCCACCAGCAGCCAACCCCAACCGATCCGCCAGCACGCCATCCAGCCCGCCAACTCGCCCACTCCGGCGGGGCCAGCCGTTAGCAGCGTGACGCTGAACGCCGCCGCCAGCGGGCCATACGCGCCGAGCAGGTGCAACCACGCCGGTACGCCGCTGATGATCCCTTACCCTTGCAAGGCCAGTGGCGTAAACGCGCACCAGCTCAGGCTATAAGCAAGAAGGAAATAGCGGATCGTTGACTGCGACATTGTTTCACCCAAAGCTAATGGAGAACAGCAAAGCCACCGCCGCTAGGACAAAACCAAACCCGGTGATCAACCACCATTCGGCCTGCCCTACCGCCGGCAAGGGCGTGGATTGGGTCATAGTGCGTGGATGCCGAGGCCATACGCTGCCAGTAAAGAAGGCCCAAAAGAAACCAACCTAATCGAACCAATCCTAGTGACGACAGAGACTCCATCACCGCCAAGCAGATGCCAGAATGAGAATACCGTAAAGAGCAGATTGACAACCAGATACGGAACGATCAGCAGCGGTAGCGCCACCCGCCACCGTTCGGCTCGATTGGTGGTATCGGCAGCAAACCGCAATGCTGTCCGCGCCACTGCGCTCCCACGAGCACGGCTGCCATGCTATGGACAAATTCGAGCAAGACTGGCACAGTCAATGCAGCCAACAATGCGACACCCAACGCATTGCCCACAACGACGGGCGAAGGGGTTATGAAGCAACTCCTCTCCGATAGCGACGCATCAACGCCACAGCGGAAGAGAAGGCGGTCGATCATCGACATAGTTGGGATCGCGACGCTGCCCGGTTTAGATGTTTGCAATGAGCACCAGCAGACTCGGCGCAAGGAAACCGCTGAGGGCGACAATGCCGCTCAAACTGTGAGCGAGGGCTGGCCACGTCACCGCGCCTGTGCGGTAGGCAATCACGCCATACGCCAACCCAAGCCATAAGGTTGCTACGACAAACTCTATCACACTCTCGGCGGGAAAAATGATCTGCGGCGCTAGGTGCCAGAGTGCAAAGCCGAACGAGAGATACACCATTGCCAACCAGATGTTGCGTGGAAAGAGATGAACATACATTCCGCGCCACAGTAGCTCTTCGCCGCAACCGTTGATCATCGCCAACGGGATAGCCAGCGCGATAAGCGATAACGGCGCCGCAACGAACGTTTCCGCATACATCACGATCGCGATCACGATAACGATCACCCAAAGCAGGGCAACCGGCCAGTTTAGCCGGCTAAAGAGTGCCACTCGCTCGCGCCACATCGTTATCCATGCTGCGCTGCCCAAAAGCTGCCGTGGCACGAGTAAGCATCAGACGAGCCAATAGATCGCGAACCCGCCGAGATAGCCGGCCTCGCGGCCCAACCAGCGCGCTGCGATCAGAAATATTCCACTTATACTGAGGATGACCAGCAGCGGCAGCACCAGCGCAACTGGCTGGACGGTTGATTTACCGGCATGCGCTTGTGGCAAATTGTTCATCATCGCTCCGTTCAACGCTGCCCGCGCCGGCCTAGCACGAGAGCGAACACCACGCTAATGCTTGCCGCTAACGGCAACGCACACCACAAATCGGCGGCCAGCGGTGGCGGGGTTGGCTCAGTGGTCGGGTCGAACGTCACCAAATACCAGCGATCCTTGTGGGCGATGAATTGCTCGCGGCTGAGGTCAACTCCCAACACTTGGACAAACCGGCGAAACGTTGGGTTGGCTTCCACAAATCCATACGCCTCAGCCAATTCAGCGTCATCGGTTACTCGCCGCGCCCGGCAATGTTCAACGCCATCAGCGGTCTGGATCGTCACGCGCGCATCGGCGAGGATATTGCGGTACCAGTCTGACCGCATACCGTACCCGTTCACGACATATTTACGGCCATAGTACGTATGGAACTCGATAGCCGTCCGGCGAGGCAAGCCACTCTTACGCCCAGTAGTGGTGACGATCATAAACAGTCTGCCGACCAGCGCCCCTAAACCCAACCGGTAGAGCAGGATCGGCAACCGGAAGATCGCGCGCACAACGGGATGCGAAGGGTAAGGCCCAAGATGATCATCTTTCAAGTGTAGACACCTGTCGCTTCATCCCTGCATTGCAAGCCGGGAGTTAATCCCCTTTGAGATTCGGGGGCGGACAGCACATTTGGTTGAGCATCACCGTCGATCACTTTACGATACCTCAACGCCCAATTTTGCCCACCCCTCTCCCGCGCCAGTAGGAGAGGGGCTGGGGGTGCGAGTAACCCACCGCGTCCTAAGGCCATCAACCGCATCTACGCTCATGCGTTCTGGCTATCCTCACGTCCGAGTGATGGGGCCATCAGGCGAGTGGAAGATACCGCCGAATCCCTACGCTGCAACAAACCCCTCATCGGGCGGCAGGTCAGGTTGTTGCGCGGCTGCGAGCGCCAACTCGTGGCAGCGCTCGTTATCCAGCACGCCACTATGGCCCGGCACATGCACAAACGTCACCTGATGACGCTCACACAAGGCCAGCAGCTCGGCCCATAGGTCGGCGTTCTTGACCGATTCGTTCGCACTCCGCATCCAATTGTTCGCCTGCCAGCGCCGCGCCCATCCCTTCTGCATCGCATTTACCACATACGCTGAATCGCTGTGGATAGTAACCGCCATGGGCCGTTTGAGCGCATGCAGTCCGGCGATGCATGCCATCAGCTCCATCCGGTTGTTGGTAGTGAGGCGAAACCCACCGGAAAGCTCTTTGTAGTGGCTGTTGTAGCGCAACACCACCCCGTACCCGCCCGGCCCCGGATTGCCAATCGCGCTGCCATCAGCATACATCACAACTGTCCCCGCCGGCGTGTCGGTTGGCGAAACCGGTAACGTCTCCGCTTCCGCGGGGAGCAACGCTTGCGCTTGGGCCCGTTCTGCCGGCGGAAGCGTAGCAACCCACTCACGCGCGGCAGCCAACGTGGCAAAACGCTTGTACAACGCATTGGGAAACCCGTCCACCTGCGCTTGGGCGCCGTCTGCGCCGTGCCATCGCCGGTATAGGCCCGGTTGGCGACCACGCACGACGAGGTAGTATTGCTGCTTCTGGCTCATAGCGCGTCTCACTGTGACAATTGCTGACTGCCGCTTACTATACCAGCTCTTCACGAGCTTGACGACCGGCAGAACAGCGCGTGATCTGCCCCTGTGCCGAGCACACTCCGCCGTAAAAAGATCTTGCCCGCAACCCTTGACTTTGTAAGCAACCTTAGGTATAGTACCAATGTCGGTACTCGCACATCATACAGCCGATTAGGCATGAAGGAGGTGATGCCCATGAGTAGTAAGCGTATGGGTGTCACCGCTGGTGAGGCCCGTTAGGCTTTACCGAACCGGTGACCCCCTTCTCCGAAACGTATTCCCCGCCATAATGGCGGGGAATACTATTTTTAGTTACCAGTAGTGTGGTATCGCACTGGCGATCGTCCCTCTTTTCGGGTGCCGTGAGCTAAGCGCGTCTGCTATAATGAAGGATAGCATGAATGCCGGCAGCCAGTCCGTTTCCGGTTAATCGCGGCACGACTCCAAGCGCCGCTCGGCTGCTTTACGGGCGTTGAGGAAGCAGGTATGAACAATTCTCAGTCAGTCGCATCGTTACGCCGCCGGCAAACCAGCTCAGCCGGCGAGCCAACCGCGAAAGAACGTGAATATCTTGAAGTGATTTACTACCTCGCGGCGCGCAACGAGCCGGTGATTGCGGCCCGGCTGGCCCGTTGGATGAAAGTACAGCCTCCGACCGTGACCCATATTGTATCGCGCTTGCTCGAAAAAGGCTTTATCGAGCGCAATGCCCATGGTGAAATTACGCTCACTCCTAGCGGGTTGCAATTGGCCGAGGCGATGGTGCGTCGTCATCGAATCCTCGAGCGATTTCTCGTTGATGTTATGGGATTGCCATGGCATCTGATTCACGAAGAGGCCGTCCGGCTCGAGCACGCCCTCTCGCCAGTGATGGAAGAGCGGATCATAGCACTAGTTGGGCAGGCGACAACGTGCCCGCACGGTAATCCGATTCCCGGCCAACACGAGGTCTACGCCGGCAATACCCGGCTCGATACGGCTCAGCCGGGGCGCTCGTTCACCATTCGCCGCATTGCGGAAGAAGCCGAAGAAGAGACGCCGATTGTCGCCTTTCTCGAAGCTAATGGCCTAGTGCCGGGCGCTGCCTTTACCATCACTGATAATATTCCCGCAATCGGCGTCACCCTCCAACGTCCGGGGTTGTCGATTACCGTGCCCACGCATATTGCTGAGTTAATTTGGGGCGATCTCGCTGGTGAAGAGTAGGCGCCGGTAGGTCTGGAGCACATTTATGGCGCGGATCACAGTCACCATTCACGGTGAGCAGCGCACGTTCCCGATTACCGAGCGCGGCCTTACGATTGGTCGCCAGCTCGACAATGAGATTGTGTTGAACCACGCAATCGTTTCGCGCAAGCATGCGCGCGTTGAGTTGCGCGGACGGCGGGCATGGGTGATTGACCTCAATAGCCGGAATGGGGTGACGGTCAATCGCCTGCGGGTGAAGGAAGAGCAGCTCAACGACGGTGATGTGATCGGGGTCGGCCCCTTCGAGCTACTCTATGAAGACCGGGCCGCCCAGAGCGTGGTGCTTGATGATAACCGCTATTTTCCGGTCGCCTCAGAGTCGCAAGCGGTTGCTGCGCACGAACTGCAGTTGCAACCCACCGATCTGCAAGCTTTTTACCAACTGAGCATGCGGGTTAATCAGGCACTCGATTACCGCGAGCTGCTCGATTTGGTGATGGAGGAGATTATCCGGCTGGTGCCGGCGCAGCGCGGCTTCTTGCTTCTGCGCAAGGGCGACGAGCTGGTGCCGCGCGTGATTTTGCCTCCCGGCACCGGCGATGTGGCGATTGCCGGTAGCATTGTGCGCAAAGCGATCGATCGCGGTGAAGCGGTGCTCACCCACGATGCCCGCATGGAGTTTGCCGGTTCTAAGAGCATTATCGCCGCGAACATTCGCTCGGCCATCTGCGCGCCACTGCTGACCCAAGGCGGCACGATCGGCGTTATCTTGCTCGACTCGCCCGGTCGCGAACAATTTACTACCCGTGACCGCGATATGGTCGTGGCGATTGCCAATTTGGCCGCAGTGGCGATCGAACGCGCCCGCCTTACCGAAGAGTTGCGGGTGCAGGGGCAGGTGCGGCAAAATCTCGAACGCTTCCTCTCGCCCAATGTGGCCCACGCGCTCTCGCGCTACGTCGCCCAGCACGGAAAACTCTGGGAAGCGCAGGAACAACTGGTGACGGTGCTCTTTGCCGATGTGAAGGGCTTTACTGCGCTTTCCGAACGGCTGTCGCCGCGTGAAGTGCAAGATTTGCTCAACGAGTATTTGCACGAAATGACCGAGGTCATCTTCCGTTACAATGGCACGGTCGATAAGTACATCGGCGATGGCATTATGGCCATTTTCGGCGCACCGCGCCTGCCTGACGAGCCGCTCGACGAGCAACATGCCCTGCGCGCAGTGTCAGCCGCGGTTGAGATGCAGCAAGCCCAACAGCGGTTAGTCAGCCGCCTTGATCCCGATAAGGCGTTTACCATTCGCATCGGGGTGAATACCGGCCCGGCCTATACTGGTTTTTTCGGCACGCGCCACCGGCTTGAATACACTGCGATTGGCGATACCGTGAATACCGCTTCCCGCCTCGAATCGGCTGCTGAGCCGGGCACGGTGTTTATTGGCGAAGATACGGCCCGTTTGGTGAGCGATCAGTTCGAGCTGCAAGAGATGGGTGAGTTGCAACTAAAGGGCAAGCAGCAGCGGGTACGCGCGTATAAAGTGCTTGGCCCGCGCGCCAAGCCCGGCGGGCAGGCGACGATAGTCTATGTGGGGCCGTAAGGACTGGGTGGATTGGCTTAGAAAGACGTTGTATGCCAATTGTTGTCGGTATTCGGTTCAAAGATAGCGGCAAAATCTATTATTTCGACCCGCGCGATCTCGAACTCCATACCGGTGATCCGGTGATTGTTGAGACGGTGCGCGGCCTTGAGTTGGCAAGGGTGGCGTTTGAACGGCGCGAAGTGGGCGATGACGCTATTGTCGGCGAATTGAAGCCAGTGGTGCGGCGCGCCGAAGATGCCGATTTGGCCCGCATGGCCGAGTTGCAACAGTATCACGCCGAGGCGCTGGCCCGTTGCGCCGAGAAGGTGCAAGAGCACGGCTTGCCGATGAAGTTGGTGAAGGCCGAATACTCCTTCGATGGCTCCCGCCTGACCTTTTACTTTACCGCCGATCAGCGGGTCGATTTTCGCCAATTGGTGCGCGATTTGGCCCGCACGTTCAAGACGCGCATCGAGCTGCGCCAAATTGGGCCGCGCGATGAGGCGAAGATGCTTGGCGGTATTGGCCCATGTGGCCGGATCCTCTGCTGCGCCTCCTTCCTGCCCGATTACGCTCGGGTCTCGATCAAGATGGCCAAAGACCAAGACCTGCCGCTGAATCCGAGCAAGATTAGCGGGGTTTGCGGGCGGTTGCTCTGTTGCCTCTCATACGAACACGAGCAGTATTTGGAAATGCGCAGCCAGTTGCCTAAACGCGGCACGTGGGTGATGACGCCCGATGGGCCGGGTGAGGTGGTCGGCCAGCACGTGCTTAAGCAGCAAGTGTTGGTGCAATTGGCCAGCAGCGGGATGATCGAGACCTACGATATACCGCAGATTACGCTGGCTACCGAACAGGTGGCGGCGCTGGCGCGCGCGCGCGCGGCTGAGGGAATTACGCCGGCGCGTCCGGCTAAGACCGAGCGTGGTGAACGCCGGATGCTGCGCGATGAGGTTGATGCTTTCGAGTGGAACGATGATCTTAGTTTGTTGGAAGATGATGAGCCATCGTTCTCGCCGCCTGCGCCGGTGTTACCGCCCATAATAGAATCAAGTCGTGACGCAGAGCAGCAACTGGTGCCAAAGTCGCGGGCGCGCCGCCGAGGAGGGAATGCCGCCGATGATGCGCCGGCTGCCCCGGCCAAGTCGCCGGGGAAACATCCGCCCGCCACCGCTGCTAAGTCGCCGGGGAAACATCCATCCGCCGCCGCTGCTAAGTCGTCGGGGAAACATCCACCCGCTACTAAACCCTCACCGCAAGAGCCGGCAGGCACTCCGGGAGGCGATACAGGCAAACGGCGACGGCGACGGCGCAATACCGGTAAATAGCCCGCATTTCCCACGATGCTGCTCGTGTCGCGGCTGGTTCCTCACCGCCTTGCACTGGGCAGGCGGTTTGTTGTGTGTCCAATTGCAGATAACGAGGGAAGGGATGGAGATTTTTCAGGTTGATGAACACATTTGGGCGATCGATCACGAGCTGCTCGGCTTGCCCGGCGTGGGTGTGACTTATGTGGTGTGGGGCGAAGAGATTGCGCTGGTCGAGACTGGGACGGCGCTGACTGCGCCGAAGACGTTGGCCGGCCTTGATGAGCTGGGGATCCCGCGCGAAGCAGTGCGCCATATCCTCTGCACTCATATTCATATGGATCACTGCGGCGGCTCTGGTCATCTCGCTGCTGCGCTGCCCAATGCTACGGTCTACATTAACAGCAGTGTGGCTGAGCATCTGGTTAATCCAACCAAACTGATGGCGAGCGTGCGCCGGGCCGTCGGTGAAGAGGCATGGCCGCTGCACGGCGAGTTGCTGCCAATTCCTGCCGATCGTATTCACCCCGCCGAAGCTTTGCGCCTCGATTTGGGCCGCGATGTGGTGCTCGAAGCTATCGCCACTCCCGGCCACTCGCCCGACCATCTCTCGTACCGCGATCTGAAGAGCGGTGGTTTGTTTATTGGCGACGCGGCTGGCTTGGTGATGGAACGCTGGGGTCTCGTGTTCCCGGTTACGCCGGTGCCTACCTATAACCTTGAAGCGCATCAGCATACTATCGCTAAGTTGCGCGCGCTGAACCTGCCGCGGATCTACGTGACGCACTACGGCCCGCACGACGATGTTGATTATCAGCTCACCTACGCCGCCGAACGATTGGCCGAACTGGTTGATCTGGTCAACCGGGCGCTTGATGATGGCGATCCTGATGTTGATGCCTTGGCAGCGCGCTGGGTACCCTATCCTGACGATGGCCCGGCGGGGGTAGTGGCACGCAGTTGGTCGCGCATGAGTGTGGCCGGCATGATCCGCTATGAACTCAAACGCCGCCAAGCACCCCCCACCTCCTAGAACCGTGCGGACGGCTTCTGCAGCCGACAGGCGGCGCACTGCGTGCGCCGCTTTGATATGGTATACTGCAAGCTAGCTACGCACCGGAATCAAAAATGGCCACCGACCTGTTTACCAACCTCAATCCGCAGCAACAACGCGCCGTGACCACCGTCACGGGGCCAGTGTTGGTGTTGGCCGGGCCGGGCAGCGGCAAGACGCGTGTGTTGACCCACCGCATTGCTTATCTGATCACCGAAGCAGGCGTTGATCCGCTGCACATTCTGGCTGTCACCTTCACCAACAAGGCCGCACGCGAGATGCGCGAGCGGCTGGTGGAGTTGTTGGGCGAGGCTGTCACCGCAGATCTGACCGTGGGTACCTTCCATGCGATCTGCGCCCGCTGGCTGCGGCGCGATATTGTCCATCTTGGCCGCGAGCGCGATTTCGTCATCTATGATAGCGATGACCAAGAACGCTTAATGAAGCGAGTGTTGCGCGACCTCAACCTCAACGAAAAGCAGAATCCGCCGCGCGCTATCCTCAGCGCGATTTCGCAGGCGAAAAACGAACTGGTTGACCCAGAAGAGTTTGCTCGTCATACCCGCAGCTATTTCGATGAGGTTGTTGCCCGTTGCTACGCCCGCTACCAAACTCTCTTGCGCGAGAGCAATGCGCTCGACTTTGACGATCTGCTCGGCGAGACGGTGCGGCTGTTCCGCGAGCATCCGGCTGTGCTCGCCCATTATCAGCAGCGTTACCGCTTTTTGATGGTTGATGAGTATCAAGACACCAACCACGCCCAATACCTGCTGGTGCGCGCGTTAGCCGAACGCGAGCGCAATCTGTTCGTGGTCGGCGATGAGGCGCAAAGTATCTATGCGTGGCGCGGAGCCGATATTCGCAATATCTTGCAGTTCGAGCGCGATTATCCCGACGCCACGGTGATCATGCTCGAACAAAATTATCGCAGTACGCAGGCAATCCTCGATGCGGCGCAAGCGTTGATTAATGCTAGTCCGCAGCGCAAATATGCGAAACGGTTGTGGACGACCAACGGCAAAGGCGAGCAAGTCATTCTCTACGAGGCGGTCAATGATGAAGATGAGGTCTCGTTTGTGGTGGGTGAAATCTTGCGCCTGATTGCTGAAGGCGTGGCTCGCCCCGGCGATTGCGCGATTATGTACCGCACCAATGCCCAATCACGCTTAGTGGAAGAGGCATTGGTGCAAGCTCATCTGCCGTACCACGTGGTAGGCGGGGTACGCTTCTACGAGCGCAAAGAGGTCAAGGACGTACTTGCCTACTTGCGCTTGGCTGCCAACCCCTACGATAGCGTCAGCTTACAGCGGGTGATCAACTGGCCGGGCCGCGGCATCGGCGAACGCACCGTCAGCGAGTTGATCGTCTGGGCGCGGCAATTGGGGGTGCCGCTTTATCAAGCGCTCAGCGAATTAGCCGGTGATCCTGCCGACCATCCCTTTGCCGCGCGCGCCCGCAGCGCTTTGTTAGAATTCTATACCCTCATTGCCGAACTCAATCGGCTGCGCGAGGTCATGGCGCTGGGTGATCTGATCGACTACCTGCTGACCCGGATGGAGGTGCAGGCGGCGTTGAAACGCGAATACGACGCCGACGAAGCCGATGATCGCTGGCGCAACGTGCAAGAGTTGCGTAATGCTGCGTTAGCCTACGCTAATCTGCCGATCGAGAACCAGTTAGCCGCGTTTCTGGAAGATGTGGCCTTGATTGCCGACGTCGATTCGCTCGATCGCAACAGTGATGTGGTGACGTGCATCACCTTGCATCAGGCGAAAGGGTTGGAGTTCCCCTACGTCTTTGTGCTCGGCATCGAAGAGGGTTTATTGCCGCACAGCCGCTCGCAGACCGATCGCGACTCGCTCGAAGAAGAGCGGCGGTTGCTGTACGTGGGCATGACGCGCGCCCAACGCCGGTTGTACCTCTGCCATGCGGCGCAGCGTGCTCTGTTTGGCCGGGTGACAGTGAGCGCGCGCTCGCGGTTTCTGGCCGATATTCCGCCGACCCTCCTCAAACTGTTGCGGCGACGTGGCTACCGGACGATTTCAGCGCCGCAGCCGGCACTGTTCAATGAGCGCTCGTTCAATCAGCCGCCTGCCCGCCGTGAGCGCGAGCGCAGCACACCGTTGCCGGCCCCGCTCAACGCTATCTTCTTCCCCGGCCAGCGGGTACGCCATGCGACCTTTGGCGAAGGGATTGTGGTCAGCAGCCGGCTGATCGAAGGCGACGAAGAGGTCACGGTGCGTTTTCCCGATCGCGAGCGGCGGCTCTTAGCCAGCTTTGCCCGTCTCGAACCCATCACGGACGGATCAGCTCATTAACCGGGCGCTGCTGCAATGCACTGACCAGAAAGTCGCGCAAAGCGCGGGCAGCCGGCGAGGCGATGCGATCACTGCGCCAAACTAAGCCAAGCGAGCGGGTCAAATTCTGATCGCGAATGGTGAGACTCACCACATTGTGGAAGCTGGCCACTGCCAGCGCCGGTACCAGCGCAATCCCTAAACCGGCAGCTACGAACCGCACTAACGTCTCGGTTTCCCCCCCTTCCATCACCGTCTGCGGGTTGAAGCCCGCTTCACGGCATGCCTTGAGCGTCGCCTCGCGCAACTCATAACTGGCCGGCGACAAGATCCAGCGTTCATTGTGGAGTTCGGCCATCGTCACGTCGCCCCGTCCGGCCAGCGGGTGGGAGGTGCTAACGATCAACACCAACGGCTCATTCAACAATGGGGTCACCGTTAACAGCTCATCGCTGACCGGCAAAGTGACAACGGCCAGATCGGTCAAACCCGCCTCAAGCAGATCGAGCAGCGACTGAATGCCGGCCTCGTGCAAGCGGAGGGTAATGCCGGGATAGCGTTGGTGGAACGCGGCTAACAGTGGCGGGAGCAGATGCGCACCGACGGTCGGCGGTGCGCCGATCGACACTCGGCCAGCCTTTAGCCCTACCCGTTCGGCCATAGCCGCGCGCGCGTCCTCAACTTGAGCCAAGATCGCGCGAGCGTATGGCAACAGCGCCTCGCCGGCTTCAGTTAGGCGCAGGCTGCGCCCCACCCGATCAAACAGCGTAATCCCCAGCTCGCGTTCGAGCTGGCTGATCTGCTTACTGAGCGCCGGCTGCGCGATGTGTAACTCGGCTGCGGCGCGGGTGACGTGTGAGTGGCGAGCAACTGCCTCAAAATACCGTAAATGGCGAAGTTCCATGCTTGTGCCCTTCTGTTCGGCGCTGAACTCTGCATAGTATGATACCAGACGCCAGTATCAATAATGGTGAGTGACGGTAAGCAGTGGCAAAGGTAGGGGTGAGGTGCAAACCCGTCTACGAGTTCGTTGCCTCCTCCCCGCTCGTAAGCGAGCTGGGGGCCGTCCATTCGCTCTACCGCGCCGAAGCGGGTTGCGAGTGCGCAGCGCCCGCGCAATGATCAGCCCCCTCCCCCCTCGTGAGGGCCGTTCCGTCACACAACCGTGCGGCTCACCTATAGCGAGCACACTCGCCTCCTCCCCGCTCGTAAGCGAGCTGGGGGCCGTCCATTCGCTCTACCGCGCCGAAGCGGGTTGCGGGTGCGCAGCGCCCGCACAATGATCAGCCCCCTCCCCCCTCGTGGGGGCCGGAGGTGGGTTGCCCCCACCATTGCCCAATCCACGACCGTGCGACTCTATCTTAATTACCACTCATTGCATCACAGCGCGGAAACGTCTATAATCTGAACAGCAGATTCGCGCCGGCGGCGCCGGCATCGCAGGAGAATCAGCCGTGGCAGGCGAAGAAGTGCAACAGCAGATCACCGCAGCTATCCAAACGTACCGCGAAGAGATCGATCGTACCCGCCGCGAGATTAATGAGGTTGAGTCGTTGCTGCGGCAGGGGATGACCGAAGTTGACAAACTCTCGCTGCGCGAAACCTCGATCGCTAATCGCGTGCGCGATCTCGATGTCAATCTTGAGCGCTACGAAAAGACTGATATCAAGACCTTCTATACCTCGCTGATCGAAGTGCAAATGCGTTTACAAACGATGCGCGCACAGGTCGATCAGTTGCAGACCCGGCGCGAGACGTTGCGCAACCGTCAAAGCCTGTTGAGCGAATTTGTCGAATTGCTCGAACAAGCAGCCGCACAGTTGGAGCGCAGCGCCAAAGTGGCTGATCTGCCGTTTGACCCGCAGACGATGATCGCCAACATTATCCAATCGCAAGAGAGTGAGCGGTTGCGCATTTCACTCCAAATGCACGATGGCCCAGCGCAGTCGATGAGTAATCTCGTGTTGCGGGCAGAAATTTGTCAGCGGTTGCTCGACCGTGATCTCGATCAGGCGCGGGCGGAATTGGTGGCACTGAAGAATGCGGTCAACAATACGTTGCAAGAAACGCGCAAGTTCATCTTCGATTTGCGTCCGATGACGCTCGACGATCTGGGCTTGATTCCGACCTTGCGCCGGTATGTTACGCAAGTTTCTGAAAAACACAAAATCGATGTCAGCTTAATGGTGCAAAACCTCGATCAACGCTTACCCAGCCACTATGAAGTAACGATCTTCCGTTTCATCCAAGAAGCGATCAACAATGTTGTACGCCATTCTGGCGCCACCCAAGCGCGCGTGATGCTCGACAATAGCGACAACACCCTCCAAATTCTGATTGAAGACAACGGCAGCGGCTTTGCTGTGCAAGAGGCGATTGCGAGTGCTGGTACGCGCAAAAATATGGGATTGGCCAACATGCGCCAACAGATTGAGGTCTTGTTGCAGGGTGAATTCGGGATCGAAAGTTCGATTGGGCGTGGTACCCGTGTTGCGGCGACCATCCCGTTGCCGTAA
>NZ_CALFBQ010000018.1 GCF_937951745.1 uncultured Chloroflexus sp.
TCAGAGGGGCGAAGGAGCAAAAAGATGCTTACCGCGATGCCAATCAAGGCCAGTATAATCAACAGTCGGCGCCAGTGGCGTCCATGCCGGCGCTGTTCAGGATGATCGTCGCTTTGTTCGATAATGCGCTCTGTTCGCGTCCGTCGCCAAGGCCATTGCATGTTCCAGCTCCTTGCCATCCTGCGCCACATTGCCTCTTATTGTAAGCAGTTTTGACGATATTTCAAGCGAGCAGGAAGGAGTTTGACTTTATGGTTGCTCAAAGTGAGCCAGAAGAATGGCTTACAGGGTTTGAGGTCATGGGGTTGTCTGATCAGAGAACTGTTGACAGGCAACGGTTCTCTAATCGGTGCCAAACCTTCGCATTAGCGCAACCGTGTGCCATCGATTACGATCGCGCTGCCGCCAAACGTTTTGGCAGTGTGTTTCATCATCGCAGCAACACGCGATAACTCGTCAACTGTGGAGGTAGGCGTGCTCGATACACCACCAATGGCGATAGCGCCGATCGGGATATGAGCGAGATTACCAGCGCGGTCATGCCCAACCAAGTAGCCACGCGCGCGATCAGCTTCGTTGTACAGCACACCGGACGCTTGTTCGTATTGGTGGACGATCCAGCGGGCAAGATCGGCGGCAATTGCTGTAGGGCAAAGCACGACGAAATCATCACCGCCGATATGACCAAGAAAGATCGCATGGTTGGCAAAATGGTTTTGCGCCTGTTCACAAATCTCGGCCACGAGCCGGATCGCCTGATCGCCACGGGCGAAGCCGTAGGCATCGTTAAAGGCCTTAAAATCATTCAAATCAATGTACAGCAGCGTAAATGCCTCACCGCGCTGGAGGCGATAGCGAATCTCTTCGCTAATCAGGAGATTACCGGGCAGACCGGTGAGCGGATTACGGACTGAACGCTGAGTAGTGCGGCGCAGCAACGAGCGAATGCGGGCGATCAATTCGGCTGCATTGAACGGTTTGGTGACATAATCATCAGCGCCGGTGTCAAAGCCAATCACGACATCGGTCGGACTAGTGCGGGCGGTGACGATGATGATCGGCAAATGGGCGGTGCGGGTATCGTTACGCAACTGGCGAATAGCCTCATAGCCGTCGATCACGGGTAGCATAAGATCGATCAAGATCACATTGGGCAACTGCTCTTGGGCTAGCTGAATGAGCTTGAGACCATCTTCGGCGAACAAGACCGCAAAACCGGCCCGAACTAATGTTTCGCCGAGAAAGAGGCGAAGGTTCGGGTCGTCGTCCGCAATCAGAACCGTCGGCAAATGAATATCTTCAGACACTGAGCAAAACCTTAAGTTGGCCGGGAGCAGCAGCAAACGCCTCTAACCCTGCGGTAAGCGGATAACGGGCGCTGATCAGGGGTTGCGTTTCGATCAAGCCGCGCTCGAGCAAGCGGAGCGCTGGGGCGAACGGGCCACAGCGTGAGCCAATTAGTTGCACTTCGTCAACCACCAGAATGCTCAGATTCAGGTGGGTTTCGGCGGCAAACGTGCTCTTGAGCACTAGCCGCCCTCGTGGGCGCACTAGTTGCCGAGCGATTGCCAAACCAGCCGGGTTGCCAGTACAATCAATCACAACATCAAAATGGTGTGGTGGCACATCAGTGCTCGGTACGCACGTAACGCCTTGCCGCCGGTAGAGATCCCATCGTTCAGGGTGGCGGCCAATGAGCGTCAAATCGCAACCGGTAAGCCGCAACACTTGAACAATCATCGCGCCTAATTTACCATCACCCACCACAGCCACTCGTTCGGTTGGGCGAATGTGACTCTGCTCCACAATTTCCAACGCAGCGGCCAGCGGTTCGGTGAAGACAGCGGCCTCATCGCTCACCCCGGCTGGCACTTCGTGCAAACACGCTTCGGGGAGAGTAAAAAGATCGGCCATCGCGCCGTCGCGCCGGTCGATACCAAGCGTGGTGCGGTATGGGCAATGACTTTCATTGCCGCGCAAGCAGGTGGGGCAGTGGCGGCAGGCGGCATTGATTTCGCCAACGACGCGCCGCCCGTGCCAATATGGATTATCGGCCGCGATCACAGTGCCAACGAATTCATGGCCTAGAACGCCGCGAAAATTCATGTACCCGCGTGTGATTTCGAGATCGGTATTACATATACCCACCAGACGTGGACGGATCAGCGCTTCTCCCGGTGGGCGTTCAGGTTCAGGGTAATCGGCGCTATACCGCAGGTCGCCATCAAAAACAATTGCTCGCATAAGGTTGCAGACTTCGCTTTGAAAGATATCAAACTCTATTATACTATATGCCGCTGCTTGCCGTGTTGCGGGCAAGCGTGACCAAGGAGTAGCATCATGCGAGTTTTGTTTTTAGGCAGTCCATCATTTGCCGTCCATGCGCTCGACGCCTTGGTGGCTGCCGGGTATGATATTGTTGGCGTTGTCACCCAACCTGATCGCCCAGCCGGACGTGATCGCCGGCTGACGCCGCCGCCGGTTAAAGTAGCGGCGCTCGCCCACGGCCTGCCGGTATTCCAGCCCGAAACGTTGCGCGATCCGGCGGTGGTCGCCACACTGGCAGCGTTGCAACCTGATGTTGGCGTGGTGGCGGCGTATGGCGAGATCTTGCGACGGGCAGTGTTAGCGATCCCGCCGCTCGGCTATCTTAATATCCACCCCTCGTTGCTCCCGCTCTACCGTGGCCCAACCCCGGTAGCCGGTGCGATTTTAGCCGGTGAGACAGTGACCGGCGTCACGATTATGCTGCTCGATCCGGGCATGGACAGCGGCCCCATTTTGGCGCAAGCCGTAGTCGATCTGCCGCCGACAGCGCGGGCTGGCCCGTTGACCGATGAGTTGTTCCGCTTAGGAGCCGAACTGTTAATCAAGACATTGCCTCGTTATGCCCGCGGCGAGATCGAGCCGCGCCCGCAGGATCACAGTCAAGCAACCGTGACCAAGATGCTCAAAAAAGAAGATGGGCGAATCGATTGGTCACTACCGGCCATTGTGATCGAGCGGATGACGCGGGCCTACGATCCGTGGCCGGGAGCTTATACCTTTTGGCAGGGCCAGCCGTTGCGGGTAATCAGCGCAGCGGTGAGCGCAACGGCGGCTGCGGCGAGGCCGGGGGTGGTGGTTGGGCGCAGCGCGCGTGGTAATCCATTGGTGCAAACCGGCAGCGACGCACTAGAGCTTATTGAGGTGCAGCCAGCTAGCCGGCGTCCGATGAGTGGTGCGGCGTGGTTGGCCGGGATCCACGCGAGTGAGATCCGGTTGGGCGAAACGGCGCAGAATAGTAATAGTTGAAGCTAATCTAACGCGACGCGTTATTTCATCTTGCGTTCTGGTCATGAACCGCGTATAATCACACTCACAGGATTTGCCGAAGACAGTGCGTCATCATTGGGTTGATGGCGCAGGAGATGAAGTATGCCATTCTTCAAAGACGAGGAAGAACTACGGTACATTTTAGGCACGCTTTATGATCGGGTGAAGTGTGATGCGCAGATTGCGCCGCGGATTTGTGAAGGCCGGATTGTCATCCAGTTTCGTTACGAAGAGCCGCATGGCGTCGTCACGATCGATGCCGCGCATCCACCAACCCAACCCGGTGCATACTGTGATGTCTTCTGGGGTGAGGTCAGCCTGAAACCAGACGTCGAGATGAGTATGAAGGCTGATATTGCGCATCAATTTTGGCATGGCAAGATCAATCTGATGACGGCGCTGGCTCGACGTCAGATTATCGCTAAGGGGCCAATTCCAAAGATTTTGAAACTCTTACCGGCAGTTGAGCCTTTGTATACGATGTACCCAAACATGCTGCGAGAGATGGGGCGCGAAGATCTGGTCTTAACCAAGTAGTACCGGTTTACTCGCTGCGCCTATGCCAACCACGAGCGAGATGTATGAACGCGGCGCCGCTGATGCCGAACGGGGCGAGTTTAACCCTTTCTATTACCAGCACTACTACTACTACCGGCAAGGGTACGACTCGGTGCGACGCCGCTACCGGCCTCGGTTTCCGCTGGCCGGACTCTTCATTGTGATCACCATTATTGCACTTGGCGGAGCTGTCACGGTGTGGCTGATCGGGCAGCGTGGCTCTTCCGCAGTCGCCCAACCGGTCGCCTCACCGGCGGCCGTGATCGAGACTCCCACGCCGACCTCATTACCCCCCTCGCCGACACCGCTTCCTTCACCTACGCCGATCCCGACCCCGCCGCCGCCAACATTGCAGATTGGCGGGCGAGCAGTGGTAGTCAATGTGGGTAATGCGCCATTGCGGTTGCGGGCTGCACCCGGTTTGCAGGCACGAGTGGTTGGCTCACTGCCCGGCGGAAGAGAAGTGGTGTTGCGCGAGGGACCGGTGCTCGCTGATGGATACACATGGTGGCAGGTTGAGGTTGGCAATCAGCGTGGATGGTGCGCTGTGGTCGCGCCGGATGGGACGCAGTTCTTAGAACCGGCAGGCCAGTAGAGGCGGGTATACACCCACCTCTCCTATTGCCTCGTCGGCGTGGCCGTCTCGAGTAGTGCGGCATACGGGCCACGCTGGGTAGGTGGCAGCAGCGCAGCAATCTTGAGCATCATCTCAGTGGTTAGGCGTTCCATAACATCAGCCGGAATCTTGTTATCGGGCAACGGCTCAATCCAGTACGGTTCGCCAATCGTAATATGCACTGGTTCGCGGCGCAAGGTGCCGCGGAAGCCGTGCTCGGTGCCGGTAATTGCCATCGGCACGATCGGTACGCCAGCCTGCATTGCCAACCGAATCGCGCCGCCGCGCCCCGGCTGTAAAATGCCATTACGGCTGCGGTGGCCTTCGGGGAAGATGAGTAGCACTGCCCCATTCCGCAACGCTTCGGCGGCCGCATCGAGCGCCGCCAAATCGCGCTTGCCGCGCCGGATTGGGATCACATTCATATTGCGGAAGAACCAGCCGGCTATTGGGTTGGCAAAAATCTCGATCTTGGCCAGCCATGACAATCGATAGCGGAATGGTAGCAATGCGCCAACGGCTGGGATGTCCACCCAATTAATATGGTTCATCACCAGAACCATCCCGCCTTGTTCGCGGGGTGGCAACCGCTCAACCCCCTCGATCGACCAGCGCCACCAGCCAATCAGGCGGAAAAAGTAAATGATGATATAGAGCAACCCGTAGACGACATAAGCAAACATTACGCCCTCACTAGCGGCCCAGATCAAACCCAAAGACAAGCCGGCCACCTAACCACCCACCCACAAGGAGCAAGCTTGCGCCAGCGATATGCCAAGCGAGGTAGGCCTTCCGTTGGGTAGAGTCGTTGAGAATGGCCGGTTGCCGGCGCCGCATCAGCCAGACCCGGCCATAACAGGCACTGGCGGCCAAACTCGCCGCGGCGTGGCCGTTCGTCCATACGATCACTGGATCGTCAATGGCAAGGCCGACCAATTGGCGCGCAGCGTCAAATAAACCGCTGACGATAGCAATGAGCGCGCCGAGTAAACCGAAGATTAGGCAATGAAAAGCGCTTTGATCCCATTGCATACGCCCAGTGCGCAGCGCAATCAACGTAAAGAGACTGCTGGCTAGCAGCAGCCCAATCGGAATATGGACAGTGGCAGGATGCAATGCATACATTGCCTTAATTATACCATAGTCGTCACCGGCTCGATGTGTGCTCGGCCAGCGCTTTGCTCACGAATGTGTTGCGTTATGGTAGTAATCTGATCAACCGGAAGATCGGCGATAATCATCACATCAGCGGCAAACGACTCACTGACAATCACTGTAGCGTTCGTTTCGAGTATCCGACGAGTAGGAAAGTAGTCAGAATAGGGCAAGCGGATCGTCATCCGTTGATAGATCACCCGTTGAGTACGCGGCACAATGGCGAGCACGGCGCGGGTAGCATCGCTGTAGGCGCGCACGAGCCCGCCGACACCGAGCAGAGTACCACCAAAGTAGCGGGTGACGATCACCGTAATGTCGCCAAGATCGGCCCCGCGAAGGACTGCCATCATCGGGCGACCGGCAGTGCCAGCCGGTTCGCCATCGTCACTCATGCCGGCAATGGTACTCGTGCCATAGCCAATCAGGTAGGCGAAGCAGTGATGGGTAGCGTCGGGCATCTCGGTGCGGGCTGATGCAATGGCTATGCGCGCAGCTTCAACGGTAGCAGTAGGGATGGCTTGGGCAATGAAGCGTGATCCGCGCACGACGATTTCAGTGCGGGCTGGGGCGGCTGGAATAGGATAGTGTGTAGCACTCATAGCTCTTGAGCTTGCCAAAGCGGATTGGCAAGTTCGTCAATAGCTGCTTCTACTGCTGCTAACTCGGCGGTAAGTGAATAGTAACGGGCACGGCCTTCGGCATGGCGCGCGGCCCAGAAGGGCTGGAACGGTTCGGGGATCGGATTGCGCAACGCGCGGGCAACCTCGGCGAGCAGTTCGCGAAATTCGAGTTCCCACCAGCGTTGCAGCGCCGCGCTCAGCGTGCTGCCGGGAGGGCCAAAATCGGCCAGTAGCCGGCGGGCAAATTCGCGGGAGAGCGCATACTGCTCGTGGGCCATTGCTACGGCCTGCGCCGCTAGTTCAGCAAGGCGACCGGCAATGGTGGTTGGCGGCGATGGCAAGGCAATGGTGTCAGTAACTTGCTGTAAGCGGCAGCGACCGGCGCTAGCTGCAAGCAGGGCTAATGAAAGATGATCGGCAGGCGCGAGGAGGCGGATCGGGGCGATAGGGATGGCATTGCCGGCATCCCATGCAATTGCTGGGCGTTCACCAACGCCGATCAAGATACGCGGGATAGGGGCGGAGAGCGCAGGTGTCGCTGCGGGCGGCAATTCCCACCATAACGGCTCTGATATGTCAGCATAGGCGCTCAGCCGCCGCCCGAGGCCGGGGTGACGCTGAATCAAATCTGCCAAGCTGCCGATCGCGTTGTTTTGGCTATAACCGGGTGGCAGGGCGAGCAGCCAGTGGTCGCCAGTCGGCGTATACCACGGACGAAGCGTGCCGGTATCAATCACCGGTCGTAAAAAGGGTGCGCAAGCCGGCTCGAAGATAACCGCTTGATCGCGTTCGGTGCGGGTATACAGCAGGGCGTGATGGGGAGCTGGAATACCGTCAAGGAGTGTGCGCATAGCTTTATGGGTCGTGTTACAATACACATTAGGATATAGTATACAACTGTATCACACATTGCTCGGCAACTGCGCTGATGCGCCCATCATGGCAAACGCCGCCTATTCGTAACACTTTCTGGTAGTTTAAGGAGCAGTCCATGACCGAATTGGCCGCACACGCGCCATCGGTTGCGGTAAGCGCCTCATTATTACCCCTCAAGTTCTCGCCGCCGTCGGTACGAGAAGATGAAATGCTGCGCCGGGATTTGCAAGCGTTATTAGCCGAAGTACGCTTGCTGCCGGTAACAGCGGTAGTGGCGCCGGCTGGGTATGGCAAAACAACCTTATTGGCCCAGTGGGCTGATCAACTCGCGCGCACCGGAGCGCAAGTGGCGTGGCTTAGTTTTGAGGCGAGCGATCAAGAACCAGCCTTGCTGCTCGCGTATCTGATCGGCGTGATCCAGCGGATTTTGCCTCATGCTGGCGAGCAAGCATTGCGCATTCTGCAGAGCGTATCCGGTTTGGAACGGGATTGGCCGCTGGTGGCTGGCGCATTGCTGAGTGATGTGCAACGTGAGCTGCAATCACAAACAATATTGATGCTCGACGATGTGCATCTGGTGAGCGATGGCCCGATCACGGCTGATCTGCTGGGCTATCTCTTACGCGCCGCACCGCCTAATCTGCACATTGTGATGGCTTCGCGTCGTCCGTTGACGTTTGCCCCGCTTCCACGCCTGCGCGCTGAAGGACTTTTGCTCGAGGTCGGGGCGAATGATCTCTTGCTGCAACGGCACGAGGCGATCGAGTTGTTGCAACGAACTGGGGTGGCGTTGGCGGATGCTGAACTTGATCTGTTGCTTGAACGCACCGGCGGTTGGATGTTGAGTGTGCAGTTGGCGGTGCGCACGTTGGCACGCCAGACGCCTGAGCAGCGCCGGGTGTATCTGCAAGGCTTGGCGACAAATCAGCATGATCTGTTTGAGTATTTGGCTTCAGAGGTGTTGGCAGCGTTGCCGCCACGTTTAGTCGATCGCCTGATCTGCGCTGCGCTGCTCGGTCAAGCAAACCCATCGTTGCTCGATGAGGCGCTTGGGGTTGATGACAGCGCCCAACTGATCGAACAAGCGATTGCGCTTGGTCTGCCGCTGACGGTTGACACCGGCGCATCCAATGGTGAGCGGATTTTCCGCTTTCATCCGCTCTGGCAGCGCCTGTTGGCCGATCGAGCACTTACCCGGTTTGATCGAGTTACGGTGCGCGACTTGCACCAACGGTTTGGGATGGTGCTGGCGCGTCATGATCAGATCGAAGCGGCGTTGCGCCATTTGGCGGCGACTGATAACCCAGCAGCGATTGCGCACGCCCTGCGCGAGTATGCATGGCCATTGATCGACTCGCCCCAGCGCGACAGTTTGCGGAATTGGATTGAGCGTCTCCCGCCGGAAGTGCGCGATCGCGATCCTGAGTTGCTCCACATGCACGGTTGGAGTTTGTTTAATACCGATCGCGAACGCGCGTTGCAGTTGATCAGCCAAGCTGCTGAACAATACCGGCTGGCCAACGCTCCGGCGCAAGAGCTGCGCGCGTTGCGCGATATGGCCGTTCTCCTGTTCTGGTCTGATGCGCCGGTTGAGTTTGCAGCGGTGTGCCGTCGTGTTATAGCGGCGGCGGCGCGCACCAACGATGCGTGGTCGCGCGGTGCAGCCTTGGTCGGTTTGATGGCGTTGGCCTATAGTCAAGGACGATTTCGGGCAGCATTGCGGATTGCGCGTTGGGCTGATCGCCGCCCGCTGAGTGTGCTCTGGCAGTGGTTGCTGGCCGCGCTGCGGGCATCGATCTATACCCAGCAGGGCTGCCCGGCAGAGGCGATGTCTGCGATTAATGCTGCGCTTGAGTTGCCCCGGATCGATCGGAACGATATGCTGCGCCAGTCGTTGCTGTTGTTGCAGGCTATGGCGCTCTTTCAGCAGGGTAAAGGCGAAGCCGCTCTCGATCAAGTGCAGGAATGTTATTACCGTTTGAGCGATTATGTTCCCGGGAGTGTGTTGGCCGGCAACGCAGCCTTAATCTTGGCGCTGTTGTTGATCGAGCATGATCGATTTGAAGAGGCTGCCACATCGTTGCAGCGCGTACGGCAGATCGTGGCCCATCTTGATGACCGCCTGTTAGGGGCGCGTGCCCGGATTGTTGAAATCTATGGCATGTTGCGCAACCACCAGCCTGCCGCAGCGGCAGCGCATGCGCTGGCATTCTGGCAAAAACTGCGTGATCAGCCGGCGGCAAGCGCTCAGCACTCTCCCTATTGCGATAGCCGGTATCTTAATACGCAGGATCTCTGGTTGCAGAGTCTGTTGCTGATTGCTATCGGCGAAGGTGGCGAACGTGATCAGGCGCTGGCGCTGGCAGATGAACTGCTCTCGTTCATGGATCGGCGCTATGATGGTTTGTTCCGTGCCCTGATCCACATCTACCGGGCTTATTTGGTGGCGCAGTGTCAGAGCAGCTCGCCTGCGATTAAGGAAGATTTGCTATCGGCATGCACGATTTGCGATCGTGTTGGTGTTGAGTCGCTGCCCTTTTTGCCGCGCCCGGCGATGCTCTGGGCGATCAAGACCGCATTGCAGCTTGGCTTGTCGAGCCGGGCGATGATCGCTGCCCTCCGCCAGTTTGACACGACGACGCTGGCCTCTATTCTTATTCCGTTGCTTGATGAATCTTTTCCGGTTGCGTTGCGCGTGCGTAGCGCGGGCCTGATCGGTGATCTGAGCGTCGTTAATGCGTATGGGACGCTGCGGGCATTATTAAAGGATCGCTCGCCCCACGTTCGCCAAGCTGCTCAGGAAGCACTCGAGCGGTTGAGTTATCGCCCGCCTTACCGGCTGATGATCCGCGCTCTGGGCGGCTTTCAAGTGTTGCGCGGCGATCAAGAAGTGCGCGATCGCGATTGGCGGAGTGTCAAAGCTCGCCAGTTGCTGCAATTGTTGCTGATTGAGCGCGGGCGGATGCTGCCACGCGAGCAGATTATGGATATGCTCTGGCCCGGTCTCGATAACGAGTCGGCTTCCAATAATCTGCGGGTGACGATCAGTCGGTTGATTAAGGCGCTGGAGCCGGATCGGCCAGAAGGTGCGCCGACCTACTATATTCTTCAGCAAGGTGATACCTACGGCTTTAATATCGAGAGCGACCATTCGTATGATGTGGCTGATTTCGTGCAGGCAGTGGAGCACGGACGGCGCGAATTGCAGCGTAACCGTCGCACCGAAGCACGCGAGGCTTTCCAAGTAGCCGTGTCTCTCTACGCTGGCCAGTTTTTGCCTGATAGCTTGTACGAAGATTGGTCGGTGGTGGAGCGGGAACGATTAGGGCTGTTGTTTACCGATGCAGCGCTCAGTTTGGGCCGCATTCTGTTTGACGAGGGGAAGTATCACGACGCTATCGCGTTAGGGTGGCGGGTGCTTGAATACGATAAAGCGCAGGAAGAGGCGTACCAGTTGCTGATTCGCGGGTATGGGGCAATTGGTGAGCGCAGCACGGCTATCCGGTTGTACCAACGGTGTGTTGCCGCGCTGCGTGATGATCTCGGCGTTGATCCGTTGCCCGAGACAGTAGCACTGTTTGAACAGGTGCGCGGTAAACGTGCATCGTAATTTTAGGTGGTGGAACTGGAAGAGTTTCCAGCGGGATTGGTTGAAGGGTTGTGCTGTAAATGGTTGGCGATAAAAGCTAAGAGCTCGTCGAGTTGGTCGATCCGGCTTTCAAGACCAGTGCCAATGTGTTGAATTCGCCCGTGCCACTGTTGTACCGCAGCATCTTCATGCTCGGACACCACAATCCGCACCAGAAATGATTCGACTCGCCGAGTCGCCATATTTTTCTTTCCTTGCTCTATCATCTGTCACACGACTAGCAAACTTAGTAGTATCATACTGAGGCGTTCTTACCATTTTATAACCATGATCTAGATGTTATTGCGAGGATTGCTGTGCAAGCTGTGATTGCAGTATTAGCCGGAGATGGGATCGGGCCGGAGGTAGTGGCGGAGGGGGTAAAGGTGTTGCAGGCGGTGGCGTCCCGCTTTGGCCACACCTTTACCCTGCGCGAGGCGTTGATCGGCGGGTGCGCGATTGATGCTGCCGGTGAGCCGTTGCCTGCCGAAACGGTGGCACTGTGCCGCGAGGCTGATGCGGTGTTGCTTGGTGCGGTCGGCGGCCCCAAGTGGGATGATCCGCAGGCGAAGGTGCGGCCTGAACAGGGCTTGCTCGGTATTCGCAAGGCGCTCGGTCTGTTTGCCAATCTGCGCCCGGTGCAGGTGCATCCGCGCTTGATCGATGCTTCGCCGCTGCGCCCTGAGCGGCTGCAAGGCGTCGATCTGATCGTCGTGCGTGAGTTGACCGGCGGGATCTATTTTGGCGAGAAGCGGCGCGAACGTGGCCCGGATGGCGAGTGGGCCAGCGATCTCTGCATCTATACTGAAGAGGAGATTGTCCGCGTCGTGCGGGTTGCTGCGCAATTGGCTCGCCGTCGGCGCGGTAAACTGACGTTGGTTGATAAAGCAAATGTGCTCGAAACAAGTCGCTTGTGGCGGAGTGTTACCACTCACTTGGTTCATAATGAGTTCCCTGATCTGCAATTCGAGACGATGCTGGTTGATGCGTGTGCGATGCATCTCATCCGTCGTCCCGCCGATTTTGACGTGATCGTGACCGAGAATATGTTTGGCGATATTCTCACCGACGAAGCGGCAATGCTGGCCGGTTCGATGGGGATGTTGCCGTCGGCGTCGCTGGGCAGCGGGCGGATGGGGCTGTACGAGCCGATCCACGGTTCGGCTCCCGATATTGCTGGGCAGGGGAAGGCCAACCCCTTGGCGACGATTTTGAGTGTGGCGATGCTGTTGCGCCACTCGCTCAATCTGGCCGCCGAAGCGGAATGTGTCGAAGCGGCTGTAGCAACGGTAATCGAGCACGGGATTGTTACCGCCGATATTGCCGCTCCCGGCCAGCCTACCTATAGCACTGCTGCGGTTGGCAATGCGGTCGCCGCTGCGGTGGCTGAGTAGTGAGGTTTACTGCAGAGGGCGCCAAGGACGCAGAGGGTGTCGTTGTACGTTTCATCCTCTGCGCCCTTGGTGTCGTTTAGCACGAACGCTGCCTTTCTTTCAGCGCCATCCTAACCTCCCCCCGCTTTAAGGGACGGACAGAGCATGTGATCGAGTGTAATTCATTGATCGCTGTACAATGCCGTAAAGCCCGGTACTGCCTTCCCCTCTCCCCTATCAGTGGGAGAGGGACTAGGGGTGAGGGCCAGCAGCCCGCGCAGTGTGATGCGTAACCCTAGGCTTCCGGATCAGATGTGCTGTCTATTTCTGTCCCTCATGCTAGGGGAGGATTCGTCCTCCCCTGCGTGCTCTGCGGTATACTTGAACCAGCGCGTACTGCCCTGTGCTATACTGGCAGCCACGCAACCGAATCTCACTCGTTATCGCAACAGAAGGAGCGCTCAATGGAGCGAAAGATTCGCGTGCTGGTCGCAAAACCCGGTCTCGATGGCCACGACCGCGGCGCCAAGGTCATCGCCCGCGCCCTGCGCAATGCCGGGATGGAGGTGATCTATACCGGTCTGCAACAGACACCGCAGATGATCGTTGAGGCAGCGTTGCAAGAGGACGTTGATGTGATCGGTCTTTCGATCCTCTCTGGCGCGCATATGACGCTGCTGCCTAAAGTGATGCAGTTGCTGCGCGAGCAGGGTATGACCGATGTGCTGGTCGTCGCCGGCGGGATCATTTCCGACGAAGACGCCGAGATTCTGAAGCGCGAGCATGGTATTGCCGAAGTGTTTGGTCCCGGCTCGTCAACGCAGGCAATTATCGACTTTATCCGTTCTAACGTCCAGTTGACCCGGGGTTAAGCTATGAGCGAGCACGAATTGGTGACGCGCTTGCGCAACGGTGAGCGGCGGGCATTGGCGCGCGCCATTTCTCTGGTTGAACACGGAGGGCCGGTGGCACGTGCAGTGATGGCGGCGGCTTATCCCTACGCTCAGGCCCATCGGGTGGGCATCACCGGCCCTCCCGGTGCTGGTAAATCTACCCTTGTGACTGCATTAGCGCAAGAGTGGCGTCGTCGTGGCGTACCAGTCGGAATTGTCGCCGTTGATCCGTCGTCGCCGTTCAGCGGCGGCGCGGTGCTCGGTGACCGCATCCGCATGCAGGCGCTCGGCGGTGATCCCGGTGTATTCATTCGCAGTATGGCCAGCCGGGGCCGGATGGGCGGGTTGGCGCGTGCTACGGCTGATGCTGTTACGCTGATCGCAGCAGCCGGCTTTCCAATCGTGATCATCGAGACGGTTGGCGCAGGGCAGGATGAAGTTGATATTGCCCAGACTGCCGATACCACGATCGTGGTGGAAGTACCGGGTATGGGCGATGATGTGCAGAGCATTAAAGCCGGCATGCTCGAAATTGCCGACATCTTTGTCGTTAATAAAGCCGACCGGCCCGGTGTCGATCAGACGGTGCGTCAGCTCCGCACGATGTTGCAATTAGGCGGCGCGTCGGCTGATGGTTGGTCGCCGCCAGTGTTGACGGCGGTAGCAACCACCGGCGAGGGTTGCGCGCAGATTGTCGATGCGGTCGAGCACCACCGGCAACACCTTGTCCGTGATGGCGTACACGCTGGCCGGACGCGGTTGTTGGCCGAGCGTGAGTTAGTCGCCGCTGTGCAGGAATTGATCCTCGAACGGTTGCGCGGCCAGCGTTGGGAGGAATTGGTGAGTGAGATTGCATCTCGCCGGCGCGATCCGTATGCCGCCGCGAGTGAGTTGTTGGATGGATAGGGCGAGGGCGCGGTAGGGGCGCGGTAAGCCCCGCCCAAACAAGGGTGATGGGTATGGCGCGGTAGGGACGCGGCATGCCCCGCCCGAACAAGGGTGATGGGTATGGCGCGGTAGGGGCGGGGTATGCCCCGCCCAAACAAGGGTGATGGGTATGGCGCGGTAGGGGCGCGGTAAGCCCCACCCGAACGACAGATCCCGGATTATATCTAGGAGGTATTTCCGTGCAGGTTAATCCGTCAATTTTCAAGGCCTACGATATTCGTGGTATCTACCCGACTGAATTAAACGAAGAGGTCGCTTACCTGATCGGGCGTGCGTTTGTGACGTTCCTCGGCGCTGAGACGGTGATTGTTGGCCGCGATATGCGAACTTCTGGCCCTGCTCTGTTCGATGCAGTCACTCGTGGAATTATGGATCAAGGGGCTGACGTGGCCGACATCGGTATGGTCAGCACCGATCAATACTACTTCGCTTGTACCCAGCTCGGTTTACCCGGTATGATGGTGACGGCGTCGCATAATCCCAAGCAGTACAACGGCTTCAAAATGGTGCGCCGTATGCCCTACCTTTTGTCAGGTGATGAGGGCATTCAGGATTTACGCCGGTTGGTTGAGAGCGAAGCGTTTCCAACCCCGACCCGGCGCGGTGAACGCCGTGAATACGATTTTAAAGAGCAATTCGTGCAGAAAGTGCTCTCGCTGATCGATGTCGAGGCGATGAAGCCGTTGAAGGTGATTGTTGATACCGGCAACGGTATGGTCGGCCCGATCCTGCAAGAGGTGTATGCACGCTTGCCAATCCAATTAACCGGGATGTATCTCGATCCCGACGGCACCTTGCCCAATCACGGTCTCGATCCGCTGATGCCAGAAAATCGAGCTGAATTACAGCAGCGGGTCAAAGACGAAGGCGCTGATATTGGCTTTGCCTTCGATGGCGACGGCGACCGCTTCTTTGCCATCGATGATCGCGGTGAGTTCATTTCCGGTGACTTTCTTACTGCGATTTTGGGCCGCTACTTGCTCGAAAAAGAGCCGGGGGCGAAGATTCTCTACGATGTGCGCGCGTCGTGGGCGGTGCCCGATGAGGTGCGCGCTGCCGGCGGTATTCCGCTGGTTGAACGAGTAGGTCATGCCTTTATCAAGCGACGCATGGCGAATGAAGACGCAATCTTCGCCGGCGAGGTCTCTGGGCACTATTACTTCAAAGCCTTCGCGTTTGCTGACTCGGGCATCATTCCCTCGCTTTACCTACTTGAGATGCTGTCAAAGCAGGGGGTGAAGATGAGCGAGCTGCTTAGCCGTCTCGAATCGCGCTACTTCATTTCCGGCGAGATCAATTCGCGGGTGAGTGATGTGCGGGCGAAGCTTGATGAGATTGCCGAACGGTATAGTGATGGCAAGATCGAGCGACTTGATGGTGTCTCGGTTAGCTATGACACATGGCATTTTAATGTGCGCGGTTCTAACACCGAACCGCTGATCCGCCTGAACCTCGAGTCGATTGCCTCGCGCGCTGAAATGGAGGCCAAACGCGATGAGGTGTTGGCGGTGATCCGGTCGTAATGCCAGTTTGGTGACGTCATGCGGAGCCGCACAGCCGTGCGGCTCCACCGGTGAACTGTAAACAAATAAATGGCGAACGCCAACGATACAACAACCGTCGCACCGCATGGGGTTGGTACCGCACGGCCAATGATCGATGAACATGTGACATACGCCGGAATCGTTGCTCCACCCTATCCCCCTCCATTCACCAATGGCTATTCCTCGTTCATATCGGGACAATCACCCTTGACACATCTACTCTGAACCAGTATCATAGAGATATCAAACGTATTCCTAAGTAGAATTAATACCCCACCGACGAACCCCTCATCTCTCCCTCCATGTCGGTGTGACTGCCCGCAATCCCAGTTCTGATGCTCCTCACCGGCTCGCTGGCGAGCCAAGAATATAGGCGTTGTTCGCTGTTGAACGGAGAAACGGCTATGGAAATCAGTCGGGATAAGCTCCTTTGGGCGTATGAGCGGATGCGGCTCATTCGCGAATTCGAGGATCGGCTCCACACCGATTTTGCCGCTGGTAAAATCCCCGGTTTTGTTCATCTCTATGCTGGAGAAGAGGCGGTTGCGGTAGGCCTCTGCGCGCACTTGCGCGATAATGATTTCATCACCAGCACCCACCGCGGCCACGGTCACTGTATCGCCAAAGGGGTCGATCTGCGCGAGATGATGGCCGAGATTTATGGGAAAGCGACCGGCGCGTGCAAAGGCAAGGGCGGCTCGATGCACATTGCCGATGTGAACAAGGGGATGCTCGGTGCGAACGGGATCGTCGGCGGCGGGCCGCCGCTCGCGTGTGGCGCTGGTCTTACCGCCAAACTCAAAGGCACCGATCAGGTGACGGTCTGCTTCTTCGGTGATGGTGCTTCCAATCAGGGCACCACCTTCGAGGGTCTCAATTTGGCCGGCATCTGGAAGCTGCCGGTGGTCTTTGTGTGTGAAAATAACGGCTACGCCGAGACCACCTCGCCGCAGTATTCGGTCGCTGGCCAAGATATTGCTGCCCGTGCGCGCGGCTTCGGTATGCCGAGTATTGCCATCGATGGCCTCGATTTCTTTGCCGTGTATGAAGCGGCTGGTGAGGCGATTGCGCGCGCTCGGCGCGGCGAAGGGCCAACCTTCATCGAGGCCCAGACTTACCGCTATTATGGCCACTTCGAAGGTGACTCGGTCCGCTATCGCAACCGCGAAGAAGAAGAACACTATCGCTCGCGCGACTGTCTCTACCGCTTCCGCCAGACTGCGACTGCGCAAGGGTTGTTGACTGAGGCCGAGCTTGATGCGATCGATGCTCGTGCCCGCGCCGCGATCAACGAGGCGAGTCAGTTTGCGGCTGATAGCCCGATGCCCGATCCGGCTGAATTGCTGACTGACGTTTATGTTGACTATCCGATGGCGGCACTCTGGCCATTTCAAGAACCGGCAGTTCCGGTGTATCGCTAGTGCTTGCTAAAGTATTCTCAATGGTGAGGTGAAACCATGACGGCAATGGTCGAAGAGGCGGTACGTACCCTGAGTTACCGTGAGGCAATTAACGAGGCGTTGCGCCTTGAAATGCGGCGTGACCCGACGGTGATTTTGATGGGTGAAGACGTGACCGGTGCATCGCATAGTGAAGACGAAAGTCATCTCGATGCGTGGGGCGGGGTGTTAGGGGTCACTAAGGGGTTAGTGCATGAGTTTGGCCGCCAGCGGGTGCGCGATACACCGATCACTGAGTCGGGCTTCGTCGGCGCTGGGGTTGGTGCGGCAGCCACCGGCTTGCGCCCGGTGGTCGAGCTGATGTTCATCGGTTTTATGGGTGTCTGTCTCGATCAGATCGTTAATCAGGCCGCCAAGATGCGCTATATGTTTGGTGGCAAGGCTCGCATTCCGCTTGTGATTCGGACGATGATCGGCGCTGGTTTCCGCGCTGCTGCGCAGCATTCTGATTCGATCTACTCGACCTTCGTTCACTTCCCCGGTCTCAAGGTGGTGGCGCCAGCAACTCCTGCCGATGCTAAGGGCTTGTTAGCGGCAGCTATCCGTGACGATGATCCGGTGATCTTCTGCGAGCATAAGCTGCTCTACGATGTGAAAGGGCCGGTGCCCGAAGGCGAGTATGTGATTCCGCTCGGCCAAGCTGAGATCAAGCGTGAGGGCGGTGATGTGACGATTGTGGCGATTTCGCGCATGGTGCTGCACGCGCTCGCCGCCGCCGAGCGGTTGGCGCAACAAGGAATCAGTGCTGAAGTCGTTGACTTGCGCTCACTTTCACCCCTTGATGAGACGACGGTGCTTGAGTCGATCCGCAAGACGGGCCGACTCGTGGTGGTTGATGAAGACAATCCGCGTTGTAGTGTGGCAACTGATATTGCCACGCTGGCAGCGACGCAGGCGCTCGAATTTCTCAACGCACCTGTGAAGCTAGTCACGCCACCCCATACGCCGGTACCCTTTAGCCCGACGCTCGAAGACGCTTACATCCCCTCGCCGGAACGCATTGTGGCCGCGGCGCGGGCGACGCTTGGCTGAGCGTGGCGGGCCGTTGTTGCAGGAGTTGTCATGCCTACCGAGGTCGTGATGCCCAAGTGGGGCTTGAGTATGCAGGAAGGAAAGATTAACCTCTGGCTCAAGCGCGAGGGCGAAGCGGTACAGAAGGGCGAACCGATTGCCGAGGTCGAGACCGAGAAGATTACGAATGTGGTTGAGGCGCCGGCCAGCGGTACGCTGGCCCGGCTCTGTTACCCTGAAGGCAGTGTGGTGGCGGTGACGAAGGTCATCGCCTACATCACCGCTCCCGGCGAGCATTTGGCTGATGTGGCTTCCAATGGCACGACCGAAACGGTAACTACTGCTCCCGCGCCGGCAGTGGCGGCGCCAAAGCTAGCTTCACCATCGCTGCCAGCAGCGGCAGGTGGGGTGCGCGCGATGCCAGCGGCGCGCAAGTTGGCTCAAGAGCATGGGATCGACTTGAGCACGTTAACCGGTAGTGGCCCTGCTGGTGCGATTGTCAAAGAGGATGTCGAGCGCGTGATTGCTGCCCGTTCGGCGCCGGTGCAGCCGGTGCAGCGCGTACAGTTTTACAGCGCCGGGTATCGGCTCGATGGGCTGCTTTATACGCCACGCGGTCTACCGGCAGGTGAGCGGCGGCCCGGCGTCGTCTTGCTGGTCGGCTACACCTATCTGAAGACGATGGTGATGCCCGATGTAGCCAAGGTGTTGAACGCTGCTGGCTATGTGGCGCTCGTCTTTGACTATCGTGGTTTTGGTGATAGTGAAGGCCCACGTGGTCGCTTGCAGCCGCTCGAACAGGTGGCCGATGCACGGGCGGCGCTGACCTTTCTCGGCGAGCAGCCTACCGTTGATCCTGATCGATTGGCAGTGGTGGGGATTAGCCTCGGCGGTGCGCATGCTATTACCACTGCTGCGGTTGATGAGCGGGTTAAAGCTGTAGTGGCGCTAGAACCGCCGGGTAACGGGGAGCGCTGGTTGCGTAGCCTGCGTCGTTATTGGGAGTGGCACGAGTTTCTTGCTCGTTTGGATGCGGATCGTCGTCAACGAGTGCGTACTGGCGTCTCGGCATGGGTCGATCCGTTAGAGATTGTGTTACCCGATCCTGAATCACGTGCGTTTCTCGATCAGGTTAGTGCTGAGTTTCCGCAGATGAAGGTCACGGTGCCGTTAGAGAGTGCTGAGGCGCTGATCGAGTATGTGCCTGAAGCGGTGGTCGATGACATCGCGCCGCGCCCGCTGTTGATCATCCACGGCGACCAAGATCGGTTGGTGCCGTTGGTAGAAGCTCAATCGATTGCCGCCTCTGCTGGTGCTTCGTGTCGATTAGAGGTAGTGCCCGGTATGACCCATTTCAATTGGGTGCTACCCGGTAGTTCTGGGTTTGCGCGCGTCACCGCTAGCATGGTTGCATTTTTGCGCGAGACATTGCCGGTGGCAGTGGGATAGGTCTTGATGTTAAGAGAGCTGCACAGTCGGGCAGCTCTCTGGTGTGCTCTGGTCTAACCATCATTGTGGAGCGCGGGATGCATCCATCTCGCGGCATATTGTTATGATGACCGTCGGTATCATCGCCAATCCAGCCTCAGGTAAGGACATCCGACGGCTGGTTGCCCATGGATCGGTCTTCGATAATGAAGAGAAGGTTAGCATCGTCAAACGAGTCTTGTTGGGGTTAGAAGCCGTTGGTGTGCAGCGAGTCTGGATTATGCCAGATCGTTTCGGCATTGGTCTGAAGGCGCTCGACAATTTGCCATTACAGATCGAAGCCTCCTTGCTTGACATGCCGGCGTGGTTTACTCCTGACGACTCGCGGCGAGCAGCGCAACTGCTGGCCGAGCGCGGCGTTGGCTGCATTGTGACTCTCGGTGGCGACGGCACCAACCGCTTGGTGGCGAAGGGGTGCGGTGAGGTGCCGCTGATGCCGATCTCAACCGGCACCAATAATGTCTTCCCGATGATGATCGAAGCTACCACTGCCGGCCTCGCCGCTGGCTTGGTGGCGTGCGGACGTGCATCAGCAGCGGTCACGCGTGCGCCGCGGATTGATGTCTACCGGCTACGAGCCAATCAGGCCGAAGCTGATCTGCCTGCTGATGCGCCGCCTGACGATATTGCCTTGGTTGATGCGGCGGTGTACGATGAGCGGTTTGTCGCTGCGCGCGCAATCTGGGATAGTACGCGGATCAGTGATATAGTGCTGACCCGCGCCGAGCCGGGCAATATTGGGTTGTCGTCAATCGGGGCCAATTTTCTGGCCGGCAACTACCCGTCGGGCCATGGATTGTACCTGCATCTGGCAGCAAGCGGCCAACCGGTACGGGCGCCGGTCGCGCCGGGATTGATGCAAACAGTCCATGTTGCCGCGCATCGTGTGCTAGCTCCCGGCGATACCGTGCGTGTGCATCGCGACCGGCCCGCTGTGTTAGCATTCGATGGCGAACGCGAGTTGGAATTGCACACTAACGATTGGGCGTTGTTACGCCTAAATCCTCACGGCCCGCGAGTGATTGATCCGCGACGGGCAATTGCGGTGGCGGCGCAAGCTGGGTTTTTTACTACGCCGGTGCCAGTATCGTCGTAAGGGCGGGTATAAAACCCGCCCTACGCGTTCCGTCGGCTTAACGATTACTCTACCCGTTCAAAAATCCCCGCTGCTCCCATGCCACCGCCGATACACATCGTCACCATCCCGTACCGGCCGCCGCGCCGTTCCAATTCATCGAGGATCTGCACGGTCAATTTCGCACCGGTACAGCCGAGCGGGTGACCAAGCGCAATCGCGCCGCCGTTTACGTTGACCCGCTCTTCGTCAAGACCGAGCTGGCGGATGACGGCAATCGCTTGGGCGGCAAAGGCCTCGTTCAGCTCGATCAGATCAATGTCGGCCAGCGTCAACCCAGCCTGCTTCAGCGCCTTTGGTATCGCCACCACCGGCCCAATCCCCATCACCTCCGGCTCGACGCCACCCACCGCAAAGCTCACAAAGCGCGCTCGCGGCTTCAGTCCTAGCTCAGCCGCCTTCTCGGCGCTCATCACTACCACCGCCGCCGCGCCATCACTCGTCTGCGACGAGTTGCCGGCAGTGACCGTCCCTTCGGCGGCAAAGACCGGCTTCAACTTCGCCAGCGCCTCTGCCGAGGTGTCGGCGCGCGGGCCTTCGTCGCGGTCAAAGATGTATACTTGCCGCTGAGGACGACCATCCGCTCCCGGCTCGACAATTTCAATCTCGACTGGCACGATGCTGCGGTCGAACAGGCCGGCTGCCTGCGCTGCCAACGCGCGCTGGTGCGAACGCAGTGCGAAGGCGTCTTGATCGGCCCGGCTGATCTCGAACCGGCGGGCAACGTTCTCGGCGGTCAAACCCATGCCCAAGTAAACCGCCGGATCGTGCTGGGCTAGATAGGGGTTGGGTGAGAATTTATTGCCGCTCATCGGCACCATGCTCATGCTCTCGGTGCCGCCGGCGACAACCACCTCGTTCTGGCCGGCCATAATCTGGTAGGCGGCCATCGCAATCGTCTGCAAGCCCGACGAACAGAAGCGATTGACGGTCACCCCGCAGACGCTGTCAGGCAAACCGGCGCGCTGAGCAGCGATGCGGGCCACATTCAGGCCCTGCTCGCCTTCGGGCATTGCACAGCCCATAATCACATCTTCGACCAGTGCCGGCTCAATACCTGCTCGCTCAATGGCTGCTTTGATCACAATCGCCGCCAAATCATCGGGGCGCACCGTGCGCAACGCGCCGCGTCCAGCTTTGCCGACTGCCGTGCGTACCCCGGAAACAATCACTGCTTCTCGCATCGCGATAACTCCTTTGTTATACGAGTCACGCCAAGACGCAACGTGTTGTCAACGCTTAGGCGCAAAGTTCGCCAAGAACGCGAAGATATCTGATGGGTTTCCTCCCCAACGCGCTGATGCCAAACCATATCAAAAACCTTTGCGTCTTTGCGATCCCCATCGCCATACCTCATTATGGCTCGGCACGTCCTCCATATCAAAAACCTTTGCGCCTTTGCGTTTACCTTCCTCTGCGCCTTTGCGCGTATCATCCTCTGCGTCGTTGCCCTCTCTGCGGCTTTAATTCCGGAGCGGCTTGCCGTGTTCGAGCATGTAGCGAGCGCGAGCTTGGGTGCGCTCGTCCTTCAACAGCTCAATCACTGTCGTTCGCTCAAGGTTATGCATGTATACGTCGTCAACCCACTGCGCGCTGCTCAATTCGCCGCCGCACAAGACATACGCCAGTTTCTCGGCCAGCACCGCATCGTAGGGGGTGGCAAAGCCGCCTTCGCGCATCTGGTAAATCGCGATCCGCGCCGCCGCCAACCCATCGCGGCCAAGCGCGTAGCACGGCTTAGCGGTGATGTGCGGTGTATAACCATCGGCCACTAGCCGCAGCACTTCACGCTTGGCCTCGCCAATCAGATAATCGGGGTTGAAGACGATCCGGTCGGTTGGGCGCAGCAAGCCCAACTCCTTCGCTTCGTGGGCGCTAGTGGCGACCTTCGCCAGCGCAATCGTTTCAAACACCTGCTGGAAGGCTTTGAGCGGATCGTTGCCGCTCCGCGCCGCCGTAGCGATAATCCGCCGGTTCATCTCGGTGCAGCCGCCCCACGCTGGAATGACACCGACGCCAAACTCAACGAATCCCATGTAGGTTTCGGCGGCAGCCACCGCCGCCGCGCTGTGCATTGACAACTCAACCCCGCCACCCAGCGTCTGGCCGAACGGCGCGCTGACAATCGGCTTGGCGCTATCGCGCATACGGCGGAAGGTCTGCTGCACCAACGCCGCATACTCGTCGATGTCGTCCCATGCGCCGGCCATCACCGCCGCGCCAACGTCGTTCAGATCGAGACCAGCCGAGAAGCGCGGGCCTTGGTTGCCGACGACCATACCTACCCACGGCCCCTGCTCAAGTTCATCGAGGGCCTTGATCAGCACCTCAACCGCTTGCCCACCGATGGTATTGGCCTTCGAGTGCAGCTCGTAGCAGAGCACGCCATCGCCGAGATCGATCACGCTGGCGCTCTCATTGCCAAACAGCTCGCGTCCGGCAGTCTTGAGCGCAGCCAGATCGATGGCGCGCGGATCGCGCGCGATTGGTTCGAGTTGGCCGGTAGCGACATTGTACGCCGCTGGCGTGCCATCTACCTCGCCGTAGAAACGGCCTTCAGCAGCGATAAGCTGATCAACCCACGCCGGCAGACTCTCGCCAAAGGTGCGCATGCGTTCTGCGGTTTCAGCGATGCCCATCGCCTGCCAAAGCTGGAATGGCCCCATTTCGTGGGCGAATCCCCAACGCATCGCGTTATCAACATCGGCCACGCTATCGGCAATTTCGGGCAAGCGGCGGGCGGCATACGCCATCATCGGGTAGATCGCCGCTGCCACCAGCTTCGCGCCGCGATCGCCGGTTTCGGCTCGGTCGAGGATAAAGCGTAGCCGGTCGGGCAACGGTTTGATCTTGCGCGCTGAGGCGATCAGTTCATCAACCGATGTGGTACCTTGCGGCGGCACATACTCGAGCGTCTGCAAATCGAGCGGCCAAAACTCGCGCTTACCGTCGCGCTTGACCTCTTTGTAGAAGCCTTGCCCAACCTTCTTGCCCAACTTGCCAGCGGCGACCATCCGCCGCGATAGATCGTTGTGACGGTACACCTCACGGCTCTCGTCAGCGGGGATGGCGTCGTACAGATTACTGGCCACGTAAGCCATCACGTCGATCCCAACTTGATCGAGCAAGCGGAAGCTAGCCGTATTAGGCCTCCCAATCAGCGGACCGGTCAGCGCATCGACCTCTTCCACCTGATAGCCATGTTCGAGAGCGAAATTGAGCAGCACCTGCCCGGCATACACAAAGATGCGGTTGCCGATAAAGTTGGGCCGGTCTTTGCAGATCACCACCCCCTTGCCCAGCCGCTCTTCAGCGAAGCGGCGGAAGGCAGCGACCACTGCCGGATCGGCCTCGTCGCCGGGGATGATTTCGAGCAGGCGCAGATAACGGGGCGGATTGAAGAAGTGGCTGCCGAAGAAGTGGCGGCGGAAGGCCTCGCTGCGGCCTTCGGCGATGATCCGGATTGGGATGCCGGAGGTATTCGTAGTGACAATTGCGTTCGGACTCCGCACCTTCTCTAGTCGCGCCATCAACGCCTGCTTGGGGCCGATCTGCTCGACAATTGCCTCGACGATCCAATCGCATTCAGCCAGCCGGTGAAAATCGTCTTCCGTATTGCCCAGCGTAATCAGTTCGGCGCTGCGCTCGCTGTAGAGATTAGATGGGCGTGCTTTGCGCATACGCTCAAATCCCTGCTGCACAATTCGGTTGCGCACCTGCGGATGGCTGAGGGTCAAGCCTTTTGCTTCCTCCTCGGCGGTGAGTGAGGTGGGCGGCACATCGAGCAACAATACCGGAATCCCGGTACCGGCGACCAGCGCAGCGATCGCGGCCCCCATCGTCCCGGCGCCGATCACGCCAACTCGCTTGATCTGATAGGTCATTGGGTCCTCCTTGACCGTGTCTCTCCGTTGCGGACTCTCGTGCGCTTGTCACGCGGTTGCATATTCGTAACCGTGTGTTTAGACGCACTGCGTCATGGAATAAGCGTATCATACCACAAGTTGAGCGAATTGGGGAAGGGGCAGGATTAGCATGTTTTGCCCGGCCTGTGTCCCCGGTCTGAAGGGGCTAGGCGAGAGGGTGTGACGCGCGCTGCGCGGGCTGCTTGTGCGGATGTTGGTCGAGAGAAAACTTGTGGTGAATGCTTGATGAGAGATGAAGATAGGGCGAGATAACGTTAGTAATGGTGAGAGTCCGATACCGCGAGAGCAATGGCAGGTGCGTTCAGAGGGCTGGGTGAGCGGGTGAAAGCCGTTGTTCACGCTAACGTAGCATGCAAACAATAAGGGGGACTGATTGCCCTGTTTGACGCCCGTTGCCCTTATTGCTACAATGTTAAGTGATCTACTTGACTATGGAGGCAACAATGCGCATCTCGAGCAAAGGAGACTACGGGTTGCGCGCGCTATTTGATTTGGCGCAGCGCTATGGCGAGGGGCCGATCCAGAGCGAAGCTATCGCTGGCCGACAGGGGATTCCGGTCAATTACCTCAACCAACTGCTAATCACGCTGCGCCGGGCGGGGTTGGTTGAGAGTCTGCGCGGGCCGCAAGGTGGTCATCTCCTTGCTCGTTCCCCCGAGACGATCACGTTGCTTGAAGCGCTGACGGTGCTAGAGGGGCCGATCTTGCCGGCTGAGAGTGGTCGTGACGACTTACAACCTACCGAGCCGTTTGATCGGTCACTGATCGATGAAGTCTGGAGTGAATTGCGTGCGGCCATCGAGCAGCGCTTGGCCTCGATGACGCTCGATGATCTTTGTCAGCGCAAGCGTAGTCATGATGGGGCAGTGATGTATTATATTTAATGCAAAGGCGCTCAGATCGCAAAGGGGTATTGGGTAAAGGGAGATCACGCCCATCCGTTCTTCTGCTCCCTATCATAAAACCTTTGCGCCTTTGCGTTTTACCATCCCCGCTCCTTTGCGTTTACAGAATCAACCCCATACTCTCCATCCAGAACCGCAACCACGACATCGCGCCTGCGATCAAAAGCGTTGGGAACAGTGCAATCGTCGCCGGGCCAGCCAGTTGGCGCAGACTCGTCACTTTGCCTTCATAGCCCATAAACAGGCTGGTCAGCAGTAAACAGACCAAATAGAGCACGCCGAGAATGCCGAAGAAGGCGAGGAATGCCAGCGGCCAGAAGGTGATGCCGAGATTGCCGTAGATAGCGGCCAGCGCCAACAGATCAATGACGATAATGCCGAGCAGTTCCCACCAATTGGCAAAGATCGGCTGGTGCGGATCGACATTTTGGCGTAGGGTGTTATTGAGCACGATATGCAACGCGCTGGCAATCGTGATCCCCATGCCCATCCCAGTGAGGGTGCGCAAAAAGTTGTCGGGCTGGTACCAGTTGGGCAGCCCTAGATCAAGGAGGAGCGAATTGAAGCCGTCAACCGCCATAATACCGACGAAAGCCACCAGCGTCAGCGCAATCGGCCACGGCGGAATCTTACCGGCCCGCCCGCGCCCGATTGCGTACAGATAGAGGAAGGTGAGCATAAAGCTCAGATAGATGCCGCTGTTGCGCGCGCAGAGCGGAAATTGCAACCCGCCGACAAAGATGTTGTGCTGCTGGGCGCAAATGCCATGCACTACCGCGTACATCTTCCATTCCAGCGGCATACCGGGGCTAAAGAGCAGGGCTATCAGCAGCGCGCTGAAGCTACCGAGAAAGATTGGCCCCCACGGAATAGGCCGCCTCCCAGCCTCCTTCCGCGCCGCAATCCGCTCTTGCGCCATACGGAGAATCTCATCAGGAGAACGTTCGCTCATCGAACCTCCGCTAATCGCTCGGCCAGCCGCACGGCGGTTAACGCGCCAAGGTGGCGGGCAGCGATAGTACCATCGCGATTAATAAAGAAGGTAGTCGGTAAATTTGTCACGCCGTACCGCTCACCAATGGTGCCGTCGCGATCGGTGATTAGGGGGAAGCTGACCCCTACTTTCGGCGCGAAGGCGGCGATCGCTTCGGTCGACTCATTACGGTTGACCGCCAGAATCACCAGATCGGGATTCGTGCGGCGGGCTGCCTCAAATTCCGGCATCTCTTCGATGCAAGGCAAGCACCACGTGGCCCAAAAGTTGACGATCACCGGCTTGCCACGTAGATCGCTCAATTTGTAGGTGCCATCGGCCAGTGTGTAGCTGAAATCGGGCGCTTTCTCGCCGGGAATGGCGGCCCAGTCTGGTTTGGTGTCGATGAGTTTGCTTTCAGATGCGATTGGTGTTTCGCCAACCACGAGTGGTTGGTTGACTTGCGGTGTGCCAGTGCAGGCAGCAAGGATGAAGATGAAGCTGAGCAAGATGATAGCGTGTCTCATAGTCTCATTCTACCATGGTACAATCAGTTGCACCGCTGAGCGCAGCGAGTCACGTACTCATGCTGCGTTCCTCTGTATCCTCTGCGACTCTTTCAAGCGAAGCGGGCCAATTGCGCCGGTGTCACTTCCGGCGGTATAATGCTTCGCCGATGATAACCATCAATGGCAACAAGCGATCGTCTCATGTCTGTATCATACCGCATTCGCCAACTTCGCAACGCCTTGCGTGCCGAAGTTTCACCCGCCGAATATGAGCTGGTTGCGCAATTGCTGACTCCAGCCGAACAACAATTGTTTTGGCAGATGCCGCTCTACGACCAGCGCCACTGTCTCGATGTCTACCACACACTGATCGCCGCCGGCGAGCGTGATGAGTTGTTGTTGCGCGCGGCGCTTTACCACGATTGCGGCAAGGTTGATGATGCAGGCCGCCCGATGGCGCTCGGCTGGTATGTGCTGGCGACAATCCTCAAGCGCTGGCCGGCGCTTTATCTGATTGCCGCCCGGCTCGTGCCGGCAATCGCCGTCTATGCCGAGCATGCTGCCCGCGGCGCGCGGATGGCGGCAGCGGCCGGGTCTCCACCCGAAATTGTTGAGACGATCCGTCATTATCACGATCCGCATCCGACCGGTCGTGCTGCCCGCTTGCAGTGGGCTGACGAGCAGAACTAGCAGGGCGCGAAGGGGTGGGGAACGCAAAGGCGCAAAGGGATGATTGTGTAGCTTAACATAATTTTACCATAATGATAAAAAATCTTCGCGTCTTGCGTTTGTACCAAGCATTATGCCCTACGAAATTACGTTACCTGTCTTCACCGGCCCGCTTGATCTACTGCTCCGCCTGATCGAACGGGCCGAACTCGATATCACTACCATCGCGCTGGCGCAAGTGACCGACCAGTATCTGGCTCATGTGCGCGCGCTGGAAGCGGTCGAACCGGACGAGCTGGCCGAGTTTGTGAGTTTGGCTGCTCGTCTGGTGCTGATTAAGTCGCGCGCGCTCTTGCCCCGTTCGCCGAGCGCGCCGGCAGCGCCGGTTGATGAAGATGCCGAGCAGTTGGCTGCCCAACTTGAGTTGTACCGACGCTTTAAGCGAGCCGCCGAGCTGCTGCGCGTTTGGCACGAGAGCGGACGCAGCACCTTCGTCCGGGTTGCGCCGCCGCCGCTCACGATCGCTCCGCCCCCATCCAGCTACCGCGTCGCCGATCTGTTGCAGGCGCTGGCCCGCCGCGCTCAGTTGCAGTTGCCACTCGAACCGGAAGAACGGATCGTGCTGGTGCCTCGTCTGACCGTAGCTGAAGTCGCTGCGCGCATTCGCGCCCGTCTCGAACACGCGGCATGGTTCGATTTTAGCGATCTGCTTACCGCGCAACCAACCCCCGAAGAGGTGATCGTATCGTTTTGGGCGATGTTGGAATTGCTCAAGCGGCGCGCGATTGTGGTCGAGCAGATATCGTTATTTGGCCCGATTCTGATCGGGCGCGGCGAGTCGCCGATTGAGACCAGCGAAGCCGATGAGCGTGAGTTGTAATCAGTGCCGGTATGTGCGACAATGCAAATACATAAATACCCCTCCCCGTAGCGGGTTAAGGGTAGACAGAACATGTGGTCGATCATAACCGTTAATCGCTGTGCGATGCCTCAACGCCCGGTGCTACGCTCCCCTCTCCCACGCCAGTGAGAGAGGGGCTGGGAGCGAGGGTGAACTGGCGCATCGCAACGCCATCAACCACATTTGCGCTTGTGGGTTCTGCCCCCTCCTCCCCCAGCGGGGGAGGCTGGGAGGGGGCATAAAACTCTCCCTCAGCGGGGTGTTGAGAGGGGAGCTGCCAAACGTTACGAGCAACAACTATGACTGGCGCTTCGCATCCTACAGCCGCAAACCAATCACTCCCGCTCGGCGACTGGCTGGCGTTTGGCGATGCACTGCGCGCCGATGACTCGCCGGAAGGTTTGCTTGGCGAAGTGGTGGAGACGCTGCGGCGAATTGTTGGCAGTCCTTGCGTCTATGCGCGGCTGCGCGATGATGAAAGTGATACACTGCACGCCGTCGCCTTCGCCGGCGTCGCTCTACAGTTTGCCGAACAGTTACAGGCCGCGCCGGTTGAGCCAGTGCTGTACCAGCCCTTGTTGCGGCCCGAATACCGGCTCAGTTATTCGTACCTCGTTCCGGCGGAGGCCTTGCCTGCCAGTGTACCTGACACAGTAGCCATTGCGCCGGCGGCAGCGTTGCTGACGCCATTGCGGGGGCGTGGCGAGCGGCTCATCGGGGTGATCGTGATTGCGTGGCCGCAGCCGCCCGATCTGGCAACGGTGCGGATGGTCGAAGCGATTGCACGCCAAGCGGCGCTGGCGGTGGAAAACGTGCGGCTGGCTGAGCGCAGCGCTCGTCTGTTGGCGAAAGAGCAACTATTGGCCGAATTGGGGCGCGCTGTCGGCGCGACCCTTGATCTTGAGGTCATCTTGCGCCAGACCGTTGATCGATTGGCTGCGGCGTTCGGCGGCGGTGTAGTGGCGCTGCTCAATGAAACCAACGACCTGCTCGTCGCTGCGGCATCGCCATCGTTGGCAGACATGGTTGGCCAACGATTGCCATTGCTCGATGGAATGTTGGCATGGGTAGCGCAGAGCGGCCAACCGTTCGTGATTGACGATTGCCGGACAGCCACACGCGAGGCGTTGATGTTCGGGCCAGAGGTGGCCTCGTGCGTGATTGCGCCATTGCGTAGTGGCGGCAGGGTCATCGGCGTCCTGAGTGTGGTAAGCCGCCGCGCCGGTGCATTTAGCGATGAAGATGTCGATCTGCTCGAAGCGATTGCCGCGCAGGTCAGCGGGCCAATTGTCAGCGCCCAGCTCTACGCCGAGTCGCAGCAGTTGGCGGCGCAAGTGCAGCGCCGCGCCGACCAATTGGCGGTGCTGAATTCGATTGCACGCATCGTCACCGCTACACTCGATCTGCGCGAATCGTTACCGCTGGCTACCCAGCGTATTCAGCAAGGTTTTGGCTACCCGCAAGTCGATCTGTTCTTGCTTGAAGATGATGCCAGCGAGTTGGTGCTCGTTGCTTCCGCCGGTCAGTATGCGCCCTCGCGGGTGGGCTATCGCCAACACATCAATCTCGGTTTGGTGGGGCGGGCTGCGCGCAGCGGGCGCATTGTGCGCGCCGAAGATGTGGCCAGCGAAGCCGATTATCTCGGTTTGAGCGAGCGGCTCGATATTCGTTCAGAGTTGTGTGTGCCCTTGATCGCTAATGGAAAAACCTTAGGAGTTCTAAATATCGAATCGCCGCAACCGGCTGGCTTGACCGCTGAGGATGCAGCGGTGCTCGAAACGGTGGCCGATATGCTGGCTGGTGCAGTTGAGAATGGCCGGCTGTACCAACGCGCTCAACAGGCGGCGGCGCTCGAAGAGCGCAACCGTTTGGCCCGCGAGTTGCACGATAGCGTCAGCCAGCAACTCTTTAGCATGACTCTGACGGCTCAAGCGGCCCGCGCCCAGTTTGAGCGGAATCCGGCCCGCGTGCCAGCTTTGCTCGACCGGCTGCAAGAGACGGCTACTGCTGCGTTGGCCGAAATGCGCGCGCTCATTTTTCAATTGCGCCCGCCAGCGTTGCGCGATCAGGGGTTGGTAGCCGCTATTCAACAACATGCCCAGCATTTGGCCCATCGCGAAGGACTACGGATCGAGCTGAACGTGATCGGCGATGAGCGCTATGCTCGTGGTATGGAACAGCCGCTGTTTCGGATTGTGCAAGAAGCGCTCAACAATATCGTCAAACACGCCGCGGCCCGTAATGTCCAGATTCACCTCGAATTTACTGCCGATCAGGTGCGCATTCGTGTGATCGATGACGGGCAAGGCTTCGACCCCGCCGCGCGACCTTCGGGTGAAGGTCGCCATCTCGGTTTGCTCAGCATGCGCGAACGGGCTGCCGAACTTGGCGGTACTTTCGCTGTCTATTCGCATCCCGGTGCGGGCGCTGAGATCGAGGTGGTGGTACCGCTACGCGGGCGGAATGCGGGGAGTGAGTAGGGAGTGGGAGGAGGGGATGGTACGTTTCAGAATCGGGAAGCTCCCTCTTCCCCCGCGTGCGAACGAAGAGGGGGGGTAAGGGTCAAGTATCTAGAGACTACCCGATATTAGGTCATACCAAGCAATACGTGGTCGGCGCAAGCTGATGGTACATGGCGCCGCCATTCCTTAGCTTATTCATTCCGCAGGAGGCCGGCTGATGGAACAAATAACCGTGCTGTTGATTGATGATCATCGCGTCGTGCGTCAAGGCTTGCGCGATTTCCTCGAACTGCAACCCGACATCGAGGTGGTCGGCGAAGCGGGCAGCGGTGAAGAGGGGGTGGAACTAGCCCGCGAGCTCTTGCCCGATGTTGTGCTGATGGATTTAGTCATGCCCGGCATTGATGGCGTCGAGACCACCCGCCGGCTCAAAGCGGTCAGTCCCTCGTCTCAGGTAATAGTACTGACCAGCTTTGCCGACGATGATAAAGTGTTTCCGGCGATCAAAGCCGGCGCTATCTCGTACCTGCTCAAAGATATTTCACCGGAAGAGCTGGCCCATGCCGTCCGTGCCGCCTGCCGCGGCGAAGCCGTCTTGCATCCCGATGTCGCGGCCAAGTTAATGCAAGAGTTCAACACACCGCGCCCCAACGAAGCGCCGGTCGAGCAACTAACCCCACGCGAGATGGATGTGTTGCGGTTAGTCGCTAAGGGCATGTCAAACAAGGAGATTGCCGATACACTGATCGTCTCGGAAAAGACGGTTAAAACCCACATCAGCAACATTCTCTCAAAGCTCCACTTAGCTGATCGCACACAAGTGGCGATTTATGCCTTACGCAAGCGGCTTGTGCCGATTGATGAGGAGTAAGCCATAAGGACAACCCTATGATAAACGCACGGATTGTTTTGCTCGGCACTGGCACCGGCTTGCCCGATCCCGATCGCGCTTATACCCATCTAGTTTGGGACGGGCCGGGAGGGTCGTTGCTGGTTGATGTTGGCGGCGAGAGCTACCGCCGTTTATTGGCGGCGGGGATTGACCCGCAAACCTTACAGGGTGTCATTCTCACCCACAGCCACTGCGATCACGTCAATGGTCTGCCGGCGTTACTATTCAGCCTGCGTTTAGGCGGGCGCACCGAGCCGCTGCCGGTCTACGGCCTCGCGCCAACCCTCGAACTAGCGCGTGAGTACGTGCTAGCAGCAGGTTTGGAAGAATGGGCGGATCTGGCGGAATGGCGACCGATCGCCGCTAGCGACCGGCTGCTTCTGACGGATGGTTTAGAGATAGCGACGGCGTTAACCGCGCATAGCCGGCCATGCATTGCCCTGCGTTTTACCGTGCCATCGTTGCCGGCGGTGTGCTACTCGGCTGATACCGAGCCATGCCCAGCAGTGACCGAACTGGCCACCGGTGCGCATCTCCTGATTCACGAGGCGACGGTTGCTGAGCCGTTGGCCGGTCACACCACCCCGCGTCAAGCCGGTGCGGTAGCCGCTGCCGCCGGAGTGCGCCAACTGGTGTTGGTGCATTTCAGTCCGCGCTGGACAATGCCGGTCGCGCAGGCGTTGGCCGAGGTGGCCGCAGGCGGCTTCAGGGGCGTAGCGCAGGTTGGTCACGATTTACAATCGTTCCCATTGTAGCACCGCACGGCCGTGCGGCTCCCGCCGATGCCGACGCGCGAAATTGATGACCGGTTGCGCATCCGACTGGTTCAACGCCAAAGCGGATTCAGAGGCGCAGCGTAGGTTGGTCACCGCCATATCGCTTGATCCTGTGCAACCCTGACACAATTTGCACACTCTGGCAAATCATGGTATCATTCTCCCAATCCGAACGACATGAAGTCAATGTAGCGCAACGATGCCGCGTGGGGCCAGTTCGCCTCATTTCCAAAGGGACCGCACGGTTCGCAGCGCCGGAAGGTCCGGCGTGAGCGCGCAACCGTATCAGATTGTATAGGAGAGGACATGCGTAAACACATCACCCTAGTTCTGGCCGGTTTGCTTAGCTTGATATTGGCTGCCTGCGGCGGCCAAGCTCAGCAGTCGCCCACCACAGCGCCGGCCCAACCGGCCACCACGGCTCCTGAGCAGCCGACTGCTGCACCGGCGCCGACCGCTGCACCTGCTGCGACCGCAGCGCCTGCCGGCGGCACGCCTGCCCAACCCGCAGCCGGCGGTCAGATTGAGCGGATTCTGGCCCGTGGCACGCTGATCTGCGGTGTCAACAATAATCCGCTGCCCGGCTTCGCCACCGTCGATACGGCTGGTGTCCGCCGTGGTTTCGATGTCGATTTCTGCCGCGCAATTGCTGCGGCGTTGTTCGACGATCCGGACAAGGTTGAGTATCGTCCGCTTAGCGCCCAAGAGCGCTTTACCGCCTTGCAGACCGGCGAAATTGATGTGCTGATCCGCAATAGTACGTGGACGTTGGGCCGCGATGGCAATCTTGGCCTCGACTGGGCGCCGACGACGTTCTACGACGGCCAAGGCATGATGGTGCGCAAAGACAGCGGCATCGAGACGCTGGAGGATATGGACGGTGCGACTATTTGTGTCCAGACTGGCACTACCACCGAATTGAACTTGGCCGACCAGTTCCGCGCCCGTGGTCTCACCTTTACGCCGGTGGTCTTCCCAGATGGCGACTCGACCCGCGCTGCGTATGATGCCGGCCAGTGTGATGGTTTCACTACCGACAAGTCGGGCTTGATTTCGAGCTTGACTTTGCTTAGCAACCCGGCTGATCACAAGATTCTTGAAGTGACAATGTCGAAGGAACCGCTTGGCCCAGCCGTCCGGCAGGGTGATGCGCAGTGGTTCGACGCCGTGCGCTGGATTGTGTTTGCGACCTTCCAAGCTGAGGAATATGGCATTACGTCGCAAAATGTGAATGATTTTCTCAGTAGCGACGTACCTGAGATCCGCCGCTTCCTTGGCATTGAAGGCGATCTGGCTAAGGGCATTGGTTTGTCGAACGACTTTGCAGTGCGCATTATTCGCCACGTGGGTAATTACGCCGAGATCTACGATCGCAACCTCGGCCCCGATACGCCCTTCAACCTGCCGCGTGGTCTGAATGCGCTCTACACCGAAGGCGGTCTGCTCTACTCGCCGCCCTTCCGCTAGGCATCGAACGGCTAGCTTATGGCGGATAGGTTCGCTTGGGGGTGAATTGGAGGGGCGACGCAACACGTCGCCCCTTTAATAAAAAAAGATGTTGCATTGCAACGCCGCGCAAAACAGCGGCTGCTGGCTGATGATGAGGCGTGATCATCTCTCGCGATGGTCAGCGTTGACCGTACTACTGTGTTGTAAATCAAGATGATTGAGACAATTTGGGAGAGGTTATTGGTTGCTTTCTACTCTACTTGGATAATTCTCATATAAGGAGTAGCCTATGGCGGCTGGTTCTCCACCACTTCCTTCCGATAAAGGAACAATTCCGTTTTATCGCGACACTCGCATTATTGCGATTATCGTGCAAATCGTCTTTGCAATCGCGGTCATAGCTTTGCTCTGGTACCTCTACTCGAACATGATGAATGGGTTGCGGCAGGCTAATCTGTTGCCGACATTCGCGTTTTTGTCGGTTCCTGCCGGCTTTCCAATCGCCGAAAGCGTGATCCCGTATGATCCCTCAATGACATACGGACGCGCGTTTGTGGTCGGGATTTTGAATACGGTGCGAGTAGCGGGTATTGGCATTGTTCTTGCAACCATCCTAGGTTTAATTCTTGGCATTGCTCGCCTCTCTGACAACTGGCTGTTGCGGAATGTGGCGCTGGTGTATGTGGAAATTGTGCGCAATGTGCCGTTGCTCTTGCAATTGATCTTCTGGTTTTCGCTGACCCGTCTGTTCCCCCGTATTCAAGAGAGTATTGATATTGGCGGCCTGCTCTATCTGCATAACCGCGGCGCGACGCTGGCATGGCCGCAGGCGGCCAACGATTTCGATACGTGGATGGTCTGGGTGTACGGCGGGATTGCGTGCGGAATCATCTATTACACGATCCGCCGCATCCAGTTTGCCCGCCGCGACCGGCCCGGCGTGGCAATGCCGCAAGCCTTCTTGATTGCCGTGGGTGTGGCCTTCATCGGGTTCTTTACGACCTATTTCGTCTACGGCGCATGGCCGGTGAGCCTCTCCATCCCCGAATTGCAGCGGTTTAATTTCGTAGGAGGCATTACCGTCACCAATAGTTTTGCCGCTCTTTTGGTTGGCTTGGTGATCTACACCGCTGTGTTTATCGGCGAGATTGTGCGCAGCGGTATTTTGGCAGTTAGTAAAGGTCAGCGTGAAGCGGCGCGCGCGCTAGGATTAACCCCCGGCCAGACGATGCGGTTGGTGATTCTGCCCCAAGCGCTGCGCGTGATTATCCCGCCGCTCACGAGCCAATATCTGAACCTGACCAAGAACAGCAGCTTGGCAGTGGCTATCGCCTATCCTGACTTGTTCTACGTAGCGAGCACGATAAATAATCAGACCGGCCAAGCTGTTCCGGTGATCTTGATGTTGATGGCGAGTTACCTCTCGGTCAGCCTGCTGACGTCGCTGTTTATGAATTGGTACAACCGCCGCATTCAACTCGTTGAGCGCTAAGGAGACGCCTGTGGCAACCGAAGTTAGTCGCCCAACTTCCCGTCGCGCGCCGCGCCAGCAGATCGGTTTGATTGAGTGGTTGCGCACAAATCTCTTTTCGACGTGGTACAACGTCATTATCACAGTGGTGTTGCTCTATATCATCGTGCAGACGGTGACGAGCTTTGTTTCGTGGATGGTGACTGCTCCCGGCTGGCCAGCGGCGTTTACCAATATCAAGCTGTTGCTAACGTGGACGTACCCGGTTGATCAGCTTTGGCGTCCACAGGCGGCAATGGCATTGGTGATGTTGTTGCTTGGTCTGAGTTCAGGTTTGTGGGGCGGTATCGTGCGCATGGTGGCGTTAGGTGCCGCAGCGATCAGTGTTGGTCTCGGTGTTGTCGCGTTTACCTTCCCTGATTTGCCCGGTCAGACCTCGCTTCCCGGCTGGCTCTTCATGTTTATCTGTGCGGTATTGCTAGTTGGCGGTGATCAGGTGGCCCGTCTCATCGGGAATAAAGTGCGCTGGCCGCTGATCATCGCGTGGCTGCTGGCTTACCCGGCTGTGATATTGATCTTGCGCGGCGGCATCGGCTTGCCGGTGGTTGAGACAAAGCTGTGGGGTGGGTTGATCCTGACGCTTATTCTTGCCGTGAGCGGGATTGTGCTCTCGTTCCCACTTGGGGTGCTGCTGGCGTTGGGCCGGCGCAGCTCGTTGCCGGTTATCCGCACCTTCTGTGTACTCTATATCGAGTTAATCCGCGGGGTGCCGCTGGTAACAGTGCTCTTTATGGGTGCGCTGTTGCTGCCGCTCTTTCTTCCCGGCGGCGAGAGCATTGATGCGCTGGTGCGGGCTGTCATTGCGGTGACGCTCTTCAGCGCAGCGTATCTGGCCGAGAATGTGCGCGGCGGTTTGCAGTCGATTCCGAAAGGCCAAGTTGAGGCGGCACGTGCGCTAGGCCTGAACGTTGTGCAGACGACGCTGCTGATTACGCTGCCGCAGGCGCTGCGCGCAGTGGTGCCGGTGCTGGTTGGCCAGTTCATTGCGCTGTTCAAGGATACGTCATTGGTGGTCATTATTGGTCTTGTCGATCTGCTCGGCGCAGCGCAGAATATCGTCGGCCAGCCTGAATGGCTGGGCATTCCCGGCGGTGTGTGGCGCGAGACGTTTCTCGTCATTGCAGCGATTTACTGGGTGTTTAGCTTTACTATGTCGCGCATTAGCAAGCGGATCGAGGATCAAATTGCGCGCAGCCGGCACTAATGCGGCTTGTTCCCTGTTTGCGAGCGAAGGATGTGATATATGAGCGGAAATGGCAGTAGCGAACCAATTATCATCTGCGAAAACGTTAATAAATGGTACGGTAATTTCCATGCCTTGAAGGATGTGAGTCTGCGGGTAAAACGCGGTGAAGTGGTTGTGATCTGCGGCCCTTCCGGCAGCGGCAAGAGCACTTTCATCCGTACCATCAATCGGCTCGAAGAACATCAGGAAGGGCGAATTATCGTTGATGGCATCGAAATGACCAACGATATTCGCAATATTGATGCCATTCGCCGTGAAGTGGGTATGGTGTTCCAGCAATTTAACCTCTTTCCCCACCTCACGGTCTTGCAGAACATTACTCTCGCCCCAATCTGGGTGCGCAAGAAGACCCGCAAAGAGGCTGAGGCGAAAGCCTTTGAGTTGCTCGAACGGGTGGGTATTCGTGAGCAGGCTCACAAATACCCCGGTCAACTATCTGGCGGCCAGCAGCAGCGGGTGGCGATTGCGCGCGCCTTGGCGATGGAACCGCGGATTATGCTATTCGACGAGCCGACCTCAGCGCTTGACCCTGAAATGGTGAAAGAGGTGCTTGATGTGATGAAGACGCTGGCCCGCAGCGGTATGACGATGCTTTGCGTGACCCACGAGATGGGGTTTGCCCGCGAAGTGGCTGACCGGATTGTCTTTATGGATCAGGGCCAGATTGTCGAGGAGGGCACTCCCGACCAATTCTTCACTAATCCGCGTAACGAACGAACGAAACTGTTCCTTAGCCAGATTTTGTGATCGGGTGGGGCGTGTATCCGTTGCCGGATAAACGCCCTGCGCTCATTCGTCGTCGTCCTCACTTTGGCGGCGGGCAATGGCAGCAGCATAGATCCCCTCAATCGCAATCGCGGCCCGTTCCCACGACAATTCGGTCACGGCCCGCGCTCGCGCTCCGGCAGCGCGCTCGGCGGCCAGCTCACGGTTGGTCAGCGCAAGCTCGAGCTGAGCGGCGAAATCTGCGGCGTTGCCCAGTTTGGCGTAGAAACCGTAAGGCCCCAGAATCTCACGGTTGACCGGTGTATCAAAGGCAACCGTCGGCAACCCCATAGCCATATAGTTGCCGATCTTGCCGTTGCCTTCGGTCAAGCTCATCTTGGGCGCGACCGCCACCTCGCCGAGGGCCAGATAGCTGTGCAAATCGCGGTAGATGATCCGACCCGGCAAGGTGACGTGATCGGCGATGCCTAAGCTGGCAGCGAGGTTGCGGTAGCTTTGTGGATCAGGGTGACCCATAATCAAAAAGTGCAGATCAGGGTGGCGCTGACACATCTGCTGGGCCACTTCAAGCAGCAGATTGGTGCCTTGGTAGGGCGCTAGCAGCCCAATATACACAACGATCCGGCGATCAGGCGGAATACCCAATTGCGCGCGCAGTTCGGCGCGCTGGGCGGCCCATGCCGGCGAGCCGTCGTAGGGGCGAAAACGTTCGGTATCTACGCCATCAGCAATCGTAAAGAGGCGTTCTTCCGGCACCGAGCGGTCGCGGCGCAGTAGATTGGCCGCGTTATGGGTTGAGGTCATGACCGCATCGGCGGCACGGTTGAGCATCCGTTCGAGCCGGGCCAATGGCACAAACAGCGGGTTGGTGCGCCGGATGAAGCCGTGGTCGAGCATTTCGCTGGTCATACTGCCTTGATAGTCGAGGATCAAGGGCCGGTTGAGTAAGCGTTGTAGCGGTAACCCGATCGCAGCGGCTTCGTGGGTGTGGGCATGAATGATGTCAGGGCGAATGCGTAAGGCGGTGCGCAAGGCGCGCCACCCCAACCCTACGTCGAGGTAGAGCTTGTGGCGTGATGAACCGACGACAGCGCGCTTGATCCACGGCACATCCCATGAGCGATAGATGGTGATACCCGGAATGTCATCACCGTTGTGGTACGTGACCAGCACAATCCGGTGACCGCGTCGTTGCAAAGCGCGGATCTCTTCCAAAATCCGCACGTGGTTGCCGTAGTCGGAAAAGAAGCTGGTCGAGGCAATCATTAAAATGGTGTACGGCATAGTAGTGCGTGGCGCTAGCCAAGAATAGCCGCTTACCGGGCGGCGTCGGCGCGACGTTGCACGGCAAGGTGCAACGGTGGCCCGGTCGGCGGTATTGTGCCAGCCAGAATCGCTTCATAGTGGAGTTCGGGATACGGTAGCCCTAATTGGCCGATCCATTCTTCGGGCAATGGGTCGGGATCAAAGACGAGATGAACGACGCCGCGCTCGCCGTAGAAGGTGGTTTCGACGGCTTCAAACCGCTCTTCGCAAACGGTGTCGCCGTCGTACAAGCCGCGCGCCCAACTGACGCCATTGCCGCCGACTTCAATCCAGACACTACGGGTATGCAGCCGGACCGCCAAGGCGCGGGCAAGATTCCGGTCGGCAAAATAGCGGGGATCTTCCCAGATTGCGACCCACCCTTGGGTGGCGGGCGCAATGAAAAAGTGGCGGGAGGTTTTATCAGGTATCATAATAATGCCGCTAATCGCATGCGGCGGGAGGTCAACCGTAATCCATCCCTGTTCGGCAAGAATAGCGGCCAGCGCTGTCGCAACGGCAGCGTTATCATGATGGGCAACGTAAATCGCGGCGCTGTTGTTCATCATCGGCGCTATTGTATGTCAGCCATCGTTCTTGTGCAAATGGAGTACATTGATGAATCTGGCCGAATTACGCAAGGAATACACGCAACGCGGCTTATCGGAAAGCGAAGCGGACACTGACCCGATTGCTCAGTTTACCTGCTGGCTGCGCGAGGCGGCTGAAGCTGGCCTTATCGAACCAAACGCGATGACGCTGGCGACCATTGATCCCGATGGGCGACCCTCGGCGCGGATGGTCTTGCTCAAAGGGATTGATGAGCGTGGCTTCGTCTTTTTCACCAATTACGAGAGCCGCAAAGGGCGGGCGTTAGCGGCGCATCCGGCGGTGGCATTGGTCTTTTACTGGCCGGAACTCGAACGGCAAGTGCGGGTTGAAGGCTACGCCGAGCAAATCAGCGCTGAGGAATCGGATGCCTACTACGCTACTCGTCCGCTCGAAAGTCGGATCGGGGCGTGGGCCTCGCCCCAGAGCAGGCCCATTGCCAACCGCGCCGAACTCGAACAGCGCGTTGCCGAGGTGACAGCTCGGTTTGCCGCGCAAGAACCGCCGCGCCCGCCCTTTTGGGGCGGGTATCGGGTGATCCCCGATCGGATTGAGTTTTGGCAAGGGCGGCCATCGCGTCTGCACGACCGGCTCTGTTATACGCGCACCCCTGCCGGTTGGCAGCGTGAGCGGCTTGCGCCATAATTAGCCGTTGCCCCGACTGGCAGTATCGTTTATAATGGCAACAACGATTTCCCGATCATGATCGGGCAGTCTTCCGGCCTCTTACGTACAAATGCTTGTAGATACAGGTGGCCGGCTATGTGGAGGAGGATCGCGCGCATGTTTGGTACTAATCGCAAATCCGCTCAACCGCAACCAATGGTCAATGGCCGGCCAGAGACGGTGATCGGAGCCAATACTCGCTTTGTCGGCACGCTCAATGCCGAGGGTAATGTCCGCATCGATGGCGCGGTGGAAGGCGATATTGAGGTTGTCGGCAATCTGATCATTGGTGAAACAGGGCGGGTAATTGCGACAATAAAGGCGCGGAATGTGCATGTGTCAGGCGCGGTGAAAGGCCAAATTACCGCGCTCGAACAGTTGGAAATCTCGCCGACCGGTAAGGTCTGGGGTGATATTACCACTGCTGCCTTGCATATTGAGCCGGGTGGTCTCTTCCGCGGCCAGAGCTCGATGACGACCAATATCGAAGAGCCATTGCTGTTGGAAGCGCCCCGTGAATCACGGTCATCGTCTGAGTCGTAAACGCTTGCGGTTGATTGCGCGCGGGAAAGCATAGCTTAGCGTTCCCGCGCAAACACCTTCGTATGCCACGCTCTCGCCAACCCTCGTCACCTGCAACTCTCATGATTGGCCTCCGGCGCAGTTGGGCAATGCTGCGTGGTCGGGTGCGGCGCTGGCTGGTCGCGACGTTTCCCGGTAACGGACGCACGCTAGCCTCATTGGCGCTGATTGCGATGCTGCTGATTATGACTGGCGGGATGGCGGTGAATCTAGTGAATCAATTGGTCATTGCGCGCCATCTTGAGCGTGAGTTGGCGGCTGCTAACGACCAAGTGGCCAGTTTGCAAGCGACGACGCAGGCGCTAGAGGCGCGGCTTGAGTACGAACGCTCAGATGCCGCGGCAGAAACTTGGGCGCGCGATCTGGGATTGGCCCGTGAGGGTGATGTCGTGATCGTGCCGGAACGGGCGCCGGAGGTTGCGCTGGCCACGGCTCCGGCGGCAGTGCCGTCTCCTGTCCCGTTGCCGCCGCCGCCGCCTAACTGGCAGCGTTGGTGGCAGGCATTCTTTCCCTAGAGTGATGTTTAAGAGGCCGGTTGCCGTCCCGTCTTCAATCCTCTGCAATGTCATCACGTTGTTCCAACTCGCTGATTAGCCCTTCAAGCTGATTTACGAGCGCGATTTCGAGAATGGCGATGCGCGAGCTGCTGGCAATGGCGATGGCTTGCCAGATCAGGCTGCGCGCTGTCGCGCCATCTTGACGGTTTGCGTGCAAGAGTGCCTGTGTGCGCAGCCCTAATACCTGCCCATAGCGATCACCAATCGAGCGTGCAATGTGTAATGCCTGCTGTAATTGGCGCTCGGCTTCATCGAGCTGATTACCGGCCAGCATCATGTGACACAGCCCGATCAATGCGCGATTTTCGACGATCCAATCATTGGCCGTGCGAGCAAGCGCACTTGCCCGCTGAAAGCGCTGGTGCGCCTGTTGAAACGTGCCCATTTCAAAGAGGATCCAGCCTTGCAGTTCGTGGCTTTGCGCGGCGATATTCTCGATGGGCATGAGGCTTGCGACAGCGTGATCCGGGGTTGATTGGCGCACCAACATCGCGCAGAGCCGGTCAACCCGTTGGAGGAGGGTGAGGGCTTCCCGCTCTTCACGCTTGAGCGCTAAGCCTTGGGCCTTGATGAGCCAGATGTTGGCCTGCAACAGGCGGCTGAGCAGGGCATTGTGGTGACTGAGCCGATCGACTTGCATTTGGGCATAGGTGAGATGCGCATCAAAGAGGTGTAATGCCCCGCTGATGAGGATGTGGCGCAGGTGTAATACTGCCGCGATGGCAGTGATATGCGGTTGATCGCGCTCGCGCAACAAGCTTTGCAAGAGCGCGAAATCTTCGCTTTGGTGCAGATGATTGCCAGTGCGATCGTTGAGCAACATCCGCAAGGCAAGGAGTTCGGCGCGGCGTTCGACATAGCCCGGTAAGCCAATGCCTTGTTCGATATAGCGTAACGCGCTGTTGAACAGAGAACGGCGCGCACTGATTAGAGCAGCTTGCTGGCAATGCTCAATGACCTCCGGCCATAGTTCGGCGCGCCGCGCATGGTGGATAATGACATCGTATACAGCGAGCGGAGCTTCACGCTGGGCTAATTCGGCATAATATGCGGTCGCATACCAATGGTAAATGGCTTGATGCAGTTCGCGCCGTTGCGCAAAAAGCAGACTTGTGTAGGCGGCTTCGTGAGCAATCCCGAAACTAAAGCGGTATACCGGCTCTGGATCGGCCATCTCGGTTTCGATGAGTTGATAGCGAGCGAGCGTTTCCAAATCGTGTTGCAGTTCGGTTTCATTGATACGTGCGGGGTGGATGTGATGTAGCAAGCGGAATGGGAAACTACGCCCAATCACCGCAGCAACTTTGAAAGTCAGACGGGTGCGTTCGTCCATTTGATCGATCCGAGCTTGCACAATGCCAATCGCCGAGCTGGAGAGTTGGACGTGCGGAAGCGGGCCGAGCAGGCGCGCCTCATCGTGTTCAATCGCAATCAGTCCCTTTTGCAATAAGAGTCGCACATATTCTTTGATGAAGAGCGGTTGTCCGGCTGCATATCGTTCGAGATACTGAAGAAGACGAGGGTCAATTGTGCGTACCCCGATCAGTTCGCAAATGAGATTTGCCCGGTCGGCGACCGGCAGCCGCTCGAGCAGATGATAGGTTGTAAACGGGAGTTGGCGCAATGATTGGACGAACGGCACGAGATGTTCCGGCAAGGGGCGATATGAGAGTGCGACTAACAATGGTAAATGCGGCGTCAGTGTGTCGATAATCTTTTGGAGCAACCGTAACGATTCAGGATCGGCCCAATGGACATCCTCAAGTATGATCAAGATGGGTTCGCGTTTCAGCCGGTTTAACAGTAGTTCGACCACTAATGGGGCAAGGTCGATCAGCTTTGCCGGCGGTGGAAATCCTTCCACGTCGAGGAGCCGTGTTAGCGCGGCTACTTGATGGGGCAAGGCCGTTGGCAGATCGATCAATGCCTGTTGCAAGCGCACGCGGCGCACATGCATTGGCGCATGATCGTCAATGTCGCATAAATCGCCAACAATCGCACGCCAAGGGTGGAGGGGGCGTTCTTGAGTGCCGCTGTGGCATTCGCCCCGAAAGCCGTGACGCCCTCGCTTGAGCCATTCCAAACTAAGGTAGTACAACAGTGTTGATTTGCCAATACCTGTCTCGCCCTCGATAAGCAAGATATTGCTGTGATAGCTTGATCGATCAATAATCTGATCGATCATCAGACGTTCTTGGGCACGTCCGATCAGGGTGATATGACTGGGCAAGGCGGCACGCAACGCATGCGAACCGCGTTCGTCAGTGCGTATGCGATCGGAAAGCACTGTGGCCGCGGGAATATTGCGATCGTACCCCTTGATACTCATCAGTTGCGGCGGGCTGGTGCGGTAGCGGCCAACCGTGTCTTGCCGCACCCGCCCTGAAACCAAAATCTCCCCATGGGCGGCATGTTCCATGAAATGCGCGGCAAGATTCATATCTTCGCCTTGCGCGGTGTATACGCGGCGGAGCCGGCTGCCGACTTCACCCACGAAGAGGGAACCAACAGTGATGCCCGCTTTCCGAATCACCCCCCGGTCGCGCAGCTCAAGCGCGCAGCCGATTGCGCGGCTAGTATCATCGCCGTGCGCAACCGGTGCGCCAAAGAGAAAGACCATAACGGCGCCTTTGTTCCCAACCTCAATCTCGTTCAACCATCCGCCCCACCGCATCGCAACTGATTGCGCTTGCATCACTAATGGTTGCAGTTCGATCGGGTTTTCAGGCAGATCAAAGGCGGCAAAGACCGGAACGCACCAGCGATATTCGGCCACGAGTGTGTTGAGGCGGAGGCGGCGGGCAAAGCTCGGTGGCAGAAAGTGTTCCCACGTCAAGATGGGTGCATCAATTGGCGGTTGATACTCGACCACTGGTGCAGGCTGGCTATTCATTATGAGCAATTTCACCTCGCCCGGTTGCGCTTGTTGTTCGGCCAGACTCGCTGCGTTGATCGGTTGGCCGATCAAGACGGGATGGATGCCTTGATTCGGGATGCCTACCAAGGCGAGATGGACTGGTCCAACGCTCACCCCAACGCGCAATTCGAGATTATACGGTCCGGCAGGCGTTATGATTGGATTAAGGGCGGCGATAGCGTTATGCAACGCATACCCACAGTGAATAGCGAGTGCGGGATCATTGATGTTGGGCCACCACGCGGTGAAGGCGTCGCCAGCGATGTGGATTACGTCACCGCCATTGGCGGCAATGGTTGCAATCATGGTCTCGAAGTAGTTGCGCAAAATGTTATGCAGCCGCTCGGCTCCGTCAGGGAGGGTGGCAAAGATTGCAGTTAAGTGGGTAAATCCGCTCAAATCAGTGTACAGAATGGTTGCGTGGTAGGTTTGTACTTGCCCCGGACGGAGCAGGCCGGCACCAAGCGCATCGCGCAGGGCTGCGGGTACGTAAGGCCGAAAGAGTTGACTGGAGGTTTGCTGTTCCATTGGTAGGGGTAGCTTGTTGGTTGTTCAACTCTATTGTACCCTGACTCAGGCGGCGAAAATCGGTATGGTATACTGTCAAACGATGGTTGATGTCATTTCTAGCAACCATCGGTGGCAAAAGCTGATTCTTCGCCGCGTCGCGCAAATGCTGGTTACGGTCTGTGAAGCCCGTTTCCCAATATGTTCGTATCCTTTCCCATCTAGCCCGAACAGTGGCAGATTCTCGATGGGAAGATGATGAGCGTTGAGTAAAGAACGTTATTCACAGTCTGGTTTGGATGAGAAAGAAAGGCTATCTGTGAGTCCTGAACGATTGCAAAAAGTGTTGGCTAGCGCCGGCATCGCTTCACGACGCGATTGTGAAGAATTGATCGCTGCGGGACGGGTGATGGTAAATGGCCGGGTGGTCACTGTACCCGGTACGCGTGTTGATCTTGAGCACGACGAGGTGTTGGTTGATGGTCAGCCACTGCGGATGCCGGCCAAGCGCACCTATATTATGCTTCATAAACCGGCCGGAGTGGTTTCAACGGCGGAAGACACCCACGGTCGTCCAACAGTTGTCGATCTCGTTGATGTGCCGGCGCGTGTCTTTCCAGTTGGCCGACTCGATCTCGATAGTGAAGGGTTGATTCTCCTCACTGATGATGGCGAACTAGCCCATGCTCTGACCCATCCGAGCTTTGAGGTTGAAAAAGAGTATCGGGTGTTGTTAGATCGGGCATTAACGCCTGATGCGCTGCGGAGTTGGCGGAATGGCGTGTTGCTCGATGGCGAGATGACGGCGCCAGCGTGGGTTGAGTTGATTGGTACGGTGCCGGAGGGGGTCTGGGTGCGGATTGTGTTGCGCGAGGGGCGTAAACGCCAGATTCGCGCGGTAGCGAAGCTCTTGGGCTATGAGGTGCTGCGCCTGATCCGGGTGCGTGAAGGCGAGTTGGAGCTCGGTGATTTGCCACCGCGCGCATGGCGGCATCTAACCGACGAAGAGGTCGCTGCGCTCCGCGCCCACATTCCTACACGCTGGTCGGTGCCGGAACGGTCTAGGGAGTCTGTGCCGGCGGCGTGGCGTGGGAGTGGATCGGCAGAGGCAGTGCGCGAATCACCAGTTGCATCAGAACGTGCCCCACGTGCGCAACGGGTAGAGCGGTCTGTGCCCCGCGAGCGTAGTGAGGAGCGCCCGCCGCGCAGTCGGAGTGACGAGCGGGGGTCGGGGCGGGGATGGCGTGAGGAGCGCCCGCCGCGCAGCCGGAGTGACGAGCGGGGGTCGGGGCGGGGATGGCGTGAGGAGCGCCCGCCGCGCAGCCGGAGTGACGAGCGAGGGGCGGGGCGGGGTGGTAATCAAGCACGCCGTGAACCGCCATCCCGGCGTAGCTCAAATACCGACCAGTCATCCCAGCGTCGTTCGGAACGAACGGATCAATCGACACCCGATAGTCGCCGGCGTGATCCACGGCCTCGCCGTTATGACGATCAAGAATAGCTTCTATCAATACAAACTCTAGATCATATGCTCTAATCTGCTTGACAATGGTTGGAATAGTGGTATAAATTGAGCGGTGCAATTTTGTGATAGATACCGCAAGGAAGGAACACAGCAATGAAAATCTGGTTACGCATGATAGCGTTCGCCGTTCTGACTGCGCTTGCAATGGTGTTAGTCGCCTGTGGCGGCGGTGGGAACAGTGGCGGTTCGAGCGGTGGCGGTCAGAGCAGCGGGCCGGTCACGTTAGAGATCGGCTCGAAAGGTGAAGAATTGGCGTATGATAAGACCGAGTTGCGGGTTGCTGCTGGCCAGACGGTGACGCTGCGCTTCAAGAACAACTCAGCGGTGCAGCAGCACAACTGGATCTTGGTCAAGGGTGGCGATGCTGAAGCGGCAGCGATTGTCAATGCCGGTCTGACGGCTGGCCCGGCAGCAAACTACTTGCCGGCTGACAAGAGCAATGTTCTAGCTGAGTCGCCGCTGGCCAATGGCAATGAGACGGTGGAAGTCACCTTTACTGCGCCAGCAGCTGGCACCTATATCTACATCTGTACGGTACCCGGCCATTATCCACTGATGCAAGGTAAGCTGATTGTCACCAATTAATTTGGTCATCGTAGCAGACAATGACAAGGGGCGACGTTTTTGTCGCCCCTTGCTTCATTTCACAAAGGAATTGTTGCTGATCTACGCGGTGACTGCACGCTGATTTGGCTCTGCTGTGCGGTAAAGGCGTACCATTAAGTTCAAGAGGTGCTGCTCCACTTCAGTGGCTACTACTCGTTCGGATGGAGAGAGCGGTAACCGGCCAAGCTCCTCAAAATACCAGCGGATCATCGCTGTCGTATGTTCATATGACACTCCCCAGCGTGGCAAGACGCCACGGGCCCAGCGCAATTCGGTTTCAGCAATTTCAAGGGCGTCAAACAAGAGCATTGCCCGGATCAAATCGCTGAGAGGGCGCACAGCTACTTCTGCCATACGTTCGATTGGGCCGTAGTTTTCTTCTAAGCGCAAGGTGTGCGTCAGTTCGGGAAATGCGCGTAACAGCCGGGCGGCAACACGCTCAGCGATAGTTTGCCGATGATCATCAACGCGGCGGGCAAGTTGGGTGGCAGCGATCTCATCCATACGTGCCATCCTTCCTCTCTATGCCACTTTATTATAGCACGCCGCTCTTAAGGCCGGCTCTGTGCATAAGGCATGAATTACATGGAAATTCTTCGTGCAAATCTTAGCAACTAAACCACGATTGCGCTACGCGCACTACAGCGCGCAACCGGGGACGTTGGATGCGCTCGATGGCTTCCGCTAACGGCACCCACTCGGCGGCAATGATTTGCTCACTCCCTCCGGTTGGCCGGGCGCAACCTTTGATCGCGCGCAGCAAATAGTAATCAACCAGCTTGCGCTGCGTTCCTCGCGGCCCATTGATCAGGTAATCAGTCCTGCCAATCAGATCAATGACTTCCGCGATAACGTGGGTCTCTTCATACACCTCGCGCACTATCGCCTTGCGCGGTGGTTCGTTTACTTTAAGTTTGCCCTTTGGGAGTGACCAAAAACCTTTACGCTTCCGAATCAACAAGATTTCAATTGTTTGATCAGGTTGCGACCGGAACACGACGGCGCCAACGCCATATACCGTTTTCATGACCGTTACGCTTTCTGAAGCAATGAGCCAGTAGTTGTGTCGCTAGAAGGCTGCCATGGGTTTGCATGTTGTTATGTTCTATCGTACCGCATAGAGGCGTATCGTGTGGTTGATTTGTGACCAAGATAAGGAATACAGTAGTTACAGATGATAAGCTTGGGCGTTCACTACATGAAGAAAGGCGTAGCAAAGCTACGCCTTGACGGAGGATGGGCAGTCGGACAGAGGTCGTTCAGCTCACTGTCGCGGGTTGTTGGCGCAGCAAGGCCACAATGTCGTCTTCGATCATTGACGGCAGATCGGTCGGCGCGTAGCGCCGGCGCGGCTTGCCGTTGCGGTCAACCAGAAATTTGGTGAAGTTCCATTTGATCGCGGTGCTGCCAAACAATCCCGGTTGTTGAGTTTTGAGATAGGTGAAGAGCGGATGCTCATGAGGGCCGTTCACGTCAACCTTCGCGAAGAGCGGAAAGGTGACCTGATACGTCCGCTCGCAGAATTGGGCAATCGATTCATTGTTGCCCGGCTCTTGCATAAATTGGTTGCTGGGAAAACCGAGCACGCTGAAACCTTGATCGCGATAGCGGCGGTAGAGTTGCTCAAGGCCAGCGTATTGCGGCGATAACCCACACATGCTCGCGACATTGACGATCAGCAGCACTTGACCGCGATAGTCGGCCAGCGACTGCATCGTGCCATCGATCCGTTGGGCCGTGAATTGGTATATTGACATAATATTGCTCCTTGCAGGGTATGTGCAAATTGTATACAAGGGTATTATCCCACAAATAATACTACTGGCAAGGTAAAATAATTGCGGGGTTGTAGTTGTTGCGACAAATTATCTGCTAGCGATAGATGGTGCAACAGTTGGCACGCCTCCGCCCTGCGGATTGCCATCTCTGCGCACAAGCGTGTGCGCGTAGAGAGGTGATAGGTCAAAGCGCATAGCGCGCTTTGACAACGACGAATAAAGATGATATATTGTCTCATATGTCTTGTTGCTGTGTTCACCGGTAGGTTGCGATGCCACTGTACGTCTATGAGTGCCCTGAATGCGAGATAGAGTTAGAGGAGCTGCGCCCGATGTGGCGCGCTGATGATCCGGTCGAGTGTCCGGTTTGCCACGGGCTTTGCTTGCGCGTCACCAGCACGTGTTATGTCCGGCGCGCGCCAGAACCGATCTACGCGACCCCGGCTCACGTGGCACAGGTGAGGCACGGTCTCGATTGCCCTTGCTGCCGCCCTCGCCGGCGTGGGTAAGGAGAACCCGCATGGAAATGTCTGCCCATCCAGTTCCAGTGACGATTCTGACCGGTTTCCTTGGCTCTGGCAAAACCACCTTGCTCAACCGGATTCTGCACGCCGATCACGGTTTGCGCACGGCGGTGCTGGTGAATGATTTTGGCGCGATCAATATTGATGCCCAGTTGGTGGTTGGGCTTGAAGGCGATACGATTGCGCTGGCCAACGGTTGTATTTGCTGCACCATCCGCGATGATCTGCTGCGCGCGGCATTGCAACTCTTAGATCGGCCAGTACCGCCGGAGTATCTTATTATTGAGGCGAGCGGGGTGAGTGATCCATGGGCCGTGGCCGATACGTTTCTCATGCCTGAACTGCGCCCATATTTCCGTCTCGATAGCGTGATCACGGTTGTTGACGCCGATTATGTGCGCCAGCAGCCGGACTATGAGGCGCTGATTGTCGAACAGATTAGTGCTGCTGATATAGTTGTACTCAACAAAGTTGACTTGGTTACGCCTGATCAACTGGTCAGCATCGAAGAGTGGGTGCGCCGGATCGTGCCACAGGCGCGAATCTTGCCGGCGACATATGGTGACGTACCGTTGTCGCTTGTGCTAGATGTAGGCCGCTTTCAGCAGCGCGCAGCGCTACACTTTGTTGCTGTCACCAATCAGAGCGAAGAGCATGATCCTGCGGCAGATGATCATAGCGAACACCACCACCATGACCACGGCGCCGAATTCGCCACGTGGCATTACGTCTGTGACCGTCCGTTTACGCTCAATGCGTTTCGACGAACCATTCTCAACTTACCGCCGGCCATTTTCCGCGCTAAAGGGGTGGTCTATCTGGTCGAAGTTCCCCAGCGGCGCGCCGTCTTGCAGGTGGTAGGGACGCGGGTGCATGTGACGGTGAGTGAGCCGTGGGGTGACCAGTCGCCTCAGACTCAGATGGTGTTTATTGGTGTGCCGGGAGCGATGGATGAAACCGCGCTGCGCGCTGCCTTCGATCAGTGTTTGCATCAGCCGGATCAGCCGGTCATGGAAGCGATAGCCGCTTCACAAGCGTGGCAGCGTCCGGTGGGATCGTGAAGAGCGGGCCAATGACGGAGCGCAGCGTCATTTTTTATGTTATACTACAAATCTTGTTGGATCCGTCGCTCGTTGCGCAGGAAGTCATGTATCGCCAGTATTCGTTCTGTTCATTCTGCGGCCATCCGTTTGCCGAACATCAGTCATGGCCCCGCATTTGCTCTCACTGTGGTAGCACAACCTATCGCAATCCCTTGCCAGTGGTCTTGTTGTTGCAGCCAGTTGATGATGGACTCTTGCTGATCCGGCGGGCGGCGCATCCGCGCCGGGGGCAGTTGGCGTTACCCGGCGGTTTTATCGAGATGGGAGAGCGTTGGCAAGACGCAGCCGCCCGCGAGCTGTACGAAGAGGCTGGGATAGAGATTGATCCGGCGTTGGTCAGCGATTTTGCTGCGCGCAGCACTCCCGATGGCTATCTGCTCGTGTTTGGGATCGGGCCGCAACTGCGCAGCGAGGATCTACCAGTCTTTCTCCCCAATAGCGAAGCTGCTGATCGGGTCATTATCACTGCGCCGGCTGAGCTAGCCTTTCCACTGCATACCGAGATGGTCTTGCGGTTCTTCACCCAACTGCGCCAATGGCGGCCTTTGATGTAGCGGGGACGCTGTTGGCAGCAGTTCGCGCTTCCCCATAGGCCGCGGTGGCAGGGGAAGCGCATGGTGGTTAGATCAATCCGTACTGCATGAGGCGATCGTGATCGGTGAGGAGTGAGGAGGTTGCTTCATCGGCTATCACGCGACCGTCGCGATCACGATCACGCGCGGACATACCTCGGTGACCAGTGCCAGATCGTGGGTTGCGACGAGCATCGTTTGCGGTAGGGTACGGAGCAGGGTGCTCAATTCGCGACGGGCGCGTGGGTCAAGACCGGCGGAAGGCTCATCAAGCGCCAGCACGCTCGGCTGCATGGCCAGCACCGTCGCCAAGGCCACCCGTTTCCGCTGACCGAGGCTGAGCCGGTGGGGTGGACGCTGTTCATAGCCGGTCATCCCGACCGCCTGCAATGCCTGCCGGACACGCCGGTCAACCTCGGCCGGTGCCAGACCCATATAGCGCGGTCCAAACGCAACATCGTCACCGACGGTTGGTGAGAAGAGCTGATCATCGGGATGTTGCATGACCAATCCTACCCGTGCCCGAATCTGACCGAGATTCGATGACGTCACGGGCAGGCCGTCGACCACGATCGTGCCGCTTGATGGGCGAAGCGTCCCGTTGAGCTGAAGCAAGAGCGTGCTCTTGCCGGCTCCATTCACTCCCAGCAACGCTACCTTTTCCCCAGCAGCGATCGTCAGATCAATTCCACGGAGGGCGGGTGTCCCATCAAGATAGGAGTGCGTCTACGTGCCCCAAGATACGGTATAATGCGTGTGCTATGAGTGGACACTACACCATTCCAACTCGCATCCGGCTTACCGAGGTGCAACGCGACCAGCTTTACTGGCTGCTCCGCGAGCGCGGTATCGAGCTGGATGACTTCATGACCGAGCTGGTGAACGATTATCTGGCCGGCCAACCATTGCCGCCAGCACCGGCGCCGGTCGATCGGCAGGCGACCATTCGTGAGCAGTTGCGGCTGCGTCGCAACCAATTGCGCATGTTGCGCGCCCAACTGCATGATCCGCACAATCCGCCGCCTGACTGGTTGCGGGCGATGGTGGCTGAGTTGGAAGACGAAATTACCCGCCTTGAAGTTGAATTGCGCCGAGAAGAGTAGCATGGCCCGCCAACGTCTCGATACGCTGCTAGTCGAGCTTGGTCTGGCAGAGACGCGCGCGCGGGCGCAGGCGCTGATCATGGCCGGGCAGGTGCTGGTCAACGGCCACGTGCAGACCAAGGCCGGCACGATGGTACCTCTCGACGCCCAGATTGATGTGCGTGGCGGCTTGCCCTACGTCAGCCGCGGTGGCTTCAAGCTCGCGCATGCGCTAGATCAGTTTGGGCTTGATCCGGCAGGGTTGACAGCGATCGATGTTGGCGCTTCCACCGGCGGGTTTACCGACGTATTGTTGCAACGCGGTGCGGCGCGGGTGTTTACGGTTGATGTCGGCTATGGCATTCTCGACCACCGGCTGCGCACCGATCCACGGGTGGTTGCGCTCGAACGCACCAACATTCGCCACCTCACCGCGCTGCCTGGTGGCGTGCTGGTCGATTGCGCCGTGATCGATGTCAGCTTCATCTCGCTGCGGCTCGTCTTGCCGGCAGTACAGCGACTCATCACACCAACCGCGTGGATTGTGGCGCTGATTAAGCCGCAGTTTGAAGCCGGACCGCAACACGTGGGCAAAGGCGGTGTGGTGCGCGATCCGGCGGTGCATGCGCAGGTGATCCACGATATTCTGTCCTTTGCAACGACGCACCAGCTCAACCCTGCTGGCCTCACCCGCTCGCCGATTACCGGCCCGGCGGGGAACGTCGAATTTCTCGTCCTCTTCCATCCCCAGCGCCCGTCTATCGAACCCCAACGCGCGATCATAGCCTGTGTGGAGGGAGGCGGAGCGTCGTAGCGACACAGCGCCGCTGCATCGCTACCGTATGTCACTACGTTGCCCGTCATCTGCACACCTTTGTTTACCCAGTTTTTACCCTGAGTGAATGACTTACAACCGGCAAAATCGGGTAAAGATGTTACATTTATTGCATACGTTGACATTTCAAACAATGTCAGTGGGCATAGTATGCAAGATGTAGCACACGTCGCTGAAGTTGCCCGGATCGGGCCAAATTCGATCATCCAGACCATCGCGGCCTTACGCGAGCAGTATGGCGCCGAGACCACCGCAGCTTGGCTGCGTCGCAGTGGGCGAGGCCATTTCCTTGAAACGATGCCCGACCACATGCTGGCCGAGAGCGAATTTGGCGCGATGATCCGTGACTTGCGCGACTGGCTAGGGATGCCGGCGGCGATGCGAGTGCTTGACCGTTCGGGCGAACTCACCGCGAACTATGTGGCGACGAACCGGGTACCGGCACTAATCAGGCTGCTCTTACCGCGCTTGCCGGTGGGGTTGGCGTTGCGTATCTTTCTTCCAGCCATTGCCAAACATGCGTGGACGTTCGCCGGCAGCGGGCAATTTGGCTATACGTTACGGCCACAATGGCAGTTGACGCTGGCCAATAGCGTGGAAGCTCGTGGAGTGCAGGCTGCCGAGCCGGTGTGCAGTTACTACCGGGCGGCGTTTGAAGGCTTGTTGCGACGGGTAGTGAGCGATCGGATCCGTGTGCGCGAGGTGGCATGCCGGGCTATGGGTGCGCCGCGCTGCACGTTTGCCGTATCACGTGAGGGGTAATCCGGGGGCGTCGATTTCGTTTGTCTTTGCGTTGTTGTAGTTCAGACTTGGTCGTCAGAAAGGAAGAGAGGCCACGCATGCGGATCATGATGATCCAGCCGAACTACCATGCCGGTGGGGCTGAAATTGCTGGGAACTGGCCGCCGAGCTGGGTCGCCTACATCGGCGGCGCATTGCGCACCGCAGGCTTCAACAACCTGCGTTTCGTCGATGCGATGACGGAAGATCTGCCCAATGAGCAATTGCGCCTGATCTTGCGCCATAATCGGCCTGATGTGGTGATGGCCACGGCGATCACGCCGATGATCTACAAGGCGCAAGAGACGTTGCAGATCGCGCGTGAAGAAGTGCCGAATGCTCGTCTCATTCTTGGCGGCATTCACCCGACCTTCATGTATGGTCAGGTCTTAACCGAGGCGCCATGGATCGACTACATTGTGCGCGGCGAGGGTGAAGAGATTATCGTCGAGCTGATGCAGTCGATTGAGGCCGGCACCGACCGGCGCGACCGGGCCAACATCAAGGGGATTGCCTACCTCGAGGACGGCAAGGTGGTGGCGACGCCGGCCCGTGATCCGATCGCCGATCTCGACAAGCTCACCCCGGATTGGAGCCTCTACGATTGGAAGCGCTATATCTACGTGCCGCTCAATGTGCGGGTGGCCGTGCCCAATTTCGCCCGCGGCTGCCCCTTCACCTGCCGCTTCTGCTCGCAGTGGAAGTTCTGGCGGCGCTATCGCTCTCGCAGCCCGCAGAAGTTTGTTGATGAGATCGAGACGCTGGTGCGCGAGCATCAAATTGGCTTCTTCATTCTGGCCGATGAAGAGCCGACCATCAACCGCAAGAAGTTCACCGCGCTCTGCGAAGAGCTGGTACGGCGCAAACTGCCGGTTTACTGGGGCATTAACACCCGTGTGACCGACATTCTACGTGATGAAGCGCAGTTGCCGCTCTGGCGCGCCGCCGGGTTGGTGCATATCTCGCTCGGCACCGAGGCTGCTGCTCAGATGAACCTTGACCGCTTCCGCAAGCAGACGACGATCGAGCAGAATAAGCGCGCGATCGAGCTGATTAAGAAGCACGGCATGGTGGCCGAGGCCCAGTTCATTATGGGCATGGAGAATGAGACGCCGGAGACGATCGAAGAGACCTATCGCTACGTGCTCGACTGGAAGCCGGATATGGCCAACTGGAATATGTACACGCCGTGGCCGTTTGCCGAGCTGTTTGAAGAGCTGGGTGATAAGGTCGAGGTGCGCGACTATGCAAAGTACAACTTCGTGACGCCGATTATGAAGCCTGAGCTGATGGATCGCGAAGATGTGCTCAAGGGTGTGTTGCGCAACTATGCCCGCTTCTATATGCGCAAGGCCTTCCTTGAGTACCCGTTTATCAAGGATCCGTTCAAGCGGCGCTACATGCTCGGTTGTTTGCGCGCCTTTATGAAGACCACCGTCACTCGCCGCTTCTATGACCTTGGTCGCATCCACATGCGTGGTGCCCAGCTCGAGATCGATCTCGGCTTTGACGAGTCGCGCGTGCTGACGCCGGAGCAGATCGCGGCGATGAAGCAGCGCAAAGAGATGAATGCCGATACCACCTTCGGCGGCGCGGCTCCCGGCATCGATCCCGAAGAGATCAAGATTCAGGCCGAGAATCCGCTCAACTTGCCGTTGGAAGTGGCGGTGAACGAGAACGCTCATGCGGCGACTCCGGCCAAGCCGGCGTCATAAGTGGCGGCCCTCACCCCCTTACCCCCTCTCCCGGCGGGAGAGAGGGAGAAGGGATTGGTGAGCAAAGGCCACAACCAGACGCAACCCATGCGAGTGTTTTCGTATCTTTTGTAGCTCTTGGTGGCTACGCTTCAGCCCGGCCCTTTAGGGCCGGGCTTGGTTTACGAAGCCCGCTGCTGTAAACCGCATCTGCACCAGAGTTTATCCTTGTCCTAAGAGATCGCGCAGATCGGGGAAGGTGCTCGACCGGCGGGGTTGGGTGATCTGTTCGGCGTAGGTACTCAATTCACGAATGTGGTGCAAGATGCGCTGAATCTCTTCCTCGTTGTCGAGTTCGCGTAGGCGTTCGTTGTAACGGTGGATGCGAGCCATCACCTGTGCTTTACGCAAGATGCGAGCGCATTGTTCAGCTTCGTGGCGGTAGCGCACGTCGTCGGGCCGGCGGTTGAGCGTCGCGATCAATGCTTGGGCTTCGCTGGTGAGCGGTTCGCCAAGGGTTTCAACCCACGCCTGCAAACTCTCGGCATCGGTGGGGCGCAGTTCGAGCGGGGTGGCAAGGTAAGCGCGCCAAATCGCTTGATGCAACGGCTCTTCGAGCAGGTCTTCCAAACCGGCCCCGAACAGTTCGCCTGCCTCGCGCCAGCGGGCATTGTACTCTTCGAGCAGTTTTTCAATCGCGACATTGACGCTGGGGTAGCGCAGCGCCAGCGCCAGCAGGTAGGCTTCGGTCTTGCGGCGACGCTCGTCGAGTGGCGAGGCAGCAATCGGCGCCGGTGCGGGTGGCGGCGGGGGTGGCGGCGGGCTATTGCGGCGCGCTCGTTCGTTGCGCCGAGCCGGTTGCACTCGCGCCCGCAGCAGATCGACGATCAGCTCGCTGCGCACGCCGGTCATTTGCTCAGCGCGGGCTACGTAGACGCGCTGAGCCGCGCCGTCAAGCTCACTCAGCAGCGGGATGATCCGCTCAAGCGCCAGCCGCTGTTGGGCCGGATCGTGCATATCGAGGCCGGCGGTGTAGGCTTCGAGGTAAAAATCCATCACCGGCGCAGCTTCCTCAACCAACTGTTGCCAGAGTGCGGGGTCAGCAGCGATCACCTCGTCGGGATCGCGCCCCGCCGGCAATCTGATGATGCGAATGGTGACATCGTTTTCGAGTCGCACAATGCCTTGGGCAGTTGTCACTATCCGGCCCTCGCCCTCCTCTTCAGTAGCGGCGCGGATAGTTTCGAGACCGCGCAAGGTCGCTTTCTGGCCGGCAGCATCGGCGTCAAGCGCTAGATAAACGGCGTCGGTTAGGCGTTTGAGCTGGTTGATATGCGCTTTGCTTAACGCCGTGCCGAGCGGCGCCACTACGTTGCGGAAGCCGTGTTGATGGGCGGTAATGACATCAACGTACCCTTCAACCACGATGGCGCGATTAGTGGCGCGGATGGCGTCGCGGGCGAGGTCGAGGCCGTAGAGCACCTCGCTCTTCTTGAAGAGCGGGGTTTCCGGCGTGTTGAGATACTTGGGTTGGGCGTCACCCAATGCTCTGCCGCCAAAGCCGATTACTTCGCCGCGCGCGTTGCGGATGGGAAAGATGATGCGGTTGCGAAAGCGATCATACGGGCCACGCTCGCCGGGGATGGCGAGACCGGCGGCGATAATGTCTTCGACGCTATAGCCCTTTTTGTCGTGCAGATAGGTAAAGAGGTGGCCCCAGTCGTCGAGGCTATAGCCGATCTGAAAGGCATCAATCGCCTCTTGGTTGATGCCGCGGCGAGCGACATATTCGCGACCGGGAGCGCCGCGACTGAGGTTGAGCAGCACATAGTTGAAATAGCGAGCAGCGACGCCGTTGATCTCTAGCAGCCGCGCCCGGCGTGCGTCTTCTTGGCGTTGGGCGTCATTTTTGGGTTCGAGCCGGATGCCGGCCCGTTCAGCCAATAACTCCAAAGCCCCTTTGAAATCGAGGCCCTGTTTGCGCATTACGAAATCGAAGGCCGTGCCAGAGGCGTGGCAACCAAAGCAGTAGAAGCTCTGGGTGTCGGGGTAGACGTGGAAGGCGGGGGTGCGGCTGTTGGGATGAAATGGACAAAAACCGACAAAGCTGCGCCCACTGCGCCGCAGTCCTACCCCCATCGAATTGATGAGGTCAACGATGTCGATGTTGGCTTTGATTTCGTCGATGACGCTCATGGTGCCAATGCTGTGAATGCCATGGTCGTGATGGTTATCGTAGACGGTATCAAGGAGACGCACGACCGTGCATCTCAGCCGTTACCCGCCCCACGTGCGCGGGATAAATATGCGTTTGAATACGGTCAATGCGTACCGGTCGGTCATACCGGCGATATAATCAATGACCGCTTGTTCAACCGGCTCGCCCCGCCGTTCGATAATCGCCATCAACTCAGCGGGCAGCTCTTCGGGATGGCGCATAAAATGGGTGTAGAGCGTTTCAATAATGAAACGCACCTTCTCATCTTCCGCTTTCGCTTCTGACCGCCAATAGACAGTTTGGTAAAGAAAATCGCGCAGCTTGTTGGTGGCAGCCAAGATGGTCGGACTCATCGAGATCAATGGCGGGTCAGGCGGAACGCCTTCGCCGGTTGCCCACCAGTTATGCTCGATCATATCGCCGACCATGGTGGCAAGGCGTTTGCTGTGGCTGTCACCGAGCAGCTCGATGCAATCGGCGGGCAGGTCTTCGGTGCGCAGAATGCCGGCGCGAATAGCGTCGTCAATGTCGTGGTTGATATAAGCCACGCTATCGCAGAGTTTGATAATCTGGCCTTCGAGGGTGCTGGCGGTGCCCCACGCTTTGGCAGTGATGTCGCGTCGCCCCTTGGAGTGCATGTAGATCCCCTCGCGCACGGCATAGGTAAGGTTCATCCCTTCGCCGTGCTGTTCCAGCACTTCGACAATCCGGCGCGATTGTTCGTTGTGGCGAAAGTGGCTGGAACAGATCCGGCTGAGCGCAGTTTCACCAGCGTGACCAAACGGCGCATGACCAATATCGTGACCGAGACCGATCGCCTCGGTCAGGTCTTCGTTGAGGCGCAATGCGCGGGCGACGGTGCGCGCCACCTGCGTGACCTCCAGCGTGTGCGTGAGCCGGGTGCGGTAGTGATCGCCCAAGGGGGCGATAAAGACTTGGGTTTTGTGTTTGAGCCGGCGAAACGGTTTCGAGTGCAAGATGCGGTCACGGTCGCGTTGGTAAGCAGTGCGAATCGGGCAGGGCGGTTCGGGCCGGTCGCGCACGGCATCGGCGCTCTTGGCCGCGTATGGCGAGAGGATTTGCGCTTCGAGCGCTTCATGCATTTCACGCACCGAAGGCCGGGTCATACGGGTGCTCCGTTGGTGTGGAATGTAGGGGTACAGCGTTGCTATGTTTCTTGGGTAGGACACAGCAACGCTGTGTCACTACTTTACCACACGTTGCGTCTAGGTTAGGGTTGTTCTTGCACCGCTTTTGCGCGCAATTCGGTCGAAGAGATGTCATGCCGGAAGAGGTGTTCGGGCACCGGGATGAAGAGCGATTCGTACCCCGCCGGCAAGGTGAGATCGGCAAGCGTGTGAAACCGCCCGTCGATCTGCCTACCGGCGACGAAGAAGCGGCAGTTGGCGGCGGCAATGGCAGCGAAGGCGGCTGACATCGCCTCGGCGCTGCCGTAGTAACGCGGATCGACGAGCCGCAGCGCGGTATCGTACCCCAGCACAAAGGCACGTCTGGGGTAGAGGCGCGCCTTTTGCACGAAGAGCGGCGCAGCAGCGAGAATGACATAATGCTTGCCGCGGAATTGGGCGACGCGCCGTTCAATCTCGGCCAGCGGCAACTCGCCTTTGTCAGCATTGCGTATCGTCAGCTCGAAATGCACTGGCTGGCCGGTCATCACCACCACTGCTCGTTGCAACCCCAGATGCCCGGCGTGAAGCGGGTTGAAGCTGCCGGGAAAGATCGCTCCCGGCGGGGGATCGTCGTGGCGCAATGCGCCATCAGGCGTGATCGTCAACGATCCGATTCGCCCGCTCAAGAGGTCGGCCAATTCGGCAGCATGGATCATGCCTCTTCCCCCACGTACTCTTCCACGCGCAACGAGACTACCCGCGAAGCGCCATCGTCACCCATGCTCACTCCGTAAAGCGTATCGGCTACTTCAATCGTACCACGATTATGGGTGATCACGATGAATTGAGTGCGATCGGTCAGGCGTTGTAACATCTCGCGAAACCGGCCCACATTGCTCTCATCGAGCGCAGCGTCAGTTTCGTCGAGAATACAGAATGGGCTCGGATTGACTTTCAAAATCGCGAAGAGCAACGCCACTGCGGTGAGTGTGCGTTCGCCGCCGGAGAGCAGGGCAATGTTTTGCGGACGTTTGCCCGGCGGGCGGGCGATAATCTCGACGCCTTGCTGGGGGCGTTTGCCATTACTCTCGCTGCTGTCGAGATCGGTCTCGATCAGCTCAAGGCGGGCGCTGCCGCCGCCGAACAGTTCTTGGAAGGTGGCGCTGAATTCGGCGGCGACGGCTTGAAAGGTGTGCTGGAAGCGGTCGTTCATCGCGCGATCGAGTTCATCAATAAGTTGGTGGAGAGTCGCGCTGGCGGCGCGGAGGTCATCGGCTTGCGCGGTGAGGAAGGCAGAGCGGTTGTTGGCCTCTTCATACTCTTCCAGTGCCAGCGGGTTGACCGTGCCGAGGCGGATGATGCGGCTGCGTAACGCTTCAATCGCTGCCGGCAGTTCGGCTAACGGTGGGCTATCGTTGGCGGGAGGCGGTGCGGTCAGGTCAATACCATCGGCGACGGCCCGCTCGAAGAGCGTTTCAAGGCGGTCAGCAGCGCGTTGCGCTTCGCGGGCCAACCGGCTATGGGCGGCTTCGGCGGCTAATAGATCGGTAGTAGCTTGCGCTTCAGCGGCTTCGAGGCGAGCCAATTCGGCTTCGGCGGCAGCCAATTCGGTTTCCGCCGGCTCAATCTGCGCCTGCAGGCCGTGCAGTTCGGCCAGCAATTGCTGCTGACGAGCCAGTGCCGCCGCATATGCCGTTTCGCGTTGGGTGCGCTCGTCGCGCAATGCCTGTAGCGTGGTTTCCAGTTCGCTGCGCTGGCGCACGAGGTTGGCGAGCGTGCGTTCGTGGCCGGCGAGCACTTCAGAGAGCATGCCCTGCCGGCTTTCGGCGGCGCTGAGTGCAGCGCGCAGGTTGGCCAACCGCTCTTGGCTGGCGCGATCAGCGCTAGCCTGCTGCTCTTGCCGTTCGCGCACTGCGGTGAGAGCTGCTTCAGCAGCGGCGCGTTCGGCGTGCAAACCGGTTTGGCGTTCGTGCAAGGCGGTCAACTGTTCGGCGAGCGTTGCTAACTCTTGCCCCAGCCGCTCTTGTTGCGCCATCACCCATTGTTGTTCTTGTTCCACTTGCCGGGTGCGGCGTTGGGCCTGATCGAGCGCATTGCGGGCCGCTTCACGTCGGCGCTGCGCTTCACGTTCGGCGTGCTCGGCGCTGCGCAGGCGGGTAGTAGCCGACTGCAACTCTTGATCGAGCGCGACGCGCTGCCGGTCAATCGCCTCAAGCGCGGCTCGCGCCGCCGCAACCTGTTCTGGCAGTTCGCGCAGCTCGCGCTCACGGCGCAACGCGCCGCTCTCACGGGTAGGAGCGCCGCCGGTGACAGCGCCACCACTCTGCACTTGCTCGCCGGCAAGCGTGACAATTGTCCAGCCGGACGGCAAATGGCGCAGCTCGGCGCGGGCGGTCGCCAAATCGGCGACAACCAGTGTGCGGCCAAGCAACTGTGCGACCACCACGGCATAGCGTGGATCGTACTCGACCAGCTCGGCAGCGACGCCGATTACCTGCGCCGAGAAGGCAGGGCGGCGGGAATCGCTGCTGGGCCGGCGCAGCGTATCGAGCGGCAAGAAGGTAGCCCGACCGACGCCGGTGCGGCGCAATTCGGCAATCGCCTCTTCGGCATCGCGCCACTGTTCGACCACGATGTGTTGCAGGCGCGCGCCAAGCGCAACTTCGATCGCGGTTTCCAATTCGGCGGGCACACGGATGATCTGTTGCACCAGCGTAAAGCCGGTGCGGCCGTTGCGTTCGGCCCATTCCAACGCCGCCTTAACACCGGCAAACGCACCGGCATGCGAGCGGGCAAGGCGGATAAGTGCCTCTAGGCGGGCTTCACGTTCGGCTAGTGTGTGGCGGCGGGTAGCGCGCTCTTCGTCGGCGGCGGCGCGGGCCGCGCGCAGGCGATCGAGTTCTTGGCGCGCGGCTTGTACCGCCGCTGTGTTCTCCTGATACGCTTGTTCAGCGGCGACCAGCGCAGCTTGCGCTTCAGCCACGGCAGCTTGGGCCGCGCCGGTTGTGCCGGCAGCCTGTGCCAAAGCGGTGGCCAAGCGTTCGCTTTCGGCGCGCAAACGGGCCTGTTGGGCGATTATCTGCTCGATCTGGCTCGCGACCGTCGCTTCGGCGCGGGCAGCTTGCAACGCGCGCTCTTGCGCAGCCTTGAGTTCGGTAGCCAATCTGATCCGCGCATGTTCGCCGGCCTGCCGTTCGCGTTCGGCCAGCGCCAAATCACGCCGGGCTGCCGCCACCTCTTGCGCGGCCTGCGCGGCCTCGGCAGCCACGCGATCACGCTCTTGCGCGGCCAGCCGCTGCTGTTCCGCCAGTGCCGACATTTGCCGCTCTAGCTCGTCGTGGCGGCGCGCGGCAGCGGCGATCCGCTCATACTCGACGGCCAGCTCGCGTTGCAATGTCTCGGCTTGGTGGTGCAGCGCCGAAGCCTGATGGTGCAACGCACCTAGCGCCTCGCGCTGTTCGCGCAGCGCAACGCGGCGGGCCTGCACCGCCGCTGCCGCTTCAGCCTGCACCGCGCGCCGGCGAGCCAGCTCGTCATCGGCCTGTTGCGCCTGCGCTTGCGCCTGTTGGGCTTGGGCTTGGGCCTCGCGCCACTGGGCATGGTGCCAGTGGGCCAACAACGTCTGCAATTCGGCCTGCCACTCGCGGTACTGGCGAGCTTGACCGGCCTGCCGGCGCAACGCGCGCAAGCGCGGCTCCAGCTCGGCCAGCAAATCGGTCACGCGCTGCAAATTGGTCTCGCTCTCGCGCAAACGGCGGAGGGCCTCGGCCTTGCGCAGCTCATAGCCGCCGATTTCTGCCGCGTCTTCAAACAGGCGACGGCGCTCAGCGGGGCGTAGGGTGAGGGCAGCGTCAACCAACCCCTGATTGATAATCGTATACGAACCGCCGAGTGGCTCGATTGCAGCCAGCAAATCGCGCAGACGGACGCGAGCGCGGTTGATGAAATACTCATTGTCACCGGTGCGGGTGACGCGGCGGGTGATTGTCACCTCATCAAAATCGAGCGGCAGCAAGCGGTCGGTATTGTCAATCGTCAGCGCGACTTCGGCCAGACCGGCGGGCGGGCGACGGCCACCGCCGGCAAACAGCAGCTCGCTGGCCTGTTTGCAGCGCAGCGTCGCCATACTCTGCTCGCCCAGTACCCAACGCACCGCGTCGGCCAAATTTGACTTGCCGCTACCGTTCGGGCCAACCACGGCAGTAATCCCCGGTTGAAACTCGAACACGGTGCGGGCAGCGAAAGTTTTAAAGCCTTGGATTTCGAGCCGTTTGAGATACATCTGGGCTAACCGTAACGGTTAGGAACGCCGCAGAGCGTTCCTACATTTGCGCATTGCAGTGATAGTGCCAAGCGTACCGGCTCATTATTGTACCCTAGACCGGTGCAGTGGTAAAGCGAAAACCTGCTTGATCGGCCTCTTATGAGCGGCTATAATACAGCGTGCAAGAGAATTGCAATGGTCATGAACTGATCAACGATCAAGTGAGTATCATTATCTGGCGGGCAATCAATGAATTCCCGCGCAAGGCGCATCGCCAGCCTAGCCTGACGGCGCGCAATGGCGACCAGATCCATGCGAGAGCGAGTCTATCGCAGTGAAGCGGTGATCCTTCGCCGCAGCGATGTGGCTGAAGCCGACCGCCTGTTACTCATTGCTACGCCAACCGGGAAGCGATGGGTCATCGCCAAAGGCGCGCGCAAGATGAAGAGCCGGCTCGCAGGCCATATCGAACTCTTCACCCACGCGCAGATGATGCTTGCCGTCGGGCGTAATCTTGATATTGTCACTCAGAGTCAAATTGTGAATACCTTTCCGGTGCTGCGCACCGATTTAACGCGGCTTGGGTGCGGCTATTACGTCGCCGAATTGTACGATCGCCTCACCACTGAAGCGGAGGAGAATCCGCCGCTGTTCCAATTGTTAGTTGAGGCGTTCGGATCGCTCGATCGTAGTCCTCTGCCTGAGCTAGCGCTGCGCAGTTTCGAGTTGCACCTACTGCACTTGCTTGGCTATCGCCCACAACTCCACCGCTGTGTGGTGTGCGATGAACTGCTCACCCCTGAAGCCGATCGCTACAGTCCGGCGCTTGGCGGTGTGCTCTGCCCGCGTGATCGAGCGGCTGACCCGGCTGCCTTGCCGATGAGCGAAGCGACCTTTCGCCTCTTACGCTACCTTCAGGCCCAACCAGTCGCCGCTAGTGAAGAATTGCGCATCTCGGCAGCGACACGCCGGGAAGCAGCCGAGTTGCTGCGCGCCAGTTTGCGCCATCTGCTGGAACGCGATCTCAAATCTGCTGATTTTCTCGATCGTCTACTTTCGTCGCGGTAGGATAGTATGACTACAACGTTGCCAACAACAGAGGAGGGCGGGCCATGAACTACGTAGAAAGCCTGCTCGGGCGGGGAGAACAAATCCTATACGTTGCCCGCCAGCACATTTATGTGCTTATTGTCAACATTTTGGCCGAACTCACATTAATTGCCATATTGGTTGCGGCTGGCGTCGCCTCAAATATGGCGTTTCGCGATAACCCAACGGCGATGATTGGCGGGATTAGTATCAGTAATTTGATCCTGCTGATTTGCATCGTGATCAGCATTATTGTGCTCATTAGCGGATTCATCGACTTTCTACGCTGGAATTCCGAGCAGATCATCATTACTGATCGGCGGGTCTTGCAAGTGCGCGGTGTGTTTAATAAGCGAGTGATCGATTCATCGCTCGAAAAGATCAACGACATCGAGCTACGCCAGAGCATTTTGGGGCGTATCTTCAATTTTGGTACGATTGAAATCTTGACCGCATCAGGCAGCGAGGGCGCCAACGTGATGGATCGCATTGAAGCGCCGGTTGAATTCAAGCGAATGCTGCTCGAAGCTAAGCATAACCTCGATCGCGGCTATGGCTATCTTGATACCGATGGGTACACTCCCAGCCGTCAATCCGGTCGGGCGATCGATATCCAGCGCACACTGGAAGAACTGGCTCACCTCCGCGATCGTGGCATTCTTTCCCCCGAAGAGTTTGAGGCCAAGAAGCGCGATCTGTTGAGCCGGATTTAGTCGTTGGTCAACCCGGTTGTCATTGCGCGGGGGCGCAGCCCCCGAAGCAATCGCCTGTTTTAGCGTCAGGGATGCCTGAGCGGATAGATTCCGTGCTCGCAGGGCGGCATCGCCGCGCGGGGAGAGAGCATCGCACTGTCCCTACGCACGGCGATGCGATGAACAACGAGGAGCGCCAGCGCAATAGCAATCAACTCGAGAAACCGTTATAGTCCTTGTACGTTGAATAACCAAGTAGGTGTCGCATGTATAACGATATCGAACAGGCTCGCGCTGCGATTGCGCCGCGCCTGCGCCACATACCGCGGGTTGGCTTGATCCTTGGTTCTGGTCTGAGTGCGCTGGCAGATGAAATGGATGACGCAGCGGTGATCCCGTACCGCGATATTCCCGGTTTCCACGAGCCAAAGGTGATTGGCCATCGCGGCGAGCTGGCGGTTGGGTTATTGGCCGGACAGCCGGTGGCGGTGATGCGTGGGCGCTTTCACTTTTACGAGGGTTACAGCATGCAAGAGGTGACCTTCCCGGTGCGGGTGTTGCGCGCGCTCGGCTGTGATACATTGATTGTCACGAATGCCGCCGGCGGGTTATGCCCCGATTGGCAGGTCGGCGATATTATGCGGATTAGTGACCAGATCTTTTTGCCGGGGATGGCTGGCCACCATCCGCTGCGCGGGCCGAATGACGAGCGGCTAGGGCCGCGGTTTCCAGCTATGGTAGGTGCGTTTGATAATGAACTGGTACCGTTGGCCCGCGCCGTTGCCGCCGATCTCAACATCACGTTGCGCGAAGGGGTCTACTGCATGTTAAGCGGTCCGCATTTCGAGAGCGCCGCCGAGATTCGGATGGTGCGCATGCTGGGAGCTGACGCCGTAGGGATGTCTACCGCGCCAGAGATTATCGTTGCTATTCACGGCGGGATGCGTGTGCTTGGTTTTTCGCTGATTACCAACCTTGCCCTGCCCGATGGGCCGCCGGCGAATCACATTGAGGTGATCGAAGCCGGTGAGGCGGCCAAGCCGCGATTTGCAGCGTTGTTGCGCGGAATCTTGGCACGAATGTGAATGGAGGAAGGCGCAAAGCCGCAGAGGATGATAAACGCAACGATGCGAAGGTTCTTAGAGGATGGTATAAGCGCGCTTGTGTGCAACATCTCAAACCCTTTGCGCCCTTCGCGTCGTTGCGTTCAAACCTTTTGCACTCTTTGCGTTCCAAGGAGATTGTTATGCGCACCCTGACCCCGCTGACCGAAGTAGCCGCGATAGATGAAGCGACCCGCACAGCCTTGGCCGCCTATTGGATTACCAGCGTCGAAGAGTTGGTGGCGACTGCGCGGTCGAGCAATACCGGCTTGGGCAGCGGGCTGGCTGCGCTGGCGCAGGCGCTGGGCCGCAGCGATGACGACGTGCGGGCTATGGTGATGGCGGCGCTCGAGGTCGTGCCTGATGCTAGCTCGTTCAGCGTTGATGTGGCGATGGAACCGGTCGGCACTGGCGCGATTTTCGACGATCTGCCCGAAGTTGATGCCGCTGCCTTTAGCCCGCCGGTCGGTCTGCCGAGCGAAGTACCGCCGCTGATGACCCTGCCGCCACCGGTCAGCCAAGGGCCGCGCAATACTTGTGTCGCGTTTACTATCGCGGCTATGGTGCAGACGCTGAGCAACGATCCCACCGATCTCTCCGAGCAGTTTATCTATTGGATCAGCAAGGAACGTGACCGTATTCCCGGCGATGTCGGCACAAACCCGCTGGTAGCGCTGCGCGCGGTTGCCGAATTGGGGGTCTGCCGCGAAGAGACGTGGCCGTACCGACCAGAACCGGTTGACCATACTAATCCCGGCCACGAACGACCCAGCGATGTTGCCTTCCGCGAGGCCAAGCAGCGCCGGATTGCCGGCATCGATCAGTTGCCGGCCCGCGATGTCAATCAGATCAAGGCGGCGTTGGCCGCTGGTAAGCCGGTGCTGATCGGGTTGATGATCGGTGAGCATTGGACGAGCAGCGGCCAAGTGCGCCGGATCGGACGGGTGCGCCGCGCCTTGCCCGGCGAGCAGCGGTTGGGTGGGCATGCAATGTGCGCTTTGGGCTACCGCGATGACCCTTCCGCCCCCGGTGGCGGCTATTTCATTGTGCGCAATTCGTGGGGGAGTGACTGGGCGAACGAGAACCCAGATGGCCCCGGCTATTGTTATGTGCCATACCAACTAATCTTCGATGAAGGGTTGGCAGCGTTGATCGCCACTGGGGTGATCGTTGAACAGCCGAAGGTGGCAACGCCGGCATTAGACGCTGCTTCCGGTGAAACCTTAGCCGCTATCCTTGCCGAAGTGCAGGCCATCCGTACACGCCTCGACACGCTAATCGAGCGGATCGGTGCGTTAGCTGGCGGCCAGCCGCAATCAGTGGCGCCGGTTGAGGTAGCGCCAGTAACGCCGGAACCAATCCTGTCGCCAGTAGTCGCCGGTTATAGTGGCCCGCTCATCTTGATTGCCAATGAACAGAGCACCGACGAACTCTACCCCAACGGGATTGATGGCCGGCGCGGCGAGCCGTTGTTGCGGATTGACGCTAAAACCGCCAGCGATCTCGCTCAACGCAGCGAAGATCCGAAAGAGTTGCAGACTCTGCATAAGACTCGTAACGAGGCCGAAGAGAAGCATTTCGGCGTGGTTGCTGATGTCGATCAAGAGGATTTGGCTCAAGCGCGCTGGGCATTAGTGGTTAGCGCCACCGATGACGCTCGCCTGATCGAGGCGCTGTGGCCGTTGATCGATCATCGTGCCCAGCAACAAGGCATTTCCTTGCCGGCAGTCACCTTCCGCCCCGGCGAAACCTGCGCCGAATGGGCCAGCCGCTACGCCGACATCCGCCAGCCGTGGGAACAGCGCGTGCCGGTGCTGGTGTGCCGTCCAAACGAGCGGGTTAATGGTTGGTTAGCCCGCCACGGCACAATGGCCGGTCCGGTCAAACCGAGCCAAGGCGTGCCGTTCTACCTGCTGATCGCGGCCCGGCCCGGCCCGCTGGCGCCGAACGATCAAGCCTTCATCAGCTTCAACTTCCAGTATGAACTCGATATCTTCTGGGGGGTGGGAAGAGTTTGCTTTACCGATGAACGCGGCCAGCATCGCTATGCTGATTACACGACCTACGCCCAACGGCTGGTTGACTACGAGCGACGCAAGGCGAACGAGATACGCTTACGCCGTGAAATTGTCTATTTCGGCACCCGCCACGACCTTGATAAATCGACCGAGCGCAGCGCGATTGAGCTAGTGACGCCACTTTCGCGTTGGCATGACCAAAGCCTGCCGCAGCGGTTGGGGTATGGCAAACGGCTGTTGCTGGCCAACGATGCTACTCGCAGCAACCTTGAACAGGCGCTGCGTGAGGATAATCAGCCGCCAGCCATCCTCTTCAGTGCCACCCATGGCCTTGGCCTGCCGGCCAACGACCGCGAACTGATCCCATACCAAGGCGCCCTAGTGACGCAAGACTGGACAGGCTTCGGTGGAATCAAGCGCGAGCATTGGTTTGCTGCCGAAGACCTGCCAAGCACCCTCTCGCTCGAAGGGATGGTGGCGCTGCTGTTTGCCTGCTATGGTGCCGGTTGTCCGCGGCAAGACGAATTTATCTTCGATCCCAACAGAGGCCGCCCGCTGATCGCGCCCTTCACCTTCGTTGCCCAACTGCCGCAGCAGATACTGCTGCGCGGCGCGCTCGGCGTGGTTGGCCATGTCGAACGCGCATGGACGTATGGCTTCAGCATGGATGGCGCGCGCAGCCAGACCCAAAGCTTTGAAGATGTGATTGGGCGGCTGATCACCGGCAAACGGCTCGGCAGTGCGACCGATCAATTCAACATCATTCAAGCCGCTCGCTCGATGACACTCGCCGAAGAGTTAGAGAACATCAAATTTGGCAAGCAACCCGAACCGCGCGAGTTATCCACGCTGTGGATGGCGCGCAATGACGCCCGCAACTATATGCTGCTCGGCGATCCGGCGGCCCGGTTGGCGCTTTAACTCACCAACTCCCGCAATTCCGCCACCGAGCGGGCCAGCGCTAACGGCGCGGCCCGATAAAGGTCGTGGTAGGCACCGTAGCCGTAGGTGACGGCAATGCATGGCATCCGGTGTGTCCGCGCGCCGGCAATGTCGTAGGTGGTGTCGCCAACCATTACGGCCCATGCCCGGTCGGTGCCGAGCCGGGGCAGCAGGGTGGCGATGACCATTGCCTTGTTGCTGTTGCGGTCGTCGGGGTCAACGGCGGCGATGGCCTCGAAGTAGGCTTGCAACCCGAAGTGGGCCAAGATCCGTTCGGTGGGCGGGCGAATCTTGGAAGTGGCGACGAATAGCCGTACCCCAGCCGCGTGCAGGTCGCGCAAGAGGTCGGGAATGCCGGGAAAGACCGCATTCTCGAACATCCCAATTTCCCAGTAGCGTTGTCGGTAATGGGCAACCGCCTGATCGGCCAGCGCCGGATCGCCAAGCAATTGCTCGAATGACGCATGCAGCGGCGGCCCGATCCAGCCGCGCAGTTCGTCATCGGGTAGCGGCGGGTGACCGATCTGTGCCAGCGCGTAGTTAACGCTGCGGGCAATACCGGTGAAAGGGTCGGTCAGTGTGCCGTCAAGGTCGAATAAGATGGCACGAAATGGTCGTTGTCTGCTCATGCAGTTAGTATACCGCAAGAGTGATGGCCGGTTTGCGCCAAGAAACGGTGCTATAATGAAAATATCCAATTAATGGTGCAGGGTCATGAAACAGGAGATTCCTGCGGGTAAGTTGGGTGGCGCAGTGCAACCATTGGCTCGATGAAACTCCTCTTGCTGCGCTTGCTAGTTGCGATGTTTGTGGCTACGTATATGTGCCATCCTTCACGTCGTTACTCATCACAGAAAGGCCCCCGGCATGCTCAATTCAATGGCCGATGTGCGTGAAATGTTGGGGCGACACAATTATATCGCCTCTGATGAGATCAGCACTGCAATCTTCCTTGCCGAACGGCTAGGCAAGCCGTTGCTCGCCGAAGGACCTGCTGGCGTCGGCAAGACCGAGCTGGCCAAAGCGTGGGCCGCGGCGCAGGGCCGCGAGCTCATTCGCCTTCAGTGTTACGAAGGTCTCGATGAGACCAAGGCGTTGTACGAGTGGGAATACGCGAAGCAGTTGCTCTATACCCAACTGTTGCGCGAGAAGTTATCCGAGATGCTCGGCGATGCGCAAAGTCTGCGCGAAGCCGCCGATCGGCTCGCTGCGCAGGAGGATGTCTTCTTTTCTGAGCGTTTCTTGCTGCCACGCCCGTTGTTGCGCGCCATTACCAGCGATCAACCAGTGGTGCTGCTGATCGATGAGATCGATCGGGCTGACGCCGAGTTTGAAGCCTTCCTGCTTGAAGTGCTGAGCGATTTTCAAGTTTCGGTGCCGGAATTGGGCACGCTCAGGGCCAAGCATATTCCGACCGTTATTCTCACTTCGAATAATACCCGTGAGCTGAGCGAGGCGCTCAAGCGCCGTTGCCTCTACATTCACATCGATTACCCCGACCTCGAGGCTGAGTTGCGGGTGGTGCAGTTGAAGGTGCCCGGCCTTGCGCCCAAGCTGGCCCGCGAGGCCGTAGCGCTGGTGCAGCGCCTGCGCACGCTTGACCTCAAGAAGCATCCCAGCGTCTCCGAGACGCTCGATTGGGCACGGGCGCTGGTCGAATTGAACGCTCGCCAGCTTGATAAGGCGACCCTTGATACCACGCTCAACGTGCTGCTCAAGTACGAGAGCGATTTGCAACGGGCGCGCCGGCTGTTGCAGCAGGGCGACCGACCTGACCGCCCTGACCGTCCGGATCGGCCCGACCGGCCCGACCGTCCGCGCGGCGGTTATCGTGGCGGTGATTGGAGCAATAACTAGCGGAGCAAGTATGGAGCGACGGATTACCGAGTTTATTGCCGGGTTGCGTGCGGCTGGCGTGCGGATCAGCGTGGCCGAGTCGGCTGATGCCTTGCGGGCGATTGAGCAGGCCGGCATTAGCGATCGCAATATCTTCCGGCTGGCATTGCAGGCGGCGTTGATTAAAGAGCGGCAGGATCAGGCGATTTTTAACGATCTCTTTCCGCTCTATTTTGGCAAAGATGCGCCGCCGGCGATGCAGCAACCCGGCGGCGGCCAGCTCTCGCCCGAAGAGCAGCAGCAGCTCTTGCGCCAGTTGCAGCAACTGCTCGCCCAATTCCCACCTAGCCCGCTCGGCCAGCTCTTTCAGAGCATGGTCAGCGGCCAACCGCTCAGCAATCAGCAAATCCGCGCAATGCTGGCTAACGTCTCGCCGCCGCACCTCACCAACCCGCGCTACCGCGATTGGATGGCGCGGCAGGCAATGCGCGAATTGCAGATGAACCGGTTGCAGCAGATGCTGCGCCAATTGCTTGAGCAACTGCGTGAGCAAGGCATGCGCGAAGAGGCGCTGCGCGCGATCGAGCAGGCGGCGCGCGAAAATCTCGCGGCGCTTGAGCAGCAGATCGGCCAGCAAGTGTCCCAGCAGATGCAAGAGCAGGCGCAAGGGCAAGGGCCTCGCCAAGGTCAAGGTCGGCCCAGCGAGCGCGAGCTGCTCGATATGCCGCTCGAGCGGATCGATGAGAGCCTATTGCCGGAAATGCGCACACTGGTGCGCAAATTGGCCGCGCGCCTGCGCACTCGGTTGGCGTTACGCCAGCGCCGCGGCAAGACCGGCACGCTCGACGCTAAGGCAACCATCCGCACCAACCAGCGTTTTGGTGGTGTGCCGATGCTCGTGCGCCACCGTAAACGCCATCTCAAGCCGAAGCTGGTCATCTTGTGTGACCGCAGCGTCAGTACGCAACAGGTGATGTCGTGCATGCTGCTGATGATCTATGCGCTGCACGATCAGGTTAGTCGCACCCGTTCTTTTGCCTTCATCGACCGGCTCTACGATATGTCTCACTACTTCGCCGAATCGCGCCCCGAACAGGCGATTGCGCAGGTGTTGGCCGAAATCCGGCCTACCCGCAGCTATAGCACCGATTTGGGGAATGCCCTCGGCGAGTTTTGCCGCGATCAGTTGCATCTGGTTGACGGGCGCACGACGGTGATTGTGCTCGGCGATGGCCGCAACAACGAGAATGATCCCAATTTGCCAGCCTTCGAGCAGATTCGCCGTCGTGCCCGCCGCATCGTCTGGTTTGCGACTGAAGAGCGCGCGAAGTGGGGGGTCTACGATCCCGGTTCGCTGAGTAGCGATATCTATAAGTATGCGCCGATGTGCGATGCAATGCATGAGGTGACGACGTTGCGCCAATTGGCGACAGCGATTGACCGGTTGTTTTTGCATCCGTAGCAGGGAATGTTTTGCTGCCGCGTATCAAACCCTTTTGCTCGGCACGGGTTAAGCGCTATTCTAGCGTGCGGCTGCTGCACTCTGCATCAGGTTGAACGCCGGCGGCTTTGTTGCCGGCGAGAGTTTGAGCAGTGCGCTGGTTGGCTGTATCATTGCCTAGCATGCTCTTGTTCGGCACGAGTTCATAGAGTGCGGCAATGCGGCTGCTGCACTCTACATAATAAGGAATGATGCGTAATGCGGGTTGTGATTCGGGAAGTGTTGAATGTCGGCGGCTTTTTTGCTGGCGAGACGGTGACGTTGGCGGCGCAGCCGTGGCCGGATGGTGGTCCTGAGCAGACGGTGACGATCGACGATGCGGCGCTAACCAATGTGATTGCGCGCCACCTGCTGGTACCGGGGATGATCCTTGAGTTGCAGTTTGCCGGTGATCGAGTCGAGCATGCGACCTTGCTCGGTGCGCCTTATTATGCCAGTCTACGCACGGCGTGGCGGCAACCGCCGATTCTGCCTACGCCAACGCCGCGTGTACTCAGTTTTCGCTGCCCAGCTTGCAACGTGTGGGCGGTGGCAACCGGCGATCCGCTAGTATGTGCGGTTTGCGGCGCCACCGCCCCTACAGTTAACTGATCCGGAAGGTTGCCACCAATCGCCCGAATTGCAATTTTGTGCCATCACTAATCGGGGTTGGCGTTTGCGGTTCGATCCGCGTGCCGTTCACCCGTGTGTGGTTGGTGCTGTTGAGATCAACGATACTCCACTGATCGCCGGTATGTACGATTTTGGCATGCTGGCGACTCACGCCACCCGACTCGCCACCGTAAGAGGTCAAGTCAATTTCGGGAAAGATGTTGCTCACCGGGTCCTCGCGTCCAATCACGTACTCGTGTTTGCCCGGCTCAAGGATAATCTCACTGCCATCAGCTAGCTCCAACCGGGCTACCGCTGGCGGTGGGGTTGGGATAGGGGTAGCAATGGGGGTTGGGACTGCCGGATGGGCGGCTACTGGCTCAGCCGGCGCTGCCGCAGGTGCCGCTGGCGTTGGGGTGCTGCCGGTCAGGGCAACGAGTTCGGCCTCAGTCTTGGCTAGTTCGGCCCGCGCTGCATCGAGACCGGCAGTGATGAATGCTGGCACGCTGCCGGCGGGATAGCGGGCAGCCATCTGCGCGTATTGAGCAATGGTGTCGCGGTGCGCCGCCAATAATGCTTCGAGCCGAGCAACCTCTGCCGGATCAGGGCCGGTGGGGAGCGCCGCCAATTCCGCCTCGGTCTTGGCCAGTTCGGCCCGTGCCGCATCGAGCCCAGCGGTGATGAACGTCGGTACGCTGCCGGCGGGATAGCGGGCAGCCATCTGTTCGTATTGGGCGACTGTGTCCCGGTGTGCAGCCAGCAACGCTTCCAGCCGGGCACGCTCGGCTATTAGATCGATAGGTGCAACTGCTGGGGCGGCTGACGTAGCAGGCGGCGCGGGTGGTTCGGCCACTGGCGGTGCGGGTGATTCGGCCACTGGCGGCGCGGGTGATTCGGCCACTGGCGGCGCGACCATGGTTGGCCCTTCTGCCGGGATGGCTGGCGTAGGAGCTGGTGCTTCGCTTGCCGGTGGCGTATGGACGGCAACAGGCTCTTCTACCGGCGGCGGGGCAATGACGGTAGGCGTGTCAGCGGCGGGCGGCGGGGCAAACAACCTGCTCAGGTCAGCGCCGCAATTGTCGCAGAACCGTTCGCCGGGCAACACCGGATCGCCGCAATCAGGGCAGAAGAGTTGCGGTGCGCTAGGTGGCGCGAGCAACGTTGCCTGATCAGGTGTTATTGGCGATGCAACTGGTGTTGCCAGCAAGTCGGCGCCGCAATTGTCACAGAACCGTTCACCGGGGAGTACCGTCGCGCCGCACACCGGGCAGGATGGCGCGAGAGCGGTAGGTTGATCGGGCGAGACGGCTGTGGGCGCGGGAGCGGTTGGCGCTGCGCCGGTTAAGCGGGTGCCGCACTGATCGCAGAAGCGGTTGGTAGGCTCATTCTGCGCTCCACAGGAAGGACAGATGATCATAGTCGTTCCTCACCTTGGCAAGCAATCGCTCCCGAATGGCGATTGCGCGATTCCATCGCATCGTTTGCTTACTCATCTTCCAGCCGCTGCGTCAGCCGTCGAGTCGCATAGCGTAGCTCTTTCTGCGCTGCGGCGCTTAGTTGTTGGCCCTGTTCGAGCGCTGCCGCTTGTTGGTTAGTCTTTTCAGCTAGCTCCAGTTCCCCTAAATCAAGCAAGCGCGTCGCTGCGGCGCGTAATTTCTGGGTTGCGCCGGCGACGTTGCCGCTAGCCGCTTCACTCAACGCGCGCGTTTGCAGCTTAAACGCTGTCACACGCTCGACCAGATTCATCACGGTAGGATTGTAACTCTCTGGCCCGGCCTGATCGGCTACCTCAAGCAGTACGTCTTGTTTGATGATCATTTCAGCCGTTTGGTCCACCGGCGTTAGGTGCAATTCGGCCTGCGCCAGCCGAAACCGGCCACTAGCTCGTGGCGGCAGCATCAGGTCAAGCAGCACGGCTGCCGGTTGGCCGCCTGCCAGATCGCCTAACCGCACAGCCACCGCAGTGTCACCAATGGGCTGGTATCCCAGATTGGCAATGACCGGTTTGACCCGATAGACTGCGCGTGGCGTAACATCACGGACGAACCGCAGCAATAGGCGAGCATCGGTGGCGACGGTCGCTTGTGCCGCTTCCACTGCCTGTTGGAAGAAGGTCGTGATCTGTTCCGGCTCGGCTATGTAATCAGAGTGACCATCGCTAGCAGCGGCAATATCATCGAGCAACTGCTCGTTCCACTCGGCCCCCAGCCCCAGCGCCGTGATCCGCACGCCAGCCTTGCCAAGTTCTTGAGCCAAATCGCGGCAGAGCAGTTCGTCACCCCATGTCTGGCCATCGGTGAGCAATACCATACGACTGATGCGATCGGGACCGAGATACTTTTGCAGCTCGGTTTGTCCGGCCTGCATCCCAAGCGACAGCGCCGTGCCACCGGCTTCGGTGATAGTATCAACGGCGGTTAGCAACGCCGCTTTATCGCCAACCGGCGCTGCTGGCACCAGTGTCTGCACCGTATCGTCGAAGATCACGATGGCTGCGACATCGTGGGGACGGAGCAGTTCGATTACCCGGCGAGTGGCGGCTTTCATGCTGGCGAGTTTGGCGCCCTGCATCGAGCCTGAGCGATCGAGCACAAAACAGAGATTGAGCGGCATTGCCGTTGCCGGCGAAGCCGGCGCCAAAGCCTCGACCAGCAAATAGCCGACTTGCGGCGTAGCGCTAGCTGGGATTGGCGCGCGGCCCCACTGGCAGGTGAGCGTGATCTGCAGAGACATACGCAACATCCTTGTATAGCATCGAACGCAACGTCGGCGACATATCCGCCTAGCTACGCAATGAAAAACCCCAACACACAACAAAGCAGGTACGCGCCGGCGCTGGCGGCGAACCCGATCGCGGCATCACGGCGGCCATGCACGGTTTGGGCCGTATTCGGACTCACGAGAGCGATCAGACTCAGGATGCCGCTAATGACAGCGAACAGAGCGGCGCCTATCGCAATCAACACGCCCAAACCAGCCAATATATCATTACTTTCAAGGGCCGGATCAAGACCAACCATTCCCAATGCAATCACCATCAGCACCGTGCTGATAATCCCAATCCAGAGTCCGGCGGTTGCCAAGCCAGTGCTTGCCGCCCTCATCGCCGGTGCGGGGGCCATCGCTTCAACGCGCGCCGCTTGCGCTACCGGGGGCAGGCCGGCTTGTCGGTTTACCAAATTGCTGCTTCCGAACAGGGCCTGTTGCAACTCGATCAGGCTAGCGAACCGCTTGGCAGGATCGTTGTCAGTGGCGCGCGTAATGGCAGCCGCGATATATGGCGGAACTGAGGGATTGAGTTGGTTGACCGGTGGCAGCCGGAACGGAGTGGTGCTTGGATCGTGGCCGGTCAGCAGATGGTGCATCAACACGCCGAGACTATAAATGTCAGATCGTGGATCGGTCTGACCGCGACCGTACTGTTCGGGGGCGCTGTAACCGGGGGTGCCGAAGGCTTGGGTGTCGCGTTCTTTGCCCGGTTTGAACAGGCGAGCGATGCCAAAATCAACCAACTTGATTGTGCCGTCAGGCGTAATCATCACGTTGGTTGGTTTGAGATCGCGAAAGATAATCGGCGGCTGTTGCGCGTGCAGGTAAGCAAGCACCTCGCAGATTTGCGCTGTCCAGCGTAAAACTTCATGCAGGGGCCGGGGCAAACCGACACGATTGGTGTAATCGCGCAAGTTCTCGCCGGGCACAAACTCCATGACTAAATAGTGGCGGCCATTCTCTTCAAAGTGGTCGGTCACGCGCGGCAAATAGGGATGGTTGAGTTTAGCCAGCAACTCCGCCTCTTGCCGGAAGGCCGCTTGAGCTTGTTGGCGCTCAAGCGGTGAAGTGATCGACATGTCGCTCATTTCCTTCACCGCCCATTGAGCCGTTGTGAGCCGGCGATCAGTCGCCAGATAGACCGATCCCATGCCACCGGCACCTAGCCGGCGGCGTAATTCATACCGGCCCTGCAACACCTGCAACGGTGGCGCTGCGTTCGCTAGCTGGCCGCTGGTGGGTATGCGCGCGCCGCATTCAGGGCAGAAAAGTACGTCATTATGGATCGTTGCACCGCATTGTGGACAGTTCATAGTGTCATTCTCACCAGAATCACTGCGATATTGTCCTCGCCACCAGCCCGATTAGCCGCGGCGACTAGCGCGGCGCTGGCCCGTTGCGGATCGGGTTCTTCGGTTATAATCCGTTCCATCTCCGAATCGCGCGTCATCTCCCATTGGCCGTCGGAACAGAGCAAGAGCGCATCGCCGGGGAGCAATCGTAGACTAAAGAGATCAACTTCTGGCTCAGCTCGATCACCGAGCGAACGGAGCACCGCATTGCGTTGCGGGTGGGTGTAGATGTCCTCTTCGCGCAGATGGCCAAGCTCCACTAGCCGCATCACCAACGAGTGGTCTTTGCTAATCCGGCGCAGCTTATCATCGCGAAATAGATAGGTGCGGCTATCGCCAACATTTGCGATCACAGCCCGATCGCCTATGACTAACGCCATGGTCAACGTCGATCCCATATCGTTCGCTTGGACACGGCTCGCGTGATAGATAGCCTCGTTAGCGGATAACACTGCTTGCCGCACCAGTTCGCGTATCTCAGTCTCGTGATACGGACGCGATCCAGCGATCATTTGTTGCAGATAGTTGTCAATGATTACACGCGCCGCTGTGCGTACTGCCATCCCGCTCGCGACTTCGCCAGCGGCATGGCCGCCCATACCGTCGGCGACAATGTACACGCCGCAGCTCTGGCGCTGGCCATTGTTTTCGAGGCAAAGGGTCAGCGTAAACAGGCTATCTTCGTTGTGATCGCGCACGCGCCCGACATCGGTATACGAACCGGCGAGTTGGAAGAGAGGCACGGGATGGGTACGTTCATCGCGTAAGGCGGTCAAGCGGGCTGCGACTGCGGCAGCATCACGCAGCTCACCGGTGCGGATCTGGCGTAAGACCACCCCTAAGCCATCGGGTATCTGTTCAACGTCCGCCACCGTTTCTTCACTCAACCGTTGGGTCGTGCGCGGGATGGCGGTCAGCCGTTCCAGCGCTTCCGCCAACGCCAACAAGTCGGCCTGAAACGCAGCTTCACGCTCGGTGTCACTGACTAACCGTAGCTGGTTGGCCTGCCGCAAGCAGACCGTTGCCGGCCCGCTCAAGCCGAGATCATCGATCGTGAGCGAGCCAAGAGTGATACCCGAGCCATGCAGATTCACCAGCAATTGGGCAAGCGAGGCGCCAATCGTCAACGCTGTTGTCTCATCGAGCGGTGTCGCCAAGGGCGTCAACTCCGTATCGGCTAGCACCGTCAGTTGCATGCCATTCAAATCGCACTGTTCGACAATGTCGGGTAAGATAGCGCGGGCCAGCGGGTCGGCCAGCCGGTCAATCAAAGCTGGGCCAGACGGCTCATCGCGTTGCGAGAGGAAAGCGGGGTAGACACGCCCTTCCAGCGCGGCGCCACAATCGATGCAGTACGACTCGTTGGCGTCGTTAGCGGTTGAGCCACAGGCCCAACAGCGTTGCCACGGTGCCAGATCGCGTACTTTGAGCGGGCCAACCGGCCATGGTTCGGTGAGAGGATAGAGCGGCGCAAACCGGTTGGCAAAGAGTGGCAAGTTGGTCTCCATCGTTTCCTCCTCGCCGGCATACAGTGATGTTGGTGGCGCAATCGCTTGGGTGAGCATCTCGCTCAGCAACCCCTCGCTGGCTGGCAATGGCTGGCGTCCCGGCAATGGCTGGCCGCAGACAGCGCAGCAACGAGCGTGCGCGCGATTTTCCGCCCCACATATAGAACAACGCATAAACCTTAGCCTAAGTTGCAGATCGGTTCGTAAAGCGAGCGATCGCGACTGAGATATTATCTTGGCCGCCACGCTGGTTGGCGAGTTCGATCAAGGACGTAGCAGCCCGATCTGGTGACTGGCTGACGGCCAAGCGGGCCAGCTCATCATCGCTGACGTGATTGTACAACCCATCAGAGCAGAGTAGCAAAATATCGCCGGATGCCAGTGGTTGGGCGCGCGTATCGGCTGCTAATGGTTGGTCGGCCCCGAGCGAACGGTAAAGGATGTGGCGTTGCGGGTGCGTGCGCGCTGCTGCTGGGCTGAGTTGACCAATATCAACCAAGCGCGCTACGATCGTATGATCGGTAGTTAGTTGTTGCCACGCTGGCGGTTCGCCAGAGCTGCCCGGCGTGATCAGGTAGGCCCGGCTATCACCGACGTGGGCGAGATACGCCCGCCGGCCAATCGCAAGCGCAACCGTCAACGTGGTGCCCATCCCGGCCCGGCGCTGATCAATGCGAGCCGCCGCTGCGACCTGTTCGTGCGCAGTTTGCGCCGCTGCCTGCAACAGCGCCAGCCAGCCATCATCATGATCGGGCAAGGCTTGATTCAATGCCTGTTGCAAGCTGGTTTTGACCGTCTCGGCGGCGATCTGTGAAGCAATCTCACCGGCAGCCGCGCCACCCATGCCGTCGGCGACCAACAACAATGCGCCAAACGGTTCATCGCCGCGGCTCAGGGTGCCGGCATATACCGTATCTTCGTTGACCGCACGCACCTGACCAATGTGGCTACGCACGGCAATTTGGGCTTGCAGCGGCGGTGGCGGGACGCCAGCCCGCCGCGATGGTTGCAGCGCCGCGCCGCACGAGACGCAAAACCGCGCTTGGGCACGGTTGCCGCGCCCGCAGAGCGGGCAGGCAAGCGGGTAACGGCGCTGGACGGGAAGGCGAGTGGTGATTTGCACTGTCTCGCGCCCTTGCGCGATCTGTTGGGCAAGGCTGGCGAGCATTTGCGACAATTCATGCAGCGCATACGCTGCCTGCTCGCGCGCCACCCCGGTGGAACTCTCGTAGCGCCGCCGCCAGAACGCAACCCCCGCTTCCACAAGCGCTACCAAATCATGTAAGCTGATGGTGTCGGTGGTAAGGGCTAATTGCCGTTCGCCGGTTACGATTACTCGTTCGGGGAAGGGATCCAGCGGTGCGCCGCAGTGTGGACAAACCTGCTGGGCTGTCCCGGTTGCTTTGCCGCAAACTCTGCATCGCCCGATATCTTGTGTTGCCACCGCTGATCCTTGTCGCTGCCGAGATGCGTTACGCTGCCTGCGTGATATGACGTTCAGAAAAAGAGACGGGATGCAATGAGGTTCAGGTAACGAGGCCTACCCTCTTGCAACTTGCCCGACCCTCCCAAAGCGCGTTTCATAGTGGATAGCCGCAACGGTTGGGGCGCATCTAGTTGCAAATCATGGTAATCTGTGCTATCACAAGATCGGTTCGAACGCCTCGCATTATAGCATAGGAGCCGTCCTGTGGCGATTGCCCAGCCGCCGTTGTGCCCGTTTTGCCAAGCCCCGCTGGCCCGCGCTGACGCTCGCTTCTGCCCGTCGTGCGGGAGGTCGTTGCCCGCGTCAGCGGCTTATACACCAGCGACAATTATCGCTGCCGGCAGTGCGGTGTTGCATATCAGCGAACCTAGCGTCGAACGTGATGTGGTCTTAGGCGCGCAACCGGTTACGCTTGGGCGCGCCCCGGATAATGATCTAGTCTTGCAGTCGCGTTTTGTCAGTGCTCGCCATGCCCGGATTGAGCCGGATGGTCAAGGCCACCGGATTGTTGATGTGGGCAGCCGCAATGGTCTGCTCTTTGCTGGCCAGCGTGTCACCGAGCGCGTGTTGGCCGATGGCGATGTGATCCGGATTGGCGATCCGGCGACCGGCAATTTTGTCTCATTGACCTACCGCAATGCGGCGTTAGCAACGGCGGATGCGCTGCGTGCGGCTCCGACCCAATTTCCGCTCGATCCTAACGATCCAGAAATAACCATTGGCCGGGTGGGATGTGACATCATTCTCGATAATCCGCAAGTGTCGCGCTTTCATGCCCAGCTTGATCGCACTCCCGGCGGCGTTGTTCTGCGCGATATGGGCAGCACCAATGGCACGTTTGTCAATGGCCAGCGCGTGATGACGCCAGTGTCGCTCAAGGCCGGTGATGTGATCCAGATCGGTGCGTTCAAGCTTGTGTACAACGTTACCAGTCTTGATCGCTACGATCAACAAGGGGTATTGCGCATTGATGCGCGCAATCTGTCGCGGGTCGTTACCCGTAACGGTGTGCAGCGGGTGATTCTCAACGATGTCTCGCTCTCGATTGCGCCGCGCGAATTTGTCGCGATTGTCGGCGGTTCCGGTACCGGCAAAAGTACTCTGATGAAAGCGCTCTGCGGTTATGCTCCCGCCGAGCGGGGGCAGGTACTGGTCAATGGCGATGATTTTTACCGCAATTTTGCGGCTTATCAGGCGGTATTAGGTTACGTGCCGCAAGACGATATTCTCCATCGGGTGTTGCCGGTGCAGCGGGCCTTGGAATATGCCGCACGGCTGCGGTTGCCGGCGGACACTGCCGATAGCGAGGTGAAGACGCGGATCGAGCGCGTGCTCGACGATGTGGAAATGGCGCCGCACCGTGACAAGCCGATTGAGGCGCTATCGGGCGGCCAGCGCAAGCGGGTGAGCATTGGCGCGGAGCTGCTTGCTGACCCTAGCCTCTTCTTCCTTGATGAGCCGACCAGTGGCCTCGATCCCGGTCTCGAAAAGAAGATGATGTATACTCTGCGCCGATTGGCCGACAGTGGGCGCACGGTGGTGCTGGTAACGCACGCTACCGCCAATATCACGCAGTGCGACCACGTGATTTTTATGGCTGGCAACGGGCGCATGGTCTTCTTTGGCCCGCCGGCTGAGGCGCTGCGCTTCTTTCAAATTACCAGCGGCGATTTTGCTGATATCTACACCAAGATCGAGGGAGTGGCCGCTGCCGATCATCCAGTGGTGCAACAAGATCTGCGGGCTGAATATGAGGGGTGGCGAGCGGCCCATCCGGCAGCGCAGACGCCGCCTAGTTTGGCCGAATTATGGGAGATCCGCTATCGTCATTCGCCGTTGTACCAGCAATATGTCGCCAACCGGCTGGCGACAACGCCAAGCGGGCCGCCGGTGCAGAGCAACGCTACCGTGCAGTCGCCGCAGCGCGTGTCGGCGTGGCGGCAGTTTGTCTTGCTCACCCGGCGCTATTTTGACCTGATGCTGCAAGATCGGCGGAACCTACTAATCTTGTTGCTGCAAGCGCCTATCATTGCGTTGCTGCTGCTGTTGGTGGCGCGCAGCGATGCGCTGACTGGTGTGCAGGCCCAAGACCTCATCCAGCGCGGTGAGGCCAAGAAGCTGCTTTTTATGCTGGCAACGGTGAGTGTCTGGTTTGGTATCATTAACGCGGCGCGCGAAATTACGAAAGAACAAGCCGTGTACCGGCGTGAACGGTTGGTGAATCTGCGTATCGGTCCGTACCTCCTCTCGAAAGTGACGGTGCTGAGCGCGCTGGTATTGGTGCAGACGATCGTCTTGCTCGGCATGGTGTTGCTGAAAGTGGCATTGCCGGGTGAGGCCGGCATTCTGTTGCCGCCGCTCATTGAAACGTTTCTCACGCTGGTCTTGTCTTCCAGCGCGGGTATGGCGCTGGGATTAGCTATTAGTGCGGCCTCGGCGACGCCTGATCGGGCGATTAGTCTGGTGCCGTTTGCGCTAATCCCCCAGATTTTGTTTGCCGGCCTCATCTTCACGATCGAAGGGCTAGCTACCCCGCTCTCGTGGTTGACGATCAGCCGTTGGGCGATGGATGCGCTGGGCGCGAGCCTAGATCTTAATCAGTTGTGTAATTTGCCGAATACGGATGATCAGGGTAGTATTCCGTCCGGTTGCACACCGGCTTTTCTCGAAACGGAAGCCGCGTTCAGCCACGATCCAGTGCATCTGGTCGGGCGCTGGTTGGCCTTGATCGGGTATGCGATCGGTTGTTTGGCGATTGCAGCATGGGTGCTGCGCCGTCGTGATCGGATGGTATAATTATCCATCGCATGAACTAATACGTCATTTACATTAATGAAACCTGTGCATTTTTTGCGTCATCCTGCTTTAATATCGTCTAAACCTTTGCTATTACCCCTGTGCAACACCTTGACGTAAGGCTACCGTTGGCGTATAATCACAATTGACAAATTGAAACAGTTGAGATCATGGCAACCGTAGAGCGCGCCGGTTGTGTGCGCTTACTTTTGTATTATTTCGAGATAGTGTATGTCACTCGGACAAAAGATCGGGCGATTGCGTCAGGAGCGTGGTCTGACGCTGCAAGAGGTGTCTGAAGGATCGGGGTTGACCCCATCATTCCTCAGCCGCCTCGAACGTGATAAAGTCAATATTTCGGTGGCTAATCTGCGCAAACTGGCGCAGTTTTTCAGCGTGCAGATGACCCATTTCTTCGAGGGTGAAGATAATCAGCAAGTTGGTCAGATCGTGCGGCCTGCCGATCGGGTGCGCTTGTCGCTTGATGATGCGCCGGTGCAAGTCTTTTCATTGCTGCCACCTAATAGCGATCTTGATGCGCGCTTGATCGAGGCCTATCCCGGTAGCAGCCAGCAGGGTTTCTCATCGCGGGGCAGCCAGATGGTATATGTGCTGGCCGGCAATGTGCGGTATACTTTAGGTGAAGAGCAATATGACCTCGCCGCTGGCGATACGCTCTTCTTTCGTGATGATACGGCCTATAGCTGGACAAATACCGGCAATTCGATCGCAACGATGTTGACGGTCAGTACGTTGAACCCACGTGATGAACGCTGATGCTCGATCGATGCCAAGCCGGTAGTGTTGTAGAGGTTGCATGAACTTCTTCACCCCTGAACGGATCCGTCTTGGTGCGCGCTGGCTGTTAGTCGCTGGTTCGCTCTATCTCATTAGTTGGCTCGTGAGCAACGCCGCCTCGGCGATTACACCGTTTATTTTTGGTGGGGTGCTCGCTTATCTCTTCTTGCCGTTAGTGAATTGTTTTGAGCGGTGGCTGCCGCGCTGGCTGGCAATTCTGTCGGTCTATGTGGTTATCTTCGGCGTTATTGTCGCTGCGATTGCGTTTGTGGTGCCGCCGCTCATTGCCCAGATCGCCGAATTGATCCGCGCGTTGCCGGATATTGCGACGATTCAGCGCGAAGCCAACCGGCTGATTGATGAGTACGAACAGTTGCTGGCTAGCTTGCCGCCACCCGTGCAGGCGGAAGTGCAGAATGCCATTGCCTCAGCCACTGCTGAGGGGTTGAGCACGCTGCGGGCTAATTTCGTGGGCTACTTGCAAGGAATTGGCCAGTTTTTGATCAATAGCGTGCTCTCGGTCTTCAATACTGTGACCTTCCTGCTTGGCTTCTTTCTTGTCCCGTTTTGGCTTTTCTATGTCTTGATGGATGCCCGCGCCGGGCGCGAGTATTTCAACAACTTGATCCACCCGCGCTTGCGAGCTGATGTGTGGGCGATGCTCTCGATCATCAATCACGACCTCAGCGGCTACCTACGCGGCCAGTTGATCCTTGGCACCTCGGTCGGTCTCGCCTCGTGGATTGGGCTTACGGCACTCAACATGGCGGGAATGAAGATTCCGTATACTGTTCTGTTGGCCGTCGTTGCTGGTATCACCGAGTTGGTGCCAGTGATCGGCCCGATTATCGGCGCGATTCCGGCGATCTTGCTGGGGTTGGCTGATTCGCCGACCACCGCGCTGGCGGTGACGATCCTCTACATCGCGATCCAGCAGCTTGAAAATCATATTCTGGTGCCGCGCATCATTGGCGAGAGCGTCGGTGTGCATCCGGCCATCCTGATGGTGGTGTTGGTCGTTTGCTCGCAGGTCTTTGGTCTGCTGGGCGCTATTCTCTCGGCTCCGCTCAGCGCGATGGCGCGCGATCTGTTCTTGTATCTGTATGGGCGGCTCAGCGACCCGCCGAGCCCGGCCGGTGTGTTGCCGGCCCGTTTGCGTCCGGTGGCGGCGTTGGCTGAAGTGATAGCTGAAACTGCTCTGTCGACAGATCAACCGGCTCAAGACGCCCCCCGCTCGCCTCTAGCTGACGAGGTATCTGTCGAGCGATCAAGCAGCGATTGATGCGCGTGCCGTCGATCACGCTCTGCTTGCGTTTGCTGCGAGTGTTGGCGGGGTATCGGTTCGGCATAAATGAGCGACAGGCAATGGCGCCTGTCACTCGTTGTATGAGCCGGTTGGTAGCGGGGCAATTGCTAATGTACCTGCGGTGTTTGGCCGCTCAAGCGCCAACGCGACAAACTGGTGCGCCCAAGCCGGCGCCATAACGAACTGATCAGCCGGCGGCGACGACGGCGAGCGTAACGGGCAGCGTAGAAGGGGTCACTCTGGCAAAGCTGTCGGCGCACGCGCAGGCTGTGCCCCGATAAAAGGCCACTAACAAATGCCCCTAGATCGGCGAGTGATGCCAGTTTATCCGCCACCGCTAATACCCAGCCTTCCCGTGTGGTTGGACGCGGCCCGAAGGGGTACATATGGCTAATGATCGCGGCAGAAACCTCGGCTGGCTCACCGAGTTCGGCAGCAACTCGTGCGGCGATTGCGCCGTGCGTGGTCAGCGTGCCATACCGTGAGTCAAGATCATGGAGGAGGGCGGCGCGCGCGCACGTCACCTGATCGGCACCAAAAAAAGGCGCTAGATAATATGAAAAGTGAACCGAGCGGAGCAGATGATCATGCTTGGGAACACTGTGGTGCATGTGGTGGCGTGTCTCAACAACCCGTGGGTGGTGTAGTAGATCTGCGATTGTCTCCCAGTACATTGCGCCCCTTCTCCTGATGTCGTCATGCCTGTTAAGTTATACCACTTCTTGTTCGCCAACGCAATGGTAGCGCAATGATTCTACCACGGCATTACCATCCTGTTCTGCTGAAAAGGTCTATATTTCAGATATTCCTCAGGTATAATACCTATGGAGCCGTTGTGATGTGGTGATGATCGGAGAAGACACTATGAAATTGAAAGGGCGCGTTGTCATTATTACCGGCGCTTCGAGCGGGGTGGGTTACGCGGCTGCTCGTCTCTTCGCGCGCGAAGGTGCAACCGTGATCGCTGCTGCCCGGCGGCGTGATCGGCTCGAACATCTGGTCAGTATGATTACGACCGAAGGCTACAATGCCTTCGCCATTCCCACCGATATTACGGTGCCAGCGCAGGTGCAGTATCTCGTTGACTCGACCGTGCAGATGTTAGGCCGGATCGATATCGTCCTCAATTGCGCTGGCAATGTCGAGAAGATCGCTCCGCTTGAGCAGTTTACCGATGCCGAATGGCAGGCGGTGATGGATGTTAATCTGAACGGCGTGTTCTACCTGATGCGAGCAGTCGCGCCGTATATGAAGCGCCAGCGTAGTGGGACGATCGTGAATCTCGGTTCACGGGTCGGCAAAATTGGGGTTGCGAATATCGCACCCTTCTGTGCGGCGAAGTTCGCCCTGTCGGGCTTGTCGCAGGCACTAGCCCAAGAGTTGCGCCCGTACAATGTCTTCGTCACCACTGTCTTCTCTGGCATGATCGACGCTGATATTGCCCCGCTCAACCCGGCCGAAGAATTACGCAAACGTTTGATGACGGTCGATGATGTGGCGCAGGCGCTGCTGTGGGTCTGCACCTTGCCGCCAAGTCTGCGAGTTGATGAATTACCCATTATGCCGCGCACTGTCGATCTGTAATTGCGTCGGGAGCTGCTATGGCCGAACAGGCGTCGCGTGAGTGGTGGGAAGAGCTGCTGCAAGTCTATGAGTTTGCCCACTATCGCCAGTATGCCGATGAGTTGACCCGCCGCGAAGTCGATTTTCTGATCGATGCCCTTGGGTTGCAAGGAGTTGAGACGATTCTCGATGTGGCTTGCGGCGGTGGGCGCCATAGCTTGGCATTGGCGGCGCGCGGGTGGACGGTCACCGGCCTTGATGCTGCGGCGCCGGTGATCGACCATGCCCGTGCGGTTGCCGCCGAACGTGGGTTGAACGTGGAGTTTGTCACCGGCGATATGCGGGATTTGCCGTACCGCGAGCGGTTTGATGTGGTGCTACTCATGAATAGCAGTCTTGGCTTTTTCGACGATGCCACGAACCAAGCGGTGCTCAACGGCATTGCCCGCGCGCTCGTGTATGGCGGCAAGCTGGTGGTGCAGTGCCTGAATCCGTACCAGATTAGCCGTTATCTGCACGATTTTCGCAGTGGTTGGTATCCGATCGGCAGTGGGTTTGTCTTGCGTGAGGCGCGTTTTGATCCGCGGCGCGCGACGCTCGAAATCGATTATCGCTATGTTGATGCCAGTCGCGGGATTGATGTCACCCATCCCGGTGATCAGATCCGGCTCTACGGCTTCCCTGAATTGACGGCAATGCTGCGCGCCGCTGGCCTTCGTCCCCTGAGCGTTTTTGGTGATGCGGCCTTGCCGCCGGTGCCCTTTGCGGAAGAGAGTATTTGGCAGGTGGTGATCGCAACTCGCGACCGGCCGGTCATGAGGGAGGCAGAGGATGCAGATCACGCTGATCGGTGAATTTGAAGCGGCTTACCATCCTGAGGCGACGCCAGCGTTGATATTGCATCATCTCATTCGCGGGTATGATGCAGTTGTGCTCAATGCCGATGAGGTAGCGGTGTTGCGCGAATTGCTCGGCGCGGTGCAGAAGCGGATTCGCGAACTCGGCGGCTACCGGTTAATCCTTGGCGCCAGTGGTGATCTCACGTTTTACACCGCGACCGGTCAACGCAGCGCGTATCTGACTGCCGATCAGATGCGCCAATTGGCCCGCCTCATTGGTGCATCTCCGCCGCAGCCGGCTGAGGTTCACCAGTAGCTGATCGCAACCTGAGGCAACAGCCCGTCAACAACTGCACGATTAATCGCGCCGGGCGCTAACGTTTGCGCGTCAGCGACGGCACAGGCGGTTGCGATCCGCAAGGCCTCAGCGAGCGATTCGCCGGTGCTTATCGCTGCCGCAAACCCGGCAAAGAACGAGTCGCCACACCCGATCGGATTATGGGCAGTGATGGGTGGCGGGATTGCGAGTACACCGCCCTCTTTGTCAATGCCCACTGCACCGTGTGCGCCAAGCGTCACTACGACTCTGCTGATACCTTGCCTGTACACATGTTCGACTGCGCGTTGCGCTATCGCTACATTGTCAATGCTCACGTCGAGCAATGAACCCAATTCTGCCCCGTTGACCTTTACCACATCCGGTTTGGCGGCAACTGCCGCCGCTAGCGCCGGGCCGCTAGTGTCAACCATCACTCGGCGACCGCACCGATGCAAGACTTCAATCAGATAGCTAAGCACTGTAGGTGGCGGCCCCGGCGGTAGACTGCCGCAGATGAGATACCAAGCGGTAGGTATGGCCAAAATTCGATCTACGTATTCGCGCCACTCGGATTCACTTACGCACGGTCCAACCTCATTAAGCACCGTTACTCGCTCGGTGGTTGGATCGATCAGCAATGTGCAGATACGGGTTTCGCCACCGATGGTCACCGTATGCATCGGCAGACCCTCTTGCGCGGCAAGCCATGCTACCTGCTGACCGGTTAAACCGCCAAGCGGTGCGCAAACCACGGCATTGACCTCTATTGCTTGCGCTGCACGAGTGACGTTGAAGCCTTTGCCACCAGCAGCAACCTGAACGTCTGACACGCGCCGAATGGTACCGGGTTGTAGTTCCGGTACAATCAAGATCCGATCAAGTGCCGGATTAGGGGTAATAACACAGAGAGTTGATGGTTGAGGCATACCATGTTCACTTAGCGATGAGCAGCGTGTTCATCCAAAGAGCGTTTTCAGTAGTATACCAAAACCGTGTAAGAGGGCTAGTGGGGGTGACCCGTCGGGGCTGCCCGACGGGTTCTGGCGCATGGTTGTTTGTCGGGTGATGAATCGGGGGAGGGGTGACCCGTCGGCTGGCCCCGACTAATAGTTGAGCCTAACCCACCTGCTTTGATGGCTCAGCCGCAGGCGTGGGCGGATTCGTCAGTTGCCCGGCCAGTCGCGCGCGTGCCATCTGCAACACTTGGCAACTCTCGCTATGGGCGTGGCAGCGCGGGCAACCGGCGACCAGCCGCTTTTCGTGCAACTCGATAATCGCGTCCGCCGAACTCCAGTAGATATTGCGTGCGCCGACCAAATCAAACAGACCCGTGCGCCGGAACATCTCGAGCACATTAGGTTGAAGCGCAGTGAAAATCACTTCGCCGCCGCGGGCATGGTGCTCTTCCACGATCTGGTGCAGCGCCTGAATGCCCATCGCATCAACGAGTGGCACACCGCGCATGCTAATGATAATTGTGTGATAATCGCTGGCGGTCTCAAATGCTTCGAGCACCGTTGTCACACTGCCAAAAAAGACTGGCCCGGTCAAGTAGTAAACGTGAATGCTGGGGCAGGTAGCGGTGATCGGCGTTCCTTGCACTTGCAACTGTTGGGGATTAATTGGTGCGCTCGTTACAACGGTGCTAGTGGCCGACTGGCGTAGGTAGATGACTGCCGAAATCGCAATCCCGATCAAGATGGCTTGGGTCAGATCGAGCGCAGCCGTCGCCAGCATCGTGATGAAAAAGCCAGCCAGTGCGTGGCGCAGGCGGGTATTGACGAAGAAGTGAATGCTCTCCCATTCATTCATCCGCCACGCCGTGACCAAGAGTACGCCTCCCAGTGCTGCCAGTGGTACGTAGCGAATAATTGGCCCCAATGCCAACGCACTCGCGAGTAAAAGCAGGGAGTGGATAATACTAGTCAGTCGGGTGACTGCCCCACTTTTGATTGCCACACTGGTGCGTGCAATGGCAGCGGTGGCCGGTACTCCACCGAAGAAAGGGATAAGCAAATTGCCGACCCCTTGTGCGACCAGCTCTTGATTGCTGTCGAACGGTTTGCCGCTCATCGTTGAACCGACGGCGCCGCAGAGCAGGCTCTCGATCGCGCCGAGCGCGGCAATCGAGACGGCTGGTGCCAAGATGTCGCTTAGATGTTCCCACGGAATATGCTCCCATGTTAAGCGATGCTCGAGCAAAATGGTTCGTGGAATATCACCAATAATCGGTACATTCCAGCCTAACCCAACACTCACTACAGTTGCAACGACAATCCCTGCCAACGACGCAGGGATAGTTTTGTTGAAACGGGGCAAGACAAGCATCACCGCAATCACAATACCGGCAATCAGCACAGTGTGCCAATCAGGCATCAGCGGGTGGGTGAAATAGTGCAGCAGTTTTTCGAGGGCATTTTCAGCTTTAGGAGTCTGAATGCCAAGCACATTATCAAGCTGGCCGATCGCGATGATCAGCGCAATGCCGCTGGTAAATCCGGCAATAACCGGTGAGGGGATAAACGCGATGTAGCGTCCTAACCGGGCAATGCCGAGTGCAATCATCATAAGTCCGGCCAGCAAGGTGGCAACCCATACTCCTTCGATCCCGTAGCGCGCTGAAATTGCGATCAAGATCGCCGACATCGCGCCGGTTGGGCCGCTGATCTGGTATGCTGCACCACCTAGACCGCCAATGATCAGACCGGCTAGAATAGCGGTGACGAGACCAGCCGGTGCATCGGCGCCAGAGGCGACACCAAAAGCGAGGGCAAGTGGCAGAGCGACTGCACCGGTGGTGAGACCGGCTAGCACATCGGCACGTAGTGCATTGCCTGAATAACCGGCAAATTCGCGCCGCAAGATGGAGAACAATGGGATTCGATTGAGCGTGCTGTTCATGATGATGCCTTAATCAAAATATGATAATACTTGCATATTATCATATTTGCGAAGTATAGCACTGTTGCCAAGGGCTGTCAACGGGATAACTAGGCGGATTGGAACGAGATGGCTGTTATGGTAGAGCAGCGGAAATTTGCAAGACAGTAGCTCATCTGGCGTAGTTGGTATGCGCTCGCGTTGTCGTATGTCATTGCGAAGGCGGTTTTGGTAAGGCAGCGCCTTGCCAAAACTGGCTGAAGCCATCTCTTGAGCGCGGAGCAATCGCTACGGCGGTCGGCAACTCCACTGAGCGCCCGTTGCCACGCAGAGCTATTTGGTGCAGCGTTCTATCTGGTCTCGTCGTGGGGATACCTTCTCTATCTTGACGGTTGCACACTTTTATGTTACAAGTATCTAAATATTAGAATATTTGAAGAGGTATCCTATGCCGCTGCATCGCTTCAAAGCCGAGTTCTTCAAGGCCCTTGGCCATCCCACCCGGCTCGCCATTCTCGATCAACTGCGCACTGGCGAGCGGAGCGTGCAGGAATTGCAGCAGGCGCTGGCGATCGAGCAATCGAATGTGTCGCAGCAGCTCGCTGTGCTGCGCAATAAGAATATCGTTGATTCGCGTAAAGAGGGTACCACTGTCTACTATCGCGTGCGCGATCCGATGATCTTTCAGTTGCTTGACGTGGCCCGGCAGATTTTCAACAACCATCTGATTGATACCCAAGAAATGTTAGCAACCTTGAGTGAAGAGACGTAATCCTATGGTAGAGACGTTGCACGGCAACGTCTCTCGGCAACATCTCTCGGCAACATCTTTCAACAACGTCTCTCGGCAACGTCTCTCCTGCAACGGTCTCTATTCACCCTCCCACCAATTCGGGTCATACGCCGGCAATTCGCAGCGTAGGTTGGGATACTTACGGTAGCCCATCACGAAATCCGCCTGCAACAGCTCTTGCAGCTCACGGGTGCCTTCGTAGATGATCGCGCCGCGCGCATTGCGCAGATACCGCTCAACCGGATACTCGTCGGCGTAGCCATACGCGCCGTGGATTTGGATGGCGTCGTCGGCAGCTTCAAAGCTGCTCACGGTCGCGTGCCATTTAGCCAGCGTCGTCTCGCGGGTGTTGCGCAAACCCTTGTTTTTCATCCAGCCGGCCCGGTACACCAGCAGCCGCGAGGTGTCGAGTTTGCGCACCATGTGGCTAATCATCCGCTTGACAAGCTGGTGTTCGCCGATCGGCACGCCGAAGGTCTGCCGCTCGCGGGCATAACGGATGCTGGCTTCGAGACTAGCTTGGATCAGGCCGGTTGCTCCGGCAGCCACCGTGTAGCGACCATTGTCGAGCGCAGCCATCGCGATCTTGAACCCCTCCCCCTCTTCACCCAATCGATTCGCGAGCGGCACCCGCACGTCTTGGAAGACGACGCCGCCGGTGTTGCCGGCGCGCACGCCGAGTTTGCCGTGAATCGGGTAGCTGCTCACGCCGGGCATTGTGCGTTCGACGATGAATGCGGTGATGCCGCGTGGGCCTGCTGTCGGGTCGGTCTTGGCAAAGACAAGAAAATTGTCGGCCAGATCGGCCAGACTGATCCATATCTTTTCACCGTTAAGAACGTAGTAATCGCCGTCGCGGCGGGCGGTGGCTTGCATTGCGGCGGCATCGGTGCCGCTGTTCGGTTCGGTGAGACAGTAGGCGGCCAGTTTTTCGCCGCGGGCCTGTGGTGCGAGGAAGCGTTGTTTCTGCTCTTCGGTGCCCCATTGCAGCAGTGAGAGCGAGTTGAGGCCGGTATGCACGCTCATCACCACGCGCAGAAAGCTATCGACTCGCTCCAACTCTTCACATACCACCGCCAAAGCGAGATAATCCATCCCGGCCCCGCCGTACCGTTGCGGAATGCAGATACCGAGTAGCCCTAGCTCTCCCATTCGTTTCAGCACCGGACGCAGATGCGGGCGATCTTCCGGCCCTTCAGCTTTCGCGCCGCTGCGATCCCATTCGCGGATGTGAGGCGCTACCTCGCGCTCGGCGAAGTTGCGCACCGTCTGACGCAGCATGTCGTGTTCAGGGCCGAGAAACATGTCGTAGTTTGCCGTCAAATCCATTGCGATACTCCTTTATATCGGGCCGAGCGGGTCAGCCGCGCTTGCCGCTACACGAATACCTTGATTATACCGTGAGTGGCGATGATGCGTGCCAAGCGGGGCAGTGCAGCAGATGGTGTTTCATTTGGGCGTTTTTTGCGGCTATTCTTCTTTGATCATCGGCAGGCTACCTTTTGACGCAATGTGCACATTGTATTACACTTCAAGGCAATCACGCCGTGTTACTGTCCCACATGTTCGCAATTTACTTACCAGAAAGGAGAGGGCTTATGATGCCGCCACGAGAGTTTATCATGCCCGCGCAGATGGTGATCGGTTCGGGTGCCGTTGAGCAGACCGGCGCGCAGTGCGCCAAACGGGGATGGAAAAAGGCGCTGATTGTCACCGATCAGATTATGCAGAAGATCGGTGTTGTTGGGCAGGTAGAGCAGAATCTGGCCAATCATGGGATTGCCAGCGTCGTGTATGCCGGTGTCAATACCGAACCGGTGGTTGAGTATGTGCAAGAGGCGTTAGCTGCCTATCACGAGGGCGGGTGTGATTTCGTTTTGGCGGTGGGTGGCGGCAGTCCGATCGACACTGCCAAGGCGGTGGCGGTGCTAGTGACCAACCCCGGCTCGATTGAGCAGTACAAGGGGATCGGCAAGATTGCCAATCCCGGTGTGCCGTTGGTCGCTATTCCGACTACCGCCGGCACTGGCAGCGAAGCAACTATTTATACGGTGATTACCGATCAAAAAACCGATGTTAAAATGCTCATCGGCAGCCCGCACCTGATGCCGACGATTGCAATTGTTGATCCCATGTTGACCGTTTCGTCGCCGCCAAGCGTGACAGCAGCTACCGGTGTTGATGCGTTGGTGCATGCGATCGAAGCCTACGTTTCGGTCAAGCGGCAGCCCATGACCGATGTGCTGTGTTTGTCGGCGATAGAGTTAATTTCTAGCAACATCCGGCAGGCGTGGGCAAATGGCAACAACATTGAGGCACGCGAGAAAATGATGCTCGGCGCGACGCAAGCTGGTATTGCGTTCAGCAACTCGTCGGTGGCGCTTGTGCATGGCATGTCGCGCCCGATTGGTGCCTACTTCCACATTGCCCACGGTGTCTCGAATGCGGCCTTGTTAGCAGTGGTGACGGAGTTCAGTCTAGTGGGTGATCCGAAGCGCTACGCCGATATTGCGCGGGCAATGGGTGAGCCGATTGATGGCCTATCGCTGATGGAAGCAGCCGATCGTGCCGTCGTTGCGATCCGCCGACTGGTGCGTGATATCAAGATCCCGTCGCTGCGCCAGTTGGGTGTTGAACGTGAGCGGCTGATGGAGTTAGCGCCGGCGATGGCGGATGCGGCGATCGATAGCGGTAGCCCGGCTAATAATCCGCGCAAGCCAACCAAGCAAGAGATCATCGAATTGTACGCCAAAGCCTACGACGAAGGCGATCGCATAGCCGTCTAGTAATAGCGGAGGGGCACCGCAGTCGCGGCGCCCCTCTACGTGCGCCACTTCCGGCAAACAATCGTTGTCCCAACGCCTTCTTTCGACTTAATATCAAATTCGTCCATCAACCGTTTAGCGCCGGGCAACCCCATCCCCATGCCGCGCGAGGTACTATAGCCATCTTGCATCACCAGATCAATATTCGGGATGCCGGGGCCTTGATCCTCGCAGATAATCTCGATCCCCTTGCGCGACCCCTTCTCAATATCACGTACCGTAACATTGCCAGTACCAGCGTAGAGGAAGATATTGCGCGCCAGCTCGCTTACGGCAGTTGCGATGCGCGCTTGATCAATCGGCCCGAAGCCAAGCGCCTTGGCCATATCGCGAGCCATGGTGCGCGCGATGACAATATCAAGGTCGCTTCGAATGACAGCAGTCTTACTCTGCGCCATCGTCGCTCTCCTCATTGGTCAGTCGCTGCATCATGGCCAACCCCTTTTCGAGGTTGAGCGCCGTGAGCACCCGCGGTAATTCAAGCCCTAGCTCGACCAACGTAATCGCGACCGCCGGCTGCAAGCCGGTAAGCACGACCCGCGCTCCCATCAGGCCGGCCATCGCCGCGATGTCGGCGATGAGACGCCCGATGAAACTGTCAACGACATCGAGCGCCGTCAGATCGATAATCACCCCGCGAGCGCGCGTGTCATGGATCTTTTGCAAAAGATCGTCTTTAAATTGTACTGCGGAGGCATCATGGAGAGCTACCTGAATCGAGGCGATCAGGATGTCTCCAATTTTCAAGATCGGGATGCGAAGATTATCCAAGACGCGCTCCTCATCTCATTCCAGCGAGCGTTGTATGTTCGCCCTCATATTATCGCATACCTGCAAGCACTCCGGCAATGACCGCCCCAGCTAACAATGGCACACTCAGATTGTCGGTGCCGTGTGGTGAGACTCCTTCGGCAACCGTTGCAACGAATGCCGCGGCCACGCTTGCCGCAAGGGCCACCCCCGCCCCGATCGGCGCGCTCTGTGGGCTGAGTGCCGACCCCGGCACCAGCAGCAGGGTGAGGAACATTGCGATCGCACTCGCTGCAAACATTGCAGCCGAGCCTTCAAACGAGCGTCGCCCACGCCCGACTTGGTAGTGATGGCGGCCCCAGCGCTTGCCGATGATTGCGGCGAGAGCGTCGCCCCACGTCATTGCCATTGTGCCGGCGGCGGCAATATATCCACGATCGTCTGGTGAATTGGTGCGCCAGAAGATCAGAAACAAGATCGTGATTGACAAGGCAAAATAGACCGTTCCCGGTGTGCTGTCAGGCGCGTCAACCGCTTCGAGCAGCCGGAAACGGTAAAAAATGAAATTGAGTACGATAAAGGTGGCAAAGGGAATGATGCCGATCGTCCAGTTCTCAAAGAGGGCTAGTACGCCAAACACCCACATTCCAGCGCCAATGTGAACGAACTTGCGGGTGAAATCTTGCGGATAGCCGCGCCAGCGGCGGATGACTTCGGCTATGATAAGAAGACCAAAGGCGTACCCGAACGAGACAAGTAGGCCAATCAGATCGCGTGTACTCATAGTGGCGCCGGTGCTATCGATGGCGAAACTTGCCTCTTATTCTATCCGTAGGCAGGCAAATCGTCAATTGATGACCGGTAGTGGGTATTGTGAATGTTTAATGACAAAAACGAATGAACGAATGGTCACGGGTGATCTCGTGCCGCAGATAGGAGCGCCGCGCGGCGCTGCGGCTCAACCATCACCCGCACGCCGCACGCCACCCGTACAGTCGCGCGTCAGTGCGGCTCCAATTCTGCACGGCAGTGCGGCTCAACCATCAAATGCACCAATATTCCTGCTTTAGAGGCTCAGATAGACTATTAAACCCCCGTTTCTTCTGATAAAATAATGTCTAGATCTCAGCAGATTGAGCTGTACCATTGTATTGTTCAGCGTGAAACGCGAACGAGCCAAGCGTAAGGGGTGGCGTTCTATGCCTGACCGCATTCTCCTGCATGTACTGCGGTTAGCTGCAGAGAGCGAGGATCTTGAACCGACTGCTGTAGTAGTTAATATGACTAATTAAACCTAGCTTACAGTCGTATGACTAGCCGTCCAAGCCTGCCTGATCGCTGCTTTGCCGTTTGTGTTGGCGTGAATGAGTACAATCATGTCTCCGGGCTAAGCGCACTGCGCTACGCCGAGAACGATGCGCGCGCCATGGATGCGCTGCTCAACGATCTGGGCGTACCACCAGAGCATCGTCGCCTCCTTTGTGGCACCGAGGCGACACTGGCCAATGTCACCGCTGCCCTTGATGAGCTATTCGTTGACCGTGCTGGCGTCAATGATTTTCTAGTGTTCTACTTTGCCGGTCACGGCGTACCGGTCAGTTTCGATGATGGTGACCCAGAGGTCTTCCTTGCCTCGTGGGATTTTGACTACGCCCAATTACAGAAAAAGTCGTTTCGAATCAATCAGTCGCTGAGTTTACAACGTCTGCGCAGGGATTATTTTGAGGGTGAAGGCGCGCGTAAGCGACTATTCATCCTCGATAGTTGCTACAGCGGCGATTTTCTTGGTCCCGGTTATCGTGACAACGGGGTAACGCTGGTGCTAAGTGAGGTGAGGCGTCTGCTGCCCGGCAATGCCACTGGGCGGGCGGCGTTGGCTGCTTGCCTACCAAACAAACTGGCTCGTGAAGACGATCAGCTCCGGCACGGTCGCATGACCTACTATGTGCTGCAGGCGCTGTATGGCCACGCTCCTGATGCTCGCGAGCCAGACGGCTGGGTGACGATACAGAGCCTGCATAGTTACCTTGATCGCAACCTCGCGCCATTTCAGCGTCCGGTGCTTAGCGGGCAATTCACGCGCATGCCACTGGTGCACTTTGAACCGCCAGCTCAGTCTACTCCGCTGCCACCGCTTGATCGTGGTGCGTATCTGCAACGGCTTATCGAACTCAACCAGCAGATTGATCTGCGTGGTTTGGGCGGGCCGGTGCAGAAACTGCCGCTTGAACGAGTCTATGTGGCGCTGAAAGCGGATGCTGCGCCGCCTGCTGAACGACGCGCCGCTGCCGGCTATGTCGAGCAACTGGTTTTGTCGCGGGCACCCGATACGTCTGATCCGTACCTCCAGCGGGCATTGATTCGCCAAACGCTGGCCCGTGGTGATCCAATCGCACTCAACCTGCTGCGCCGTTCTGTTGATGGTGACGCTACGTCGCCTGATGGTCGGCCTTCCCGTCTGAACCTCGGCGAGTTGCTGGCGCGCGAGCGGTGGGCAGTACTGCTTGGCGATCCCGGCGCCGGCAAGACCACTCTGTTGCGCTGGACGGCGCTTACCTTTGCGCAGGCATTGTTGGCGGGGCGTGAGCGGGTCGTTGTGCCTGCGGTACAGGTGTACGCTGATGAAGAGAATCCCGATCAGAAGCCAGATGTCGATCTTGGGGCTGCGCGTCTGCCGGTGCTCTTGCGCCTTGCCGACTACGAAGCGGCGCGCTGGGCGGATGGACGAGATACCAGCTTGACCATTGCTGCGTTTCTAGGCCGTCAGCCTTGGCTAGGCCAGCCGCTGTTCGCTCATGCCGAGCAGGGGGAACGGCTCTTGCACCAAGCACTGACTCACGGTCAGGCGCTGATCCTGTGTGATGGTCTCGATGAGATTGCCGATCAGACCCGGCGTGGGCGGGTGGTAGATGCGCTGACCGCATTTATCCACGAGTATGTACGTGATCCGGTGAGTGGCTACTGTCCGGTTGATGAGGATCGAAACACCGATTGGACGCTACCGGCCGAACACGGCGGCAACCAAATTCTTATTACCAGCCGCATCGTTGGTTATTATCTGGCCCCCCTGCCCGCCACTATTCCGCATTATACCGTCGCCGAGCTAAGCGAGGTGGCTATCCGGCGCTTCTGCACAGCGTGGGGGAGTGCAGTGGCCGTAGCAACCGGTGATGCTGACCTACCGGCGCGTGTTGCGACCCTCGCGCAAGCGCTCGTTGATCGGCAGCGTCCCGATTTGCGCGAATTAGCCGGTAACCCACTCTTGCTGACCGCTTTGATCGCCCAATACGGTGCAGCGCCGACCGATCTGCCCCGCCGCCGGGTTGAACTGTACGACCGGGTGACCGATGCCTTTTTGCGGCACCGCCCTGATGCGCTCGTCGCAATCGGGATGAAACACTATGAACTGCGCTATGCGCTGGCACAGGTGGCGCTACGGTTGCACGCCGATGCTGACCATCCCACCGGTTTCGTTTCCTACGACGAGTTGCATGACTGGTTGACCACGGCGCTGAAAGCGATTGCACCTTCACCGGAAAGGCAGCGGCGTGCGCGGATCGATGCTGAAGCAATCATCACGTATGTGCGTGAGGCGGCCGGGTTGTTTATGGAGCGTTGTGAAGGTATCTACGCCTTCCTCCACCGCAGTTTTCAAGAATATTTTGCAGCGCTAGCGTTGAGTTGGGACGATACCGAGGCAGCACAGGCGATTACTGCTCGTCTCGATGACCCGGCGTGGCATGAGGTGCTGATCCTTGCCATTGCTAATCTTAGCCGTACTAAGCAAAAGCTGACAACACTAATGCGGGCACTGATTAACGCGCCTGAACCGGCGCCGGGAATCTTGCCACGCAATGCACTGTTCATCGCTCGCTGTGTTGGTGAGCTGATCACTCCGCCGCCAGCAGAAGTCGTTGCCGAAGCGGTAGTACAGTTGGTGACTGCCTGTGCTCCCCATACATGGCCTGCCACGATCGCTGACGATACGCCCGCACCGTTGCGTGCAGCAGTGGTGACAGCATTAAAACAACTGTGGTCGCAATCCGGCGCTGTGAAAGGCATGGTTCAGGTGATGACCGATCCTGATCCAGCTCGCCGCTTCGCTGCCATTGATCTTCTGCTGGAATGTGAGCTGACACACCCTGATCTTGTACCGGTGCTGATTGTTGCAGGCCGTGATTTCGTCGAACCGACAGCAATCTTGCTCAAGGCTATCGAGCGGTATGCCGAGGTATATCCCACTGCCTTCACCCCAGCATTGCTACCGGTGCGTCGCTGGCTGCACGCCGGAGACGACGGGATTGATCCGGCGTGGCGCATGCTGATCCGTGCCGTCTATAGCTTGGGATGGCGTGCGCCAGATGTGCCGCTGAACGCCGCTGAGGTGATGCTTGACTCGCCGCTCACCCCGCTGCTCGAACCGCTCTGGCAGCGGCGGGCCGCGCCGGCAGATCTGATCACGGCATTGGAAACTTACCGTGCGTCTACAACTGATCACGCGCTGATGCGTGATGTGGCTTTGGCGTTGAGTATCCTCACGGGTGCTGATTGGCGCGATCTACCGCTGCCGGTGCAACGCGCTGTTGCAGGACGCATTATTCAGCGTTGGCTTACTACTATCGCACGCCTAGAGGAACCTCTTTTCCATACCCTTTATCTTAATCTCAATCTCGACCTCGTCCGCACTCGCGATCGCGCTACTGATTTCGACCTCAGCCTCGACTTTGCCCGCTCTCGTGCCTACGCCCTTTCCCATGCTCCTAGCCGCTATGTTCGTGTCCCCGATCGTCCCTATGTTCGCACCTACGCTTTCGCCCGTGCCTATGCCTGCGCCGCTGCTCGCGCTCGTATCCGGGCCGCTGCTCGCGCTCGTATCCGGGCCGCTGCTCGCGCTCGTGTCCGGGCCGCTGCTCGCGCTCGTATCCGGGCCCGTGCTATTGCCCACACTCTCGTCCGTTTTCACGCCATTGTCCTCGCCTTTAGCCGTGCCATCGACCGCGCTCGCACCCTCGACGGCGATCTCGATCATGCCCTTGCTCGTGTCCGCATTCGTGCTCATACCCGCGCACAAGCCCTTATCCTCGCGCGCACACGTGCCCGTGCTCTTGCCCGTACTCGTGTGCGTACTCGTGCCCGTGGGCGGGCCCGTGCCCTTGCCCGTATCCTTATCCTTACCCGCGTCCGTGCTCATGTGCGTGCCCGCGCTCGCAACCTGCTGAATACGATATGTGTTCTGATCGGTCAGTATTTAGATCGGGCTTTAGTAGAAACAGGCGTCGATCACGTATCGATTGCTCAGGCGCAGGCAGCGTTGCCCGATGTGCGCGCATTGGTAAATGAACATGGAGTGAGCGAGTGGCAGTTGGCGGTGGATGTGTTGGCAAATCAATTGGTGCAGCCTGATGGTGCGGTGTTTGATGGTCGACGAAGGCTGACTCTGTCGGCAGATGTGACCTTGCCGTTAACAACCGAGCAGCATGCAGCCTTAGCACTGCCGAATGAGGTAAAGAAGCGGCGTGCTGTGCTGGCGCAGGTACGTGGCTGGCTTACGAGTGCCGATCCGGTCGCGCGCGCGAGTGCCAGTCTGCTGCTGCTTGAAGCCGGTGAGCGCACACCGGAATCGGTTGCTGCCGCATTAGATCTGTTGACCAGCCCACATGATCTGTTCCGCTACCGGGCGTATCGGGTGCTCGTGCGTGATAGTAACGCCGATGAGTGGTCGTTGTCAGCAATCGAGCGGCTAGCACAGGTGGCGCAGGAAGGGCATACGATTCTTGAGGGACATCTGCGCACGATGTATGCCGGCTGGGCGTTGCAGCGGATTGAGTATACGGACGCTGCTTGGATCACCGACTGGATCGCGCGGTCTGATGCGGGTGATCGGGTCAGTCGCTACATACTCGGCTCGATCCATCGCCTTGCTGAGGGGTGCTGGCCCCCACTACTAGACAATTTGCGCATCGCAAGTCCCGACACGCAGGCGGCAATTCTCACTTCGCTCTACTGGCTCTTGCAGGCCACACCGCCTCGGCATCCGCACCTATCGGCTACGGTGGATGTTCTGCTTGGCCTGAGTGCCGCGCCGTCGCCGGTTAGCGCGATGGCGCTGCGAGCATTAGGCTCTGCCCGCGCTCTTAGTGCAGACCAGACGGCACAGCTCTGTCAATTGGTGGAGCTGTCTGAACCGCCAGCGGCGCTGTGGGCAACGTTGGCTCGGTTGAGTAGCTTGCCCAACACTGACACTATTGCCGTTACTCTCGCTGCTGCGCCGGACATACCGGCCGTGCGTGCTGCGCGGGTACGACGGGCGGTGCAGCAGGGTATTGCGGCAAAACGGCAAGCTATCTCGTTGGCGGAACTGACTGCAATTGTTCCTAAACCTGCTGATTGCCTTGCAGCGTTGCTGGCAGCGGGGGCTGATGAAGACCGGTGGAGTGATTACCATGAGCGGATTGCCGACGCCATTCGCGACCTGCTCGCTATCCATGACTGCCTCTTACCAGAGCTGCTTGCCCGGTTGCGAAATACTGACGCCGGATGGCCTTCGCAACGGATTGCATTGGCAGCGTTGGCACGCTGTGCAACCGCGATGCCTGAGTGGTTCAACGCGCTGGCCGCCAGTTCTGATCTGGTGTCACTATTGCTGAGCAGCGCCGTGAGTCAGGTGAGTTTCGATGCGCGTCGCTTTGCTATCACTGCCCTTGCCGCGCTACGCGAAATAACCGGTGAAGTGCTGACGGCACTCTTCCGACTCGTCGGTGACATTGTGGAATTGCAAAATGATATCATCGATGCAGCACGGCGCTTCAATCGGCTGCACCGCGACCTCGGCGAGCGGTTGCCAGACGAGTTGGTACAGGCGCTTACCGGCGAAAGCGCCGTTCGTGCCTATGTTGCCGCACAAGTGCTCGAGGCGCTTGGCACGTCAACGGCCACTATGATCACACCCGGTCTACGCCGCCAGATCGTTGCACTGTTGGCCGATGCCCTACGTGATCCACGCAGTCGGCGCAGTGTCTGGCGTTGGAATGGGAGTGACATTGAAGAAGCTGGCACGCTCAATCAGTCCTTCTACCGCGCATTGCTGCGTGTAGCAGGATTCAAAGTAGAGAAGGAATGAATACTGTGCATGGAGACTGCTCGTGGGTCAAGTCCATGAGGGGCGCTCCTTTATGTGTGTTCCAGCAGGTGGTCTCTCGTTTCGGACGATAGGGTTGCTTGTCGGGGGTATATCGCCCATACACGCGGCAAGGTGCTACTATCAGGTCAAGTATCGTCAAGGAGTGTCTAATGCTTATTGCCGAATCGACTGCTGCTGTCACCGCCGCGTTTCACGCTGATGGGTACGTTCGCCCATTGTACGACACCTTCGGTTTTGCCCGGATTCCAGCGACGATTGAGCACCTGTTAACCGGTGCTGACACAAATGGTTTGCCGTCGGTTGCCTTAGCAGGTTTGCCGGAACATCCCCAGACGGTGGTGCTCGTGTTGCTCGACTCGTTTGGCTGGGAGTTTTTTCATCGCTTTGTCGAGCATGCGCCGTTTTTGCGTCGGTTCCTGCACGAAGGGCGGATCAGTCAATTAACCAGTGCGTTTCCCTCAACAACTGCGGTGCATGTCACCCTACTGCATACCGGCTTAGCCGCCGATCAGAGTGGCATCTACGAATGGCATATCTTCGTGCCTGATTTGCAAGCGGTGATCGGTTCACTCCTCTTTTCGCCGGTGTTTGCCCGCGAGCCTGATGGCTTAGCCGCGTATGGCGTTGATCCAGCGCTGGTCTATCCAACCGAACGGTTTTATCGCCGTCTGAGCGCTGCTGGAGTAACGAGCACAGTGTTGTTGCCGGCACCACTGGCCCATTCCGTCTACACACGTACTATGTGCAACGGCGCGCTGGTTGTGCCATTTCAACATCTCGCCGATGCAGCGACGCGGTTGCAGTATTTGTTTGCTCATCAGCACGGGCCAACATTCTATTCACTCTATATCGATTCGATTGATGCAGCAATGCATGAACACGGGCCGGAGTCGGCAACGGCGATGGCTACCATCGAGACGGTGCTAGCTCATCTTGAACAACATCTGCTGTCTGCGCTACGTACCGCGCCACAACCGGCATTACTCTTGCTGACCGCCGATCATGGTCAGATCGCCGTCGATCCGCAGCAGGCGATTGTACTCAATCAACGGTGGCCCAAGCTCGAACAGTACCTGCGCCGTGGCGGGGATCATCACCCACTACCGCCGTCTGGGTCGCCCCGAGTGACGATGCTTCACGTGCAGCCGGGAGCAGTGGCCGAGGTGCAAGCGCAATTGCAACAGCGTCTCGCCGATAGTGCTACTGTGTTGCCGACCGCCGATCTGCTAGCGGCTGGCTATTTTGGCCCGCAACCGGGTGAACGGTTGCGATCGCGCTTGGGTGAACTGACAATCTTGCCAGCGCCCGGTAAGGCAATTATCTGGGAATATCCCCGCGCGCAGCCCTTTGCACTGCGTGGCTTGCACGGCGGCTTGACGCCGGTTGAGATGTTGACTGAGTTGGCGGCACTGGCGTTGTAGTATGCCTCTTGCGCAAGTGTGATAAGATAACGAGAGATGTTTCTATGTTAGCGGAGGATCTTTCGTGTCTGAGATTGAACCATCACCGCCGCCATCGTCGCCAGCGCCCCGCTTAAACCGCGATACGCTGCTCTTGATTGGTGCATTAGCACTACTTGCACTTGGCGTTGCGCTGACCTTTCTCTTTTCACCTACGACTGATGATATAGGTGCGCCAACATCGATTGCGACCAGTGAACGTCCACCAACGCAAGCTGCGCCGTATCCTGTCCAAACGTCGCCCATGCCGGCTGGAAGTGTGGCAACCGCTGGGCCTACTTATCCGGTGGCACAACCAACAGTTGATATTGCTCAGACCCAAACCAGCATTGTGCAGGAAATTACTGCCTTGGCGGCTACGGTGCAGGCTGAAACGGTCTCGGCAACGACAACGGTACCGGCTTATCCAGTGCCAGAGGGGACTCCACCGGCCCAACCGACCATTCCAACTCCACCAACGGTGGCGCCACCACCGCCGCCGACAGTAGCACCGCCGCCGACAGTTGCGGTACCGCGTCCGACCTCGCCGCCACCGCCTACGCCAACTCGTTCTGATCTTGTGATCGATGATAGTCCGACAGTATCACCACCGCCAAAAGCGACCCCTGTACCGACGGCTACCGCTGCCCCTACCCCAATTCCGGCGTTAGTGCTGCGTGGCAGCACGCGCTGGGCGGCGGGCCAAGGGCCGATTGTGCTCAACCGCGATGTACAAATCCCGCCCGGGAGCGAGTTGATCATCGAGCCGGGGGTTGAAGTGCGCCTAGGGCCGGCTGTGTCGATCTATATTGATGGTGGTCGCATGATTGCGCTCGGTCAGCCCGAACGGCCGGTACGTTTCGTTGGCGCGACCGGTACACGGTGGAGCGGTATCTTTGGTCGTCCCGGCGGTTTTATCGCGCTTGAGCATACCGAAATCCGTGGCGGCGGTCTCGGCGGGACAGTGTTAGTCAGTGAAGAGGGTGGTTTGGTGATGCGCTTCAGCCGGATTACCGATAACGGCGGCGGCGTACTTGTGGTCGATTCGCAGCTCGAGATGACGCAGAGTGAAATTGCCGGCAATGATGTACCGTTTGGCGCTGCTCTCGACGCGGCGTATAGCCGCGGTAATTTCGTCACACTCTCCGGCAATCGGATTGGCGGCAATATTCTTAGTTCGGGTGCGCCGATGGTACGAGTGGCGAATCAAAATGCACGTGATACGCTCAACCTCACAATTGAAGGGAATCTTTTCCGTGGTGGGAGCGCCAATGTACAGCTCACCACCAATGGTATGTTGCAGGGTACCATCGTCTGCAATGCCTTGATTGGCGACAATTTGGGGCTGAGTTTGCGCAGTGAGACGTTACAAGTGAATCCTGATGGCAGCTTCTTGATGCCATTGCGGATCGAGCAGAACCTCATTGAGGGCCACACGCCGGTGATTAGGCCAACCTACCTTACCTTTGGTATTGGCCGTGGTGCTGCGAGCGAGATCGCGCTCGACATGCGCAACAATTGGTGGGGGCATGCTTCTGGGCCGTATGAGCCTGATGCGAACCCGCAAGGGATTGGCGAGGCGGTAGGTAGCAATATCACATTTGCCCCGTGGTTGACTGCGCCGCCGGCGTGTGCTCCTTCCCGGTAGGGGCGCGCCGCTCGACCAGCACCACGAATACCCAACCGATCACTGCACTACTGGCGACGACCAACGGCACGTTGCCAGTTAGTTCGGCAATGCTGCCGGCTAGCATGCCACCCAATGGGCTCAAACCCATCAGCATTAGGGTAAACACGCTCATCACTCGCCCGCGTAGCTCGTCGGGCACGATCAGTTGAATGAGCGTATTGGTCAATGCCATGGTGGTAACGCCGGCCCAGCCACACAATCCGATCAACACAAGGGCGAGCGGCACGTTGCGCACTTGGGTAAAGGCGATCAGCAGCGGCGCATAGAGCAGCGCCGCCGCTGTCAGCAGCTTATCGCGGGGCGCATCATCACGTAACTGGGCCAACATCAACGCGGCAACCAGCGATCCCAACCCGCTCGCCGCCGACAGCCAGCCGAGGCCGGCGGCGCCAATGTGTAGAATATCGCGAGCAAAGATCGGCAACAGCGGCAAATGCACGAAGCAAAAGAAACTGACCGCACCGGCGCGGAACAACAAAGCTCGCACATTGGGTTCAGTCACGATATACCGCAAGCCGGCTTGCAGCATCCCACCGCGGCGCGGGCCAGCCGCAAGCTGGGCATCAAGCCGCATCAGCAGCAGGCTCGTCAACACTGCTCCAAAACTCAACGCATTAAACAGAAACGCTGGCCCCTCGCCAATCCATGCCACTACCATACCGGCCACGGCTGGCCCCATTGTGCGCGCACCGTTAAAGATGGACGAATTGAGCGCAATCGCATTCAGCAAATCCTCGCGCCCGACCATCTCGACGGTAAACGCCTGCCGGGCCGGTGCGTCGAACGCATTCACGACACCCAAAAGCAATGCTAAGCTCAGCACGTGCTCAATGCGCACAAGATTGCTGAGCGTGAGTACGGCGAGGATCGCTGCCAACACCATCGCCATTGATTGAGTAATGAGCAGGATGCGTCGTTTGGGAAAGCGGTCAGCAATGGTGCCGGCAAAGAGGGAAAACAAAAGCACCGGTAGCGAATTAGCAGCCGCCACCAAACCAAGCAAAAAAGGCGAGTCAGATAATCGTAACACCAGCCAGCCTTGCGCCACACTCTGCATCCACGTGCCGGTCAGCGAAATCAGTTGCCCGCTGAAGAAGAGGCGATAGTTGCGATGGCGTAAGGCGCGAAACATCGCCGGCCAATGGTCAACGTCCGCAAGAGCGTGGCTTGTGCGCATAGATGTTACTCAGTATCTTCGCGATCGCGATGGGTCTGTAATGCCTCATACAGATGCTGCATCGCGTGATGGAAGGCGGCTAACTCTTCTGGGGAAAGGTAGCTCAAACGTTGTTCAACCAAACGCCGATGACGTGGACGCAATTCATCGATTAGCGCCTTGCCGGCAGGCGTCAACTGCACGAGCGTCACCCGCCGGTCGCGTGGGTCGGTAGCACGTTGCACCAAGCCACGCCGCTCAAGCCGGTCAACCAGCCGGGTGAGGTTGGAATTATCAGCCAGCATCTCGTTACAGATATAGCTGAGCGGTACCCCCTCTTCGGTCGCGTAGAAGAGAATAGCGTATTGTGGGGTCGAGAGGTCATACGGACGAAACTCATCACGGTTCAGCTCCTGAAAGCGGCGATGCAGCTTCAGGAAAAGGCGATAGGCTTCGATTTGCGGCGAGTCGCAGGTACTAATTTCAGGCATAATCCTACCCTAGACTTATCAACTATTGTATCAAAATTATTGGATTTAGCAAGTAAGAATTGCGCCTGACCCCAAGCGTATCGGCGTCAGGCGCAGCGGCTGCGGCGTGCTCACCAGTAGAATGCGAACAGCCAGACCATCAGCAGAAACGCGACCGCTCCGGTCAGAGTAATGGCGAAAAAGACGGGCTTGACCTCAGGATCGCCGCTCCACTCGGGCTGCATACCTCTCTCCTTTCCGGCGCTGAGCGCCGACACGGCCTTATGTGACACATTGTACCGCGTTTTGGCCGAGTGTGTGACAAGACAAGGAGAGAGCGACCCGATAGTTTGCACCTTATGGCGTGGCGCGCAAGAAATGGCCCGCGAAGCTCTCTTTGCGATATACTTGCATAGTTCGCGCAACAACTATATAATGCGCACACCACGCAATGCACCTGTTACACGCAGTGTTGCGCTCATGGCGGCACGCCCCGTTAATGGCGAGCCTGCGTGATGGCGTCGTAGTGCGTGGTAAGGATATTCTGTTGAGAAAGGATCTAGCAACGATGCTACGGAAACACACCCTGTCGTGGATTGCGCTAGTTGCATTGTTCGCAACGTTGCTCGCGGCTTGTGGCGGCGGGCAACCGACTACCGGCGGCGGTAGTGGCGGTAGTGGCAGCAATGTGACCACTGGCGGCCAGCCGGTAACGATTCGCTGGCGTACCCGCCCCGGCGATGCTGCCGAGCAGCGGGTCTATGAAGAGCTAAACACTTTAGTGAACGAGAAGCTGAAGGACAAGGGTATTACGGCGGTCTATGATCCAGCGCCTAATCAGGGGTACTTCGAGAAGTTGAAGACTGAGTTGGCAGCCGGTAATGCACCCGATATCTTTTGGATCGGCGGTGTTGAGTTAGCAGATTTTGTGAATACCGGTCAGATTCTTGATCTCAAGCCGATCATCGATGCCGATAGCAGCTTCCAGTTGGGTAACTTCTACCCCAACGTGATCGAGCAGTTGACGCGCGATGGCAAGATTTACGGCTTGCCGCGCGACATTTCGACCATGGTCGTCTACTTCAACGAAGACCTGTTCAAGGCAGCGGGCCTGAAGACGCCCAAAGAACTGGCGGCTGAGGGCAATTGGAACTGGGACACCATGCTGGAGGCGGCGCGCAAGTTGACCGACCCGGCGAACCAGCAGTACGGTCTCGGCTTTGGCAACTGGTGGGGGCCGGGTTGGGGCTATTTCATCAACGCTGCTGGCGGCAGTCCCTTCACCCCCGATCGGCGCGGCTGCGCGCTGAATACCCCAGAGGCGATTTCCGGTGCGACGATGGTGCGCATGCTCTACGACGAGAAGCTGTTGCCGGCCGGTGATGCCGATGGCGAGGCGCTTTTTAATGCCGGCAAGGTCGCTATGTACTTCAATGGGCGCTGGTTTACCCCCGGCGTGCGCACGAATGCTACGTTTAATTGGGACGTGGCGGTGATGCCGGAGGGCAAGGTCAAGAGTACGTGGCTCTTCTGGGGGCCGTATCTCGTCAGCGCCAAGACGGCTAACTCGCAGGCGGCATGGGAGGTGCTGAAGGTGCTGACCAGCGCCGAGGCAACGGCAAAGGTGGCCGCGCTCGGTACCAACATCCCGCCGCGCAGCGATCAAGAGGCGGTGAGTGCCTTCCTCGCTTCGACCCCACCGGCCAACAATCAGGCCTTCCTCGATGGCATTCCTTACGCTGCGTTGGAAGCGCCGGTATGGGATGGTAACTGGGCCGATTTTAGCGGTATCGTCCAGAGCTTGTGGGATCAGATGATCGCCGGCCAGATCACGCCTGAGCAGTTCGGTCAGCGGGCTTGTGAGCAGACGGCTAATACCTTCAAGTAGATGCTGTCGATAGGCGAGCGGTGGGCGTGCGCCGGTTCGCCTGATCGGCAATATCCTTGGGAGAACGTGCCCGCTTGTCATTGCGCGGGGGCAAAGCGCCCGCAGCAATCGCCCGCTGCGGCGAGCGCGAACCCACAGTGGGTTACTCGCGTGGTCAGGAAGATTGCTGCGCCGCCTGTGGTGGCTCGCCATGACAAGCGGGGTATCAGATTGAAGCGCAGCAATAGTTTCCCGGAGGTACACCATGGCCAACCAAGCGCCGGCCGCTCTGCCTGCACCAACCGCGCGCCATCTGAGCGGGCGGCGTGTGCGGCAATGGATCGACGCTTTCGGCATGCTGTTGCCGACTATTTTGGGTGTTTTGATCTTCTTCTTAGTGCCGCTTGCTATCTCGTTTTACCTGAGCTTTACCGATGCACGCCTTTTCGGTGACCCGAATCTGGTTGGTTTGAGCAATTATCAGCGCGCCTTGTCTGACCCGACCTTCTACCGGGCAATGTGGAATACGGCGGCATTTTCGCTGGTGACGTTAGTTGTTTCGACGGTGCCGGCCTTGCTGCTGGCCGTGATCCTGAACGAGCGAATCGCTGGTCGTACCTTCTTTCGCGCCGTCTTCTTCATTCCGGTGGTGGCGTCAGTGGTTGGCGTGACCTTGCTCTGGCGCTATCTGCTCAATGTCGATTTTGGTTTCGTCAATTATGCCATTCGTCTGCTTGGCTTCGAGCCGATCCCGTGGCTGACGCGCCCAGAATGGGGGTTGGCCAGCGTGATACTGGTCTTCTCGTGGAAGACGATAGGCTACAATATGGTGATCTTTTTGGCTGGCTTGCAGGGGGTGCCGCCGCAGCTCTACGAGGCGGCTAGTCTTGATGGAGCCAGTCGCTGGCAGCAGTTTCTCTACATCACTGTGCCAATGCTTTCACCAACCACCTTCTTTGTGTTGGTGACAACGTTAATCAATTGTCTGCAAGTGTTTGATGTGCCGATTGCGCTCGGTTTGACCCGCTCGAATACGGTTGGCCCAGCCGACTCGATGTTGACGATTGTGCCGTTGCTCTGGCGCGAGGCCTTTATTGGCGGACGCATGGGCTACGCTTCGGCGCTGGCATGGTTGCTGTTTGTGATTATTCTGCTGCTGACCTTCATCCAGTTCCGGCTGTCGCGGCGATGGGTGCATTACGAGTAAGCGAGGAGGGCTGATGGCAAGCTTAATTTTACGCCGGCCATGGGAAAAATTGCTGGCCTACGCGGTGCTCAGCGTGACCGGCTTTGTGATGGTCTTTCCCTTTATCTATATGGTGCTCTCCTCGCTCAAGCCCTCGACCGAAGTGGTGCAGGTGCCGCCAACGCTGTGGCCAAGCGAGATTCGATGGTCAAATTACTTAGAAGTACTAAATATTGTTCCGCTCGGTACCCAATTGCTCAATACCGTGATCGTCACGGCGTTGGTAGTGCTTGGTTGGGTGATTACTTCGGTGCTGGCCGGCTACGCCTTTGCCCGGCTCGAATTTCCCGGACGCGAGTTTTGGTTTGGTGCTTACCTCGCTACGTTGATGGTGCCGTTTGCAGTGCTGATTGTGCCGATGTATCGTTTGATGCTGGTCTTTGGTTGGGTTGATCGGCTGGAAGCGTTGATTATCCCGTGGCTATTCACAGCTTATGGCACCTTTCTGCTCCGCCAATTTTTCATGAGTGTGCCAAAAGATTTAGAAGATGCGGCGCTGATCGATGGAGCGTCGCATTGGGGCATTCTCTTCCGCATCTTCCTGCCGCTAGCTCGCCCGGCGATTGCGACGCTAGCGACGTTTGCGTTCCTTTATGCGTGGAATAGCTTCCTCTGGCCGCTAATCATCATCAGCAGTCCATCGCGCAAGGTGGTGACGCAGGGTCTGGTTGATCTACAGGCGCTCTACGCTGCGCGCGTCGATCTGATTATGGCCGGCTCGACGCTGGCCATTTTGCCGACGCTGATCGTCTTTTTGTTCGCCCAACGCTACTTCATCGAGGGTATCGCTACGTCTGGGTTAGCCGGACGCTGAGCGAGGAAGGTGCTATGCATCATCACGATCTCTTCAGTCGACCGCATCGCCGGCTTAACCAGCTCACCGGCGAGTGGGTGTTGGTATCGCCCCACCGCACCCAGCGCCCGTGGTTGGGTCAGGTCGAGACGTTGCCACCCACCGAGTTGCCGGCCTACGATCCGACCTGCTACCTCTGCCCCGGCAACACGCGGGCGAATGGGGCGCAGAACCCAGCCTACACCGAGACGTTTGTGTTCGAGAACGATTTTGCCGCTTTGCTGCCAGATATTCCGCTCGAGCGGGTGAGTATCCGCTTGCCGGCTGCTGATGGCGAGATTGGCCCGGTGCTGTTACACGCCGAAGCCGAGCGCGGCATTTGCCGGGTGGTCTGCTTCTCGCCGCGCCACGATTTGACGCTGGCGCAGATGTCGCAGGCTGAGGTGCGGCGGGTGATTGAAGTTTGGGCTGAGCAATATCGCGAATTGGGCGCAATCGATTGGGTACAGTCGGTGTTGATCTTCGAGAACCGCGGCGCGATGATGGGGGCGTCGAACCCGCATCCGCACGGTCAGATTTGGGCTAACGAGCAGTTGCCGAACGAGATGCGGAAAGAGCTAGCGACGCAGACGGCTTACTGGCACGAGCACAACCGCTGCCTGCTCTGCGACTATCTGGCGCTTGAGCTGGACGCCGGTGAGCGGATCGTCTGCGCCAACGAGACATGGGTAGCACTGGTGCCGTTTTGGGCGGTATGGCCGTTCGAGACGCTGGTACTGCCGCGCAACCATACCGGGGCGATTCCCGATCTCGATGATGCTGGGCGAGAGGGGTTAGCCGCCATCTTGCGCGATGTGACCAGACGTTACGACCGGCTGTTCAACATTTCATTTCCTTACAGCATGGGCTTTCACCAGCGACCAACCGATGGATTGCCGCACGATGGTTGGCACTTACATGCCCATTTTTATCCGCCGCTGTTACGTTCGGCAACGGTGCGGAAGTTTATGGTCGGCTACGAGATGCTGGGTCAGCCCCAACGCGATCTGACACCCGAACAGGCAGCGGAGCGGTTACGCTGAAACCGGAAAGAGCGTCTCTACCACTTCTAATCCGTGATCGGCGCAGCGCAGCTCGTTGGTAGCGCGCAGATCGCTCACGCTGCGTCGGCCCAGCAAAAGCGCTGACAGCCCACTATTGCTGAGCTGCCATACGTTAATATCGGCAATGCCAGTTCCGACGCTGATATGCACTCTACCGGCGCGGCATTCAATGCGCATTGCCCCCCACTCGCCGCTCAACGCTACGCTGCCATACCAATCAGCATACCGCGAAGCGGCAATCCTAACCCTGAACGCCGCTTGATGAGCACGCAATGCTGTCAGCGGGTCGATCACAATCCACACCGGAAGGATGCCATCGGCTGGTGGAAGATGGAGCATCAGGGTGGCTCCCAACTCAAGCGCTGCCTGCGCCAGTGGATGATCGGGCGTAAGCCACAGTTCGTGCGTTGAGTGGGGCAGTCGGCACAGCAAATCGCGTGCCGCCCCTGCATCGACGGCGCGACCTTCAATCACGTGTTCATCGCGCAGCAGGACATAGCCGACAATGCGGCCAAGTTGGTCGTGCGCCACTAACGGCGGCTGATCCCTCATCTGCCAGCGCCAATCAGGTTCGTAACGTAGGGGTGTCACGCAACGCGGCGTAGGCGCGTGCTGATCCAGCGCCACGAGATCGGCCACATCGGCAAGTGTAGCCGGTATCAGCGTACCATCCCCGCCATGCCACGTGATCCGACTGTGCAGGGTTGCCGGGATCATGCCCCATTGGCCGGCTATGCTCAACGGCAACGCGCAGCGCAACCATGCTATGCCGGCGGCGACGGCAGTCTCGGCAGCCGCAGCCAGCAGCGTTTCCGTCACGTCAAAATGAGCGCTGCCAAACAATTCCACCTCTCCTACCTCAAACTGGGCGAGCTGGCGTCGCCAACGAGTATGGGTAACGAGACCGATAGCCTGATCACCACGATCGGTTGTGGCGAACAGATGCAAGGCAGGTTGGTAGCGTGGGTGGCGTTGCCGGTGCGCCAACAGCGCTGGATCGATCAGAGCGGGTATCGCAGTGGATAGTGGGCTAATGGTTACGTTACTCATTCAACGATTATCCTGTCGCTAAACTATGCAAGTGGCTCATTCGTTGCATCATTGCGCAACAAAGCTGCTACGATTTTTAACCTTATTTGTCATCTCTTGCTCATCTTGCATACTTCTCGATTGCGGCGCAACTTCCTACAATGCAGCGCAGAGGGACATAAACCAAGCGATCGTGTCGCCGGTTGTTTCAGCCACCGAGGCGCGAAGCGGAGACATTGAGCATACGAAACGAGGAAATCGATGATTGCGCCTACAATGACCACCTTGAACTCACCGGCAACGTTGCATGCGTCAGTCGTGGGCGATGAAGCGGCGACCGGCCTTGCCACGATAGACGTGGAAGAGTTAGCCCGTCGTTGTGCGATTGAGAGTGAGCGGTTCTACCGCGGCCAGTCGCACGACTCGCGCTACAGCTATGAGTTATTCCGGCGGGCGCTGGTCGAGCGTGATGAAACCGCGTGGAATTACCTCTTTCAACATTATAGCCCGTTGGTTGAGGGATGGATCCGGCGCAGCGGCGCATTTGTCAGCAGCGGCGAAAGTAGCGAATATTTTGTCGTGGGTGCGTTCGCGAAGTTTTGGCGCGCGGTGACTCCCGAACGTTTCGCTTCGTTCCCCAATCTGGCTTCGCTGTTGCAATACTTGCAACTGTGCGCCTCAAGCGTCGTGATCGACTCAGTACGGGCTCAGTCGTGGGCCGAGATGATGCCGGAAGATCGGATCAGCGAGCAGCGAGTGCCGCGCCTCTCGCCTGATGAAGAAGCGATGCAGCGCGTCGATCGGCAAGAGTTCTGGCGGTTTATTGATAGCCAATTGCACAGCGAGAGCGAACGGGTGGTGGTCTATGGTTCGTTTGTGCTCGGTTTGACGCCACGAGCAATCTTTGAGCGTTATACCACGCTGTTCGAGAGCGTCTACGATGTGTACAACGTCAAGCGCAACGTTTTGAGCCGACTCAGCCGTAATAGCCATCTGCGGACGTTGTTTGGGCAGGCGTGAACGCAGAAGGGCGCAGCGGATTCAAACGTAAAGGCGCAGAGTGCGCCGAGCACGCAAAGGCGTCAATGCAGCGCGAACAGTACAAGGATCGACATGGGTGCAATAGTATCGATACGGATCAGATAGAGGTGTTGATAGATATTCGCAAGTTGTCATAGTCATTGCAAAAGAAGTAACAAAAATCTTGTACCGGCGGGAACGTGAAAAACGTTCCCGTTTGCGTTTCTTTCAACAGGAAACGCTTGCAGGTTCACCTGTTGATCTGGTTGCTCACGGAGGTGCGCCGGTATGGAAGAAGAACAATTGAGCGACGGCGCAATCCATCTTTCCGGCCCTGAACTTATTGCGGCTGCTGACGGCGAGGCTAGTGAAGGTATTGTGTCTCACCTGCGTCAGTGTGCGTTGTGTCGCCAACGAGTCACCACCTTGCGCAATGTGCAACAAGCGTTGCGCTATCGCTTATACCGCGCTCTTTGCCCTTCCACTGATCAGTTAATTGATTACTGTCAAGGTCTCCTCTCTCCTGCTCAACACGCTCTCGTTGCCCGCCATATTGCTTCTTGCCCCTACTGTAGCGCCGAAATTGAGTTATTGATGCAGCGCGATCCCCTGATCGACCGATTATTGCTCAGCGATTTGCTTAACCAACGCGTGCTGCGGTATCTGCGGTAATCACGTAGAGCTACACGACGGTGTGCAGGCTGCATCGCTAAGGGAGAGCCACAGGCCGTGCGGCTGTACAGGAGTGCGATCTTTGGTAGGGTGCGGTACAATACGATTAATTGCAACCGTCGCCACTGTCGCATCGTCGCATACGTCGAGGCCGTTCGCCAACCGGGCGAGCCGGTTACGACGAGGAGTTGGCTATGGCAGGAGAAGTGAATCTGCGCGCCGCGCTGGCGCGTCCCTTTTTGGCGGCCACGACAACGCCACAGGTAGCATACATCTTGCTCGAAGTTCAGCCGGCGCCCCAGATGACGCAGGTACGCATACCGGTCAACGTTTGTTTCGTGCTTGACCGTAGTGGTTCGATGAAGGGGGAGAAAATTGAGCGGCTGCGGCAGGCGGTTGTCAAGGCAATCGAGCAGCTTGACCAGCAAGACAACATCGCCATCGTTATTTTCGATCACCGCACCGAAGTGATTGTGCCAGCCCAGCCGGTGCGCAATCGGGCCACCATTCTCGATCTCGTCCACCGCATCCGCGATGCTGGCGGCACCCGCATTGCGCCGGCGGTCGAGAAGGGGTTGAACGAGTTGCAAAAGATGCCGACCGGTGTGCGCCGCTTAATCCTGCTGACTGACGGCCAAACCGAGCACGAGAAGGAGTGTCTGCTGCGGGCTGACGATGCTGGCCGGCTAGGCATTCCGATCACTGCGCTTGGCATTGGCAAAGATTGGAATGAAGATCTGCTGATCGAGATGGCAAATCGCTCGAAAGGAGTGGCCGACTACATCGCCCAACCGAGCGAAATCGTCAACTACTTCCAGCACACCGTGCAACGCGCCCAACAGACCGTCATTCAGAACAGTGTGCTAACCTTACGGCTGGTACAAGGCGTCACACCGCGCGCCGTCTGGCAGGTGACACCACTGATCGACAATCTCGGCTACCAGCCGATCAGTGATCGCGCCGTCAGTGTCAATCTCGGTGAACTCGAAAGTTCCCAAGCGCGCGCGCTGTTGATTGAACTCCTGATCGACCCTCGGCCAATCGGTACATACCGCGTTGGGCAGGTCGAGCTGAGCTATGACGCGCCGGCGTTGCAGTTGGTTAGTGAAAAGGCGCGGATTGACATTATGCTGACCTTCACGACCGATGCGGCTCAGTTGCAGCAGCTTAATCCGGCGGTGATGAATATTGTTGAAAAAGTGAGCGCGTTCAAGCTCCAGACCCGCGCACTGCAAGACCTTGCCAGCGGTGATGTGAGGAGCGCGACGCAGAAGCTGAAGAGCGCGGTGACACGTTTGCTCAATCAGGGTGAAGTTGAGTTAGCGGCGACGATGCAGCAAGAGATTGCCAATCTCGAACAACAAGGCCACATGTCAAGCGAGGGCCAAAAGACGATCAAGTTTCAGGGGCGCAAGACGGTGCGCCTGACCGATATTGAATTGCCGAAGGAATAATATGTACATTCTAGTCACCAACGACGATGGCTACCAAAGTCCGGGCTTAGCGGCGTTGCGAGCCGTACTCAGCGAGATTGGCGAAGTGGCAGTAGTTGTCCCCGACCGCAACTGGAGCGCCGCTGGACATTACCGCAAGCTCTTTGACCCGCTGCGGGCGTGGGAGGGAACACTCAGCGACGGTTCACCTGCGCTGATCTGTGATGGTACACCGGCTGATTGTGTCGCGCTCGCGGTGATGGGTCTACTCGACCGCAAACCCGATCTAGTAGTGTCGGGCATCAATCTTGGGGCCAACCTTGGTACCGACCTGCTCTACTCTGGCACCGTAGCGGCTGCTATGGAGGGCATCGTTTTCGGGGTGCCGGGGTTAGCGGTCTCGCAAGTGCGGCCCAAAGACGGTCAATGGGATTTTCGCGCCGCGCAGGTGGCTGTGCGACGGTTGGTAACGACTATCCGTGAACGAGGTCTGCCATCAGAGATATTGCTGAATCTGAATATTCCGGTGGTTGCCCCCAACGAGTTACGTGGCATCAAAGTTAGCCGACTTGGCCGTCGCGTCTATCGCGACGAGCTAGTAGTACGTTACGATCCCCGTGGGCGACCCTACTATTGGATCGATGGGGCCGAGCCGGAAGATCACTACGAAGAGGGTACTGATATTGCCGCCATCAGTGAAGGCTACGCCAGCCTTACCCCGGTGCAGATGGATTTGACCAGTCATCGCTGGCTGGAAGAGCTGCGGCAATGGAAGTTATAGCGGAATGTAGAGACGACATATAGCGTAGTAGAGACGTAGCATTGCTACGTCTCTAGGTCGGGGCACGGCATGCGGTGCCCGTACCACATGGGCACGGGGGAGGGGAACGGCGGGAGGCACGCCACGGTGGGTACAGCGGGTCATCCTACGGGGCGCATGGTGTGTCACACCACGCCGTGGCTGAGCACGACCTCTAACCACTGTGCGTCGTCGCACGGCTGCAACCCCCACCACAACCGTCCGGTTGGCCGCACAACCGCGTACTGGTTGTCGATCCAGATCACGATGCTCAGTGGGCCGCGTGGTGAGGGAGCGTGCAAAATAGGTGTGCCGTCAACACGCAAGACGCTTTCTTTGGTGCCCCAGTGGATTTCGTAGTCGTGCCATTGGGTGAGATCAACGGGTACGAGGGCTTCGGCGATACCAGCGGCGTGCTGGATGCGTGGCCACAGTCGGCGGTAGAGTGGCGGTAGGTTGAGGAGCGGCACAATGATCGGCGCGATCGGTAGCCACGCTAGCGCCGCCAAACGCCCGGTGTCAACCGTCGCTGCTTTCCAGCCGTGGCCGGGAATGTTCATCGCGAGTGGCATGTCGTGTGGTGGTGCGCCGAAGAAGAACCAGACTGCTTGCGGCATACGCGGCGGCCATGCCCATGGGTAGTTCCATAGGCCAAAGCCGGCAGTACCGATGAGGCGATCTGCCCGATGCGACATCCGCGCACGAAGGCACAAGGTGTACGGTGCGTGTAACGCGCGTGGCGGGCCGGGCCGCCGGCCCAAGTCGTCGAGTTGGGCGTTGCGGTAGTGGTCGGCGGGGCCGGGTGGACGGATGAGACGCAAACCGGTGGCGGTTTGTATGACTCCGGCTCCGCCGCTGCACCGTGGTTTGAGGTGCAATTCGCGCATAGTGCTGAATTCGGTAGAGACGTTGCAATGCAAGTCGCTACCGCGCAACGACAATCCCCACGGTCACCGTGCCGTCGCCGAATTCGTTGGTCTCGGTGTAGGCGTCGTCCGGCGGCGTACCAATGTCTAACGCGACGGCAAGAGTCTCGTTTTTGACATAATCGCCGTATTTCGCCAGTGTCGCCGTTAGCAGATCGGCTTCGTCGGCACTGGTGAGGAAGAGGTGGATGCGATCACTGATCGCTAGTCCGGCGCTCTTACGGGCTTCTTGGATGTAGCGCACGAGATCGCGAGCCGCGCCTTCGAGCCGCAGTTCTTCCGTCACCGTCGTGTTCAACGCCACCAGCATGCCATCGGCCTCAGCTACCGCATAGCCTTCTGGCGCGCTACTCTCGACCAGCACCTCTTCGGCCAGCAACTCGATCTCTTGGCCATCAACCGGCAGGCGCACCGGCTGGCCGGCTTCCACCGCCTGCGCCGCTGCGCGCGCGGTATCGCCGCTCAAATCGCGCAGCGCCGCTGTCAGCGCCGGTACCAGCTTGCCAAACTTCTTGCCGACGAGGCGGAGGTTCGGTTTCAGGCGGTACTCGACCACGGCGCTATTGGCGTCGAGGTAACGCACCGCTTTGACGTTCAGCTCATCGCGCAGCTCGGCCTCGAAGCGGCGCACGCCATTGAGTAGCGCCGGCGTGCTGGCCCGCAGCCAGAGTTCACTCAGCGGTTGGCGCACCTTCAGGTTAGCCTGCTTGCGCGCTGCCCGTCCTAGCGAAACCGCGGTCAGCAAGGCTTCGGTGTCGGCGACCAGTTGATCGTCGAGCAAGGCACGATCCACGTGCGGCCAGCGCGCCAAGTGAACGCTCTCTGGCGCGCTGGCGTCGTGTTCGGCGACCAGATTACGATAGATCACTTCGCTAACGAACGGGGTGAACGGCGCAGCCAACTTCGCCACCGTTACCAGACAGGTGTAGAGCGTCTGATAGGCGGCCTCTTTATCGGCGTCGCTTTCGCTCTTCCAGAACCGGCGGCGATTGCGGCGCACGTACCAGTTCGACAGCTCATCAACGAAATGCTCGATCGCGTTGGCGGCGGTATAGACATCGTACTCCTCGAACGCATCGGTCACGTTTTGCACGAGCTGGTTGAGCGCCGCTAGCGCCCAGCGGTCGATCGGCTGTACTTCAGCGGTGCGCCCGCTGTTGGGTTGCCACTGGTCGAGATTGGCATACGTGACGAAGAAGGCATACGTGTTCCAGAGTGTGAGCAGGAACTTGCGCATGCTCTCGCTGACCAGATCCATGCTAAAGCGGCGGGCATTGCCGGGAGGCGCAGCGGTGAACAGGTACCAGCGCAAAGCATCGACGCCGTAGGCGTTGATCACCTCTTGCGGCTCGATCACGTTGCCCCGGCTCTTACTCATCTTTTGGCCGTCTTTGTCGAGAATGTGACCGAGACAGATCACGTTCTTGAACGCTGGCCGGTCAAAGAGCAGGGTGCTTACTGCGTGCAAGGTGTAGAACCAGCCGCGCGTTTGGTCAACCGCCTCGCAGATGTAGTCGGCGGGATGGGCCATCTCGAACACGTCGCGATTCTCGAACGGATAGTGCCACTGGGCCACCGGCATTGAACCGCTGTCGAACCAGCAGTCGGCCACATCGGGGATCCGGCGCATCAAGCCATGGTTAGGGTCTTCCCAGACCACTTCGTCGATATAGGGCCGGTGCAGGTCGATATCGCGCAGCGAGCGGCCAACCTTTTCTTCTAGCTCGGCCAGCGAACCGATGCAGACCATGTGCGAGCCGTCGGCATTCGTCCAGATTGGGATCGGCGTGCCCCAATACCGCTCGCGGCTGATGGCCCAGTCGATGTTGTTTTCCAGCCAGTTGCCGAAGCGGCCATCACGGATATGTTCGGGCACCCAGTGGATCTGCTGGTTGTTGGCGACGAGATCGGCCTTAAAGGCAGTGGTGCGGATGTACCACGAACGCTTGGCGTAGTACAGCAACGGCGTGCTGCAACGCCAGCAGAAGGGATAGTAGTGGCGCACGCGCCCGCTGCGCAAGAGCAGGCCACGCGATTTGAGGTTGCGGGTGATGTCGGGATCGGCCTCTTTGAAGAATTTGCCGGCGAAGCCCAATTCGGCAAATTCGGGCAACACGCGGCCATCCAACCCCACCGAGAAGAGGGTGGGTAGGCCATGCTTGCGCCCGACTTCAAGATCGCCGTAGGCTGGCGCGATATGGACAATGCCGGTGCCATCGTCGAGACTGACAATCTCATCGGCGATCACGCGGTAGGCCGTCTCCCAATCGACCGTATCGCCGGTGCCGGGTACGCCGCGGAAGAGCGGTTCGTAGCGGAGGCCGACCAGATCGTTGCCACGGAACCGGCGCAGCACCGTAAAGCTCTCGGCAGGCAAGACCTGATCGACCAGCGCTGCCGCCATCACTAGCCGTTCACCGTTGTGCTCGACTTCAACATACTCGGCGTCGTGCTTCACGGCCAGCGCCACGTTGGCCGGCAACGTCCATGGGGTTGTTGTCCACGCCACCAGAAAGGCATCATTGAGCGTACCGTCAACCGCCGGCGGCGGTGCGGTTGTTCCCTTCACGCGGAACTTGATATAGACGCTCGGATCATCGACATCATCGCGCGCACCGAGGCTCACCTCGTGGTCGCTGAGGCTGGTGCCGCAGCGCGGGCAGTGCATCGTCACCTTGTAATCGCGGAAGAGCAAGCCACGATCCCACAACTGGCGGAAGATCCACCATGTCGACTCGATATAGTCGTTCTCGTAGGTGATATATGCGTCTTCGCTGAGCCAGAACGCGATGCGCTTGGTAAATGCCTTCCACTCTTGGATATACTCCCAGACGCTTTCGCGGCAGAGACGATTAAATTCAGCGATGCCAAACCGCTCGATGTCGGGCTTGCCGCTGAACCCAAGCTTCTTCTCGATCTCGATCTCAACCGGCAGGCCGTGGGTGTCCCATCCCTCCCGGCGACCAATAATGCGATAGCCCTGCATCGAGCGATAGCGTAAGATCACATCTTTGAAGCTGCGCGAGATGGTATGGTGTAAACCGGGGCGGCCATTCGCGGTCGGCGGCCCCTCGTAGAAGACGAACGGCTTCTCGCCAGCGGTCAACGACTTGGCGACAATGTCATTGGCCTCCCACCACGCCAGCACATCCTCTTCGAGTTGGGGGAACTTGACATTCGGATCAACCGGTTTAAACATGCAACCTCCGTGCGCGTCAATGTAAAAAAGCCTCATCCCCGAAAGGGGACGAGGCTGATTAACCCCGCGGTACCACCCCATTTCGACGGCGCACACAATCGAGCGCGCGTCGCACTCAGTGAGCGTCAAGTAACGCTCTGCCCCGCTAACGGTGGGCATTCCGGGCGCGGCTACTGCGCGTGTCGATTAACCACGCGGTTCACCTGCCAGCTCAGGGGTGATTTTCACTGCCACCGGTTCCACCCGGCTTCCACCATCCCGGGCTCGCTGGCGGGCAAGCGGCAGCTACTCTTCCCCGTCATTGCCATTGAGCAACAGTATACGTCGGGACGTGCGCCGCGTCAAGGCGCACAGCCGTCCTCTTTCACCAACGAATGATTGCAGGCTCTAGCGCTACACGGCTGGGCGGCTTAAACAACAAAGAGAAAATGAATGACGGGGGAGGGGCCGGGGGTGGGGGGAAGACCCCTCTTGCCCCCTCACCCCCCTAGCCCTCCTCTCCCACGAGGGGAGAGGGGGGATACATCCTTCCCCCCTGCATAGGGGAGGGGCCGGGGGTGGGGGATGCACCCCTTGCCCCCCTATGATCGCATTGATCCACCCAATACGAATCTCTCCCATCCCGCTCCACCGGTCGTATTCATCATCGATCACTACCGCGTGTAAGGTCAACGGCCAATCAGGTCGCCCATTGCCGCTGCCGGCGATCCGTTCGTACTGCGCCGGACGGCGACTGAGCGGTGTGATGAGAGTCTGCCATGCTGGGGGGCCAACCACGCCGGCGGTCACACTGAACACTTCGCCTTCACGGTCGCACAGCCAGAGCCGCAGCCGGTGGCCGTTGCCGTCGCCGTAGAGCTGGATGACCAGCGCAGTTGTTTCAGCGGGTAAGGGGATGGGTTCGCTGAGTTCAAACGCGACATAATCATTCTCGCGGGTCGTGAAGCGGTAGGTGAGGCGAAGGAAGCCAGCAGTGCGCTGGAGTGAGCCGTTGGGTTGGGCCGGTCGTTGCCATTGGATTGACTGGGTACCGTCGAGTAATCGTGTTGCGTTGGTTGGGTGCGCTGTGGGTAATGTAAGGGTCGTTGTCAAGTGGCGCATCGCCTCCGCCACCGGCTTAGGATGGCTAAAATCGGCCCGCCCGCTACCATACGCAAACAAGCCGTAAGGATTGTGCGGATCGTCTTTGAGCATATACCAAAAGACGTGACTGATGCCGCCTTGCCAGAGGGCGCGATAGGCGCGGGCAAGGTAGTCTGCCTGTTGGTCGGCATTGGTCAAACCAAGTGCGTCGCGGTCACCGGGGCCACTGGCCCATCCCACCTCAGTGGCCCAGATCGGCTTGGGGCCGTAGCGAGCCGCCACTGCCCGTACCCCATCGGCGGCGGCGATCAGGTTGCCCTCCTCTGGGTTGAGTGGATCGACGTAGGGGTGAATGGCGATAACATCAAAGGTATTCCAGCCGCCATGTTCAGCGATGGTACGCAGAAAAGCGGTATCGAACGGGTTGATTCCGCCGAGTACGATAATGGCGGTGGGGTCAATCGCGCGAATTGCCTGAGCCGTTTTGATCAAGAGTTGGGTGTAGCGGGCCGGGTCAGGGGCTGGCCGCCAGAAGAGTGTCTGATCCGGTTCGTTCCAGATTTGCCAGTGCTTGACGAGATGGTGATAGCGTGTGACCACCGCTTCGGCATAAGCGACAAACGCTGCTTCATCAGGCGGCGCGAACGAAATCAGGTTGGGATGATCGGTAGGGTCGGGTGTGGCCCAACCCACTGCCGGCCCCAGCACGCCAAGCACCTGCAAGCGCTGCCGGTGTAAGGCATAGAGGGCAGCATCGGTGAAGACCCAATCCCAGACGCCGGGTTGGGGTTGGATGCGGTGCCAATGTAAGTCTTCGCGCACCCATTGCACGCCGAGATCGGCGACAATCGCCGCCGGGATAGGCATAGTTGCCGCGTCGGGATAGCGGGTGGCGAGATGGCTGTTGATCCCGATTGCCAGTGGCCCAGTTGGCGTGCGTACTGCAATCGGCGCCGTGATCAACCAGCGCGGGGCCGGCGCATCCCCGGCCAATATCCCCGCCACGACGATCATGATCACGATAACGCAATATCGTACAGATGCATCACCGTGCGTCTTGGTTGGAGACACACCGCCGTGCGTCTCTCCCATTTCACCATTCCACTGCATAGACCTGATGTTCCACCCACCCCAACCCAATCCGCCGCCAGCACGTCACCCCTGCCAACGGCTGAAATCCGCACCTTTCAGCCAGCCGGCAGGCAGCCGTATGCGCCGGTGCGATCAATGCCTCTAACCGGCGCAGGCCTAATGTGGTGTTGCTAAATCCGATCACGGCGGTTAAAGCCTCGCGCATATACCCTTTCCGGCTCGAACGCTCTTCCATCCGGCATTCGATGATCGCTGTGTGGCGTATCGTTCGTTCAATGTTGTCGATCCAGATATCACCGCAAATCCGCTCGAGCGGGTCATCGCGCCGCACCAAGAACAGGCGTAGGCTGTGCCCGGCGTAGCGGGCCTCTTCTTCTGCCGCCAACCGGCGACGCTGGCCTTGCAAGGTGAAAAAGTCATCGGGCGGTATCGGCAACCAATCTTCGCCGAACGTCCATGCGCGGCGAAAGTATCCCCGCACCGCTTCATTGTCACGTGGCGCCATGACCCGCAGCCAGAGCCGTTCGGTGGTAAGGATGGTCGTGTTCATTTCATCACGCTTCCCGCACTCGCGGGGTTATGCCTGCAGTGCGGCAGGGTGCGTCGCTCGCGATGCCCGCTTACCGGATCATTGGTTCAATCGTGATAGTCTCTTGCGCGAACACTACGACTGGCGCAACATCGCTGCCCGGCGCCGTGATCACCACCGGTGGGATCGCAAAGACTCCCGCTGTGGTCGTTTGCGCAGTGATCGTTACGCGATAGACGCCGGGGTCGAGATAAGCCCCGCCGATCTGCACCTGTCGCCATTCGCGGTCAATCTGTTGGTAGGTGAAACCCTCTCCAGCATTAATTTTGACCGGCATAAGCCCGGCTGGCAGCGGAATGGCAGCCTCTAACCGGAAGATGGGCTTGCTCACGATTAGCAGCAGCTCAATGTCAACTGGTTGATCAATGATGTTTGGCTCCGTTGCAGTTCGATACCATAGCCGTACTCGCACCTCTCCCGGCTGGCCGGCGCTGCTAACTGAGTTGCGCGTGGCAATCAGCGCCGTGCCATTAGTTGGCTCAACGCGGAACGTGCCACCATCAAGCCGGAACCGTTCGACGCCGCTGATTGGCCGTTCGGCAGTGAGATGAGCAGTATTGTGCGTTACCCTCACGCTGGTGTCACTGGTGAGTAAGGTTGGGCCGAGCGCCAGCGCCACCCGTGCCGCTTCGTAGGGTGTTGACCAGCCGTCTCCTTGCCAGTGCCGCAAGAGCGCTGTGCGCCACGTGGATAACCGCGGGTCAGCCGGACGTTCAGCGGCTAACGCTTGCACCACAGTGGCGCTTACCGCCAGTGCACTGGGTGGCATCCCGTCTGCGCCGGCCCACGGCAAGCCGCTGCTCGCCGTGTTCCAGAACGGCGCAAGAAGCGCGTTCCGCCCACTCGTGGCGCGCAACGCAGTGAAGGCGCGTCCGGCAGGGCCGGCGCCGGCAGGGAGGGCTGGCTGCCCTGTTTCTTCACCATGGATTGACATGACATAATCAGAATACGCTTGCGCATCAGCGGGTTGGGCTAGTCGGTGCCGGCGCAAGTACGCCAGCGCCGGTTCGCTCAGCTCGCGCAACCGGGTTGCGGGTTCGGTTTGACCAATCGCCTCAAGCACAAAGGTCGTCACAAACGGGTCTGAGCTGTTACCCGGCCACCAACTCCACCCGCCATCGCTGTTGTGCAGTGCGTGCAGTTGGGTAAGCGCGCTGTCGATCAGCGTGCGCCACTCATCCGCTTCCGCATTGGTGGGCGCTGTGCGTTCCAGTGTGCGGCCAATGATCACTGCCGCAGCCAGCGCCTCAGCCGTTAGCGGCGTCGTTTGCAACAGTCGTTGCGCCTGATCGGCTAAGGCTGCCCGTGCGCTAGCCGCGATAACCACTTCGTTGTCGCCGTCAGGCAGGGTGAGCTCAATGGCGCTAGCTGTCACCCGTGTTTGCACCGTCACTGGTAGCTGCGCCTCTCGTCGCACTGGCACGGCGTATTCAATGGGCGGCAGGCTGACAGTATCAATTACTTCGTAGCGCAACCCAATGATCGAAGCATGCGCTTGCGCTTGCACCCGCCAGAGCACCGGCGCTGTTGCGCCAGCCGGCACGCGCACGATTTGCTCGAACGGATCGAGCAACACGCCGCCGCTGAGCCATAGCCGTGCGCGGATCGTGCGCTCTTGCCCATCAACGTTCCGCAGTATCAAGGTCGCAATCGCGGTATCGGCTGGCCGCAATACTGGTAACGGCGTCGCAATCGCCTCCACCGGCTGGCTGGTATCGATCAACGTGCTAGCGCTGCTAGCGATGCCGGCAGGATCGATCGCTATCACCTCAAGTCGCCAGCGGCCCTGCTGGTTGGGTAGGCGCACGGTGATTTCGTGTTGGTTGTTGGAAGATTGCACGCCAGCAAGGACATTGATACCGGGTAAGCTACCGGGTGTCCCCAGTGCCGGTTGCCCCGGCAAGAGCACTCTATTCCAGCGATCCAGACTCGCTGGCGGTGCGTGAATAGGCGTCAGCGTCACCAGTAGATCATCGGTAGCCGCCGTGACCGTCAGGGGGATGGTCGCGCCGGGCAAGACTTCGCGCTGGTTGAGGTTGATGACCGGCGCTGGCGGCGGGTCGATCTGGATCGTGGTTGCGGTCGTCCAAACACGCACGCCGTCATCGATCAGGGCGGTGATCGCCGTAACCGGCGCCATCTCAGCGCTGATCGGTATGATCATGATATTGCCGGGGCGGACATTCTCTTGCCTGACCAGCGCGTTTTCGCCTTGCCCCACGATCACCAGCGCAGTTCCGCCGCCGCTTGGCCCGGTAAGCAAAAGGCGGGCGACGTCGCCAGCGGTATAGGCTGGACGATCAGCAATGATTCGCGGTTCAGCGGTGCCGATGCTCGATCCTGCTACCCACAGCTCTTTGCGGGTGAGAGCTGTTCCGGCCCGCGCCGTGAGTTCATACCGGCCCGGTGCTAAGGTGACAAGTTCGGTAGTAGCCTGCCCATCGGCTCCAGTGCGTACCCGGCGGATCAGCAGCGGCGGTTCGGCAGCGTTGCGCCGGAGGTCGATTTCGATTAGGGTATTGGTGATAGGTTGCCCATCAGCCGCACGTAACGTTGCCGTTACGCTTGCCCGTTCGTTGCGCTCGATCACAGCGGGCATCGTGATCGCTAAGCGGGGACTGCGCGGCGTGATCACCCCCTCGGTTATGCGTTCGATTTGCTCGCCGTCCTGCAATTGCACGATGAGGTGAAGGGTGTAGCGGAGCGGGCGCAGCAGATTCTCGTCAGCCGGCAAGCTAATCACGGCTCTCCCGCTCGGATCGGTCACCGCACTGGCTTGGGTTTCACTGGTTGCACCGATAACTTCACCATCTACTCCATCAAGTTCCACCGTCGCTAACGTCGCAATCCGTAACGTCCAACTCACCACCGCACCGCTGACAGGCAGATCGGCGCGGGTGACATCAACCGCCAATCCTGCCGGACGGATCGGGATCACTCGTGCAGTGGCGCCGGTCGCCGGCACACTCACCCTGATCGGGATAGCGTATGTCGAATCGCCAACGAATACGCGCACGGTGTACAAACCGGGTACCGTGCGGGCATTGAGTTGAAGACTGCCATTCAACCTTCCATTCTCGCTCACTGTGCAGACCACGGCACGCGGCTCTCCGAGCACGTTCTGGCCGTCGAGTTGGAGGTCGCACGTGCTGGCAGCCGGCAAGTCTAGCCGGCCATCAGCTTGCCGTTCGCGCACCACACCGCTAATGCGCACGGTTCCCCCCGGACGGTAGCTGAGCCGGTCAGACGTTATCAAGGCTTGGGTGCGTGGTTGGAGGATGGTGGTGATGTCTTGGCGGGCAAGGGCGATCCCGTTGCTTTCGGCAAGCGCAATCAGAGTACGGGCCGGCGCATTAGTGCTCACCAATCCTAGCTCGTCTACCTTGATCCGCCAAAGACCTTGCTCGTTGCTGCTGCCGCGGGCGAGCATCGTTTCACCGGCATAGATACTCACCGCAACATTGCTCACCGGTGCGCCATTGCCACTGCTTGTCACCCAGAGCAACACCTCATTGCCGTTAGGCAACATTGTCAAGTGCAGTGCCGAAATCAGGATTAACCGGTCAACGCGCAATCCACTGCTGGCGGTCAAGCGCAGATAGTACGCACCCGTCGGCAGCGGGTCGCCGGCGCTGTTGGCGACCAGCGGCAGCAGACTGCGCATAACGGTGTCGGGCGGGTCATAGAAGGTCTCTCGCCATGCCCGCACGAGCGGCTGACCATAGCGTTCGGGCACGAAACTAGGCCATTCGGTTGGCCGGAGCGAGATCGCGCGCACCAGCGTCGTCGCATCGAGTTGGTAGAGCTGTGCGTCAACCGCGCTCACGTTCATCCGCTCTAACGTCACTGCCGGCTGCGCGTCGGCAGGAAAACTCACAATCGAATCGCTCGTGATGTGCAACCGTGGTGGCGCGCTCGCCGTGCGGATAGCAAGGGAAACTTCTTCGTTAAGCGGTACGCCGCTGCGATCGCGGGTGCCGGCAGCAACGGTGATCGTATAGGTGGTTGCTGCCTGCAATGCAGGCCGGAGATTGACGCGATTCTCGTCAACCTGTAGCTCAATCTCAGTTACCGGCGGGTCAAAGCGTAATCCTGATCGCAGCTCGGCTTCATCCATCGGTGTGCTAAAAATCAACCGAATCTCTTGTCCCGGTGCTAGTGTTTGTCCTTGTCCCGGAAACGAGGCGATCAGCGCCGGTTCAGGTTCTACAGTGAAGCGCCATTCTGCCAGTGGTTGGCTGGCGGATGGCGGTTGGATGCGTACTTGATAGGTTTGGCCGGGAGTCCAGCCGTGGTACGGCGTGAACGTGACCGTATGCTTGCTATCAATGGTGGCGCTGCTAAAATCGCCGCTGATTGCCGGCGTGATCGTCAAGGCGGTGCTAAGCAGCCGGGTATCAATTGGCGCATCAAAGACCAGTGTCAGCGGCTGTTGCGGATTCACCCACCGTTCGCTGGGTGGCGGGGTTTGCGCGATCAACGCCGGCCAAGGCGTGACAAATTGCCACCGGAACGGCTGGCCGAGTTCGATGCCGCGCGCATCGCGTAGATGAGCGTCAAGGGTGAGGGTGTAGGTCGTCGCTGCGGTGAACGCGATCGATGGCGGCAATAGGAGAGTCTGCGGATCGAGCCACTGCCCTTCCAGCGGCCACGGTGGCGTCAGTTGTACGTGCGACAGCGAGGCAGGTTGGCCAACGGCGCTCGTGGCGACCATCGGCTGGCTAAAGATGAGAGCGATCGGCGCGTCGCGCGAGCGCGGTGCCAGCGCAGCGGCGACCGTAGGTTGCGCAGCAGTAGTGAATGCAACGTCGAGGGGTTGCGCTAATGGTCGCCACCACCGGCTTTCTGCGCTAGCCATGACCTGCACGCGATAGGTTGTGGCTGGTTGCAAGGGTTGCGCCGGCACAAACCGCAACACTTGCATATCATCCGACCACTCAAACGATCCCGCCAACGGCGGATCGATCCGCAGCGCGCGCACGACCGTAAAGGGGTTCATCGGCGTGCTAAATGCAAGCGTGATCGTGCTGCGTGGTGGCACCGCTTGGCTCTGCGGCAAGGGATCGCGTAATTCTACCGTTGGCGCTTCAACCCACGGTGATAATGGCACTAGCCAGCGTATCGATAGCCCGCCGAGCAAGCTCACGACTACACCGGCCAGCATAATTGTCCAGAGATGGGCCAAAACGCGCATCCAACGCTGCATGCGTATTCTCATGCCGGATATTGTGGGTAATGTGCCATACCGTTATACCCTGCCGCGATGGTAGTGACGGATAGCGGTGTCGTTCTGTTATTGCGAGCGCAGGTCTTGGCAAAGTTACGCATTGTCTAGTCTACCCGCAGCAGTCGCAGTCGCTCGCGAAGACGAGGAATAGCCGCGTGCGCTTATTACATGCTGTGCCGAAAGCCGGCCAAGCGACAAGCGCCTCGTTTGTTGTCATGCTCATGGCCTGCGCTACGCAAGCCATTAGGAACAAACTTAGTATACCATCGCTGCGGCGAGAACATGCTCACGGTGGCGATCCATCCATTCCGACAACCACTGTCCCTGTCCCAACAGCTCAAGATGGTAATCTGGCTCGGCATCTGGTGTGCTTAGGGTACGGCGCAGATTGCCTTGCAGCCAAATCACTTCCAGTATCGCCGGCAGCGCCTGCGCCTCACTCTTCGACAAAGGTGCAATCGCATTATACGCACTCAGGAAGAGTTGCACCCGCTCAAGATCAAGCGGTGCGCGATAAACTCCCCACATTGACCAATTGGGCGGCGGTGGACCAACCGCCATGTCAACCAGCCCATCAGCCACATCAACGAGCCGCGCGTCGATGCCGATCTGGTCGTAATCAATGAGTGCCGCCACTGCATCGCCACGGAAAATAAGATTGTCACGGTGAATGTCGCCGTGAATGAGCAGGTGCGGCAGCTTGGCGTAGGCTTCATCACTCAATTGCCGGCGCAACTCGGCGATTCGCCGTTCGTACCAATGGAGCGTAACGGTCAGGTCTCCTAACAGATCACGGGTAATGAGGCGTTCGGTTAAACTGCTCAAGCTCGATGGCAAATAGCGTGGCGGTGGGGGTGGGGGCGGATCGGGGAAGCCGGTCACGGCCCGGTGATAGCTGGCCAACACCCGGCCAATGTCGCTCAGTTGGCGTGGACGGCTCGGATTGAACTCGTCGCCAATGATAAACACACTCAGCTCGTACACCCGATCGTTGAGGATCACAACCGTATCGCCGTTGCGCGCCGGCAAGACGCGCGGCGCCGGGAAGCCGCGCTGGCGCAGCCAATCAAGCAGACGGTGGCGTAACTTGATGGCTTGAAACCCAATGTGGCGCCGGTTGCGCCGGATGACAAACCGGCCAACCGTGGTCTCTATGAAGGCCGTTTCGTTGATCGCGCCATGGCTGGCCGGACGGCTCGACCGTAGCTCGCCGACATCGTAGTATGCCAGTGCGCGGGCAATGTCATCATGGGTCAGCATTGAGTATCCTCGTAGCCATGCTTCCTCCCCAATTGTACCATCAGCAGTATCGGCCCTCGTAAGGCCGCTTTACGCTCTTGCGCCTGAATTACAATCGTTTGCTAGCGTCACCGAAAGCGTGAGTAGTTACCTACTATGGCTGATCGAACTTTCAATATCAACTTGTCGTGTGTATCACGGCAACGCCTAGTAACTGAGTTGTTGATTATAACGATGGTTGCCATCGTTGGCGTACTTTGGTTGTTTAGCTCGATCTGGAGTCAATTCACTTCAGTTCCAGCAGCCGGGTATCGTAACCAGCCGCCGTTAGACGATCCTTGGCAGAATGTCTGGATAGTGTGGTGGACGGCGCGGGTGGTGATGAGCCGGTAATTCCACTTCTTTTCGGCCTGATTGCCGAATGGCCCGGTGTGCAAGCCGGCCAGCGTCCGAACCATTTCATCATCTTAGCCGCTTGAGATGGTAGTATTGCAACCTTCAACGACCCTCTTCGGGCAAGGCGCGGCAACATCTCCGCTAGCTACTCCTGAACCACGCATCTATTCAGTCGTCGTGACCTTACCTCACGGCCATTCGGTCTTGGTGCTAGTAGCCGATCCGATGTTACAGGTTCCTTCCGAAAAGCGTACTGCGGTGGAGTGGGGCGTTCGTTGCACCTGATTAGGTGTCATGCTGACGGCGATGCGAGATCGTTTTACCCTGTCGCTGCTGCTTGTCAACGACTTTAAGTGCTCTGGTGGATAATGTATTGGCTCATTAACTCCGTATGCTATACTAATGCAATGAATACTGAGCAACATGCCAGCTCCCATATCCACCCCACCGTGCGGGTGCCCCTCTCGACCGGCGCGCCGCTGGTCGAGGCAACCTTTGCTGCCCGTTCCGGCCAGTTTTTGATTGAGGCGCAGATGGGTGGCCGGATGGTACGCGCCCATCTCGCCGATCGCGGTCGTTTGGTTGATATGCTCGTGCCCGGCGCACGTTTGTTGCTCGCCCCGCGTGAAGAAGTTGGTCGCAAAACGGCGTTTCAGGTGGTAGCGGTCTATCAAGGGCACGATTTAGTGTCGCTCGATACCCACTTGCCCAACCGGCTCGTCGCCGCCGCGTTGTCTTTAGGTGCATTGCCGCAGTTTGCTCGCTATTCCCGCGTGCAACGCGAAGTTCAGCTTGGCCCGCACCGGATCGATTTTCGTCTTAGTGAAGGGCTTGATAGCTGCTGGCTGGAAGTTAAATCGGTGACGCGCTTGGTTGAGAATGTCGCCGTCTTTCCCGATGCTCCCACCGATCGCGGTAGCCATCATCTCGAACTATTGACCAATGCTGCGCGTAATGGCCAGCGCGCGGCGGTCGTGTTTATTATTCAACGTTCGCAAGGCGTTGCCTTTGCCCCTGACGAGACGATCGATCGCGCCTTTAGCCGCGCCTTACGCACTGCGCGCTCGATGGGGGTTGAGATGTATGCCTATGTTTGCCCCGTGAGTATGACTGGTGTGACCCTTGGCCACGAGGTGCCGATCTTTGCTTCGCTCGATGCGGTGCCGCTCGAATTACGGCGGAGGACGTGAGGTGATTTGCTTAATGCTGTAGCTGCGCTGCCAGTAGGTTGCCGAGCGCTTCGTTTAAGACTCGATAGCCTGCCGCATTGATATGCAGGAGATCGTCCCGGTATTGCTCAGCAACGAAACCGCTCTCATCAGCCAATATCGCTACACTATCGAAGATGACCACATTCGGTGCTGCTATGTGCCGGATCGTTCGATTCACTCGTTCAATCGCCGCCTGTATCTGCACCGTCGCCGGATCGAGGCGCTCGCAGGCGTTGAGACCAAGCCCAAAGATGGTTGTGAGAATCACTCGGCTGCCGTTGCTGCGCGCTTTGTTCACGATCGTGCCGAGATTGGCAATTGTGGTTTGTATGATGCGCTCTTCTGTGTGCCTAAACCCAGCCAGCGCTGTTCGATCATTGCCCCTACTTGGACAATCACGAGTTTGGATTTGAGCGGGCTAACGTCCAACCGGTAGCGGAAGCGCGCTTGGGTGCTAGTGAAGCCGGGGATGCCGCAGTTGGCGATGGCGAATCCCGCCGGCACCGGCCACGCCGCGGCCCGCGAGTCGCCAAACAAGACGATCTGCGCCGTGGTCGCCGGTTCGCCGCCGAACGTGGTCATACCCAATCAGTTGCGCCTCATAAGGTGAAAGAGCCGTTCATCGTGGCGCGACAGCGGGCGCGCCACTAAGCCGCCCAAACAGACGGCCCCCCGCTAGGGTGAGATCAATGATCCCAATCCGGCGCACTCCGACGTAACCTCCTCCCCGCTAATCTGCCGGTGCTAATCGCCGCTCTTCCGCCGGTAAGCGCGCCGCGCCGATGCAAATCGCGATGCACGCTGCGCTGCTGACGAAAAAGGCGCTGCCGAACCCAAACGGCCCCACCACTAACGCTCCGATCAAAGGTGCTACGGCCCGCGCTGCCGAGACGATCGAACTGTCAAGGCCATAGACCGCCCCTTCGCTGCCGCTAGCGGTGTAACGCCCCAACAGCGCGCTCAGCGAGGGGGTGATCCCGCCAATCGCGGCCCCACTCAGCGCCTGCAACACCAACAGTTGCCAGACGTTCGTGACCAATCCTTGTGGGGCAAAGGCCAAACTAGCTAGCAACGCGCTACCCATCAACACCTGCCGATGCCCGATCCGGTCGCCGAGCCGGCCTAGCCAGATGGCGGTAGCTGTGCCTGCTGCCGACGAAACGCCGACAATCAGGCCCGTGAAGGCACTGACTGGCTCACCGGCGCTGAGTAGGCTAGCAATGAAGAGGGGCGCAAACGGGAGCAAGATGGTCTGCCCTAAGCTGCTCAGAAATCGCATCCCGTAAGCCGGCCCGATGCCGGGAGTGCGCGCTATTATCAGCCAGCTTTGCACCATGCTGGTTCGTTGTTGCTTCTGTCTCGTCGGCGCCTTCCCGCCCCCATGCACCCCTATCGTCACCAGCATCCCCGATGCGAGCAAAAGCACCGCCGTGGTGATGAATGTCGCCCGAAAACCGAGCGTCTCGGCCATAAGACCGCCAATCAGCGGCCCGGCAGCAGTGCCGCTCCACAAGCCCATCTGCAATGCCCCCATCGCAAAGCCCATTCGTTCGCGCGGGGTGACGGTCGCGACCAGCGCATTGGCTGCCGAAATGGTGCCGGTAATCATCCCTTGAATTGCGCGCAACAGCGTGAGTTCTTCCGCCGACCGGGCAAACCCCATGAGCAAAAGAATAATTGCGCCGCCGTACATCGCTCGCTCGACCATCAGTTTGTAGCCGAGCCGGTCGGCTAACGATCCCCAGATCGGCGCGGCAATCGCCATCGTCAGCGCCTGTAGCGAAAAGACTAACCCGGCCCAGAGGGCGACATCGCCAAACGTAGCTACGCCGAGATAGGCCACGTACAGCGGCAGAAAGGGAAAGATGATCGAAAAGCCGATCGCCGACAGAAATTGGGCGATGAACATAATCCAGAGCGTGGTTTGCCAACGTGTCTGCATGTTGTTACGCTGATATGTTTACGTTGTTTGCGGCCAGACCTGCGTTGCAAATGCTTCCAACCGGTCAAGATCATCCAAATCCAGCCACTGCACCATGATCCGCTCGACGCCGACCGCTGCGAAGGCGTGAATCTGCTCGGCAATCTCGCCAGCTGTGCCCACTAACATCCCGCGTTCACGCAGCGCGGCCCGGTCGCGTCCGGCCAGTAGCCGCTCGACTTCTGCGTCATCTCGCCCAAACACCGACCCGATCATCAACGACCGGCGGACTGCTGTACGTGGTCTACCAGTTGCGGTCAACAGTTCGTCAAGCTTAGCGTTGAGTTCGGCGAAGCGCGCTGGCGGCACGAAGACCGCGTTCCACTCATCGGCGTATTGGGCGGTGAGCGTAAGGGTGCGCTTTTCGCCGTTGCCCCCAATCACAATCGGCGGCCCTCCCGGACGTTGCGGGCGTGGGAGTAAGATCGCGTCGCGCAGTTGGTAGTATTCGCCGATCCACGTTACCGGCGTGTCGCTGCGTAACAGGCGTGTAACCACCTCTAGCCCTTCGGCGAAACGTTGGAATCGTTCCTTAACCGGCAGTAAGTCAAAGCCAAACATTGTGTGTTCGCGCTCTTGCCATCCCGCTCCCAAGCCGAGCTGGAGCCTGCCGCCAGACAGATCATCAACCGCTGCCGCCATTCGCGCCGTGAGCGCCGGGTGGCGAAACGAGACCGGCGAGACCAGCGGCCCGAATTCGATCCGTTTGGTGTGTGAAGCCAGCCATGCCAGCGAGATCCACAGTTCGAGCGATTCTTTTTCCGGCGGATTGGCGTTGGTAAAGTGATCGGATCGGTAAAGGCCGGCAAAGCCAAGATCTTCGGCGGCTTGCGCCAATCGCTGCCAGCGCGGCCACGTCAGCCCGTTTTGGCCTTCGATCATGAGAGCGATTTCAATCGGCATGCATGCGCTCCTCGTTGGGGCATAGCAACGCTATGTCCGTACAATGATGGTATAGTATCAGGGTGCCGCATAGCGGCGTCGTTGTTAGTATACCGCGAAAAATAGTTGATGCGTCCATTTTTTGTCTACGGAACGTTAAAGCGAGGTCATGCAAACTATGCCCGTTTGTTGGCCGGGCAGACGGTGAGCGAGGAGCCGGCTTGGTTGCCCGGTGCTGCGCTTTATACCGCCGGCCCGTACCCGTTTCTCGTTCGAGCGGTTGATCTGGTGCCGCCGGGTTCGACCGTTTTCGGTGAGCTGATGGAAGTGGCGCCAGCTCGGTATCAGCCGGTCTTGGCGCTGCTCGATGAGTTAGAGGATTGTATGCCCGCTCGCGCCGGCAATCTCTACGAGCGGGTTGTCATAACAGTGCAGACGGCTAACGGCCCGCGCGAGGCGTGGGTTTATGTCGCTGGGGCTGGCGCCGAAGAAGCGATCCGGCAAGGGCGACTACGGTTGATTGACGGCGGTGTGTGGTGAGATGCCCTGAAGGAGAGATGAGATGGCGCAACGCATTGTTCATGTCGGTTTGGTGCAGATGCGCTGCACCGCCGACCCGGAAGCTAATATGGCTACGGCAGAAGCCGGTATCCGTGCTGCTGCTGCTCAAGGTGCGCAGATTGTCTGTCTGCCCGAGTTGTTCCGTTCGCTCTACTTTTGCCAGAGCGAAGACCACGCTTATTTCGCGCTGGCCGAACCGGTACCCGGCCCTAGTACCGAGCGTCTCAGCAAGCTGGCGGCTGAGTTGGGTGTGGTGATTGTCGCGAGCCTGTTTGAGAAGCGAGCCGAAGGTCTCTATCACAACACGGCGGCGGTGATCGACGCCGACGGCCGCTATTTGGGGAAGTATCGCAAGATGCACATCCCCGATGATCCGCTCTTCTACGAGAAATTTTACTTTACGCCGGGTGATTTGGGGTTCAAGGTGTTCAAGACTCGCTATGCACGCATTGGTGTGCTCATTTGCTGGGATCAGTGGTACCCCGAAGCCGCCCGGCTCACCGCGCTGCGTGGCGCTGACATTCTCTGTTACCCGACCGCGATTGGCTGGCATCCCGCTGAAAAAGCCGAATACGGCGTTGCCCAACATCAGAGCTGGGAGACCATCCAGCGTTCGCATGGGATTGCCAACGGTTGCTATGTGGTGAGTATCAACCGCACCGGCCACGAAGGCGATCCGTCTGGCGGGATCGAGTTTTGGGGCCAGAGCTTTATCTCCGACCCGTCGGGTATGATCATTGCCCGCGCCCCGGTTGACGAGCCAGCCGTGCTGGTTGCGCCAACCGATCTAGGCAAGATCGATGTGCAACGCACCCATTGGCCATTTCTGCGCGATCGTCGGATCGATGCCTATGGCGAGATTACCCGCCGCTATATTGATGAGGAGGAGGTGTGATGGCGACTCCTGCCGAACTTGGATATTTCATGCCTGCCGAATGGGAGCCGCATCAGGCGACGTGGCTGTCGTGGCCGCATAAAGAGGCGAGCTGGCCGGGGATTATTGAGCGAATCTGGCCAGTTTATGCTCGCTTTGTTGCCGAGGTAGCTCGCGGCGAAACAGTGCATCTCAATGTCAACGATGCCGCAATGGCAGCGCAGGCCCGTGCCTTTTTAGCCGAAGCTGGAGCAAGTGGCGATATTCGCCTGCACGAGTTTCCCACCAACGACGCATGGTGTCGTGACCACGGCGCAATCTTTGTGGTGCGCGACGGTCCGAACGGACGTGAGTTGGCCGCGACCGATTGGGAGTTTAATGCGTGGGGCGAGAAGTATCCGCCCTACGATCTCGATAACCAGATTCCGGCCCGCATGGCCGAATACCTCGGCGTGCCGCGCTTCCGTGGCGAGATGGTGCTTGAAGGCGGTTCGATCGATGTCGATGGTAAGGGGTTGTTGCTGACCTCTGAGCAATGCTTGCTTAACCCCAACCGCAACCCGCACCTCGACCGGGCCGCGATCGAGCAGCGCCTGCGTGAGATGCTCGGCGTGCATACGATTCTCTGGCTCGGCGAGGGTATTGTTGGCGATGACACCGATGGCCACATTGACGACATCGCCCGTTTCGTCGCACCGAGCACTGTCGTCGCCGCGGTCGAAGAGGATCCCAGCGACGAAAACTACCATGCTTTGCAAGACAATCTCCGTCGCCTGCAACTCATGCGCGACGCCGCCGGCAAGCCGCTCACGGTGCTGACCATCCCAATGCCGCCGCCGGTGGTTTTTCAAGGCCAGCGTCTGCCGGCCTCGTATGCCAATTTTTACCTTGCGAACCATGCAGTGATCGTACCGATCTTTAACCATCCCAATGACCAGCGCGCTTGTGAGGTGTTGCAGCGCTGCTTCCCCGATCGGCGCGTGGTAGGTATCGACGCTACCGATGTCATTTGGGGATTGGGTTCGTGGCACTGCCTCAGCCAGCAGGTGCCGGCAACTCGCTAGCGTAGCGTGTGACAGCTCAACGTGTGCTCAATCCTTGCGCATCGCCGCTTTTCTGCATTATTGCGCGCCGCCGTAGGCGGCGAAGCAATTCCCCGCGAGCACGAGCAGGGGGGCTATCCGCAAGGCCGGCGCAAGAGGAGGAGTGTACTCACCGACACTGCTGAATCACCGGTACGAACACGCGATGCTCGGCGTTAGCCAACCCTGCTTCTTCCGCTGAGAGCACCGGCGGCAAATCCGCGCCCCGGACAATGCCTAGCGGCGTGTACGACCCTAAGCCGGGAAAGATAGTTCCCAGCCTAGGATTGCCCAACCGGCGGATCAAGATCTCGCTCAGTACCTGCCGGAAGTCGGTCGTAATCTGCAAATCTTGCCGTTTATCAAGTTGATCGGGATGCAACCCCGGCCACGTGCCGTACACTTTTCTCCCGTTCACATTCCCGCCCAGTACCATCATCACATTCCCATGCCCGTGATCAGTGCCGTTCGACTGGTTACGGCCCAGTCGGCGGCCAAATTCACTCAAAACCACAATCGTCAGACGCGAATGGTAGTTTGCCAGATCATTGTAGAACGCGCCTAACCCTTGTGAGAGGATGCCGAGCCGGTCAGACAAATAACCACTGCCATCGCTATTCGCCTGCGCTTCGTGGGTATCCCAGCCGCCGAAGTCAATCGTTGCCACTTGCAAGCCGATCTCAGCCTTGATCAACTGGGCAACCGTCTTCAGCGCATCGCCAAAGGTTCCCGATGGATAGTTGCTTGGATTATAGCTGCCCATACTTCTCATAAGATCGATCACCTGCGTCACCCGCCGACCAGCCGGGGCGAGCGGATTGATCGCGCTGCGACTGTACATCTCGCGCAACGTGGTCAGAAAGGGATAATTATCTTCGGGGCGGTTGTAGCGCCAGTACGTGCTCACATTGAAACTACTCGGCGATGTCATCGCGACTGCCGCAGTATAATTGAGCAACGAAGCCGGGGTTGCGGTATTGGCTGCCACTGCCGGCAGCAAACTGCTCGTTCCGCCTTGTGATTGCAAGTGGCGCGTAATCCAGCCGCTGCTGGTCGTCTTGTTGCCCGGCGTCCCGCGCTCGATATAGTCCATTGCATCAAAGTGGCTGCGGGTGTCGTCGGTGAGGCCGCAGGCGTGAATGAACGCGAGATGGCCGCTGTTGTAGAGATCGCGCAGATGGGGCATCTTGCTATTGAGGCCAAAGCTGTTTGTCTGATACGAAGGATTGTACGTGTCAATCCGCAACGGCGCATTGGCGCCGCTCAACGGTAGCGCGAGCGATCCGCGGGCTGTGCGATAATGGCTATCGTCGTAGGGGCTAAGCAAGCTGAGACCATCGCAACCACCCCGCAAGAAGATCTGCACAAAGATCTCATTGGTCGCTTGCGGCTGGACCGGCTCGGCGAATGCCAAGTGACCGATCCGGGCAGCGGCCATGGCAGCGATTGCAGTGCTACAACCCATCAGAAACTCGCGGCGTGTCCATTGCATTGTTGTATTCTCCTTGGATTGGGCGTTACTTATCGCAGCCAGAACTCAGGACTCATCGCCAACAATTGCACCATCGCCTTGATCCGATCACGCACTGCTTCCGTGCTGCCCCAATCGGGCGCGCCGCGCAACGGTTGCGGCGGCTGGTTTGGATCGCCGCCTTGGGCGAGGAAGTTGATCAGTAGGGTGCGCAGATCGCCGGTTGGTGTGTAGGTCAGCATCCGCTGGAGCCAAAAATCAACAATCCCGGCGCACGACAGGCCGGCAGGGGTTTGGCCGACGATGTCAATGCCAACATTCCCGCCCCACGATTGGGAGATGGTGTAAAAGCAATTCCACGATCGCAGCAGCGCGTTAGTGTTGGCCCAATACTCAGCCCGATCGGGATGGCCGGTCGGCGTATCCCACCCAAACAGGCGGTGACCAGTCTGATCGACGTTCCAGAACAGACGCTGCCAATAGTTGCCTTCGGTCGCATTCCCGTTAACCGAAGCGACATCACTAGGCAGATTGGCATTCGTGGCCCGCAAAAAGGCCCAGATCGATTCGAGCGGACGGCGCATTTTGTGCCCAAAGATATTCTTTGCTTGGGGTGATAACAAAATCGTCTCCACCACGCGCCGGATCTGGTCGGGCGAATCGCGGTGTTGCATCCAGACAGTATAAGCAGCGTTGATGAGCACCTCAGGTGGGTCGTCAGCAACCAAGCGCTGGCAGAGCTTTTTGCACAGATGACGGCCTGTGCCGGGGTGGCGGGCAACGAGGCGCAACACCTCCTCGCCATCGCGTTGCGCGCCGTTGTTGAAGGGGAAATTCGGTGCCGGCGGAATGCCCGGCAGCGGCGCCGGTGCGAGCACTGTTTTGGGAAAGTTGTCGTGCCACGCTTCCATCAGATAAAATGCCCCAGTGTTTGGTCTCCCATCACGCCCGTTGGCGATTGTCCAACCGGTGAGGCAACGTGATGCTTCGTAGACGTCGTAATCGATGTACGCCGCGGCAAACCGTTCGCTACCGTACTCGACGACCGGGATGTTCTCGCGTTGGTCATAGAACTTGAGATAATGCTCACTGCCGAGCGTATGTAGCTCGAACAGTTCGCGGGCAAAGTTCTCATTGCCACCTTCGCCGCCGCCTGCTTTGTTGCTAACGTTGTTGAGGTAGTACATCATCGCCACGCTCTTCGTTACCTCGAGCAACAGTGTGTGAAAGTTGCCGAGCGCGTGCGTGCGTATGATCCGGTCATAATCTGGCCACGTCGCCGCAATCCGTGAATCGGCGTCGGCCCGCACATTGAAGTGGTTGTGCCAGAAATCGACCATCACCTCGAAGAGCTGCCGCCGGCTATATACTGCCCGAATCCACGTAGCAACCCGTACTTCGTCATATGGCCGCATCCGTTCCGCCCAAGCCAAGTCAGGAATGACGCGATGTTGCCAGAGCCATTCACGTGAGGCATTAAGCAAATTGAGCGAACGGATTTCATTCATCGTCTGATTGTTGTACGTGTAGCGGATTTTGAGTTGGGTTGCGGCGAGCCGGTTGGCGCAGGGGGTGTCATCAATCGCCGCGGGGTTCAGTTGCTGGCGTACCCAATTGTCAAACCGCTCTTCGTCATTGCTTCCCGGAGTGGCCTCGTACATCGCTATGAGTTCAGGACTAGGGCCGAACGCTAAGCGCCGCATCGCAACTGCGCGTAGCGAGGGTGGAGCGTTATAGCAGGCGGCGACAGGGGTGGCTGGAGCTCCGATAGCGGCAAAACCGCCGGCGGCTAACCCTGTAATCAGCAGAGCGCCGCTTTCGAGAAGATCTCGTCGGGTGAGTTCCATGCAAGGGTGTTCCTGATGAAGCTAACTTGATAATGAAAATAGCGCATTGGTCGAAGATCTCAGCCAAACGCGATAACTTTTATCTGCGCTCAGCAGAGATAACCTCTTGACCTGACAATAATGTAATCTTGATCCAAAAACTATGGAATCACCTGAAGGTACTATTTCGTGCGAAAGGTCAATACTGTGCAGATTGCAATTGTCGGGGGCGGGATTGGTGGGCTGACCGCAGCGATCGCATTACAGCAGCGCGGTTTCTCGGTACGGGTGTACGAGGCTGCGGCGTCATGGCAACCTGTTGGCAAGGGCATCTGGTTGCCTACGAATGCGTTGCGGGCGCTTGATCGACTAGGTTTAAGCGTGCCGCTTATGAGCTGCGGTTGGGCGTTGGCCAAGATTGAAATACTCGATTGCCGTGATGGTTTGCTACAGCAAGTAGACCTGCGCTTGATCGCCGAGCGGCTAGGATATACCACTCTTTCGATCCGGCGGGCCGATTTGCATCACGTCTTGTGCGATCATCTACTGCCTGAAACCTGCCAGCTTGATCACCGATGTACTGGTTTTACCCAAGACGAGCAGCGCGTAACTATGCACTTTGCCGATGGTTCCGAAACGGTTGCTGATTTGCTGATCGGGGCTGACGGCCTGCATTCGATCATTCGCCAAACGCTCTTTCCCGGCATTGCTGTGCGCTATAGCGGGCAGACGTGTCTGCGCGGCATCGCCTCGTTCACATTGCCGCCACCCTTAGCTCATACCTGTCAAGAATGGTGGGATGGCGAGCACAGGTTTGGTTTTTCAGCGATTGATGAGCGCCATGTGTACTGGTTTGCGCCTCTGCTTGCGCCGGCGGGAGGAAATGAAACCCTAGCAACGCTTCAGTTAGCGAAACGTTATGCTACATTTCCCCAACCAGTGCCAACGTTGCTTCAACATACGCCGCCTGCCGAGATCATCCTCACCGATCTCTACGAATTGCCGCCGCTGCCGAGTTGGTGGCAACGGCGAGTGGTATTGCTTGGCGATGCTGCCCATGCAATGATGCCAAATCTTGGTCAGGGCGGTGCGCAGGCGATTGAAGATGCCATTGTGTTGGCTGATTGTTTAAGTAAGCTGCCCTTATTTGAAACGTTGCACGCTTATGAACAAACGCGCCGGCCCCGTGTTGAGCGCATTGCCCGCGCTGCGCGTCTGTTCAGCCAGATCGCGCATATCCGTTCAGGCTACTTACAATGGCTACGAAATAGGATAGTACGACTAATGCCTGCTTGGTTGAGCCAACGCCAGCTCAATTGGCTCTATCAGTTTCGTGAATGAACGTTCTCAACGTTGCGCTATCAAATAGTGCATCGTGCGCATTGTAGAAGGCGACAGTTCACTCCTGCACGCCATAGCTGAAAAGTATAGTGCTCGCGTATGTGTCGTGGCGTGCTGTACGTACCCAAGCCAAAGAGCACCGCATCCGGCGCGCGAGCAAAAAACCCCACACCCCCCAGCAGTGAGCTAGGGGGTGTGGGGTTTAGCACCTGAACAGGCACGCGTGGTGATGAACCGCGCCGTAGCACGTGAGCAGTGAGTGGGATTGCTCCCTAGAAAGGAGGTG
>NZ_CALFBQ010000019.1 GCF_937951745.1 uncultured Chloroflexus sp.
AGGGGCATGGTGCGTGCGTCAAAGATCACCGCGCGCGGAGCAGGCGTCCGCCCTTTGATTTCGCACAACCGCGTGCGCAGATTATGGACGAGCGCGACGTGCTGAGCCTGTTGAAGCGTCGCAAAGACCCCAGCCTTCAGCTAGCGCTGGGTTTGCTGATAGATGGCGTACCACGGCGGCAGATCGTTGGGCATCATGCGCTAGGGCGCTTCCGTGCGATGCGCTAAGGCTGCCGAAGCGCGGACGATCCAGCGCAATCCGTTCAAGACCTCGCGCAGCGAGTGGGTGCGCTGCGGGGCATCATCGGTCATGAAGGTCGGGGAGGGAGCGCGGTGCGCTGAGCCTGTCGAAGCGACGATGGCCCACTCCGCGTCGCTCACATCGCTTGGATAGGGTTTGCGTGTCATGCTGAAAGCATACCACGTTTATTTCCGAAGTGCATAACAGACTCTAGGGGCCGATTTCTATGGTGGCAATTGCCACAAATGGCTGTGCGCGCCGAAGGGAGCCGGCTTTCTTTATGTCCGCCCTGAACACCAAGCCAGCCTTGAGCCGCTGGTGGTGAGTTGGGGCTGGCAACCGCCTACCCCGCTCCAAGGCAGTTTTCTCGCTTACCCTGAAGGCCGCCCGCTCCAAGCCTATTACGAGTGGATGGGCACCGATGATCCGTCAGCCTTTCTCACCGTGCCGGCAGCGATCGAGTTCCAGCGCCAGCATGGCTGGCCGACGGTGCGGCAAGCGTGCCACGAGCTGTTGCAAACTGCTTCACAACAGATCTTAGCGCTCAGCGACTTGCCACCGCTGACTCCCGCTGATGCGGGTTGGTGGGTGCAGATGCGCGCGCTGCCCTTACCACCGTGCGATCCGGCACAGGTGCAGGCGCGTCTGTGGCGCGAGTGGCGGGTCGAAGTGCCGTGTTTTAACTGGGAAGGCCGCCCGTTGATCAGGGTCTCGGTGCAGGCGTATAATGCTCCGGCAGATATTGAGCGGCTAATGGCGGGGTTACGGGCGGTGTTGTGAACCTTTGGGGGCTGGTACCACCGAGGGAGCGGAGGCGGTAGGGGCCAAGAGGAGGGGCGGCCAGCCGGAGCCGATGCCTCGCGCTTGCCCAGATGGAAGGGACAAACCCCCATACTCCCGTTCCTCAGCGGCACTCCCCTCTCGCCGTCAAATGGGAGCGAGGTTAGGGGTGAGAGCCTCCTCCATCCCTCACTGAGGGAAGGCTGGGGTAGGGGTTGGTACCACCGAGGCCACCGGGAATAGGTTTCAACCAGCAACAGCGCACCTTTTCGCATTGCTTTTGCAATATGCAGAAACATGCAAACCTATGATCGAACTCGACCGCGTCACCTACACCTACCCCGGCGCCGGCGCGCCGATCCTGCGTGATCTGAGCATACGGATCGCTGATGGCGAATTGTTGCTCGTCTGTGGGCCGAGCGGCGCCGGCAAGAGCACCCTCTTGCGCCTGTTCAATGGCCTCGTTCCCCACTTTTACGGCGGGCGGCTCAGCGGGCGAGTGCGCGTGTGGGGGCGTGATACACTCGCCCATCAGCCGCGCGATCTGGCCGATCTGATCGGTTTTGTGGTGCAAGACCCCGAAAGCCAGTTCGTCGTTGAGCGGGTCGAAGACGAGATCGTCTTTGCAATGGAAAATCTGGGGGTGCCACCGGCAGTGATGCGCCGGCGGGTGGAAGAGGTGCTTGATCAGTTGGCAATTGCCCATCTGCGCCACCGCCACGTCGCCACACTGAGCGGCGGCGAACAACAGCGAGTGGCGATTGCCGCCGCGCTCGCCGCCCAACCGCGTGCGTTGGTGCTCGATGAACCGACCAGCCAGCTCGATCCGCACGGCGCGGAAGAGGTCTTGACCGCGTTGCAAAAGCTCAACGCCGACCTTGGCATTACCATTGTGCTGTGCGAGCACCGGCTGGAACGGGTGGTGCAATACGCCGACCGCATTCTCTACCTCGCACCGGGTGGAAGGGTTGAGGTAGGTGCGCCGCGCGAGATGCTGGCTCGCATCGAGCTACGCCCGCCGCTGCAACAGCTTGGCGTTGAGTTGGGTTGGGAACCCTTGCCGTTGACGATCAAAGAAGGCCGGCGTTTTGTGACTGCTGATCTGCCTGTCTCACCACCATCTGCCCCCACGCCGCTGGAACATCAGCCACTAGCCCGTTTGCGGAACGTCACCGTGCAGTACGGCCAGCACGAGGCGCTCTATCGGTTGAATCTCGATCTACCGCGGGGTGCGCTCATTGCCCTTATGGGCCGCAATGGCAGCGGCAAGAGCACGCTGCTCAAGACGCTGATCGGATTGGTGCGGCCCGTTGAGGGGAAGATCGAAGTGGAAGGCCGTGATATTGCCCCTATTCCGGTGGAGGAGCTGGCTCGCCGGGTGGCGTATGTGCCGCAAGATCCGCGCAGTATGCTCTTTCACGACACCTTGCGCGAAGAGGTGGCATTCAGCTTGCACGGGCGCGGGTTGCAGCCATCGCCTACTACTATTGCCGAGGTCTTAGCGCGTTTTGACATTCATCATCTGGCCGAGCGCTATCCGCGCGATCTCAGCGGCGGCGAAGCACAGCGAGCGGCGCTGGCCGCCGGTTTGGCCGGCGACCCATCGCTCATCTTGCTCGATGAACCGACCCGTGGCCTTGATTATCACGCCAAGGCCAGCTTGATCAGCATGTTGCGCCGCTTGTGCGACGAAGGGCGCACGGTGGTAATGGCGACCCACGATGTCGAGCTGGCCGCTGCATGCGCTGATCGGGTAGTGTTGCTTAGCGAAGGCGAGGTTGTGGTCGAAGGCCCGGCTACCGAATTGCTCGGCAACAGCCTGATCTTCTCGTCGCAGGTCGCCAAACTCTTCCCCGGTCGCGGCTGGCTGACGGTCGCGCAGGCGCTGGCTGGATTGCGGGGTGGATGTATGTTTACCGCAGGGGACGCAGAGAGTGGGAAACATTAAAACCTTCGCTCCCTCTGCGCTCTTTGCATCTTGACGTTAGGAGCCTTGCGTTTCTTCGCGTCCTTGTGTCTTGGCGCTATCCAACTTTGCGTCTCTGGGCAGTCTTCGCGCCTTAGACCCCTTTGCGCCTCTGTGTGAGTCCGCCTCGTGTCTTCTTTACCCTCTCGCCACTACGGTGCTTGCCAACAGTGCCTTCACGCCGGCTTGCAGAGTGGCAAACGAGCGCATCCCATTCCACGTCGATCCAGTATGGATCATGACCTCGGCCATATCGGGCCGGATGCCGCACAATGCCACCTGCGCCCCCATCAACCGCGCCCCATCGCTCAGGTGGCGCAAGGCGCGGGCAAGGTCTTGATCGAAGACGGTCAGCCCGGTCAAATCCACCAGCACTGTGCGCGCATTGCGTTCAGCAATTTCCGGCAGAATCAGGGTAACCAACGTTTGGCAACGAGCCGCATCAAACGCTCCGATCAGTGGTACAAGCAACACCGTTTCGCTCAGCGGGATGATCGGCAAGGTTAGCCGGCGCAACAACTCATCGCGCTGCTGCAACTCGGCCAGCGAACGCTCGAGTTCGGCGGTGCGTTCAGCCAGTGCTGCCCGTGACGTTAGCAACTCGGCTTGCTGCCGCTCCGAACGGGTAACGTCGCGCATCAGTACCACGCTTGACTTGCCCTGTTCATCGTTGATCGCCACTTCTGACACCAAGACAATCTTGCCATCGGTTGCGTGTGCAAACCGGCGCCGGCCCCGCTCTTGATCCTCAGCCGTTGTCTGCTCGTGAAAGCCACTCTCGGCCAGCATCCGCTCAAACGCCTGTCCATCTCTCACGCAAGCCGGCACGAGCCGCTGCGCCGCGCGATTAGCAAACCGCACATGACGGCCAGCATCGAGGATGAGCACACCGTCGGGAAGATTCTCGATAGCGGCTTGCAAGGCGATTTGTGAAGGACGGAAAACTCCGTAGCGCAATGTCACCCAGCCGAAAGAAAGATGGAGTGGCAGCAAACTAACATAGGTGACTGCGACTAATCCCAGTTCACGAAACATATAGCCCATCAAAAAGGTAAACACCGCTCCGGCGGTTAGCCAAAGCGCCGGTGTGCGCATCACCGGATGGCGAATAGCAATCGTCACCAACATGGCGAGCGGCGCGAGCAGACAACCGATAATGTAGAGCGCAAACACCGGCCAGAATAGCGGGCCGCGCACAAAGCTGAGCACGCCCGTCTCAGCGCGAAAGACATCGCCACCCACGATATTCAACCGCCCATACCAATCTACGGCGAGAAAGACCGTCATAAAGGCATACGGTGCGATCATAGCCCAGCGCACCACTGGTTGCTGATAACGGTGCGGCATGAACAATATCATGATCAGCCAGACCAAAAAACCAAAGATCGCCGCAAGCAGTGAAGTGAGCAAGCCTGAGAGTAACCAAATTTCATCCGCGTTGCGGCTGGCAAAACGCACCGCACCGGCGCATGTCAACACCAACGAGCAGCCGGTAAAGAGAGCGAAAAGCCGGTTCGCTTGACCGCGCCAATCTTGCAGCAACACGTAGACGATGCTGGCAGCAAGGATGATGAGTGTAAAGAGCACGAGGAGTAGTTCCATGACAGCCTTCCTCGGTTCCTAAAACAGTGACTGTTTTGCGAGCATTTCGGAATCGTGGGTAGTATTGCGGCGCTGCAATGATGGCTCAAGCGGGAAGTATATATCTGCCATTATTATGGCCGTTTCGCAAGTGATTGTCAAAAATAGGTGAAAGAAAATTAGTTGCTGCTTAGCGAACGCTGTGACGAGATAACATTGCCTAGCAGAACATAAAAATTTGCTCGGTACCCAACTGGAATGCGAGAAGTAGCAGCTCTTCTCGCTACAACCTGCGCTAATGGTTTGGATACCGTCGTGAGATTCTCACGTCAAAAGCCCGCCAACCTTTGGTCTGACACCGATTATCGCGTGTGCTCGTACATCCCTCGATACACCCCATAAAACGCATATACTGCCCACACATAGTTGCGCGTTTCGCTAAAATCGATTGTTTCGACAAAGCGGTCGGGATCAGCAACTACATTGCCGCCGGCCCAGCGTTGCGCGTTGCCTAAGCCACCGTTGTAGGCTGCCAACGCCCCGTGCAAGCTACCATTCATGTCCTTGATCCGGCGGCCAAGGTAGAAGGCGCCAAAGCGAATGCTAATGTCGGGCCGGTAGAGATCGTCGAGCTGAAAGTCGCCGATGCCGAGGTTTTGCGCGATGCCGCGCCCGGTGTCGGGCATGATTTGGGCTAAGCCGCGCGCACCGACCCACGAGGTCGCCGCTGGATTAAAGAGACTTTCTTGGCGGATGAGGGCGTAGAACAAGAGCGGATCAACGCCGAATGCGGCTGCTTCCCGCTGCACGAGTTCAGGGTAAGGTGTCGGAAAACGCAGGCGGAGCAGAGCAGGTGGGAGTGGGTTAGCTGCCGGCGGCGTTAGCCGCGCCAGCCGCTCGGCGGCCAGCAGCGCCGGGTAGGTTGCGCCGGCCTGATAGGCACGCTGGGCCAGATCGAGCAAGCGCAGCGGTTGCTCGCCCGCTTGCCGCAACCCATCAAGCCATTCGCTATCGGCTTCGTTGTACAAGCCTACTTCACGCAAGAGACGCGCTCGTTCAGCGACACCGGCCAGCGCCGGTTGACCCTCGCTCGTGCTCCAACTCTGCACCCATTCGGCGAGCGCAATCCACTCGGAGGAATCGATCGGCGCTCCGATCGGCAGTGAGCCAGTCGGGATTTCGCCTAACTCTTCAGCGGCCCGCACCGCATAGTAGCTATCTGGCGCGGCAGCTTGCGCTTGCCGGAAGTAGTCAACCGCTGCCGGATCAGCGAGCTGCTGCGCCGCTTTACCGGCCCAAAATGCGCCGAGCGCCTGCCCGATCCCTTGCCCGCGTTGGGCCAGCGCACGCCAAAGTTCACCGGCGCCAGCGATGTCGCCGCTGTCAAAGCGGGCTAACGCCACCCGATGCAACGCGGCAATGCCGAGGGTTGTGGTTGGGTAGCGTTGTCCTAGTTCGAGCCGCACTTCAATCGCGGTCGTGCCGTCACCCAACCGGTCGTACAACTGGGCTGCCCGGTCGAGCGCCACTGGCGCGCGTGGTTCGTCGGGCCATGTCACGGCGTATTGCCGGTAGAGTTCGGCTGCTTCGGCCACCATCCCGCTCTGGCCGTAGGTCTGGATCCAATCAAGCGCTGCTTGCCGCCCGGTGTCGCTATTGGGATCGCGATCACGGGCCACAGCCAGATCAGCCAGCGCCCCGGCAAAATCTCCCAAGGCGCGCCGGGCTAGCCCGCGCTGGCGTAGCGCCTCGGCTTCGTTTTGCCCGGCAGCAATCGCCAAATCAAGCATGGCGATCGCATCGTTCCACCGTTCTACCGTGCGGTAGGCTTGGGCGGCAGCAAACGGATCGAGCGCCGGGTCATTGCCGGCCCGGAGGGCATCGGCGGCCAGCGCGGCGCTTACTCCGGCGTGAGTTGCAATCGCTTCGCGGCGCAGATCGCTGGCCGTGGCCGGGTCGCCGGCCTCGGCAGCTAAATCCGCCGCCCACGTCAAAATCCGGGCTCGGTAATCAGGCTGGGTGGCAAACGCGAGGATTTGGCGCGCATATTCCACCCCATCTGCCGGACGGCCCAGTGTAGCCGCTAACACCAGCGCTTGTTCATACGCAGCGGCACGCTGGCCTGCCGCCATCTCACCGGTGGCGGCGCGCAGGTAACGTGCCTCCGCTTCCGCTAAACGCCCCAACACGCGCAATTGGGCCGCCGCCCGCAGCGCCGCATAGGGCGCGAGCGGCGTACCGAGCTCTTCGTATTGGGTGTAAGCGACTACCGCTTCGGCATGCAGACCAGCCGCCTCGTGAGCGCGGGCCGTGAGGAAGAGCGCCGGGGCGTAGAGCGGCGTCGCTGGATCGGCCAACAATGGCCGCACCAATTCCGCCGCCGATGTCCAATTGCCGCGATCGCCATACGAGCGAGCCAGTAACAGACGGGCAACTGGCGCTTCGGCGGCAGCAGGAAAGAGTTGTAACAACTGACTGAGTAAGCCAGCCGCTGTATCATCGTCGCCAATCTCACTAGCGACTAACGCGCGCTGCCAGAGTTCAGTCGCCGTGATCGGCGGTGGAGTTGGCGTAGCCGGCAGAGAAGTGGGGGGGACCGTCGGTGATGGTTGCGCTACCGGCATCAGGCAGCCCGCCAGCATGCAGCAGAGAAAGCAAGCGAGCCACACTGCGGCGCGCTGCCGGGGCAACTGCGTAAGCGCCATACATGCTCCTTTCGTCACGAGAGCAGTATAGCATGGTGTGGTGGGCGTGGGCGGCTCTCAGATATTGTGTACTTCGACAAATCGCATGGCAATGTGGTGGTTCCACCCGCCCTAGCCCTCCCTCTTCGACAGAGGATACAGCACCCCTCTCCATCCAAAGCTTAAAAATGGACAGAACACCTAAGCGGGGCACTATAGGTCATTGCGAGGGGACGGGACGATCCCGCTCGGCGGGGCGTCTTGCCCCCGAAGCAATCCCCCGCTGTAGCGGAACGTATGCCTAAGCGGGTATCTTGCGTGCTCGTGGGAGATTGTTTCGCTGCGCCGGGGGCAGAGATGCGCGACTCCGTCCTTGCTCTCCCCCGCTGGGAATTCACGGGCGGACAGAACGCATACGTACCGGTACCGTTGATCGCCTTGGGATGCGCCGGTTCACCCTCACCCTCAACCCCACCCCCAAGGCGGAAGGTGAGGGTCGATCACGCCGGCGCAAAGGTCTTCAACGCCAAGCCACAAAGGGTGCAGCGGGTTGGGAATGGAACGGAGGAAGGAAGTAGCCTTTCTGATCGCTCCTCCCCATTCCCTATGCGCTATCGCTCACACTTGCGAGGGCGGGGGCAGGGGAGTGATGGTCATCAGCCCGCTGCGCGGGCGGATAACCAAGTCGCATCGCTCGGCTTTTTAGCCATGCTGGCAGGGGAGTGATGGTCATCAGCCCGCTGCGCAGGCTTCGTAAGCCTAGCCCGGCCCTGAAGGGCCGGATTCCTTATCTATCGCGTCAAACCGGCTGCGTATCTCCCCCCGTTCATATTGCTGATCAACGCCTGCGCTTCCGCCTCACTCAAGGCCGGGGCAAACAGCCAGCCTTGCCCGTGACTGCACGCTAATTGTTTCAACTGCTCGAACTGTTCCGGGGTTTCAATCCCTTCAGCTACCACTTCCATATTGAGATTGTGCGCCAATTGAATGATCGTCTGCACAATGTCACCTTGGCTCGATTTCACATCGAGCCGGTTGACAAACGAGCGATCAATCTTAAGTACATTCACCGGAAAGGTATGGAGATAACTTAATGAAGAATAACCAGTACCAAAATCATCAATACACAATTCAACGCCTAAACTACGAATACCTTCGAGTAAATGATTGGTGAAATTACCAAACTCAATAAAGGTATGTTCGGTGATTTCTAGTTTCAAATACTGAGGTGGCAAACCGGTTTGATGGAGAATGTACTGCAGCCGGTCGATGAGATCGGGCTGGGTAAAGATCCGTCCACTCAGATTCACACTAATCGACAAGCGCGGTTCGGTAGGATTCTGCTCATGCCAGCGCTGCATCTGCCGACAAGCTTCTTCCAATACCCACCAAGTCATCGGCACAATCAGGCCGGTTTCTTCGGCCAGCGGCAAAAACTCACCGGGAGCCAGCAAGCCGCGTTGCGGGTGTTGCCAACGGATGAGCGCCTCAAACCCGACAATCGCGCCGGTACGCAAAAGTACAATCGGTTGGTAAAAGAGACGGAATTCGTTTCGTGCGAGTCCGAACCGCAAGTCTTGTTCGAGTTGCAATTTGGCCAGCGCTTCGGTATGCATCGAGGGATCAAAGCGCACGTAGCATGCTTTGCCGCGTAATTTGGCGTGGTACATCGCAGTATCAGCATCGCGGATCAGGTCGGCAGGTTGGGCATAACCACTGCTGCTATAGGCAATCCTGATGCTTGACGAAATAACTATCTTGTGGCCTTGCAAGTAGAGCGGCGCTGACAAAGCGTGCTGGATGCGTTCGGCCACCTGCTCGGCTTGTTGTTCGTGCTCGATCGGCTCGAGCAGAATGGTAAACTCATCACCGCCAAGCCGGGCCACCGTATCATTAGGCCGCACCAATTCTTGTAGCCGCACGGCTACTGCTATGAGCAACCGATCACCGAATTCATGGCCAAGGCTGTCGTTAATAACTTTAAACCGGTCGAGATCGAGAAAGAGCACCGCGAAGTGGCGCTGCGGCTCACGGCGCAAGCGTACAATCGCGCGTTCAAGCCGGTCGGTAAACAGCACCCGATTGGGCAGACCAGTCAAGCTATCGTGTAGCGCATCGTGCTGAAGTTGCTGCTCGGCCTTTTTGCGATCGGTAATATCAGTCTGTGAACCGGTAATCCGCACTGCTTGGTCATGCTGATCCCAAACCGCTAACCCGCGGCAGAGCATCCAGCGATACGAACCATCACGATGCAGAATCCGGTATTCATGCTGGAAATTCGAGATCAGGCGACGGAAGTGGGCCATCAGCCGCACCTCGAACAACTCGCGATCATCTGGGTGGATGCGGTCAAACCACTCACTCGGCGTATCGCCAATCTCGTCTTCAGCGTAGCCAAGCATCTCTTTCCAACGCGGCGAAAAATAGATTGTACCCGCAGCAATATTCCAATCCCACAAACCATCGTTAGCGCCACGCGCGGCTAGCGCATAACGCTCTTCGCTGATACGCAAAGCTTCTTGAGAACGTTCGAGATCGGCAGTGCGTTCAGCAACCATCCGCTCAAGTTCGAGCCGATAGCGCCGCTCGCGGTCGCGCAACCGCTTGCGCTCCAGACTGGCATTGATCCGCGCATTCAGCAGCACAATATTGTACGGTTTGAAGACATAATCATCGGCCCCATTACCGATACAGGTGACGATATGATCAATATCAATATCAGCCGAGACGACGATGACCGATAGATCGAAGAGATCAGGGTCGCTTTTCATGTGGTTCAACACCTGTATCCCATCCATCCCGGGCATCATAATATCGAGCAGGACAATATCAAAGGCGTGCTGCCGCAGCATTTGCAACGCCGTTGGCCCATCGGGCGCCTCATCAATCGTGTGACCAAGGGCAGTAAGCTCACGCCGCAACAGAAAACGCAGCACTTCCTGATCGTCAACAATCAGAATCCTGCCGGGTTGCGTCTCAGCAACATCCGACGGGGGGCATTGGACGTGATTCATAGCCTACTCATCCTAAGCAGTGCGGCTAAGGAGGGCTTGCACTTTTTCTCGGAAACGTCCAAAATCGATCGGTTTGGTGTCGAAGTCATCACAGCCGGCAGCTAACGAGCGCAGCCGATCTTCATTCAGAGCGTAGGCTGTTAGCGCCAACACCGGAATGTGGCTCGTTCCCGGTTGAGACTTGATGCGATGGGTTGCCTGCCAACCATTGAGCACCGGCAAACCCATATCCATGATGATCAAGTCAGGTTGCATGCTACGTGCTAGCGCCACTCCTTGCGCACCGTCTACCGCCAGTATCGGTTCGTGCCCCATTAATTCCACAATACGCGCGATAAGATCGCGATTATTGGCATCATCTTCTACGATCAGAATCTTAGTCATAGCTGTAGCGCCCACCTCATCATATAATCCTTAGTCATGCAACCCGTTTAGTTTGAGGTAGTATTAGCAACAGACGATGCCGGATTGCGTTGCATCATCTGCTGGATGCGGATGACGATCTGTTCTAGATCCAATTCTGCCTTGCGTTGGATCGCACTAACGGCTTGGGCCAGCCGTTCGCGATCGTCGGCTGTCAGATCGCGGGCAGTCATGAAAATCACCGGGATGCTCTGCCCTACGGGATCGGCCCGCAAATGTTCAAGCAGTTGCAAACCATCCATCTTCGGCAGCATATAATCGAGCAAGATCAAGCCCGGTGGACGGGTAAGAGCATCCGTTAGACCAGTCTCACCATCAAACGCCACCTCAACCGGCCAGCCAGCGGTGCGCAGCGTGCGCGCCACGAGTTCGGCGAGCGCCTGATCGTCCTCGATGATCAGAATGTGGGACGGTGTCCCTTCCTCTGGGCGGCGGCAATAGCGTTTGACCACCGTGAGCAATTTCTCTGGCTCAATCGGCTTAACTAAATATTCGGCCACTTCCAACGTCAAACCACGTCGTGCCTGATCGTCAATCGTCAAGACCACGACCGGGATAGCAGCCACTTCAGGCGTTTCGCGGAGTTGGGCTAACACTTCGATCCCATTCAAATCAGGCAGTTTCAGATCAAGCACGATCAGATCGGGCAGCAGATCGGTTGCCAAGCGCAACCCTTCCGCGCCGGTCTCGGCAGTTACTACGTAGACCTCATTGCTTGGCGCTATCCGTCGGATCAGATCGCTAACTGTCGGATCGTCATCAATCACCAGCACGATAGCATTGCTAACCGGCACGGCAGTATCAACCGCCACCTGTAACGGCTCCCTCGCAACCTCTGCTGGCGGCAGATCGGCTAAGCTCAGGGTTGGCGCGGGCAACACATGACCCAGCTCAGCCGGTATCTCCATCGTGAAGACCGACCCTTTACCAACGGTACTTTGAACCGTGATCCGCCCACCGATCAGTTCGCACAAACGCTGGCTGAGTGCCAAGCCCAAGCCGGTACCGCCATACTTACGGGTCGGCGAGTCATCAACTTGCGAGAAGGCTTTGAACAGCTTACCGAGTTTGTCAGGGGATATGCCAATCCCGGTATCGGCCACTTCAAAGCGAAACCACGTCTGATCATCTTGCTCGTGGCGCGTGACGGTCAACGTCACGTCGCCGTCTTCGGTAAACTTGGCCGCATTGCTGAGCAGGTTGATCAACGCTTGTCGCACTTTGGTGGCATCGCTATTGAGCAGCCCAATATCAGACGGACAATCGACTTGGAAACGGTTGCGGTTTTTATCCATCTGGGGCAACACCGTATTCACCGCAGTGCGCACCAGATCGGCCACATCGGCATACTCAGCGCTGATCGTCATCCGCCCGGCCTCAATCTTCGAGATGTCGAGAATATCGTTGATGAGGGACAACAGATGCATGCCAGCGGCCCGGATGCGTCCCACATCGTGAGTCACGGTCTCGTAGATGTTCTTGTTGACCAGTTGTTCCATCAGTTGGCTATAGCCAATGATCGCCGTCAACGGCGTGCGCAGCTCGTGACTCATGGTAGCAAGGAAGGTGCTCTTGGCGCGCGAGGCGGCTTCGGCAGCATCGCGCGCTTTGATCAATTCTTGTTCAACCCGGCGACGCTCTTGAATCTCGGCTTTCAAACTCTCAGTCTGTTTGGCAATCTCAGCGTTGCGCATGCGTAGTTGATGCATCATGGCATTAAAAGCACGCCCCACCTCTGCCACTTCCCGCTCCGAGCGCACCAGCAGCGGGTGCGTTAAGTCGCCGCTGCCGATCCGTTCGGCGCCTTGGCGCAACTCGTCGAGCACGCGGAAAACAAAGCGGTTGAGCAAATAGTTGGTAGCCAGCAAAAGGAGGAGGCCAAACACAATCAGGCTTAAGGTAAAGGTTACTCCCGCTCGCGTTGACAGCTCGGTCGCTTCAGCTTCGGGCACTTCAGTGAATAAGCGCCACGAAGTGTCGGGGATATTGAGGGCAACACCAAGTGTCTCTTTACCAGCGAGGTTAATATAATATTGTTGGCTACCGTCGGGGGGAAGCGTGCGAAATTCAGGCCGATTGCCGATAGTGGTGTAGGCGAGCACCACTTGAGGATCAGGGTGAGCAATAATGACCCCATCCTCATTGACAATATATGCGCTGCCAGTGCGGCCAAACCGGATCGTCGCCACCGTTTCCCACAGCAGGTTCATGCGCAACCGTCCGGCTACTACCCCACCATCGTTGGTTGGGATGGCCATAATAATGTACGGCTCGGTATCTGCGGTAATAAAGAGCGGGCCAAGGTAGCGTTGGCCGGCCCGCGCTTGCTGAAACCAGTTGGACAGCGGGATCGTCACTAAATTACCGAGCAGAGGGCGATCACGGGTTATTTCCGCTATGATGCGGCCATCGCGATCAACCCGCACGATCTCGATCCACGCCGGTACCCGGTTCAAAATCTCTGGCAACAGATCAGGCGAGCGTTCGACTTGTTCGACCGACAACGCACCTACCAGCGTTAAGGTATCTTCGATGCGCAGCAGAAAATCGTCAATGGTGCGCACGGCGTTCTGGGCCGCCTCACGTTGGCGGCCAGCCCAGCCCTCATGTTCAATCGACTCGATGAACAGGAAGACGCCATACGCTGCTACCAGCAAGATCAAGGCTAGCATCAAGCTCAGAAAGAGCGTCAGCTTAGCCTGCAAGCTCGTATTGAGACGGTGCTCAAGAGAACGCAGCCAAATCTGCAAACGTCGCACGAATCACCTCTCCATTGCTGCCAGTAGTTGCTCCCACAACTGATGCCGGTATGCGGCTAGATCAGCCGGCAGTTCCAGCATATATTCCGCTCTCAACAAAGCTTCCCCGTTCGGAAAGATCCACGGGTGATGCTGCAAAGCCGGATCGATCAACGGCATTGCTTGATCGTTCGCAGTCGCCACGTAGATTTCATTCGTAATCAGCGCACACATTTCCGGCTGCAAGACAACATTGATGAATTGGAAGGCAGCCACTTTGCGCTCGCTTTGCGCCGGCACAACGAACGTGTCAATCCAAAGCAGTGCCCCCTCTTCAGGAAGAACGAATGTTACCGCCGGATTGAGGGCATAGGCCGCGAGCGCATCATACGACCAGCCGTACAACACCGGATAGTCGCCGTTGGCAACCAGCTCGGCGGCATTGGGCATTGACAGGTCAAGCTCCGTCACATTCGGCAAGAGCTGGCGCAACCGTTCGGCAGCCTGATCGAACACAGCCGGGTCGGTAACTGTGAGAGTCTGGCCCATTGCCTTCAGTGTGATCATGAAGAGTTGGTCTTCTTCGGGCCACATCGCTATCTTGCCGGCCAAGGCCGGATCCCACAGATCGGCCCAGCGCGTAATCGGGCGGTCGAGCAGATCGGGCCGCACCACCAGCCCGCCTACGCCCCATTGATAAACGACTGAATAACGGCTACCCGGATCGTAGGTCAGATCGCGAAAATTGGCGCTGACATAACGAAAATTCGGGATTTGGCTGTAATCAATCGGGGCCAGCAGCCCTTCCGCAACCAAGGTTGGAATCAGCGTATTACCCATTACTACAACATCGTATTCGGCGCCAGCGCGCAATTGGTCAATAACGTCAAATTGGCTTTCGTAGCTGACATATTCCACCGCGATCCCCGTTTCGGCGCGAAAGGCGTCGAGTACCGCTTGCGGCATATACCCGGCCCAGCCGGCCACAATGAGCTTTTTCAGTGCCGGCGTAGCGGATGGTTGCGTGGCCATTGGCGTGGCGCTGCACGCAGTAAGGAATAAGAGCAGGATGAGGTGCAAGGAGTGACGCATAGATTATGGTTTAGCAACGAAAAATGCATTCCAAATTTCATCGTACTTTGCCTGCGTTTCCGGATCAAGGGGCAATTCCAATTCAGCCCGTTGCAAGGTAGTAAGCGAAGGGAAAATGATCTCGCTATCGCGAAATTCTGGCTTAACGAGGGGCCACGATGCTTCATTCGCGGTTGCCGTCGCTAGTTCATTCGTCACTAACGCGCTGATATCCGGTCGCAAAAAGAAATCAATAAATTGTTCGGCGAGCGCCTGCTGCATGCTAACGGCTGGAATCACAAAACTGTCAACCCAGAGAATTGTCCCTTCACCGGGAGTAATGTAGGCGATCTGGTCGCTTTGGCGTTGCGCATCGAGCGCATCATACGCCCAGCCTAACCCTACTACGTATTCGCCGGATACGAGGTATGGGGTTACGGTTTCGACCCCTTCCCCAACCCAGCCAACCCGGCGGGCAAAATCGGGCGCTCGTTCAAGCGCGGTGGCAAGATGGGCAGGATTCGTGGTATTGATGGAAAAACCGAGCGATTTCAGCAATACGTTCACCGCATCGCGCGGTATTGGCCAGAGCAGAATTTTACCGTCAAGCGCTGGTTCCCACAAATCAGACCAGCGCATAATTGGGCGGTCGAGCAGATCAGTGCGTATGAGCAGGCCAGTGGTGCCCCACTGGTAAACCACCGAATAGCGATTGCCCGGATCGAACGCCAAATCGCGGAAGTTGGCGCTCAAGTTGCGCGTGTTGGGGATGTTGGCGTAGTTAATAGGGACGATCGCACCGCTGCTGATCAGATCAGGAATGAACTGGTAGCTGACTATCATCAAATCATACCCGGCGCCCTGTTCAAGCGCAGCAATTGCCGCTTCGGTGGTGTCATACCCGATATATTCCACCACAACACCCATTTCGGCGCTGAATGCGTCAAGCAGCTCTTGCGGCATATAACCAAGCCAGCCAGTAATAGTAAGTTTTCGTGCTTCGGGCATGGGTGTTAGTGGGGGAATGAACGAACATGCCATAAGAAGCAATAAACATATAGCTACAAAATTTTGAGTTCTCATCTTGACCCATCTTTAATAAACTATATTATGACATAGAAAGTGTACCATACCATTATTACCAATACCTCTTCACTAGCAACTAATAACCGTTGGCTAAGATGACAATTTGTTCATCAGGACAAGATTGGGTTAGAAATAAACAATGGTGGGGTGCGCGCCCCCACCATTAGGACATTATTTAACAAAACAGCTATCAATCGGCATTATCAATCTGCGCCCGCTGCAACGCGCCGCTGTAATCGATATACACGCTCTTCCACTCCGAGAAGACGTCGAGCATGGTCGGGCCGGCTTCGCGATGGCCGTTGCCGGTGGCTTTGACGCCGCCGAAGGGCAGGTGAATCTCGGCGCCGATGGTGGGTGCATTGATGTAGACAATGCCGGCTTGCAGCGCCTGCATAGCGCGGAAGGCGGCGTTGATATCGCGGGTGTAGATCGCCGAGCTGAGACCGTAGGCCACATCATTCGCCACTGCCACCGCTTCATCGAGACTATCCACCTCGATCACGCTTAGCACCGGCCCGAAGATCTCTTCGCGAGCGATGCGCATCTGCGGCGTGACGTTGGTGAAGACAGTGGGGGCAATGAAATGGCCGTAGTCGTAGTCACCGCCGGTCAGCCGGTAGCCGCCGCATAGCAGGGTGGCACCCTCTTGCTTGCCGATTTCGATGTAGTTGAGCACACGCTGCATCTGCTTCTCATTCACCAGCGGCCCCATCTCGGTCGCCGGGTCGAGACCGTTACCAATCCGTAACGATTGAGCGCGGGCGACGATCCGATCCACGAGCGTTCTGGCCACGGCTCGGTGGACGATCAGGCGACTGGTGGCGGTGCAACGCTGGCCGGTCGTGCCAAAGGCCGCCCACACGACACCATCGAGCGCCAGATCGAGATCGGCGTCAGGCATAACAATCAGCGGGTTCTTGCCGCCCATCTCAAGACTGACTCGCTTGATCCGTCGCGCACCGAGTTCATACACGAGCCGACCGGTCTCGGTGCTACCGGTGAACGAAATGACCGGTACATCGGGGTGTTCGACCAGCGGTTGGCCAGCTTTGGGGCCATAGCCGGTAACGATGTTGACCACACCGGGCGGCAGGCCGGCCTCCATCAAGCACTGAACCAAATTGTAGGTACTGACCGAAGCGTCTTCTCCCGGCTTGATCACGACGGTATTACCGCAGACAATCGCGGGGAGCATTTTCCACGACGCGATCGCCATGGGGAAGTTCCACGGCGTGATCAAACCCACTACGCCAATCGGCTGGCGAATGCTCATCTGAAACTTGTTGGGCAGTTCCGAGGGGGTGGTGACGCCGTGCATGCGGCGGCCCTCACCGCCGGCGTACTGGGCCATACCGATCGCTTCCACAATATCGCCGCCGGCCTCGAAGAGCGGCTTGCCCATTTCGCGGGTCAGATCGCGGCTGTACTGCTCTTTGCGCGCTTGCAGCAACTCGGCGGCGCGGAGCAGAATCTCACCGCGCTTGGGCGCCGGCACTTTGCTCCACGTGGCAAACGCCACCTTTGCGGCTTCAACTGCTGCGTGAACATCACGCTCATCGCTGTCGGCAAATACTCCCACCACATCACGGGTATCGGCAGGGTTGCGGCGCTCGAAGGTCTTGCCGCTCTGGGCAGGCACAAACTCGCCGCCGATGAGATTGTGAAAGATCCGCGGTGCGGACATCTTCGTCCTCCTTGTGTCAAGAACTGGTAACGCTCTGAATTATAGCACGGGGCAACTTGTGGTATGCTGTAACGGATATTGGGCGATCAAGAGGGGAAGCGGGCAATGGCAGAGTTAGAGATGCGGGTCGCAATTGCGAAAGTGCCCCGCGCTGGCGAGATCGAGAGCGGCGACACACTAGAGATGATTGAGCGTCCGGGAGGCGGGTTTTCGTTTGTGCTCGCCGATGGGCAGGGTAGCGGGCGAAGCGCCAAAACGTTGTCGCATCTGGTAGCTACGCGGGCAATTGCGCTGCTCAAAGATGGCGCTCGGGATGGAGCCGTTGCGCGCGCTGTCCACGATTACCTTTATACCTATCGGATGGGGCAGGCAGCAGCGACGCTCAATATCCTTTCGGTCGATTTTGCCGCGCACAAAATCTTGGTGACACGCAATAATCCAGCACCGTTTTTCGCTGTTACGCCGCAGGGCTTGCGCAGCTTTAACGCGCCCTCGGCGCCGATCGGCTTACAGCCGCTGATTCGGCCCCAGATCAGCGAATTGCCGATTACGGCCTACACGTATGTCGTCATGTTTACCGATGGCCTGCTACGGGCGGGTGAACGATCCGGCGAGGATTTGGGGCTGCCGAATTACCTTGCCGCGTGGCCGGCACGCGAGGGGCGTGATCCGCAAACGCTAGTGGATAGCGTGATGCAACGGGCGCTCGAGCTTGATGATGGCCAACCCAGCGATGATATGAGCATCGTGGTGCTGGCGATCTTGCCGCGCAGCGATGCCCCCGGCTTGCGACGCCTAATGGTGAGTGCGCCGATCATTGCTACCGGCCATTACGAACCGCCCGATGAGCCGGAGATTGAAGAATAACAGGGTACGGCGGCGATGGATTGGCAGGATGATGAGCGACGACAGCCACGGGTGAGTGCGCGCGAACGGGTGGCCGCTCTGCGCGCGCAACGGCGACGGGGCTGGTGGCGCTTCCTCAGGTTTGGCGGTTTGGCGCTGGCAGTACTGGTGACGGTGTGGGGCTTGGGATGGCTTTGGAACGCCTTCGCCGCCAGTATGCGTCTGAGTGATCCGCGTCCGGTGACTGGTGGGGCGACGCCGGCGAATACCGTCTTTCGCCAGCCATTTACTGTCTTGCTGCTTGGCATTGACCAGCGCGACGATGGCGCTGAAGGGGTGCGTAGCGACACCCTGATCTTGGCCTACGTTAATCCGAATGAACGCTGGGTCAGCCTGCTCTCGATCCCACGCGATACGGTGGCTGTGATCCGCGGGCTGGGCGAGCAGAAGATCAATGCGGCGTATAGCTACGGCTATCACCATGCCGCCGATCTGTACGGGCGCGGGGTTGACCCGGCGGCGGCTGGGGCGGCGCTCGCTACCGAGACGGTGGCCACTCTGCTCAATCTACCGATCGATTATGTCGCCCAGATTGATTTTGCCGGCTTCGAGCGGCTGATTGATGCGATCGGTGGCGTGGTCATCGATGTGCCTTACCCCTTGCTCGATAGTAGTTTCCCGACCGCTGATTATGGGTACGAACGGATTTTCATTCCTGCTGGCTTGCAAGTGCTCGACGGCGCGACAGCGTTGCGTTATGCCCGCTCGCGCCATGGATCGAGCGATTTTGACCGCGCCCGCCGCCAGCAGGCCATTGTGCGCGCGGCGCTGGCGACAGTGCGCTCGCGCGGGATGCTCGATCAGGCCAGCGCTCTGTCAGCATTGCTAGCCGAAGCCCGGCGTAGCATCAAGACAACACTGCCGATTGACGATCCAGCGGCGTTACGCGAACTGATTGCACTGGCCCAGTCGCTCGAGGCCGATCGGATTGCAACCTTCAGCATTAACCCGCGTGAGGTGGCAGTTGTGGCCGAAATCGGCTCAGACATCTACTGGAACCGGCGCGATTTGGCGGCGTTGGTCGAGCGGGTGCGGGCCGGGCCGCGGCTCGATCATGAACCAGCGACAGTGCAGGTGCTGAATGGGACGCCGGTGAATGGGCTGGCGGCGCGGGTTAGCCGGGCGCTGGATAATGCCGGCTTTCACACCTTGCCGCCTGCTAATACCGAGCGCCGCGAGACGACAGTCATTATCGATTATGCCGGCAAACCGACGGCGCTCGCCCGCTTGGCCGCTCATCTGGGGTTGCCGGCGACGCAGGTCTTTGCCAACCCGCCGGCTGATGCGCCGCCCCAACCGCTCGGAGCCGATATTGTCTTGCTGTTGGGGCGTGATTACAACCCGGCGTGGGCCTTGACCCCGTGATATGGGGAGCCGCACGTCCGTGCGGGTGCGCCCCAATCGCTGCGGGCCGATATGCGCGCTGACCATCTGGCGTGGGCCGTGACGCCGCGATCTGATGCTGGGCTTAGGCATGATAGGCGGGGACATTGATGATGGGGAAGCGCACGGCCGCGCGGCTCTACGAGGATATACATGGTGTTATCGGAAACAATGCTGTGGTTGTTATTGGCGCTGGCGCTGGTGGCGCCACCGATCGGCGCTATCATCCTACGGCTGCTGCAAAACCGCATCAGCAATGCTGGGATGGCGGCAGGGGCAGGCTTGTTGCTGCTCATCGCAGCAGTGGCATCGCTGACCATCGCCCGTTCTTCGTTGCCGCCATTGCGGATCGGCGATCTGACTTTGCTACCGGCGTGGTCACCGCCGGTCATCGAAGCAATTGAAACTCAAGAAGCGCCTGATCTGCCAACCGTCACCCCGCCGCCAGCGGTGCCAACCTCAACCCCGCGGCCAACGCAGACCCCAACCCTGACGGCAACGCTGGAACCAACGCTAACTCCGGAACCGACACCAACGCCGGAGCCAACGCCAACACTGGAACCAACGCCGGAACCAACCCCGACACCGGAACCACCTGCCGCCGGGCCGCGCCGTTATACGGTGCAGGCTGGCGACACCCTCCGCGCTATTGCCGAACGATTTGGGGTTACAATTGAAGCGATCTTGCAGGCGAATAATCTGACCCCGGCGCAAGGCGACAACCTGCGCGTCGGGCAAGAATTGGTGATTCCATGACTACGATTCGCACCGTTGAACGGCGCCCGCTAGTCGAGACCGGGCCGGCGCCATTGTTGCTGATGTTGCACGGATTTGGTAGCCACGAACGCGATCTATTTGAGCTGGCCGATTTGATCGACGACCGGATGCATATTGTCAGCGCGCGTGCGCCGATTGCACTGCCGTGGGGCGGGTTTGCATGGTACGAACTGAGCGGCGCTCCCGGTCGCTTGATTCCCGATCCGGTGGGGAGGGCGCGAGCGGTTGAACTGTTGATTAAGTTCGTCAGCGAATTGCCGGGCCGGATCGGCACCGATCCGCAGCGCACCTATCTGTTTGGCTTCAGCCAAGGCGCGATCCTTAGTCTAGCGTTGGCGTGGCGCATTCCCGAAAAGCTAGCCGGCGTGATAGCAGCTAACGGTTATCTCGATCCGGCCTTGGCAACCGATCCGCCAGCGGCAGGGTTGGCCCGGCTGCCGATCTTGCAACTGCACGGCAGCTACGATGATGTTATCCCAGTCGAACAGGCCCGCGCCACCCGCGATCTGTTGGCTCAACACGCACCGCGCCACCATTACCACGAAGACCCGGTCGGGCATAGCCTGCACCCGCACGGGTTGAACCTGATGCAGCGCTGGCTAGCCGAGCAGCTCGATGGCCCGCCGCCGCACGAGGGGTAAGACAAGGGTGCGAAGGGTATAACGCAAAGGCGCGAAGAGTAGGGATGCATCCCTGCTATGGAGTACGAAGCTTGGAAGTTGGGAGTGTAAGGTTGGCTGTGTACCTTAGCGTCTTTGCGCCTTTGCGTTATGATATCTTTAGCGTCTTATTGTTCATTTAGACAAGGTGCGCGATGCCGGTTGATCTTTCGCACTGCGCCAGTTGCGGACAACCGTTAACGAATGGCTATTATGTCTTGATTGACCGACCTGACCGGTTTTGCCCGCAGTGCATTGCGACCCGGCCCCGTTGCGACACCTGCGGCGCGCCGCTCGGTAATCGCTTTTGGAATTTGCACGATGGCCGGCGGCAGTGCGACACTTGCTATACGGTTGCGATCTACGATCCGGCGCAGGCGCAGCAACTCTTTCAGCAGACGGCCAGTATGCTGACCGAAGGGCTAGGCTTACGCCTGAATGTCGGGGTAGCTTTTCGGTTAGTCGATGCCCCCACTATGACTCGGCTGCGCGGCCCGGTGCAGCCCGGTTTACATACGCTTGGTCTCTATCAGCGCCAGAACCATATTCGCGTCATTTATCTGCTCTATGGGCTGCCAAGGCTGGTATTTCGTATTACCGCTGCTCACGAATATGCTCATGCGTGGCAAACCGAACATTGTCCGCTCTTACGCAACGAGTTTTTGCGCGAAGGGCATGCCGAATGGGTGGCGTATCGGCATCTGTTGCAGCTCGGTAGTCAAAAAGCAGCCGCCCGCATGCTCGATGAAAACCATCCGTATCATCAACCGCTGCGCCATCTGTTGGCCCTTGAGGCACAATTAGGCGTGGCAGGGGTGAATGCGTATTTGACGCGGGTGGATGGGTGATAGATGCGCGGCGAGAAGATGTCCTATCATCGCTATCCGGCCAACGCGGTGAAGGATGATTGACAAACAATGAAAGGAAAGCGCATATTTAGCACTCTGTGATCGAACTGAAAAAAATATGGAGACTAAAGGTTGTCCAAATAACAAAAGAGACGATTTTGAAATAAACAGACAAAATGCAGCTCAACATGTTGCTCTAAATATTGCGTGATTTCTACTCGTACATTCCGTTGTTTCTCATATACTCTTCATATTTTTACTTATGCACATCTGGTGGCTTGATCCCTTTCACGGCGGTTCACATGCGGCGGTCGCTAGCGGTTACGCCGCGCACAGCGCGCACCACGTGACACTGATTACGCTCAGCCAAGCCGGCGGTTGGCGTTGGCGCATGCGGGGTGGAGCGGTGACGCTCGCCCGGCAGGTGGCCGAGCGCCGCGATGCGCCTGATCTGATCGTGACCACCGATATGCTCGATGTAGCTACTTTTCGGGCCTTGACCCAGCGCCAGGTGGGGCATGTGCCGGTAGTAGTCTATTTTCACGAAAATCAATTGACCTACCCACTACCGCCGGGCCGCAAGCGCGACTACACGTTCGGGTGGATCAACTTCACCAGCGCACTGGTCGCCGATGCCGTGATCTTCAATTCTGAGTTTCACCGCCGCGACTTTTTGACGGCGCTGCCGGCTATGTTGCGGCGCTATCACGATTATCACGAATTGCAGACGGTTGATCAGATTGCAGCCAAAGCGCAGGTGTTACCACCCGGCCTTGATCTGCCGTCGCTGCTGCCGCGCCCGCCGCGCGATCCCGCCACGCCACCAGTGATCCTGTGGAATGCGCGCTGGGAATACGATAAGCAGCCGCAGGTGGTGATGGCGGCGCTGGAATATCTGGCGGCGCAAGGGATCACCTTCCGCCTGATTGTGACCGGTGAGCATATTGACCCCACGATGCCTGATTTGGTGGCCGCGCGCGAACGGTGGCAGGCGCAGACGATCCATTGGGGCTATGCCGCCAACCGCGCGGCCTATCTCCAATTGTTGCTACAGGCTGACATTGTAGTCTCGGCGGCGATCCAAGAGTATTTCGGAGTAGCAATCGTCGAGGCAATTGCCTGCGGCTGCATCCCACTTTTGCCGGCGCGGCTCAACTATCCCGATTTGATCCCGCCAGCATGGCAGAACGACTGCTTATACGCTACCGATGACGACTTGCCGGCGGCGCTCGCTCGGCTCATCACTAAGCTGCCGGAGTTACGACAACGCGATTGGCCGGCGCTAGCCGCGCCGTACCGCTGGGAAACGCTGGCGTCGCGCTATGATGCGGTGTTGAATGAGATCTGGGCTAAACAATCTTTTGGCAAGGGGTCGCGTTGATGCGCGTTGGTGGAGGAGATTGCGGCGGCTTCCTGCTCCTAAACCCTAGCGGGGAAGTTGGGAGAGAGCCAGATGTGTACCAATTAGAAAGAGGTAACTTCATGCGACATGAAGATCAGGTGGCGCTGCGCAAGCTTATCGACGAAAGCCATACCGCCGCGCTTGGCACTGTTACCGGAGACGGTGCGCCGTTTGTTTCGTATGTACTGTACGCCGTCGAGCGGCGCGACGGACATGCGCCAACCCTCTTGCTGCTGCTGAGCCGGTTGGCAGCGCATACGGGCCATCTGCTGGCCGAACCGCGCCTCTCGTTGCTGATCACCGCTGCGCCGGGCAGCGTCGCCGATCCGCAGGCGCTGGCGCGGGTAACGCTGCAAGGCACGGCGCAGCCGGTTGGGCGCGAGGCGCCTGATTATGCGGCAGCGCAAGCATGTTATCTAGACCAACTGCCCGGCCAGCAGCATCTCTTCGCCTTACCCGATTTCACCCTGTTTCGGGTTGAGCTGCGCGAAGCGCGGTATGTCGGTGGTTTTGGCCGCGCCTTTACCCTCGACGCGGCTAAGCTGGCGGCAGCGTTGACGGTAAGTGTAGCGAACCCGGCGTAAAGGGCGATCATCAGTGCGTATCCGTGGTATCATGGAAAAAGTAGGCAGAGATCAAGGCATCGGGCCGCAACCCCATCTTGCCATAGTGTCAGCGACGACGCGAACTGCTGGGACAAGCTGACCTCGGCTACGATGCTCTTCAATATCATTGAAAGACATAGGTGCAGTTGTGCCAGACCAAGAACGCCGTTCGACCACCTTGCTCTTAATCCGCCATGGCATGAATGACTGGGTGCATGGTCGGTTAGCCGGTTGGTTGCCGGGGGTGCATCTGAGCGAAGAGGGCCGGCGGCAAGCGGCGGCGCTGAGCGAACGGCTGGGCGATTTGCCCATCACAGCTCTGTATACCAGCCCGCTCGACCGTTGTATCGAGACGGCGCGTGCGATTGCCGAACCGCGCGGGTTACCGTTGCGGATTGTCGAGCAGATCGGTGAGGTACGGTACGGCGAGTGGGAAGGGGCCGAATTGAAAGAGCTGTACAAGCACGAGCTGTGGCCCGGAGTACAGCACTATCCGAGTGGGACGCGCTTTCCTAAAGGTGAGACGCTCGGTGAAGCACAGATGCGGATGGTGAGTGCGCTTGATCAATTGCGTGCTCGTCATCAGGGTGAGCTGATTGCCGTTGTGTCGCACGCCGATCTGATCCGGTTGGCGCTGGCGTATTATATTGGTATGCACATCGATTTATTTCAGCGGCTGGTCATCAATCCGTGCTCGTTGAGCGCCGTCGCCTTCGAGCCGATGGGGCCTCGCCTGCTGGCCTACAATGAGACCGGGTCGCTTGAACATCTTCGCCCTAAATCACCCACACCGCCGGCCGAACCGGCGGCAACGTCCCCGTCGTCAACGGAGGCAGTGTAGGATTATGGCAGAGTTTACGTTTGACTTGGAATCGGTGCATCGCATCACCGCTGGTGCGGTCGGGCCGCGTGGCCGGCGCGTCTTCTACTTGCAGGCCCGGCGTGGCAGTCGGTTAGTCACTTTGTTGGCCGAGAAAGAGCAGATCCGCGAGTTGGCCAACGCGATCAACCGCTTGCTCGAAACAATCGGCGAACGGAATCCCCGCTTAGCAACCTCTGACGATCTGATCGTGGCCGATATGAGCCTCGAAGAGCCACTTGAGCCGGAATTCCGCATTTATCAATTGGGCTTGGGCTACGATAGCGAGCGCGATCGGGTGGTGTTGCTGGCGCAAGGTATGCCAGAAGGCAACGACGAAGAACCGCTCTCGGCCCGTTTTTACGCCACCCGCGAGCAGATGAAGGCGTTGAGCATTCACGCTGAGCGGGTCGTCGCCGCTGGACGCCCGATCTGCGGTAATTGCGGTCGCCCGATCGATCCGAGCGGTCATTTCTGCCCGCACCGCAACGGCCATGGGCCGGTGTATAGCTGAGCCGCTGTTGCGTCTTGGCGTTGAGCGGCCAATCCATCAGACGGCAAGGGGACGGTATGGAGCTTGATCGCAGCCACTCGCGTGAATTGAGCGTCGCCCGCGTGTTGACGGCGCTAGCGCAGGGTGAGATGAACATCGAAGCGGCGATGCCGTACAGCAGCAACTACACCTTGCTTACCAGCATTGTGTACGAGGACCTGCATCTGTTGGCGGTGTATAAGCCGCAGCGCGGCGAGCGCCCGCTGTGGGATTTTCCGCGTGGCACACTCTACCGGCGCGAGGCAGCGGCGTATGTGGTCAGCGAGGCGCTCGGCTTTCATTTCGTACCGCCGACTGTGGTACGCGATGGGCCATATGGGGTAGGTATGGTGCAGCTCTTCATTGACAATGATGAGGAGGTGCATCTGTTTACGATGTTGAAGCAGGGCGGTTACGAGCAGGAGATTAAACAGCTCTGCGCGTTTGATTGTCTGGTTAACAATGCTGATCGTAAGAGCGGCCACTGCCTACAAGGACGTGATGGTCGGTTATGGGCAATCGATCACGGTATCTGCTTTCATGTCGAACCCAAGCTGCGCACGGTGTTATGGGATTTTGTCGGTGAACCGTTGCCTGATGAGGTGATGGCAGCGTTTACCGCCTTTCGCCAGCAGCTCGAGCAGAATGATCAGGTGGCGCAAGCGCTGCACATGCTGCTCGATCGAGCTGAGGTGCGCGCATTGCGCCGCCGACTGAACAACTTGCTTGAGAGCGGTCGCTATCCGCCGCCCGGTCCCGGCCCGCACGTGCCTTGGCCGCCAGTGTGATGATTTGGCTCCCCTCCCAATCCCCCCGCTAGGGAAGTGGTGCTGTTTACCGCCGAGGACGCGGAGGACGATCACTATCCCAATGATGCCGTGCCCTTGGTGGGGCCAGACGGCCGTCCGGCGCTAGGGCGGCTTGGTCCCCTTTGCGGCTTTGCATTAGACCTTCTGCACCCTTAGCGGGGCCGGACAATCGTCCGGCCCTATGGTGTCTTTGCGTTACCCTACGCCACCAGCTCGAAAGGCGCGCTCAGCCGGATGTCTGCCGCCGAACGGCCCACCAACGCCACGAATGCACCCGGTTCGGCTACCCACCCCGGCCCTGCTGGATCGTAGTAGCTCAGCGCCTCGCGATCAATGGTGAACGTGACCGTTGTCGTTTCGCCGGGTTGCAGCGCGATCTTAGCAAAGCCTTTCAGCTCTTTGTCGGGGCGCATCAGCCGCGCTACGCTGTCACGCACGTAGAGTTGCACCACGTCCGTGCCGGGGCGTGAGCCAGTATTGGTGACATCAACGCTCACGGTGATTGTCTCGTCGGGTCGCATCGTTGTGGCTGAGAGGCGGAGATTGCGGTAAGCAAATGTGGTATAGCTCAACCCAAACCCAAACGGGAAGAGCGGTTCGATGCCTTTGCGGTCGTAATAGCGGTAGCCAACAAACAAGCCCTCGCCGTACAGGACGTGGCCGTTTTCGCCGGGGTAATTGATGTAGGCCGGATTGTCGGCCAGCCGCTTGGGGAAGGTGGTGGGCAGGCGTCCACCCGGATCGGCTACTCCAAAGAGGACATCGGCAATCGCATTGCCCGCCTCTTGGCCGCCATACCACGCGAGTACCACAGCTGCTACTTCGTCGAGCCAAGGCATGCGCAATGGAGAGCCAGCATTCAGTACCACGATAGTACGTGGATTGACCGCAGCTACTCGCTGAATGAGTTCGTTCTGTCGGCCCGGCAGCTCCATATCGCTGCGATCAAAGCCTTCGCTTTCCCACTCTTTGGTCAAGCCGGCAAAGACGATTGCCACCTGCGAGCGGGCGGCCAACGCCACTGCTTCCTCAATCGGATCATCCTCCCGTTCCGGCCAGAGACCAACCTGCACCGCGCGCCAGTTGCCGGGCGCTGGCCAGCGGTACTCGACCACCAAGCGGTAGCGCCGACTCGCCATCAGCGTTACCGTCTGGCGTTGCTCGTTGCCGTCCATCAGCTCTTTGTTCCAGCCATCTAGCACCAGCTCATCATCGAGCCAGAGCCGGGCTTGCCCAATGCACGACAGCCCTAGTTGGTAGCGTCCACTCTGCGGCGGCAGTAAATCACAGCTTAGCCGGGTCGCGAAGGTGGCAAGGTTCAGATATTCGATCTGGTCGCCAAACCAACTCGCTTCGAGGGTCATCAGGCGATCGGTACGCACCGGCGCGCCGCTGAGGTCGAGATCGGTAAAGTAGTCGATCCGTACCCCGGACTGGTTGCTGCCGGGCACCCGAATCCACTCCGGATCGAGGTTGGGCAAGCGGCGGAAGATCGGCGTGCCGATGGCATAATCAATGACGCATTGCGCGCCGGCGCGAGCGCGGATGCCCTGCAACGGCGTGACGACATAGTGCGGCGCGACTTCCGAGCTGCCACCGCCCATGATCGCAGCCCAATGCGCATTGGCCCCGATCACGGCAATCGTTTGCGGGAGTTCGGGATTGAGCGGCAACACCTGCCCGTCATTCTTGAGCAACACGATCGACTCGACGCCGGCCCGCCGGATAAGCGCGCGGTGTTCAGGCCGGTCGTTAGCCTGTTCCGCCGCCGGCGTAGGGTTGGCAAAGCCGCCGACCCGCTCAATGGTACGCAACAACCGGCGCACCTTATCATCGAGGTCAGCCTCGCTCAGATCTCCCCGCTCAATCGCCGCCAGCACATGCTCACGGCTTAGCCAGCGCGCCGGCCCCGGCATCTCTAGATCAAGACCGTTGCTGGTGGCGCGCTCGCTGTAGGTGCCGTACCAGTCTGACATCACCAACCCATCGAACTGCCATTCGCCCTTGAGAGTCTCCACCAGCAACCGACGGTTTTCGCTGGCCCAGACACCGTTGATCCGGTTATAAGCCGACATGATCGTCCACGGCTTGGCCTGCTTGATCGCCATCTCGAATGGGCGCAGATAAATTTCACGCAGTGGTCGCTCACCCACGTCAGAACTCATACTAAATCGCTCGAATTCCGAATCGTTGCAGACGAAGTGCTTAATGCACGCCCCCACACCTCTGCTCTGCAAGCCGGTGATGTAGGCCGAAGCCATCACGCCGGTGAGGTAGGGATCTTCGGAAAAGCACTCGAAGTTACGCCCGGCTAGGGGCGAGCGATGAATGTTAACGGTTGGCGCGAGCAAAATGTGTGCGCCCTTGTCTTTCGTTTCGGTGGCCAGCGCCTCGCCGATCTCGCGTATCAGTTCTGGGTTCCACGTTGCGCCCATCGCCACGCCGACCGGGAAACAGGCCGAAGGATGGGAGCCGTTACGGCTAGCGCCGCGTGCGCCGTTAGGGCCATCGGTAACTTTAATTGCCGGAATGCCGAGGCGCGGGATTGCGACGGTGTGCCACGCATCGGCCCCGGCCACGAGCGCAATCTTCTCGTCGAGTGTGAGTTGCGCAAGGAGTGTTTCGGTGTGATTAGTCATGATGTTCCTCTGGGTGAATGTTAAGGATAGCCGCAAAGAGACGCAAACAGATCTTGATGTCGATGCTCGCCGATCCGCCGGCGCCCATCGATTGTCATCGCTAGAGCGCGGAACGCCCGCAATCTTGCGCATCATGGCGAACAATATGCACCCGCTAGCCGCCTGTCAACCAACTCAACTATGGCGCGGGCCGTTCACCCGTTCTTTTGATACACCCGTACATAATCAATCAACATCTGCTGCGGGAAGACGGTTGTTTCATCGGGATACCCCGGCCAGTTGCCGCCTACCGCCAGATTGAGAATGATAAAGAACGGATGATCGAACACCCACTCGCCCGGCGTTTGATCGCGGCGCAGGGTATGGTAGAGCTGGTCGTCAACGTACCACCGGATTTCGTCCGGCTCCCATTCCACAGCATAGAGATGAAAGTCATCGGCTAACGACACTGGGCTGGTAAACGATTTGGTAATCGCGTTGCCGGCGGAATAGCCGGGGCCATGCACCGAGCCATGCACGGTCATCGGGTCGCCAATGTTCTCCATAATGTCAATCTCGCCGCAGTTGGGCCAGCGCGCCGTCGCAATATTCTCGCCGAGCATCCAGAAGGCGGGCCAGATTCCTTTGCCGCCGGATGGCAGCTTGATGCGCGCCTCGATCCGGCCATACGTCCATGCGTGTAGGTAATGGGTCTTGATCCGGGCGGACGTATATTCCCACGCTAGATACTCTTCGTTACGGGCCTCGATCACCAGCGCGCCGTTTTCGATCCGCGCGTTTTCAGGCCGGTCGGTGTAAAATTGCAACTCGTTATTGCCCCAGCCACCGGCGCCCTTGTCAAACAGCCAATTGCGCGGATTGAGCGCCTCGCCGTCGAACTCATCACTCCAGACCAGCGTCCATGGCGAGACGGTTGGCACCGGTTTCAACGGGGCTGGCGCTGTCGGCGCGGTCGCGCATCCTGCCAGCAGCAGCACCAGCCAAAGCAAGCAGAGATGTTGAGTTATTTGCATTCGTAGGTACAACACCGTCGTATTCCTGTGTAAACGGGTTACTGGCTAAGGAGTCAAGCCAAATCCATACGGAAAGAGCGGCTCGCCATTGCCGCTTCCCAACGGCAATTGGTCTAGACTACGCGGCCAAGTCACCGGCAAGCGTCCGCGGAAGGGCCGGTCGCCGAAGAGGACATCGGCCACGCCGGCGCCTTCACTACCCGGCAGCCACGCGACGACTAAGGCGTCCCAACGGGGTAGCGAATCGGTAACGATGAGCGGTCGTCCGGCAATGAGCACTACCACCAAGCGCGCACACGTTTCTTCCATGCGGTACAACACTCGTTGTTCGTTGATCGGGAGGCTCAGGCTGGCGCTATCGCCGCGCCCTTCGGCGTAAGGCAACTCGCCAACCACGGCGATGCATACCGCATCGGCGGCGCCCGGATCACCCGTAAAGCGACCGTGTTCGTTGTATTCAACGACTGTCTGCGGTGAGACCGCAGCCTGAATACCGGCCAAAATAGTGGTGCCGGGAATAATAGAACCAACCCGTCCCTGCCACTCGATCGTCCAGCCGCCAGCTTGGATGCCGAGATCGTTGGCAGCTTGACCACCAATGTAAAGGTGTCGAATATCTTTAGTCAACGGGAGCAGTTGCTGTTCGTTTTTGAGTAACACCAGCGACTCGGCGACTGCTGTGCGGGCTAGTTCGCGGTGCATGGTGCTGCCGATCTGCGGTAGCAAATTGGTCTGAGCAAAGGGCTGCTCGAACAGACCCATCGCGAACTTGACGGTCAAGATGCGGCGCACAGCGTCGTTGATCCGCTCTTCGCTCACTGCTCCCGCCTCTACCGCCCGCGTCAAAGCGTTGATAAAGCGCCGAGCATCGTAAGGAACCATGTTCATATCAATCCCGGCATTGATGGCGGTTATCACAGCGCGATCGTAGTTGGGGTCAATCTGGTCGATGGCTGCCCAATCAGAGACGACAAACCCACTGAACCCCAACTCTTGCTTGAGCACATCGCTCAGCCAATACGAGCTAGCATGCATCTTTTGACCGTTCCAGCTCGAATATGACGCCATGATCACCTGTGCTCCGGCTGCGATGGTGGCGCGGTAGGGCGGCAAATGCACAGCGCGCAGGATGGCTTCGTCACCCATCGTTTCACCCTGATCAAGCTGGTAGTTTTCGGTCGTTGATGACCCCCACGCCGTGCCGCCGTCGCCGAGGTAGTGCTTGGGAGTTCCGATCACCCGATTAGGGGCAGCGATGTCAGGGGCTTGCAACCCGCGCACGAAAGCGGCAGCCAGTGTGGCCACGTGGTCAGGCCGTTCGGCATAACCCTCATACGTTCGCCCCCAGCGCACATCTCGCACGACCATGACGCCCGGTGCATAGTTCCAGAAAACCCCGGTTGCCGCCATCTCGGTAGCGGTAGCTCGCCCAATCTGCTCAACCAGCACCGGATTGTTCGCTGCCCCTAGCCCGATGTTGTGTGGAAAAATCACCGCACCGTAGAGATTGTTATGTCCATGCACGCCGTCAGCGCCATAGATGATTGGAATGCCGAGCCGCGTGCTCAGTGCTGCGTGTTGAAAGGTATTGACCATCTCGGCCCATGCTGCCGGTGAGTTGTCGGTGGCGGGGTAGCCGCCACCCCCACTGAGCACACCGCCAATAAACAGATCGCGCACCTGATCAGCCGTAAGACTATTTTTCTCGATCAGGGTCATCTGCCCAATCTTTTCGGCCAGCGTCATCCGTTGCAACAAATCTTCGACCCGTGCAGGAATAGGTACTGCCGGATCACGATAGATTGCGATGGTGACGGTTGGCGAGGGGGCCGTCATGGCTCCACCGCATGCGCTGAGCATTGCCAACATCCATGGAAGCAAGAGGAACGATCGCCATCGCATACGCTGCCTACTTTTCAATATTGGTAATCACCACACCTTCGAGGAAGATGCGCTGGGCAAAGAAAAAGACGACAATGGGAATGACTGCCGAGATGAGCGATGCCGCCTGAATCAGGTTGGCCGACTGCGAGTAGAGATTGTTGAACGCGGTCAGGCCAACGGTAATCGGGAACTTATCAGGATGGCCGGCCAGATAGATCAACGGGCCGAAGAAGTCGTTCCACGCCCAGAAGAAGTGGAAGAGGGCGACGGCGGTGAGGGCTGGACGCGACATCGGCAAGATAATCGAGAAAAAGATACGGAGCGGGCTAGCGCCGTCGATCTGAGCTGCCTCTTCTAGATCGCGCGGAATGCCAAGGAAGAACTGGCGCAGCAAAAAGACGTTGGTACCCCACGAGAAAAACGCCGGCACAATCAACGGTAACCACGTGCCCACCCAGCCGATCTGCAAGAAGACAAAGTAGGTGGGAATCAATGTCACTGCGCCGGGCAGGATTACCGTCGAGAGCATAATCATAAAGAGAATGTTCTTACCGGGAATGCGAAACCGGGCAAAGCCGTAAGCGACCAGCGCCGCCGACAGTACTGCGCCAAAGGTGGTGATACCGGCGTACATCAGTGTGTTGCGCAACAGGTTCGGAAAGTTGATCGTGTTCCATGCCCGGGTGAAGTTATTCCATTGAATATCGAGTACCCATGAACGTTCGAGTTGTCGCCACTGCCCTTGCCATTCAAACGGCCCTGCCGCCGGATTTTCTGGATCGACAAACAAGCTGCTTTGGCGGCCGGGACGGTAGAGCGCCAATTCCCGAATCTCGCCATCAATCGGGACGAGATACACGTCATACGCCTTGCCTTCGTATTCGAAGGTACGTTCGCGAGCCGGCCACCACGGCGCGCCGGTTTTGGCGATCTGGCTGTCGGTTTTGACGGCCGTGGTGATGCCGTAGACCATCGGGATCAAGAACAGGGTCAGCACTGCGATGGTAAGGCTGGTCAGGGCGATACGTGTAAGCGCGACTCGCGTCGCTTTGGGCAAGGTCGTCAATTGTTGTGCGCGTACCATCACCGTTCCTCCCCTGCGTAAAAGACCCAGAAGCGCGAGGTGCCAAAGAGCACGATCGTAATGATCATGGCGATAATCAACATGAGCCATGCCAGCGTCGCGCCGTAGCCCATGCTAAAAAAGCTGAACGACTGCTTGTAGAAGTAGACCATAAAGAAGCGGGTCATGCCTTCAGGGAAGCCGGTGCCGCCATTGAGGACGAAGGGGGCGAGGAAGTATTGCAACGAACCGATGACCCCTAACACCAGTTGATAGAAGATGACCGGTGTAATTAGCGGAATGGTGATAAAGATCAGGCGTTGAAACCAGTTGGCGCCGTCAATCTGGGCTGCTTCGTAGAGTTCGGTTGGCACGCCTTGCAAGCCGGCCAGAAAGATGATCATCGCATTGCCGACACCCCATAACCCGAACATCGTGTAGGCATAATAGACCAGATTAGGGTCGGCCAGCCAGCGTAAGCCTTGCGTGCCGGTAGCGCGAATGCCGGTTAGTCGCTCGATGATCACATTGATCCAGCCGGTCTGTTCATTAAGGACGCCATTCCAGATGAGCACTGTTGCTACGAGCGGGATCATGGTCGGCATGTAGAACAGCGTGCGGTAGACGCTCTTGCCCAAGACGTGCTCGGAGTTGAGCAACACCGCCAGAAAGAGTGAGAAGAGTAACGAGATTGGTAATGAAATGGCGGCAAAATGAAATGTGCGGCGCAGCGACAGCCAGACCTCGGTATCTTGAAACAACGCCCGCTGCCAATTGGCAAAACCGATAAAGCGCGCTTGATCAGGTGTGGCTGGGTTGAAATCGTAGAGCGAAAAACCGAACGATGCAATCATTGGCAATAGGTAAAAGAGCAGAAAGCCAACGATCCATGGACTAATGAAGAATAAGCCCCAACGGATCTCTTTCTTTTCTAATCTGCTCAGCCGACGCCGTTTCGTTGTGGCGGTCTGCTTGCGTAATATGCCGCTGAGTTCTGGTAAGGGAGCCATTGTCACGCCTCCTTGTCGGCAGGGTGGGGCAGGGTGGTACGAGTATACCGTTCTACCTTCAACCCAACACCTTCCTCATCTTGCGCCGTTGATATAGTGCGTCAACGTGGTCTCGTCATTGATGACGGCCCTGCGACTGCCTAGCAGGGCCGCCGTCGTGTAAAGTGATTATCGCTTCGCCGCGTCGAAGATTTTTTGCAGGTCGGCTTTGAGCTTGGCTACCTCGGCGTCAAAGTCGGCATTCGGCGTGTTGGCAAGGTAGTTCCAGAACTCGTTGTAGCGGTCGGTCGTCTCTTGGAAGCTCGGCATCCAGCTCTCGTGGTTGGGATTGTCGGCATACGCCATCGCCTCCACCACCACATCCCAGTTAATATCGGTCTTGTTGGGGAAGCTGGTTTGATTATATCGGGCGAAGTAGTTGTCTTGCAGCGAGAGCCGGGCCGGCATACCGCCGTAGATAGTCAGTAGTTCGTTGACGTGCTCGGCGCTCAGCATGTAGCTCAATACCTCGAAGGCAGCGTCGGGGTACGGGCACCCCTTGAGAATACCGAAGGTATCGGCATGCATCTTGGCCGTAATGGTGCCTTTGTAGCTCGGCGTCGCGGCCAGATTCCAGTCGAAGTTAACATTGCCTAATGCCCACGGCGCAACGTACCACATATGAATGTGGATCATCGCCAGATTACCCGATGAGAAGGGACCGCCGGGGCCTTGCAGGAAGTCAGCGCCGCTGTAAGGGCCATTCGGAATGAACCAATCTTTCCACCAGCCGTCATACGTCCACTTCCACGCTGCCTTCCAGTGCTCTGGAATCTGGGCATTGCCATTCTCATCAACCAGCGAGCCTGAGCCAAAGAAGGTACCGATACCGCGTAGATCTGTCCACTGGTTCATCCAGCCAAACTGTACGATCTTTTCAGGGTTGAAGTCGGGCGATGTCGCATCGTTGCCATTGACGTCCACGGTCAGCTTCTTAGCCAGTTCCGTAAGCGTTTCGATGTTCCACTCGCGTTCAACCCCGTTCTCGTCAATCCATGGCGCACCGTGGGTCGCCGGTGGATACGGCAGGCCGGCCTCGTCAAAGAGGTCTTTGTTGTAGATGATGAACGAGGGGAAGATCGCGAATGGAATGCCGAGCTGGCCCTCTTCTTTGACCTGATAGAACTTGACCAGATTCGGGTCGAAATCACTCAGATCGTAGTTGTATTTCTCGATCAATGGTTGCAGGTCGAGCCATGCGCCTTTGAAGCTGTCGCGTCCCCGGATGCCAACCGGACCAACGAGACAGGGAGCGTTGCCGGCAGCAATCTGAGTGGCGAGCGTATCGAAAGCGACGTTGTTGTCAACGATCTCAAGCAACAGTTCGATCTTGTCTTGACTGGCGTTAAACCGCTCGACGAAGGCATTCTGCGGCGGGATAGCGCCTTCATCGGTGCCAGCACCCAAGCCAACAAACCAACGTACTTTGACGCGGTTGGAGGTTGAGGCTGTGTTTGGGGCGGGAGCGGTAGTAGGCGCGACTGCGGCAGTTGGTTCGCTGGCTGCCGGAGCACTGGTTGATTGGGCCGGCGTCGTTGCGCCACCGCTGCCACAGGCGGCATTGACCAGTGCAGCCACGATCAACATGAGACTAACAAGTAACGGTTTCAGCGATTTCATTGAATCTCCTCCTCTGGAATGAGTACGCCATTGCTATTTACGTGCCGAAATGGGTTTGAACTGATGGGGAGTTGGGCGGCTGCAACGACTGGAATGCATGGTGCTCTTCCCGCATCCCCGGCGCTGGATTCATTGCCTGATCGCTTGCACCTCCTTTCAACGTTGGCGAACGCAACTGTCGCGGATCACCAATTCGGTTGGCAACATCACCCGCTGGGTCACGGGTGCGAGAGGAGCGGTCACGAGCCGGTCGAGCAGCAACCGGGCTGCTGTCTGACCCAATTCGCCGATCGGCTGACGCACGGTAGTGAGCGCCGGGGTCATCGCTGCCGCCAGCGGAATATCGTCAAACCCGGCCAAGCCAATGTCACCGGGAACGCTGAGGCCAGCGGCCCGCAACGCCTTCAACGCGCCGAGCGCCATCATGTCACTGGCGGCAAAGACCGCATCGGGGATCGGCACAAGGCGCAAGAGCGTCTGCATCGCGCTAAACCCACTCTGCTCGCTGAAATTGCCTTCGACGACGAGTTCGGGCATCACCGGCAACCCGGCGGCGTACAGCGCATCGCTATAACCGGCAAACCGGTCACGGCCAGCCACAATATTCATCGGGCCGGTAATGGTCGCGATCCGGCGATACCCTTGCCCGAGCAGATGCTCGACCAGCATGCGTGCGCCGTGACGATTATTGACATCCACATAGGGAATCGCCTGCTGCGACATAATCCGCCCCACCGACACCACCGGGATCGTCTCTTGGGCTAGCCACTGTAAAAGGAACTGGTCTTCGACCGCAGAAGCGACAATCGCGCCTTCAAGAAACCCGCGCCGGCCAAGGTGGCGATACGGGTCGCCGTCAGTCGTGGTGGCCAGATCGAGCATGATCGAAAACTGCCGTTCATTGCAGACGTGGGCAATCCCCTCGATTAGCAGCGGGAAGTAGGGATCGGCAAAGAGGGTGTGGATCGACTGCGGAATAATGATCCCAATCACCTGCGAGCGGCGGCTGGCCAACGAGCGCGCCGGTAAATTGGGCTGATAATTCGTCTCGCGGATCGCCTGCCACACCCGCTCGCGCACTGCCGGATTGACGTGTGGGTGATTGTTGATCACCCGCGAGGCAGTTGCTCGCGAAACCCCGGCCCGCCGGGCGATGTCGTCAAGGGTGATATTCATCGCTTGCCACCGCTGACTGGAAACGCTTCCAACTAATCGTATAGTACCGAAACGGCGGTGCGGTGGCTTTTCAAAAAGCGCGAATCAGTTGCACAAAACCGTGAAAGCGCTTTCAGGGTGAAGTTGTGCTCGCTACTTTTTTCATTGCGTGTTCTTTCTTCTACTAATACTCATCTGGATGGGTTAGTCTCGACTTAACGTAAAGGTGGTTGGGTGGTGCTTGATTGGATTGCTTAGTGCTCAAATTGATCGCTTCCTGCCGCCGTATGGGTTGTTCATCCATATCGTTGGTCATATGTCGCTCTTAATCATCCTCTCGCAGCAGGTACGTGATTTCCTCTGACAGAGGGCATTGCGTCCGGTAAGCGCTTCGTCCTGCCGCGATCGCGCAATGAGGTTGCTTGGCTGAGGAGGAACGCGACGATGACAAGTAGTCGTGCCAGTTGACGATGCCACCGGAGTTGCAATGTACACTTCACTCGCCCAAAGCATAACCCTCGCCGCAAGAGGCAATGCGGCATTGCCCGCACCGGCAGCGGTGAATCCCGGTGATGTCTCCCCGGATAACCTTGCCTTCCGGTCGGGCGAGTATGTCCGCTTCGCCCCGCGTGGTTGGCGCGGATCAGGGAAGAGGGAGTCACGACGTTACTCGTGGATGATCCGGTGCCAAACGCTACCGCCGGTAGTCCGCCGGTGGGTTTTGGCGGTGACGGTGCCCGGTGCGGATGAACTATTGCCTCCAGCCTCCAGTCAAAGGCGCAGGAGCACCAGACGGCTGGCTCCGCAATGGCGCAGAGGCACGGAGAATGCAAAGGTCGCAGAGGGGGTTGGAATAATCCTCACCCTCTGCGTCCTCGGCGTCCCCTGCGGTAAACGTTAACTAGCCTCACTCTAGTGCCTCCCCCTACAGCGGAGGGAACAAGCGGCTCCCCCTCGCTCGTCGTCAGGAGGGAGAGGGGGGCGGGGGGGTGAGGGCGACCATCGCCAGCAATCGTTTTGTGGCTACTCCCTTCCTCCCCGCAGCAAACTTACCGCTGCACCAACGGCACATGGAGAAAGACGCGCTCGACAGCTCCCATATCGCACGCGCCACCCTGTGGTCGGCTCACGCCGCGTTGGTCAATCGAGTTACCAATCCCGCACAAACCGCTATTTATCGCCGGCGAACCGTGTTGCAAGGCGCGGGTCGGCGTAAAACCGCCGTTATTCGCCAACGCACCTAGCAATGGATCAAGCTGCAGATTATTGCCGCCATCGGTGCCGCATGAACCATTCCATACCCCAGCGGTAAAGCAACTTTGCACATCGCTATACGAAATTGTTGGGTTGCTCGAAAAATTGTGGATTCCACTACCATTCGTGGCAGAATTACCCCAAATGATCACATTCTTAAGCAACGGATTGCTAAAGCTGTCGTTGTACATGCCGCCGCCATTCGTGCTGGCACTATTACCCGCCACAGTAATGTTGGTCAAGGTCGGGCTGCTGTTGCTGTAGAGGTAGATCCCGCCGCCAAAACTGTTGGCGCTATTCTGGCTGAAGGTGACATTCACCCACGTTCCCGTCGCGCTCTGCAGAAACACGCCGCCGCCGTAATCAGCCACATTCGCATAGAAGGTCACGCCGGTCATAGCGAGGGTCAGGTTACGGCTAAAGATCCCCCCGCCCCAATTGGTAGCGGCATTGAGCGAAAGCACGACATCTTCCAGAATGATGGTGCTGTCAGCGTTAGCCATGCCGCCGCCATTCCGGTTCGCATTGTTGCTGAGGAAGGTGACGTTTTTGAGGTAAGCGGCGCTGAAGCTGTTATATATGCCGCCGCCATCGCTGTTGGTATCGCCCATGGCGTCATTGCCGCTGAACGTGACATTGCTCAGCGTTGTTCCACTGTTTAGATTAGCCATGCCGCCACCTCGGTGCGCCCGGTTACCCTGAAAAGTAACGTTAAACAAGCTGGCAGAACCACCGATATTCACCATACCGCCGCCGATCTGAGCGTTATTTTGCCGAAAGGTGACATCGATGACGATTGGAAAGCCAAATTCATTTGCGATCCCGCCGCCTTGGCTAGCTGCATTACCGCCAATGATCAGATTGCTCAAGCTGGGACTGCTATTAGAGAGCCACATACCCCCGCCTTTGTCGGTACCGGCGTTGCCGCCAGTGATGGTGAAACCATCGAGGATGGCCGTATTATTGACCCCGATCGCCGTCACGACGTGATAGCTATTCGTGCCGTTGATGCTCGTGACGATGCTGTTGCTGTTATAGGTGTCATTATCGTCAATGTCACCGGTAAGAACTGTCCGGTGAGCAGTAGGGTTGCGTTCGTTCAAGCTCGCTTCGTTGCCGGCAAACCCGCCGTATATCGCGACGTTGCTTTTGAGCGCAAAGCTATCGCTCTGGGTGAGACCGGGTTGATAAAATCCGGCCGCAACCCAAATCTCGCTGCACGACAGGTTTGTAAGCGCCGATTGGAGGTCATTGTACGCATTCGCCCACGATGAGCCGTTGTTCGCACCCAACGCATTCCATTTCACATAGCAACGAATATCCGCCGCCCGGATTGGCGCAGTATCCACGCCGCCAGTAAGTACTACAGCTAGAATTATCAAGAACCAGTGCTGACAGGCACGGATGGTCATACGTTCATCCCCTATGTATCGAGTGTAATATGTCTGAACCTTGCTCACACAGAGACACGGCGGCACGAAAGTGAGTGGTAAGCTGCGCTGCGCGCTCATCACGTTGCCGGTGCCCAGCCCATAGCCACCTAGCTCTAGTCCGCTTCAGATATATGCGAAGACAAGCGAAAGAACGTTATCTGCTGCACGCAATCATTTGAATGTGCAACTCCAGCGGCCCTTCAACCGGCCAGCCTCAAACGTGCCGGACTTTCCATCCGCTGCGACGATCACTGTCCCTTCGCCCGCAAACATCTGCGGCTCATCGGAACGGCCAAGCCCGACCTCAAAACTGGCCGGCGACGGTTGATTGGGCTTCACGCCGCCGGAAGCCGAGAGGGTAAAAACGCCGACCGGCGTGGGCGGGTCTTCACCGGGCCGCGCGATAAACGAGACGACAAATGGATCGGCTGCTGGATCGAATGAGCACATCGCAAAACCGGCAATCGATACGATATTCAGACTCTCTAGGGTGGTCACGCCAGCCATATTCGCCGGCTCCTCGATCACCACCTCCATCCCGATCAACGCACCGGGCTGAGAGGCAGGCTGTTCGGCTACATCACCCGCTGGCGGCGGCGTGAACGCTACCAGCCGATCGGTAAGCAACCGGCCTATCGCGATAACTTCTTCACGGCTCAGCTTATAGCCGTAAAGAGTGACACTCCAACCATTCACCACGGCATACAGCGAGAATTCGCCGTCGCTCTCAACGATCGCTGCGCTCTCGCCGATATCGACTTGCTCGACGGTTTTGCCAGAGTCTTGGTTGAATTGGATCACCTTGGCAAAGGCTTCAGCGCCGGGATTGCGCAGGTCAATGCCGAGATTGGCGTTGCTCTGATCTTGGTCGTTGAACACATAAGCGCAGGTGGCGAAGAAGCGATCGTTCCCCGGAAACGCATTCAACAATGGCACGCCGGTGATGGCCGCCAACTCATCAGGGTTGAAGACAGCGCACGGTTCTGCCGCACGCGGGTCAAACTGACCGGCTACCGTCGGTGCGGTTGTGGGTACTGGCGCTTGGGTGGGGGCAGGAGCCGGCGCCGTGGTGGGTGCCGGCGCTTGGGTGGGGGCAGGAGCCGGCGCGGTAGTGGGTACGCTGGTGGTAGGCGTCCCGCCCCCGCAGGCGGAAAGCAACAGCAAGACAACGAGTAACAGGAGCGTTGGACGCATACGAACACCTCTAGGAACGTGACTGCTGATACAAAAAGCACCCAGCCTGCAAGCATGGCCGAGCATTCGTAGTGTAGCAGGCGAGCGTCCTCAAAACGTCCTCGACTCCAAGGCACAGCAGCAAAGCATGCACTGCGGTTATACAAGCCTCACTAGAGGCTCGAAAACTTCAGTGCAGCGAATCTGTGCCGGCAAGAAGGGGATGGGTAGTTTTCGCGATAGCCCATGGCAGACGATGCCATCGTAACGCGCGTTCCTTACAGAGGGGAAACTTTGTCAGCCGATGGAGATAGGCATAGCAGCACCATCAGCAACCTATGCCGCGATCGCGCACCGCTCGCCGGGGTTCCTTAAAGTAATTGAGACTGCCCCAGTGCTACGAGCTTGCCCGCCGTTTGCGCTGCGCAACCACCTGCACCGACGAATGGGAACTCAGACTATCGAGGCAGTACTGACGCAACCGGCCAGCCTCTGGCAACCCGAGTGGGATCATAAGCGGTGCAAAAGACCGGTGCGCGATAGCTTGTACTTCAGCCAACGCAGCCTGCGCCCTCACTGTATCTCCTAGCTGCAAGCAAATGTCGCTTAGCACCAGCAAGCTCTCGCCGAGCAACGGCATATCAGGACAAGCACGCGACAGCATCACCGCCTGCTCGGCTGCTGATGCAGCTTGAGCTACGTGACCGAGCAACAACCAGCCATTCGCTTGCGCTAATGCCACCACCGCTTGCGTCGGCAATTCTCCGGTATGCTTGGCCTGTGCGCAAAGTGCCTCAAGTTCGGCAAAGAGGTCGCTGTTTGGCGTCATCACCAAGCGCCGGCCCAGATAACGTGCGCGTGCCAACATGACGCACGTTGGCACATTAATCTCTCGCGCAGCATGATACGCCTGCTCATACATCGCCAGCGCCTGTTCCGGTTGAGCAAGCAACTCCCAGATTTGTCCCGCCAGCAAGCTGGCAATATACAGAACGGGATAGATCCGGGCAACTTCAGCTTGCTTGATCAATTGCGCGAGTGACCAATGTGCCGGTTGGCCTTGGGCGAGATCAACGATTGTCAAGTAGCTCTGCATCAAGAGCATACCGTACTGACTTTTCACATGCGTGGCGATGTGCAATCCGCTGGTAAAATCGTGCCGGGCTGCATCACCTTCGCCGATACGCACATAGACCCAACCGCGACCGGCAAATCTGCCCCACATCCCCGGCTTATACGATTCACCGGCAATCTCGATCGCGCGGGTATACACCCGTTCTGCCTCATTGTAACGGCCACAGTTCAGCAGCATCTGGCCGATCATTGTCAATGCCGCCGCTTCTAATCGACGCAAACCACTCCGTTGAGCAATCGCGACCGTCTGCTCAAGCACGTTACGGGCATGAGCATACTCTTGCGCAAAAACCAAGGCCGTACCAAGATGATTCAGACTTTGTGCCGTCTGCACGATAATCCCCGCCGCAGACTCATCACTCGACTGAATGGCTTCAACGCTAACGCACGCTTGACGCAGATCGGCAATTGCTTCCGCAACATGGCCCAACATCAGAGCACTAATACCGCGAATATTGAGCGCGCGCACCAGATTGGCAGTGTCGTCGAGCAATAATGCCAGCTCCAGCGCCTGCGTTGCCGTGGCATACGCTTCGCTGGCATAATCGCGGGTATAGAGCGTGTAGGCTCGCATGACTAACGCCTGCATATAGAGCGATGGAAACTCTTGGCTCACAACCACTGCCTGCTCGAGCAACGAGAGTGCCAACGCCGAATCACCTTGATACAGCGCCACAATACCCCGTTGAATGGTGCTGCGTGCTTGCAATTCTCGCTCGGCCCGACTCGCACCGAACAGGAGCGACTCGGCACGGGTAATGGCTTCAATTGCCAGTGCAAACACCGCCAGATCGGTGCTCTCACGAGCATGATCGAGCCAATACCGAGCGGCTAACAACCGGCAACCAGCTTGCTCGTAATGATCCGCAATCCGCGCAGCATATCCGCTCTGACCGGCATATACTGTTGCTAACGCACACGCAGCCCGCTTGTGCAACGCGATAGTACGATCAGCAGGAATATCGTTTACGATAAGTTCGTGAATCAGATGATGTGAAAAAGCGTAGTCATCGGTGCCGTGAATAACTGTATCCACTAAGAAGCGGCGCGAACTCAACTCATCGAGCGCTGACGCATATACCGCTGGCCGCCAACTAAGCATCTCTTGCAACACCGCATCGGCGCAGGAAAAACCCAAAATCGCTGCTGCTTCCAACATCTGGCGATTGTTCTCGCTCAACTCGCGCAACCTCAGCCTGAGCGAGTCGCGTAGACCGGTCAGACCGTTCTTCACCACACGACTCGCCTCGCGCAGACTTACTACCGCCTCTTGCAGCAAGAGCGGCAACCCACCTGTATACCGTTGGATATCGTCCAGCATTGATCTATCGATCGATTGTCGGTCAAAAGTATTAACAAGAAACTGATCGGTTTCCTCAGGCGTAAACGGTTGTATGGTTATATCATGCGCATGATGCTGGCGGCGCAATCTCCGCTTCGTCGCCATCAATGCAGGAGTAATAGCACCAGAACGGTGCGTAACAATAATCAGGAGGGGCAACAAACGACACAAATCAGCCACTTCAACCAACACCTCAAGCGAGGCTTGGTCGATCCAATGCACATCTTCGATGATCAGCAAGAGCGGCCGAGCCAATGCCAACGCCCGTACCCCTTGTCGAATCGCCAATCGCAGCTCAACAGCATCGGGTTGCTCCGGCGCAGTCAATTTGGGATGCAGGGCTGCCAGATCAGGAACCAGCGGCAACAACCGCTCGATCCAATCACCGGTCAGCGTCACCTGTGCCAAAGACGGCGCCGCTGCGGCAAAGATCTGCCGCCACGGCAAATAGGGCTGCTGCTCACTCATCGTGTGGGTCGGTTGACAATAGCCCCACAACACATGCAGTTTGGGTACACGTGCTACATCGTCGCACCGCCGTACCACTTCTTGCACTAGCGAGGTCTTGCCAACACCGGTTGGCCCGGAAATAACGACGATTTGCCCCTGACATTGCTCGGCCTGATGGATGAATTCGAGTAGTTGCCGGAGTTGGGCATCGCGTCCGATAAACAGTGGCTTCAACGGCAACCGACGGGAAGGCGTCTGAGCAGGTGCTAGGCGGTGATGCAGAATATCGTCATACAACGCCATCGTTTCCGTGGCCGGTTGCGTGCCTAATTCACGTGTGAGATCTCCTGCCAGTGTGCGATAGATATCAAGCGCTGCGGTGCGCTGGCCGGCCAGTGTTGCCGCAGTCATTGCCCACCGTACCACCTCTTCATCCCACGGATCGAGGGCCAGCGCGTGACGCGCCCAAGCACCTGCTCGCTCCCAATCACCACGATCCAGCCATACTCGGGTTAGCGTTTTAAGCAGCAGGAGGTAGCGCTGATGAAGCATCGTGCGCCGACTGAGAATCTCGTCATCGGTATCAATACCGGGGGCCAACTCACCGTGGTATAGCGCTGCCGCCGCCTCCATCTCTGCTACAGTTGTCCATTCCTGTTCAAAGGCAGTGACATCGACATAGCAATCAGATGGTGCATTCCAAGCAATTTCTTGTGTAGACACGACCAACCACGATCGCATCATCGGCGGCAACACTTCGCGCAAGAGATAGAGATGTCGGCGCAGATTCGCTAATGCCTCGGCCGGTTCGACATCGGGCCATAGCATAAACGCCAGTTGTTTGCGCCCAAACGGCCGGCGCGGACTTAGGACCAGCCGAACTATCAATCGGCGCAGGCTCTCGCGGTGGGGAAATGTAATGCATTCTGATCCGGTCTCAAAACGAACGTCACCGAGTAGAAAGATGCGAGCGGAGAGGGTGACCAAACCCATAGATGCTCTCCGAGACGCGGAACGGATAGGCGACACTGCACATTATAGCTTGTCTCACCACGAGATGCTAGGGGAACAATAGAAGAAGGAGGACGCATAAGCGCGAATACGTGTCTGTTCGCTTATGCGTCCCTCTCTCGTTCACTCTTACCCTGCGGCAGCAATACCCTGAATACCGCCTTCAGTCATCTTGTAAACATCGAGCAGCTCATCAACCTGTTCGGCGGTGAGCAACCCTTTCTCAACCACCACCTCTTTGATCGTCTTGCCGGTGGCCATGGCCTCTTTCGCCACCGCCGCGCCATTCAGGTAGCCGATCACCGGATTGAGCGCTGTGACCAGAATCGCATTCTTGGCTAGCCAGCCCGCCGCCTTCTCGCGGTTAGCGGTGATCCCGACCACACATTTAGTGGTAAAGGCGTTAATCGCGCCGATCAGCACATGCATCATCTCAAACAGGTTGTGCGCGATAATCGGCATCATTACGTTCAACTCTAGCTGACCAGCCTGCGCCGCGAGTGCCACCGTCAGATCACAGCCTTGCACGTGATAGCATGCCATGTTCAGCATCTCAGCCAGCACCGGGTTGACCTTACCCGGCATAATCGACGACCCCGGTTGCACGGCGGGCAGGCGAATTTCATCGAGGCCGGTTGCAGGGCCGGACGAGAGCAGGCGGAAGTCGTTAGCGATGCGGCCCAGCGTAATGCATAGCGTGCGCAGACTGGCCGAGAAGTCAGCAGGATCGGCCATGCTTTGCATCGACTCAAACAGATTGCCCGATGAGCGCAGTTCGTGGCCGGTTAATTCGCTCAGCTTCGCCACCATGCGAGCGTGGTATTCGGGATGCGCATTCAGGCCAGTGCCAGTGGCGGTGCCGCCGATGCCTAGGCGACGCAACCGGTCAGCAGCAGCGACAATTCGCTCTTTGTCATTGCGCACCGCCTTCGCATACGCGCCAAACTCTTGACCAAGCCGTACCGGCACGGCGTCTTGCAGGTGAGTGCGGCCCGACTTCACCACGTCGTCGAATTCGACCGCTTTTGCTTCTAGGGCATCAGCTAGATTATCAATCGCACCCAGTAGTTCAGGCAACCGCCACAAACATCCAAGCCGGATCGCGGTTGGAATGGTGTCGTTGGTCGATTGGGCCATGTTCACGTGGTCGTTCGGGCTAACCGGCTTCTTGGGGTCGTCAAGGCTATAGCCCAAAATCTGATTGGCGCGATTGGCCAGTACCTCGTTGACGTTCATGTTGTGCGACGTGCCGGCGCCAGCCTGAAACGGATCAACCACGAACTGATCGGCGTGCTGACCGGCTAAAACCTCTTCGGCGGCTTGAATGATTGCATTGGCGATCTGCGGATCAAGCAGACCCAAATCGCGATTGACTTCAGCCGCCGCCCGCTTGATCATCGTCTGCGCCCAGACAAAGGCGCGGTAGGGGCGCATCCCGCTCACCGGAAAGTTTAACACCGCCCGTTGCGTCTGCGCGCCGTACAGTGCATCAGCCGGCACCTGCATCTCGCCTAACGAATCGCGTTCAATGCGGTAACGCTCAGCCATGAGTTTAGCTCCTTTCATGCGGCAGGGGCGCTCATTGCGCCCTGTTTGGCATAGGGCATCTCACTACAACCCGATTGTAAACGCAAAGATGTAAAGGGGCAAACGTAAAGGCGCAGAGGAAGCAGCGACATAAATGCCAAGGTGCAACGGAAATAAGAGCAAGAGACAAAGCGCGGCATGATCCCAAACAACTATCCCTGCTGCACCCTTCATACCTCTGCGTTTCCCTTCCTTTGCGACTTTGTTGCGTCTTGGCATCCCTAAAAAACCCCTTACAGTTTGACAAATGCCTATTCGCAACGATCCACTCATGTGCTATAATCAGACCAAACCGCCGCGCCATTGGGCGCGATTTATGTCGATATAATACCAAAAAACCGACACCTCAATCAGCATTTCGGACAAATGTTTCAGGTTTAGATCACCTATCTGCCCTTGATCACGCTTGTCAAGTGTAAAGATTTTTTAACGCGAGCATACCATGCGCGACTTTGTTCACTTGCATGTCCATTCCGAATATAGCCTGCTCGACGGCTACGCCACCACCAAAGGTATTGCCCAGCGCGCCGCCGATTTGGGCATGGATAGCATCGCCCTCACCGACCACGGGGTGCTGTACGGCGCGATGGAGTTTTACGAGGCAGCCAAAAAAGCCGGTATTCGCCCAATCCTCGGCGTCGAAGCCTATATGGCCCCCGGTTCGCTCAGCGACCCCGTGACCAAAGGGGCCAAGAATTATTTCCACCTGCTGCTGCTGGCCCAAAACGAGACCGGCTACCGTAATTTGGTTAAGCTCACCACCCGCGCCCACCTTGAAGGCATGGGCAAAGGTGTCTTCGCCCGTCCCCGCATTGATCGCAATCTGCTCGAAGCCCACCACGAGGGCCTGATCGTCACTTCGGCCTGTCTGGCCGGCGAGGTATTGCACTATCTCAAGAGCGGCGATCGCCGCACCGCCGTCGAGACAGCGGCCTACTACCGCGATCTGCTCGGTCCCGATCGCTACTACATCGAGCTGCAACTGCACGATAATACGCCCGAACTTGAATCGCTCAATGATGAATTGGTGCGCATTGCCCGCGAACTTGGCATTCCCCTCGTTGCCACCAGCGATGCCCATTTCGTCCGTCCTGAAGATAAAGCGACGCAGCATAAAGTGATGGCGATGGGCATGAATATGACCTTCGCCGAATTCTGTGCACGCGAATATGCGATGGACGAAACCTACCACATTATGTCGGGCGAAGAGATGTGGGCGCGCTTTAAGCGGTACGGTACCGAGCCATTGGAAAATACCCGCCGCATCTCAGATATGTGCCGACTCAAGCTGGAGTTTGGCCGCGTCCAGTTGCCGGTATTCGAGCTACCTGAAGGACATACTGCTGCGTCATACCTGCGCCTCGTCTGTGAAGAGGGCTTGATGCGCCGTTTTCACGGCCAGCCGCCCGACGAGTATATGCGCCGGCTGGAGTATGAGCTGGACGTGATCAATAAGACCGGCTTCCCCGATTATATGTTGATCGTGTGGGATTACGTCAAGTTTGCCCGCTCGCGCGGGATTCCCTGTCTGCCGCGTGGCTCGGCGGGCGCGTCGCTTGTGCTCTACGCTCTCGGCATTACCGATGTCGATCCGGTCAAGAACAAGCTGCTCTTCGAGCGGTTTCTCTCGCCCGAACGGCTTGAGATGCCCGATATTGATACCGACTTCGCCGATTCACGCCGCCAAGAGATTCTTGATTACATTGCCCAAAAGTATGGCCGCGAGAATGTGGCCCAGATTATCACCTACGGCACCCTCGGCGCCAAGGCGGCTATTCGCGATATGGGCCGCGTGCTCGGCCTCGATCCCGGCGAGGTTGACCGGGTGGCGAAGCTGATCCCGTCGCTGCCGGTTGGCACCACCATCGCGCAGGCACTCGAGCGGGTGCCTGAATTAAAGCAGATATATGAGACCCAGCCCCACTTGCGCGAGCTGATTATCGAAGCGCAGAAGGTGGAAGGCCGCATGCGCTCGGTTGGCACCCATGCATGTGGCGTGGTGGTCAGCCGCACCCCGCTCGAAGAGATTGTACCGCTGCAACGCACTACCAAAGACGAGAATGCGCTAATGGCGGCGTTTGAGGGGTCAACGCTGGCGAAGATGGGTCTGCTCAAGATGGATATCCTCGGTCTCACTAACTTATCGGTGGTGGCCGAGGCGCTGAAGTATATCGAGCAGACCACCGGACGCCGTATGTGGCTTGATGAGATTCCGCTCGATGATCAGAAGGTGTTTGAGGCTTTGGGTCGCGGCGAGACCAAGAATGTGTTCCAACTTGAATCAGCGGGTATGACCCGCTACCTGATGCAGTTGAAGCCAACCCGGGTTGAAGACCTCTACGCTATGGTCGCGCTCTACCGGCCCGGCCCGCTCGAGCAGATTCCGGTTTATATCCAGAACAAGAACAATCCTTCACAGATTCGGTATCTCCATCCAGTGCTTGAGCCGATCTTGTCTGATACCTACGGCGTGATTGTCTACCAAGAGCAGATTATGCAACTGCTCCAGACGGTGGCCGATTATACGCTTGGTCAAGCCTATATCGTGATCAAGGCCATTAGCAAGAAGAACAAGGAGCTTATGGCCGAAAACGAGGCGATCTTTAAGCAGGGGTGCCAGCGCAAAGGCATTAGTAAAGAGGTGGCCGACCAGCTTTGGGAGCTGATCCTACCCTTCGCCGGTTATTCGTTCAACCGCCCCCACGCCACCCTCTACGGCTTGCTCAGCTATCAGACGGCATGGCTCAAGGTCAATTATCCGGTTGAGTATATGACCGCGGTGCTGACCGGCGCCGGCGGCGTGATTGAAGATGTGACCAAGGCCGCGCTTGAAGCGCGCCGGTTGGGGGTGGCGGTGCTGCCGCCCGATGTCAACCGTTCGCAGAAGGGCTTTACCATCGAGCCGCTGGCGAAGCCATTGCCCACCGGCGTCACTCACGATCGCGGGATTCGCTTTGGTCTGATGGCGATTAAAAATGTCGGCGAGGGGCCGGTCGAGGCGATTATCGCTGCCCGCGAGGCCGGTGGCCCGTTCCAGTCGCTCGAAGACCTCTGCGCCCGCGTCGATCGTCACGCCCTCAACAAGCGCACGCTGGAAAGTTTGATCAAGGCCGGCGCGCTCGATTCGCTGCCCGGCACTCGCCGCCAAAAGCTGGCCATCCTTGATCAGGCGGTCAACGCCGGCGTTGAAGCACAGAAGGCGCGTGAAATCGGCCAAAGCAGCCTGTTCGATATTTTCGGCGAGAGCAGCAATAGCGGCCCGACTGTTGCCCGCATCCCGCTGCCGCTCATTACCGAGACTCCCGCCGAGCAGAAAGAGGTGCTGCTGTGGGAGAAAGAGCTGTTGGGACTGAATATTTCAGACGATCCGATCGCCAAAGCGCTAGAAGGGATTGACCTCAGCGGGGCCACCGAGCTTGGCTCGATCAACGAAGAGCTGATCGGCGAGACGCTGACCTTCGTTGGCGTGTTGAGCGGTGTGCGCCGGATTGCAACCAAGAAGGGTGATTCGATGCTGGTGGCGATGCTCGAAGATCTCACCGGCAGCATCGAGATTGTGGTCTTCCCCAAGGTACTGGCGAAGTCCGCCGATCTCTTACAGAACGATGCGGTTGTGCGGGTAACGGCGAAAGTCGATAACCGACGTGATACGCCGCAGTTGGTGGTTGAGAGCGTGGAAGCGCCAAGTACGATTGATGTCGCCGCTAGCGCGCAACCGGTTGAGATGGATTTGGAAGGGATGGGTGAGGAATTGATCGGCGATATGGTGATTGAGTTGCCGGTGCCCGCATCCGCCGCGCAACCGGCGCCAACACCCCCTGCTGCTCCCGCCAGCGCGCCCGCCGCCGCTATGCCTGCCGCTGCCCCGCCAGCGGCCAAGCCGCCGGCAGTGCGTCCGCGCCAGCCGGTTAAGCTAGCCAGCAACGGCAATGGTAACGGGCATAGCAATGGCAACGGCCACGGGAAGACAGTCGAACCGGCCCGCGCCGATGGCCCGCCAGCGCGCAATCTGCGCATCTACCTGCCGCGCAGCAACGACTTCGACGCTGACGTTGCCTTGATGCAGCACATCCACAGCTTGCTTAGCGCCAACCACGGCCATGATCAGGTCACGCTTTACCTGCCCAATGGCGTCGGTATGGTGGTGCTGCAATCTCAACAAACTATCGAACTATCAGAGGAGCTGATCAAAGAACTACAGCAGATACTCGGCCACGAGCGGGTATTGGCGGCATAAGTAAAGCCGCCCGACGGTGCGGCTCAGGTGCAGCAGTTGACAAACGCAAAGACGCGAAGGACGCAAAGGCGCGTCAAGTGATTGTTGTTAGACCAATCCCCGGCGCTATCCCCCCTCCGGGTGCAGAGACCCCCACCTAGTAAAGCCGCCCGACGGTGCGGCTCTCTCCCGCGCGGCCGTGCAGCTCACGACGCTTCATGGGGATGCGGCCACCGCAAACCCGCCCACGAACGTCTGTTGCGAATGATGACTAAACAACACGAACGAATACTCACCAGCAGGGACATCACGCAGCGACAGCTCACCACTCACCCGCCCATCACCATCGGCGCGCACCGTTGTTACCGCCACCGGCGGCGCACCATCAGGTGGGTTATACCAAATCCCTACTGGCTCGCCGGGAGCAAAGCCAGCGGCAGCATAGGTGAGCGTTGAACCAGCCACCGTAATCTCCGGCGCGCGCCAGTGGTTCAATTCTGGGCCGGGGCCAATGGTGGTGCGCGGCACATTACTCTGCCCGTGGCCAAAGTCAGTCACGCTGTCACGGTAGGCCAAACGAGCCACGCGGCCAATCGCAACCCCATGCGGCGCATCATCCCGCACCCGGAAGCGGATAGTCATCCTCACTAGATCACGGTTAGCGGCCAGCGGGCCGGTGCGGATCGTAATCAACCCCGACTGCACCTCGCTCACCCACACCCCAGCCCGGCTCGGCGTCGCATCAAGCAAGATCAACGTATTGTCATCAAAGGGTAGCTCGATCGTTGCATCAAACACCGACCCACGGCCATAATTCTCCAGCACCAGATCGAGCGTCACCACCTCGCCGGGCCGTGCCACATCATCCACTCGCTGCGCTAAGGTAAGACGAGCCGGACGCCCGCCGCGCGCCAGATCCACCGTGTACTGGACATCATCGATCAGCCACGTGTCGCGCGTGCCGCTAACCTCAATCGTCGCGATAGTCTGGTTCGGCGGCGCGGTCAGCGTCACCCGATCAAGCTGACCGGTAAAGGTATTCGGCACAACCACCGCCGTCCCCAACACGATGCCGCCAGCAGCGAATGCCGTGAAGGTGAGCGGGTCTGAGGTGGAGGCTGCCGCACTAAATGCAACCACACCCGCCGGTAGTGCAATCGCTCCGGTACCGGCACCGCTCACCCGCGCAAAACCGTTGCCATTCACCGCAAAGGCGCAGGTGCCGCCGAAATCAGGGCATGACGCGGGGAAAGGTGCGTTGTAGCGCCCGCTGCGCAGATCGCCAAACCGCCAGCCAAATTGAAACACTAGCCCGCCGTAAGCGTCGATCGATTGATTATCAGGAAAACCTTCAAAATCGAGGGTAAATGTTCGCTGCGATTGGGCAGCCGCCACCGATACCGAAAGCAGCGAGCAAACGATCAATACGATGGCAACATAACAGCGCATGCAATCCCCCCTCGCAGCAGCGGCGGTCGCTTTCTATTATAGGGGGTAGCACCGGATACTTAGATGGCAAATTTGTCAGGAATGGAACGCCAGAGATAACGGTTTTGCGAGTAATACGCTTCCCGCACAGACTGGCGCTTGGCTGACCGCCGAGCATGCCGGGGAAACGCCGATCGACTCCAAATCTCGTCGTCTCGTGTGCGCCTCTAAAGACGTATGGGTCAACACTTTGCCCAGACCCGCTCCCAATATGCTCCTCTCCTTGACGAAAATCCAAGCGATTGATCAACTTAGCTGCTACGCTGCCTCAAGAATAAAGTTGTTTCCTTTCTATAACATTTTGCAATTTTAGGATATTGACAATAACACCTTCACGACATAGGCCAAGAACCATTCAACACAGTGTATGGTGCATTCGGAAGGAGATCGATGTGACCGAGCCACAATCGCAGACGAATCGCTCCAAATCCCTCTGGCCATTCTACCGTGATGACGTGAAGGGCAAGATGGCCGAGTTAGTCGAGGCCATTCTGGACAGCGCGCACGAAGCTGATGCAACGAAGCAGAAACAATACCGGCTGGTTATCTTCATTGATGACCTTGACCGTTGCTCGCCCGAACAAATGGTGCGCATGTTTGAGTGGCTGAAGGTGCATATGCTGGTGGAAGGATGCACCTATGTGCTGGCGCTTGATCACATTGCCGCTGCTCGCGCTATTGTTGGCCGATACCGCGAATACTTAAGCGAAGACCAAGATCTTGCTTATGGGTTGCGCTATCTAGAAAAGTTGATCGAGGTGGAATACGAATTAGGCATTGCGCGCAATGTCGAGCAGATGGCTATTAGGCAAGTACATCTTCCACACAAAGTGCCGTACCGAAGAGTTAGTGAAATGGCCCAACAATGACGCGGTGGCGACTTCCCCGGTGTGCAGCAAATTGATCAATTACTGTCACTACGCTCGCTGCTCGTACCGCGCACTATGCTCAAGATCGTGAACCGGTTTAAGCGGGTGATGGAATTTATCAAGAACATCCGCTAGCAAACCAATTGCCTGAGTCGTATCCGTTCTGGGTATTGTTCTTGATCGCTATGTACTACCGGCTCAACCCAGACCATCTTGATGATTTCGTGCGCGGGCGCGGCGTGATGTATGAACTGTTGAAGAATCCGGGATCGGTGCAATCAGACAAATGGGGAACAGGCCCGTTTCGTGAATGTTGCCAGTATGCCGATCGTTTCGGCGCATCGGCAGGATCAAGTTTACAAGTACTTCGCGTAGAACATCTCCTTGCCTTGGCGTCAATCGTCCGTGAAAGCACATTTGATAGTCAGTTGTGAATAATAAGCGAACCTCTTTGCGTATCACGGCGCCTATATGCTCTGTTAGGATGAAGCATATGGGTACTGCTGCTTCCCGCTGCCACTATCGTGAAAATCCCCCATTCCCTCTAGCCCCACGCAATGCTATAGTAGCAGTACGATCTGTCTGCCGGCAGTGCAACCTCTCTGCAGATAGAGCGTATATGCATGCAACCTTCACGGTTGCTCAAATTCGATACCACAAGGTCGTTTACCGTCTTAAATGGCAAGACGGCAGGAAAGCGCTCGTTGTAGGGAGGCTGTATGTTTTTCGCTCACCGGTACTGGTTCGTCGCCTTTGTCGGTCTGCTCATCGTTGCCCTCACCGCTTGCAGCGGTGGCAATGCCACGCCGACCGCAACCCCCACCCAAGCCGCTGCCGCTCCCACCCGCACCCCTCGCCCCACCCGCCCGCCTGAACCAACCGCCACGCCACGCCCATCGCCGCCCGCTGCCTCAACCCAAAGCGGCCAATTAGCGCTGGTCGATATTGGCCCACTCGTAACCTATCGCCATGCGAGCGGCGTGTTCCGCATCGATGTGCCTAACAACTGGACGCTGCAAGACAATAGTTCGCCCGATGAGCTGTTGCTGATCTGGACGGACCCAACCGGCAATGGTGCGATTTTAGTGAATATCTTTGAGGATAACCGTAGCTTTACCGATCGCCAGTTGGTCAATCTACTCAACACCTTCCTCGCAGATCGCTTTGGCAATCAGCCCGACTTTCTCTACGAAGATCCCCGCCCCCAGAATGATGGTAGCCAACTGGTAGTCTGGTCGTATACCGCCACCGCCGATAACAATCTCAAAGTCACCTTGCTCGGCAACAGCTTTGTCGAACAGCGTGGCAACAAGGTCTCAATCTTGACCACCCTCGTGCCGGATGAGCAGTTTGACACCTTGCGCAACCAGACCGACGACATCATCAAGACGTATGCCATCGATCCCAGCGCCACGCTCGGCAGCACTACCATCGGCGGCGGCAATACGAGCAGCGGCAGTCTGGCCCCGGTTGAGATCGGCCAGTTGCGCACCTATTCGCACCCGTCGGGTGTCTTTAGTATCGATCTGCCGGTTAACTGGACGCTCACCGACAGTAGCCGGCCCGGTGAGTTGATAATGGTCTGGACCGATCCCACGAACAATGCCGTGATTATCGTGGATGTACTCGAAGATCGCACGCAGTATAGCGATGATCAATTGGTGGATAAGTTTGGTTGCCTATCTCGTGAATGTATTCGGCAACCAGCCCGATTTCTTCTACGAAGACCCTCGCCCACAGAACGACGGCAGCATTCTACTTGTCTGGGGATACACGTCCACCGCATCAAATAATGTGCAGGCGTCAATGTTGGGCAACAGCTTCATCGAACAGCGCGGCAATAAAGTGGCCGTATTGACTACACTGGTGCCGGAAGAGCAGTTTGACACGCTGATCGACAAGACGAACGCGATCATTAACACGTACCGGATTAACCCGGACGCGCGGGTGCCATAAGCAGGCTGAGCGCCCGTAACCAACCCCACTATTCCCGGCGGCTGGGAATAGTGGGGTTGGAGTGTGTATGTGTAAGGTAAGTCCGACCCTTCATAGACAACAACATTCGCCTTATCGTTCGTCCCCACAAATATAGCCCAAGTTGTGACGAAGAATGCGTTGCAGATTCTCAACGAGACGACACGCAGATTACGCATGTTTGAACATCAAGACAGGAATACAATACGAACAACTTATATTAAGCAAAGTAATGAATTTGCCGCATAAACGCCCAAGATTTTTGCAACAGACCTGCACAGCAAACATGAAGATGATCGAAGTTGCTGTCGATAGTGATGAACCGTGCTAGATGCTCCGCTGGCATCGCCTTAGACAAGATAGTACCGCAGCTCACACCACTTATTCAGTTTAGCGTTAGTATATTAGATCGGAATTCGTTTCAATAATTTATTATTTAGATACTTCTCTCCACAAGGTCGCCTTCCAACTTATCAATAACTCGCATCAGCAACCATCAGGAAGGAGATCGCAATGTCCCGCTTCATTCGCCGGATCAGTCTCGTGTTCGCCTTGTGCTATAGCGTAGCAACAGCCTTCCCGACAGCCGTTTCGGCAACTACCACGGCCGATCTCATACCGGTAGCAACGGCTACGTTTACGAGGCCCGGCACAGTAAGGGTTCTTGTCCCGCTTAGCGGCGATCGTATGCTGATAGCGGGGGAATTTATCGCAATTGGCAACCATCCCGCCCAAGGGATAGCCATCTTGGACGCCGACGGTTCGATCGATCCATCGTTTCGAGTTGACCCACGCCTCAAGATACGGCTTATTAACGCGGCAGCCGTGCAGCCGGACGGTAAGATACTGATTGGCGGATGGTTTAGGATTCAGTCATTACCCGGATCGCGCTATCTCCTCCGCCTGCATGCCAATGGCCAAATTGATGACTCATTGCGATTCGAGACTCTTGGTATCGTGCATACACTTTTGTTCGATAACAACAAGATCGTCGTCGGCGGAAACTTCTGGCAACCTACCCCTTATCTTGCTCGGCTCAATCTTGACGGCTCCGCCGACACGTTGTTTCAACCGGGAACAGGCCCCAATGCCGCTGTGTACAGTATTGCCCGCCAAAACGATGGCAGATATCTCATTGCCGGCGATTTCACAACGTACAATGACGTGACGCAAGCCGGACTAGCGCGGTTGCAGCCGAATGGCGCGCTTGATACCGATTTCGTGCCGAGAGGTTGGCGAATCAGCCGGCGGATCGCCGTCCTGAAGGATGGAACGATAGTCGTGGGATCTTCGACGCCGTGCAATGATGAGTCGTTTGCATGGTATACGCCACAGGGTATACGCAAACCACTTCCCGAAACGCCGCCGTCGTGGCTGGCAGAGATCACCGCGCTGCTGCCGCTGCCCGACGGGGGTTTTCTGGTTGGCGGCTGGTATACTTTCAGTTGCGTACAGGGATCACCGGTAATTCACCGCGGCGAGGTATGGCGTTATGCCGCCAATGGCACATTCCACACGCTTACACAATTTAGTGAGACTTCTGATGTATTTGCTCTCGCCTTGCGGGATGATGAGAAACTGTGGGTTGGCGGCAACAGTGCGCCACAGCACGCAAGCCAAATCGGAATTTTCAATGGGTTGGCACTGCTTGATCTTGCCAATGATGGCCTCGAACGCATACCCGCCTACAATCTAGTGGTAAGCAACGAAGCCGACATTATGGGTATGAGCCTCTATCCAGACGGGCGTGTGCTGGTGGTTGGATCGTTCTCGCATGTGAACGGGCAACCCCGTTACGGGATCGCCCGCCTGCTCGCCGATGGCCGTCTCGAGCCTGATTTCGCGCCGTTCGCCGATCAACCGCGCAGGTGGGGCAGAATCGCTTTAGCGTTGGCTGATGGCCGCGCCCTCGTGGGGACAAATGACGGATTATATCTCATCAATACCGATCAGCAAGTCACAAATCTATCAGCTCTGAACAATTACAATGATCCATGGGTGTTAGCCCAGCAACCCGATGGCAAGGTGCTAATCGGCAACAACGGCTCGCTGCGCCGCTTGCGCGCCGATCTCAGTGCGGTAGATATGGACATCAGTACGAGTGGAGCTGTCTACGATGTGGCAATCATTGCTGGCGGCAAGATACTGGTTGCCGGCACGATGGGGGTGATCCGGCTGCATAATGATGGGACGATTGACAATCAATTTACTGCCCCCGCCTTTACCAACGACGCCGGTGATCCATCAACAGTGAATAGTCTGGCCGTCTTAAGTGATGGCTCGATCATCGCCGGCGGGATCTTCACCCGAGTCAACAATACAGCCCAACCAACCATAGCCCGTCTCACCAGCACAGGCGCCTTTGACAACACATTTCCGGGACTGAACGGCGTCCAGTCGGTCAACACGATCTGCGCCCAAAACACCGATAATGCAATCTGGCTAGGTGGCTCATCTTCAGCGGGTCAGCCGCTTATTGCCAACATCTCGGCAACCGGCGCCCAACAGACTATCGCCACCTATACCGCGCTTAGCAATATCGGCTCCATTAGAAGTGTCTTATGCGCTTCCGATCACATGCGTTGGGCCGGCGGCACATTTTCGCTGATCGACAACCAGTCGTTTTACGGAGTAGCGCGCTATCTACAGGTTCGGAGCCGGGTGTTTACGCCATTAGTGATACGGTAAGCGGTACCCGTGCAAAGAGAGTGAAAACCATAAAGTGCGGCAGCCAAGCTGCCGCACTCCAGCCGACTGTCGTTGTCTTAACCCTTCGCCGCCGCGTAATGCTCGGCCACCTTCGCCCAATTCACCACATTCCACCACGCATCAACATAGGCGGCCCGCTTGTACTGATACTTCAGATAGTAGGCATGCTCCCAAACATCAATGCCGAGGATGGCTGTCTTGCCCTCCATCAGCGGATTGTCTTGGTTCGGCGTGCTCATAATGCTCAGGCTGCCATCCTTGCCGGCAACCAGCCATGCCCATCCCGAACCGAAACGGCCCAGCGCCGCCGCCTTGAACTGCTCTTTGAAGGCATCGAAGCTACCGAAGGCCGCGTCAATCGCAGCGGCTAGCTCACCAGTGGGCGCACCGCCGGCGTTCGGCCCCATAATCTCCCAGAAGAAGGTGTGATTCCAATGCCCGCCACCGTTATTGCGTACCGCAGTGCGGATAGCTTCGGGAATGGCTTCCAGATTGCTCAGCAGCTCTTCGATCGTCTTACCCTGCAAATCGGGGTAGTTGGTCAAGGCGTTGTTCAGGTTGGTGACGTAGGTCTGATGGTGATTATCGTGATGATAATGCATCGTCGCTTCGTCAATGTACGGCTCGAGCGCGTTATAGGCGTAAGGCAACGGTGGAACTTCAAATGCCATGAGTAACCTCCGAGACATTTTCAAACAATGACGGCCACCATTGGCCGTCAGCTCACGCGTATCTCTATTGTACCGCGAATTATCAAACTAATGCTACACCGGAATACGATAGCGGCAGCAATGCCCGCCTTCGGCAATCGTCATATCACGGGTGATCGATGTTGCCAACAGATCTTCGTAGAGCCGCAACTCTTGATCGCAAATCTGCGGGTAACGGCGCGCAACACAATCGAATGGGCAGTTGTACTGCGTCATGAGCAAATCGCCATTATCAAGCTGCTCGCATTCGCACATATATCCCTGTGAGGCGAGCATATCAGCTAACGCGGCCACCTGCACCGCTCGCGGCTTGCCGGCCAATTTGGGCGCAAGATCAGCATTGAGTGTTTTACGCCGTTGCTCAAGCACTTCACTCACTGCCGCGTCACCGCCAACTGCCGCCATGCTCTCGATCAGCTCGCAGACCAGCCGTTCGTAATGCTTGGGAAAGAACGACTCTGCCCGCTCAGTAAGCGCATACAGATGCGCTGGCCGGCCAACGTTCCGGCGCAAGCCGCTAATGTAGACTAGCCCTTCCCGCTCGAGCGCGGTCAAGTGCTGGCGGATGCCAACCGCGCCGATTTCGAGCGCGGCGCTCAATTCAACGGCGCTCATCTCTCCGTGCCGGCGCAACAATTGCAAGATGCTGCGCCGCGTCGCCCCTTGTTCTCTGCGCTCAACTTTCATGGCCGGCATCACCACTTTACGTATATGATCCTATCGATATGGCCTTATGGTGAGTATATCAATCGCGCTATGGCCTGTCAAGGAAGAAGCGCGAATTTTGCCACTTTAGTAACATCATTCTTTCTTAATTCTCTGGTATAATGCTAAGAGATACGCAGTTAGGTTTTATGGAGTAGAGGGATGGGTCTCTTTTCTGGCAAGCAGCCGGCACAGGTGACAGAAGAGCAGATTTTGGCCGCGTTGCGGCAGGTGCAAGAGCCAGAGTTGGGCGGCGATCTGGTGTCGCGCCAAATGGTGAAGCATGTTGCGATTTGTGATGGGATCGTCCGCTGTACGATTGAGTTGACCACCCCGGCGTGCCCGCTTAAAGATCAGATCCGCGATGAGGTCGTCGCCGCGGTGAGCGCCGTTCCCGGCGTGAAAGAGGTACATGTCGATTTTAGCGCGAATGTGCGCCGGCCCGCCGGCATTCCTGAGCAGTCGGCCATTCCCGGGGTGGCCAATGTCATCGCTGTAGCTGCCGGCAAGGGTGGTGTCGGCAAAAGCACTGTAGCAGCCAATCTGGCCGTGGCGTTGGCTCAAATGGGCGCACAGGTCGGGTTGCTCGACGCCGATGTCTTTGGGCCGAGCTTGCCGTTGATGTTGGGAGTGCGCGGCCAGCCAACTGCGGTAAGCGACGCTAACGGCCAGCCGATGATGCTGCCGCTGAGCAATCACGGCGTTAAGGTGATGTCGGTTGGCTTTTTGATCGATGAGTCGCAGCCGGTGATCTGGCGCGGGCCGATGGTCAGCCAATTGCTGCGCCAGTTCCTCTATCAAGTGGCATGGGCGCCGCTCGATTATCTGATTATCGATATGCCCCCCGGCACCGGCGATGTGGCCCTGACCCTCGCTCAAAGCCTGCCGCTGACTGGCGCGCTGATTGTCACCACGCCCCAGCAGGTGGCGACGATCGATGTGATCAAGGCGATGGAGATGTTTCGCAAGGTGAATGTGCCGTTGCTCGGCGTGGTCGAGAATATGGCCTATTTCATTGCACCTGATACCGGCAAGCGTTACGACATCTTTGGCAGTGGCGGCGCCGAGCGGCTGGCCCATCAACTAGGGGTGCCGGTGCTCGGCCAGATTCCGCTTGGTATGAGCGTGCGCGAGGGTGGCGATACCGGCCAGCCCGCTGTGATTAGCGACGCGCCCGATGCCTACGCCAATATCTTTCGCGAATTGGCCCGTCAAGTTGCTGCCCGGATTTCGGTGTTGCAGTACGCGACGGTGTAAGGAAACTCGAAGACCCGGTTCGTAGCTCCCCGCTCGGCGGCAAGCACTATCCCCCTCCCCCTTGGGGTGAGGGCTAGGGTGGGAGCTACCTCCCCCTCCAAGCGAGAGCTAGGGTGGAGGCTGCACGGGGCGCAGACCGCTGGCCCGCTTATCAAGGGGACCATCGCCCCTAGCCTAGGGTACTCATCGCCCTCCCCTTCCGGGCGAGAGCTTGGGTGAGGGTGAATGCTGTTCACATCTTTAGTTGGTTTGGCTGTTCGTTGCGTCGTTGCGTGTTCACGATGAGGTGTATGCATGGCTGCTAAGCCGCTCCCCGGCACAATTCCAATCACCTTCTACGAGCCATCCCGCCATCCCCGCTACGCCACCGATACTCCCGCTCTCGACCAGTATGGCCGCAGGATCGACTATTTGCGCGTTTCGCTCACCGACCGCTGCAATATGCGCTGTGTGTATTGCATGCCTGCGGTCGGCATGCAGTTTGCTCCCCGCCCTGAGTTGCTCACCAACGATGAGTTGCTGCTCGTCATTCGCGCCGCCGCTCGCGCCGGTTTCCGCAAGTTGCGCCTGACCGGCGGCGAGCCGACGCTGCGTCACGATCTGATTAATCTGGTGCGCGAACTGAAACGGATTTCCGGGATTGAGCATATCGCGATGACCACCAACGCTCTGCGCTTGCGCAAGCTGGCCCAACCATTGCGTGAGGCTGGGCTGGATAGGGTCAACATTAGTATTGATACGCTCGATCCGGTGAAGTTTCGCATAATGACCCGCGGCGGCAATCTTGATGAGGTGTGGGCTGGGATCGAAGCGGCTGACGCTGCCGGTTTGCATCCGATTAAGCTGAATGCGGTCGTGGTGCGCGGGATGAACGATGAAGAGGTCGTGCGCTTGGCTGGGCTGACGCTGGAACGACCGTGGGAATTTCGCTTTATCGAGGTGATGCCGCTGACCGGAGTGGCCGGCTTGGCCGAAGAGGGAATTGTGTCAAGCGCCGAGCTGATTGCTCGCCTCGAACAGCACTACGGCCCGCTCGAAGAGATTGGCCATGCGCCGAGTGATCCGGCTCGCACTTACCGTTTGCCCGGTGCCAAGGGGGTGATCGGCTTTATTTCGAGCGTGAGCGATCCCTTCTGTTCGACCTGCAACCGTATGCGCCTCACTGCCGATGGCCGCCTCCACCTCTGCCTCTTGCGCGACGATGAGGTCGATCTGCGGGCCGCCGTCCGCAATGGCGCTACTGTTGATGAAATCGAGCAGATAATTCGCCACGCCGTTTACATCAAACCGTGGGGCCACGGCCTCCCCGAAGGCGTGAAACCAACCCTGCGCGGGATGTCGGAATTGGGCGGCTGAGCGCGCCGATTTCCAACATGTCTCTAACGATCAAGCGCCGGCTGAGAGATTACAATGCATGGTAGCATTGGTGGTATGCGCTTAGCGTTGTGGGTGCTTGCCAAGGTTCATTCATCTCTCAGCAATAGCGAGGGAGGCGTATGACAACGGAACCGTTGACGGAAACCGGACGACAATCTCATACCTTCAAGGCCGAAGTACAGCAGGTGCTGTACATTCTGGCCCATTCACTCTACACCGACCGCGAAATCTTCCTGCGTGAGTTGATCTCGAACGCTTCCGACGCGATCAACCGGGTGCAGTTCGAGATGCTGACCAACCGCGAGGTGCGCAATCCTGAACTCGAACCGCAAATCACGATTGAGGTCAACAAAGAGGCGCGCACGCTTTCAATCAGCGATACCGGTATCGGTATGACCGCCGAGGAGATGGTCGAGCATCTCGGTACGATTGCCCAGTCGGCGGCGCGCGCGTTTGTGAAACAGGCCGGCGAAGGGGCTAAGCAAACCGCCAGCGAAATCATTGGTCAATTTGGCGTCGGCTTCTACTCAGTATTTATGGTTGCCGATAAGGTGACGGTCGTGTCGCAGTCGTATCGGCCCGATGCGCCGGCGGCGATGTGGGAATCGAGCGGAGGCGATAGCTTTACTGTTGGCCCCGCCGAGCGCGCCCAACGCGGCACCACGATTACCCTCCATCTCAAAGAGGATGCAACCGAGTTCGCTGATCCGTGGCGGATCGAACAGATTGTCCGCCGCCACTCGAACTATGTCGCCTTCCCGATTATGCTCGATGGCCGCCAGATTAACGCCCGCACCGCGATCTGGCGTAAGGCGCCGCGCGATGTCACCGCCGAAGAGTACAATGACTACTACCGCCAACTGACCCTTGATAGTCAGCCGCCGCTCAGCTATATTCATATCTCGACCGACGCGCCGGTTGATCTGCACGCAATTCTCTACATCCCGTCCCGCCGCGAGCGTGGTATCCTCGAACGGCGGATCGAAGGCCAGATTAAGCTCTATTCGCGCAAGGTGTTGATCCTCGAAGAGGCAAAGGATCTGCTGCCGGCCCACTTCCGCTTTATCGAAGGTGTGGTTGACAGCGAAGACTTACCGCTAAATGTCTCGCGCGAGAGTGTGCAGAGCGGTACTGCTGGCGGCTCGCCGGTGATGCAGCGCTTGCGCAAGACGCTCACTGCTCGCCTGAACAAAGAGCTGAACGAGCTGGCCGAACGCGATCCCGAAAAATACCGCACTTTCTGGCAAGAGTTTGGCCCCTTTATCAAAGAGGGGATCGCAACCGATTACGAGCACCGTAACGATTTGCTCAAGCTACTGCGCGTGCAGACGACTAAGAGCGGTGACGAGTGGATCACGCTGGCTACCTACAAAGAGCGCATGGTGCCCGGCCAGAAGGAGATTTACTACCTCATGGCGGCCAGCCGCGAGGCGGCGCTCAGTAGCCCGCACCTCGATCCGCTGCGCGCACGCGACATCGAGGTCATTCTCTTTACTGACCTCATGGACGGCTTTATGCTGTCGGGGTTGCGCGAGTATGAGGGTCTGCGCTTACGCAACATTGACGAGGGTGAGCTTGATTTGCCCGGTGAGGTTGAGCGGCCCACACCGGCGATTGACGATGCCCAATTTACCGCACTGGCCGAACGGATTGCAGCAACCTTGGGCGAGCGGCTGAAAGAGGTGCGCGCCTCGAAGGTGCTGCGCGATAGCCCGGCCCGCTTGGTCGCCGATGAGGCGGCGTTTGGCCGCGAGATGCAGCGCATCCAGCAGATGTTGGGCCATGAGGTGCAGACCGGACCGCGCATCTTGGAACTTAACCCGGCTCACCCCTTGATCGCTGCGCTAGCTCGCCGCGCTGCCGCTGATCCCAACGACCCGCTGATCCCGCTGGCCGCCGAGCAACTCTACGATAACGCGCTGTTGATCGAGGGCCTGCACCGCGACCCGGCAGCAATGGCGCCACGCATTTTGCGGCTGCTTGAATTAGCCGCCAATGTTGAACGGTAGCCGCAAAGAATTGGAAACGCAAGGGCGCAGAGAACGCAACGTGCGCAAAGGTGTTTGAAATTGGGGGTGTTAGTACAGTCGTACTTAAGCCCCCTACAATAATAAACTCTACCCCCTCTGCGCCTTTGCGTTTACCGCTGACGGCGTGCAACGATCAACCCCGCCCCACCCAACGCTATCACTGCCAGCACCATCCACACCCACCACCGCGCGCCACTACCGCCAGCAACCGGTGCCGGTTCGGCCGTGGGGGTAGGAACCGCCTCGGTAGGCGCTGACACCGAGGTAGCCGTTGGCACGGGATCAGGCGCTGCCACCAACGGACGCGGGCCAACGAACACCACTGTGGTGCGACCGAGCACACTGAATGTCCCATCAGCGCTGTAGCGCGATTGTGTCACCCGCTCGTCGCTCGAAGCGACCTGCACATCGTGCAAGCGTAGATCGCCGTTGGCCAGTTCGGGAATGGTGATTGTCACCGGATCAGGCCGGGCGTTGAACAGCACCACCACCTGCCCAATGTTCGGATCAAGTCGCGTCAGGCCGTTGTCGCTGATGCTCATCACGATCAGGCCGGGGATCTGATCCGGCCCATGATTGAAGAACGAGACCATCCGCTCGACCTCTGCGGCGGTACGTAGCCGGAAGAGTGGCGTACTACGACGAATACGCAGCATCTCGCGGAAGTGGTCGTAAGTGGCCCGCATCAGCGTTGCATCGGGTTTGAGATCAGGATTGGCCAACAATGGCGCCATGATCGGCCAGTTACTCTGATTGTCTCCCGCCGGCGGCAATCCCGATCCAAACGTGTTTTCTTGGCCACGCCAATCGATCCGATTGAACCAATCGGACGAGTTGTAGCTGTTGCGATCGAGCGATTTCGAGCGCAGCAGTTCATCGCCGGCGTGGAAGAAGGGAATGCCCTGCGCCAGCGCGGTCAGCGAGAGGCCGAGTTGCGCCATGCGCGCCCGCTCGACGATCGGCGTGGTGGCAGCCGCTTTGAGCTGCACCGCATCGAACAGCGTCTCGTTGTCGTGCGCTGACACGTAGACAATCTGCTCTTGCGGATCGAGTGTGTAGCCGCCGGCGGCGCCGCGGTATTTGATCTGCTCGCCGGGCACGGTACGGCCTTCGTAGTTGACCATGCGGTACGTCTTAAGATTGCCAGCTAACCCTAGCTTAATCAGGTCGGTTTCGGCAAGAAGCTTAATCCGCTGTGCATCGGGCGTGCCTTGCGGAAAGTCGCTCGGATCAGTGGCGAGACCGGAAATGAACCCCTGCAAGCGCGGATCATCGAAGGGGCCGCCGCCACGCGCTGCATCGCGCAGCCGGTCTGAGAAGGTGCCAATGCCGGTGCCGGCCATATTGAACTGGGTCGCGTTGATGCCGCGCACGTTGTTGGCAACCTCGCCGAAGTTCCAGCCCTCGCCGTAAACGATAATCGATGTGCCATCCACCCCGTCGCGTTCAAGGGTCAACGCATCGAGCGCCGCCCGTACCGCGAGCATGTTGTCCTTCATGTGGTGGCCCATCAGGTCGAAGCGGAAGCCATCGACCTTGTACTGTTTCGCCCACAACACCACCGAGTCGACCATCAGCTTTTCCATCATACGATGCTCGGTGGCAGTATTAGCGCAGCAGGTCGAAGTCGTCACATTGCCGTCGCCGTCGAGCCGGTGGTAATAACCGGGCACGATCCGGTCGAGCACCGAACGCGGATTCTGACCGCTGGCGTTAGTGTGGTTGTAGACCACATCCATCACGACCCGCAAACCGGTCTGGTTGAGCGCCTGCACCATCTCACGGAATTCAAGGATGCGCTGCGGGCCATCGGGGTTCGTGCTATAACTGCCTTCCGGAACTGAGTAGTGATAGGGATCGTACCCCCAGTTGAAGCCGTCGAGATCACGGATTGGCTCGATCAGAGCTTGCTGCTCAGGCGAATCAGGCGGCAGCGCGCGCAGTTGCTCGTAAGGCAACGGCACTTGCCGCTCGCGAATCTCTTCGATGGTGGCAATATCGAACGCCGGCAAGAGATGAACGTGTGTCACCCCGGCCTCGGCCAGTTCGGCCAGATGACGCATCCCAACACTCTCACGCACGGTAAAGGCGCGGAAGGTACCGCGCAAATCAGCCGGCACTGTTTCGTCGAGAATGCTAAAATCGCGCACGTGCAGCTCGTAGAGCACCACATCTTCGGGCGCGGCCAACGGTGGCTTGGGCAACGTCTCCCATCCGGGCGGCTGCAAAGCCGGATCGTTCAGATCGATAATCTGGCTGCGGGTGCTGTTGGCGCTCAGCGACACTGAATACGGGTCAGTGACCAGATTCGTCACTACCCGGCCCTCACTCGGCACATAGACATCAACTTCAAACAGGTAATACTGACCGATCCAGCTTGCCTCGCCACGAATGCTCCAGACGCCGGTCGCAGCATCGAGCGTCATCGGTAAGACCACTGCGCGCGTATCAGGGTTGACATCGGCGAAGCGGTGCAAACGCACTTGTCGAGCGGTTGGCGCCCAGACTCGGATCGTGGGCAAGCCGTCCTCGATGGTCACGCCAAGTGGGCCGTCGTAGGGAAAGAGTGCATCAAGCGCGCCGGGAATCTGCACGCGGGTCGCATCGAGCGGCTGGTCATTCTCATCGTACATCGCCACCACCAACTGGCCGCGGGTGAGACCGATCAGGCGCGCGCGGTCGAGCGGCGGCAGCTTAAAGGCGCTAAAGCCGGCCAAATGCGGGAACTTGGCTAATGCCGGGCCGGGGCCGGCCGGGGTAAAGGTCAGATCAAACCGTTGCCCACCCATCACCCCTTGCGGCGTCAGTTTGATCGCACCAGCCGGGTCACTAAACAGGGCGTAACGATACCGTGGTGTGCCGATCACATTCCACACAATCGTCTCGGCATCAACCCAATAAGCGCGAGCGCGCGAAATATCGCCCTTTGGCGCACCGGCGGTTGAAATCGTCACTTCACCACTCCCTGCGTTATAGCCGACGTACACCTCGCCGCCTTCGGCAACTTTCATCACAAACGGCGGGCCATTGGGGCCACCCTCACCAATCGCACCCCCCAGCGTCTCACCAATCGCCAACCGCAAGCGATACTCACCGGCGGGAATGCGATTGGTGGTAAAGGTATACAACCCATCGCCATCAGGGTCTTGCAGCCACGAACCGAGGCAGGTGGGATCATCGGCGGCAGCGCAACCGAGCGCGGGCTGAAAATCGCCTACGGCAACGATCAGCGGCGTGTTGATACTATCAGTCACCCAATGGGTCTTGTGGTCGTAGACAAAACGCACTGTGGTAGGTACAGACACCTGCAACGGAATGTTTGGCCCATCGCGGCGGGCATTAAGACCGTAATTCTCAGCCCAGCTATCGTTGAGCGCGACTTTATACTCATAGGAGCCTGCCGGCAAGTCAAACCGCGCGCTCCACACATCAACTGCGGGGTCGTAGGTCAGGTAGGTAATGCTGCACGACGGCTGCCAATCGCCGGGACAACCAAGCACACGTTGAATCGTACCGGGAATGGTGACGGTTTTGGGATCAGGCGTGGTTTGCGCCGCAATCGGCAAGGCAGCCAGCGACCACACCAGCCACAACGAGACTGCGAGCGCCAACAGCGCGCGCCGGCGCCAAAAACGAAGCTGCATAGCGATCACCCATGATAGTTGGCAGCGAAACTATTTGCGCGTAGTATAGCAGGTTGCGGGAACAATGCAACTATGACAAGAGCGCATCAGGGCGGGTCTTAAACCCGCCCTGACGAGACGCCCTCTGAGCGTGCGACTGCCGCAGCACCCTTACCATTCATCACCCATTGCCGCCGATCCACGCATGAAAATCGGCATCGATGGCGCGAGTAAAGCCGGTGATCATATGGTTCATCTTATGTTCCATCGCCCGCTCGCCGATCGCTTGTAACACATTGCTCGGCATCACCCACAGCACTCGCGGCACAGGAATCGTCATCGCTAATTCGACAGTATATTCGATATCAGTGCCATTGGCATGCGGGTAGAAGACCGCCTCGGCGAAGAGTTGGCCGGGAAAGACAAATCCTGTCAAATCGATGGGCGGGCCATCATCAACCGGCACAATCCGAATAGCACGGTGCGGTTCAAAGATGGCGGTAACATCGAAGTAGCCAGCCATCGCATGGCCATGACCATCAGTAGCACCGACCACGAGGCGGTAGCGATTGGGCGCGTAGGCGAAGACCTCAATCACATCCGGCAATAGGCTAAAGACCGCAGGAATATCGCAGAAATACTCAAAGGCCAGCTCGAGTGGGCCGTTGAAGCGGAAGAGGTGGACAGCAGCACCGTTGAGATCGACGGCTCGACGACGATCATCGTTGGCGATAGAGGGCGTGTAGGGCGCCGACATAGACGCTCCTCGGCGCAGCTTCAGCAGTGAAACTGCACAAATTTCATATATGACATCAATTACCGCTAGTATAGCATCTCCATGCGCTTTATGCAAGCGCAGACACACCGGCAAGGATTGACGTTTTGCTTTTTGCGTAATAGAATGAGACACAGAACCGCGACAACAGCGCCGCAACGAAGCTAGCGGCGGGAAGGAGCGATCAATGTCAGTCAAAGAGAGCGGCGGCATCTTTAGCATGATGTTCCGTGAGGTTGGTCTTTTCTGGGAGCAAGCGTGGAAGTGGGCTGAAGATCAGGCCAAAGCCGATCGTGAGCAAGAGAAGGTCGATCAACAGCGCCGGCTGGCCGAAGCGCAGGCCCGCCTGCTCGAGCAAATCCGGCTTGCCAAAGAGGCCGGCCTTGATGTTGATCGGATTATGGCTGTGATGCAACAAGAATTGAAGAAATAATTCCTCTGGGAATAGTTACGGAACAGCGGGGCGGCTCACCGCCCCGCATTTTGCATGATTACCGCCGCACTCGCTTCTCGCATGTCGGCTATAATAAGCCGGTAGGAATCAGCGCGTCGCGCTGAGCATAAGCGTTGATAACCAGCCCGAGGAAGCGGCATGCCCAAAGATGTTATTACCCAACGCAGCGTTGATTATAACCAGTGGTACCTTGATATTGTGCGCGAAGCCGATCTGGCCGAAGTTGCCGAGGTCGTGCGCGGCTGCATCGTGGTTAAAGCGCATGGCTGGGCCATCTGGGAATTGATGCAACGCGCGCTCGATGACCGGATTAAAGCCACCGGACATTCAAATGTGCAGTTCCCTTTGCTTATTCCCAAGAGCTTTATCATGAAAGAGGCCGAGCACGTCGAGGGCTTCGCGCCGGAAGTAGCCGAAGTCACCCGTGCCGGCGGTGAAGAGCTGGCCGAACCGTATGTCATTCGCCCGACCAGCGAGACAATTATCGGCTATTTCTACAGCAAGTGGATCCGCTCGTACCGCGATCTGCCGCTGCTCTATAACCAGTGGGCGAACGTGATGCGTTGGGAAATGCGCACCCGCCCTTTCCTGCGCACCGCCGAATTCTGGTGGCAAGAGGGTCATACCGCCCACGCGACCGAAGCGGAAGCCGAGGAAGAGACGTTGCGCATCCTCCATGAGGTCTACGCCGATTTTGTCGAACGAGAGATGGCGGTACCGGTGATTCGCGGTCTCAAGACCGAAAAAGAGAAATTTCCCGGCGCACTCCGTTCGTATTGTATTGAGGCGATGATGCAAGACGGGCGCGCGTTACAGGCTGGCACTTCACATAACCTTGGCCAGAATTTCGCCCGCGCCTTTGATATTACGTTTACCGATCAGAACAATACCATCCAGTATGCGTGGACGACCAGTTGGGGGGTGAGTACTCGTCTGATCGGCGCACTTATTATGACCCATTCTGATGATGAAGGACTGGTGCTGCCGCCGCGTCTAGCCCCAATTCAGGTTGTGGTGGTGCCGATCTACAAGAATGATGAAGAGCGCAGCACGGTGATGGCAGCCGTTGCCCGCATGACTGCCGCATGGAAAGGCCGGCTGCGGTTTAAGGTTGATGACCGCGACAACTATAGCCCCGGCTATAAGTTTAACGAGTGGGAATTGAAGGGGGTGCCGGTGCGGATCGAGATCGGGCCAAAGGACGTGGCGAAAGAGACGGTTGCGCTCGCGCGCCGCGATATTCCCGGCAAAGCCGGCAAGAGCTTCGTGCCGCAGGCCGGCCTGACCGAGCGGATCGAGGCACTGTTGGAAGAAATGCAGACCACTCTCTTCCAGCGCGCCCTTGCCTTCCGCGAGGCCCATACCGCCGATGTAACCACCTACGACGAACTGAAAGAGCAAGTTGAGCGCGGTTTTGCCCGCGCATTCTGGGCCGGCGATACCACCGACGAAAAGCGCATCCAAGAGGAGACGCGGGCAACCATCCGCTGTATTCCGCTGGAACAACCCGGCACGGTTGGCCGCTGCATCTACACCGGGCGCGAAACCGATCGGCAAGTCATCTTTGCCCGCGCCTATTAATGTGTGTCGCCGAGGAGCGCTATGAGCACAACGTTAACCAACTTAGCCGCCTTCATCCGCGAGCGCCTGCCGCAGACCAGAGAACGCTTGTGCAAAGCCGTACAAGCCGAAAGCAGCGGCTATGCCGCTATTCCTGCCGCTGACTTAAGCCCAGCCCTGCAACGTTCGGTTGAAACGATCTGCGCGCTCTTCGGCGACAACGATAGCGGGCCGGTCAACGAATGGGCACCCCAAATCGGCGAGCGCCGCGCCCGCATGGGGCTCTCACTTGACGATATGATGACCGTGGTGACACGTATTCGCGAGTTTTGCTGGCAAGAACTCGATGCGTTTGGCAGCGACCGGCTTGCCATCGGCGATGTGCGGCGCTTCGAGGATGCGATCAATGAGTTTAACCGGCTGTTGCTGCTCGGTTATAGCCAAGCAATGCTGGCCCTTCAGCAAGAGTTGCGCGATCAGGCCGAGCAGATCGAGGCCCAACAACAGACCATCCGCGAGTTGAGTACACCGATCTTACCGCTCTACGAAGGGATTTTGGTCTTGCCGTTGGTCGGCGCTATCGATAGCTTCCGCGCCGGTCAGATTATGGAACGCCTGCTCACCGCCATCGCCGAGCGTCAGTCAGATATTGTGATTATTGATATTACCGGCGTACCGGTGATCGATACCGCAGTCGCCAATTACCTCTTGCAAACCGCACGGGCAGCCCAACTGATCGGCGCGCAAGTGATTTTGGTCGGGATTGGCCCTGAAATCGCCCAGACCATCGTGCAACTAGGCGTTGATCTGCGTAACATTCAGATTGGTGCAAATCTCCAAGCGGGGATTGAATTGGCATTGAGCCAGTTGGGGTATACGATTCGCTAACCGATACGTTTGGTGATACTGCGATGCCCAAAGTTTTTGCTGACATTGTTGCCTTTGCCGAAACTGACTTAGCCGCTACTGTTGAATCATTTGTTGATCGCCTGCGCGCGCAGCAGCCAAACTACGCCGCGATGGATCGAATGGCACTCCTCCAAGCCGTTACGACTTCACTACGTACCCTCCTGCATGCGATCAGCACCGACGATCTCCAGCCGTTTCTCGCCCATGCCCGCGCGGTTGGCGAAGCACGCGCGGCGAGCGGCTTTATTGCTGCGGATATGTTTGCCGCCCTCAACGAATTGCGGCATGTGACATGGAATATCGTTGAAGCGTTTGACCGCGACCGCAGCATCGTAACGATCCACCACGTTCGGCGCATTGAAGATCTCTTGCAAGAGTTCGGCAAGACGCTGCTCACTAGCTTTAGCACCGTCTACCGCACGATGCAAGCCCAGATTCACGATCAGGCCGAGCAGATCGAAGCGCAACAACAGACCATCCGCGAGCTGAGCACGCCAATCTTGCCGCTCTACGAAGGGATTTTAGTTTTACCACTGGTTGGCGTCATCGATAGCCTCCGCGCTGGCCAAATCATGGAACGCCTCCTTACCGCTATCGCCGAGCGTCAGTCAGATATCGTGATTATCGATATTACCGGCGTGCCAGTGATCGATACCGCCGTCGCCAATTATCTCTTGCAAACTGCGCGGGCGGCGCAATTGATCGGCGCGCAGGTGATCTTGGTAGGGATTGGCCCCGAAATCGCGCAGACGATCGTCCAGCTTGGCGTTGACCTGAGCGGCATTGCTATCGGCGCCAACCTGCAAACTGGGATCGAATTGGCCTTACAGCGTACCGGACGTGCCATTAGGCCGGCGGCATAAGAACTAACGCAAAGGCGCCAAGACGCAACGTTTTCGCATGTTGGTCGTCTAGACAAGCCGAGTCCTCTCCGTACAAAGCGACAAGGGGGTCGCATGGCCACTATCTTTACCGAACTTCAAGCCTTTCTCCTTGCACGCCGTGACCACATACTGGCTGAACTAGCTCGGCACGTGCAGCAGCACAGCCCGGGTTATGCCCGGCTTGCGCAAGAAGAATTGCTGCCCACAATGAATATGACGATTGAAGCGCTTGCCGAGGCAGTTGGTACCCAAGACCTGCTACCGTTCATCGCTTATGCCGAAGCGCTCGGTGAGATGCGCGCCCACGTGGGCTTTGTATTGACTGATGTATTGATAGCGATTGACGCCTTTCGCTCACTCACGTGGGACGCACTTGAAGCGTTTGCCCAGCATCAACCCGCTTGTACCGTTGAGACGGTGCGTGTCGTTGCAGATATGCTGCAACAATTTAGTCGATCAGTAGTTACGAGTTTTAGCTATGCTTACGAACAGTTACACTATCAACTATACGATCAGGCCGAGCAGATCAAGGCGCAACAGCAGACCATCCGTGAATTAAGTACACCAATTTTGCCCTTGTACCAACATGTGCTGGTCTTGCCAATCGTTGGCATCATCGATAGCTTTCGCGCCAGCCAAATTATGGAGCGTCTCCTCACAACGATTGCCGAACGGCAATCAGATATCGTGATTATCGATATTACGGGGGTGCCATTGGTCGATACCGCCGTCGCCAATCACCTGTTGCAGACGGCGCGCGCAGCCCAATTGATCGGCGCACAGGTCATTATGGTTGGCATTGGCCCTGAAATCGCCCAGACGATTGTCCAACTCGGTGTTGATCTCAGTGGAATTGCTATCGGTGCTACGCTGCAAAGCGGGATTGATATGGCATTTCGCCGACTTGGTAAGCAGATTGTCCGGCGGTAATGCACTACTTTCGCACTGTTTCTGCCCAACATCACATTTGCACCGCTCGTTGCAATCGTAACTCGACTATGCTAGAATAATCCACGTCTACGACAAGGTTTTTCTCACTACAACCAGCGCCCCGCGTATCGCGCGCCGCGCCGGCAATCACATCGGGTCGTGCATTCGTGCAACGAAGGAGTTGGGGTCATGCAGGATCTGAACGCCGTCCAAAGTCTTGCGGTCTGGGCTGTGCTCGTCGTTTCGCTGCTCGGCATTGGGTATGCTTTCTTCATCCGCAGCCAGATCCTCGCCCAAGATACGGGAACACCCCGTATGCGCGAGGTCTGGGGTTACATCAAAACTGGCGCTAATGCCTACCTAAGCCAGCAATTCCGCACCATTTCCATTTTGATCGTTATTTTGACCTTCGTTTTGGCGGCTAGCGTGTTTATCATTCCGCCAACGACCGAAGCAGTCGAGCGGTTTGGCAGCAGAGAAGCAGCGACGCTCTGGGTAGCAATTGGGCGCGCGGTGGCCTTCCTGATGGGATCGCTCTTTAGCTACGCAGTTGGCTTCGTTGGCATGAATGTCGCAGTTGAGGGTAACGTGCGGGTGGCCGCGGCATCACGCAAGGGCTACAACCCTGCGCTGCAAGTGGCGTATAAATCCGGCTCGGTGACCGGCATGCTCACCGTCGGCCTTGGCCTGCTCGGCGGCACGCTGATCTTTATGGTCTTCGGCATTGCCGCCCCCGACGCCTTGCTCGGCTTCGGCTTCGGCGGCTCGCTGATCGCGCTCTTTATGCGTGTCGGCGGCGGCATTTACACGAAGGCGGCTGACGTCGGCGCCGACCTTGTCGGCAAGGTTGAAGCCGGCATTCCCGAAGACGATCCGCGCAATGCAGCAGTGATTGCCGACCTTGTCGGCGATAACGTCGGTGACTGCGCTGGAATGGCGGCTGACGTGTTTGAGAGTTTTGAAGTGACGCTGGTCTCGGCGATGATCCTCGGCATTGTGCTGGGCGATGCAGTGGCCGGCACGATGGGCGATGGTCAGTACGATCTGCGCTTCATCATCTTCCCGCTCGTGTTGCGCGCGATCGGCGTGATCGCGTCGGTGATCGGCAACCAGTTTGTCACCACCGATGAGCGCAAGCGCAACGCGATGGCGGCGATGAACCGCGGTTTCTACATCGCGGCAGGCTTAGCCGTTGTTGCTAGTGCAGCGGCGACACCGGTCTTTATGGTTGATGCTGCCGGCAACGTTGATTGGCGTCCATTTTTCGCTACCCTGTCGGGTGTGATCTTGGCCTTGGCGCTTGATAAGCTGACCGAGTACTTTACCAGCACGCACTTCAGCCCGGTCAAAGAGACCTCGAAGGCATCGCAGACCGGCTCAGCGACCAACATCCTCTCTGGATTGGCCCTTGGTATGGAGAGCAGCGTTTGGGCAATTTTGGTTATCTCGGCGTCGATCTTTACCTCGGTGCTGATCTATTCCGGCGAACCGGCTGCGACCCAGTTCACCGCGATTCTGTACGGCGTGTCGCTGACAGGCATCGGCATGCTGCTGCTGACCGGCAATACCATTTCGATGGATAGCTTCGGCCCGATTTCCGATAACGCGAACGGCATCGGCGAAATGGCCGGCCTCGATAAGAATGCTCGCAATGTGATGGATGACCTCGATGCAGTCGGCAATACGACCAAGGCCGTCACCAAGGGTATCGCGATCGGTTCAGCGGTGATCGCGGCGGTGGCACTCTACGGTTCGTATTTCACCGATGTGAATAAGGTGATCAAGCAGATGATCGATGAGGGAGCAAAGGGTATCGAGCTGCTCTCGTCGATCAACGTCGCCGCACCTGAGGTCTTTATCGGCTTGCTGATCGGCGGTGCTGTGCCGTTCCTCTTCTCGGCGCTGACCATTCGGGCAGTGTCGCGCGCCGCAGCGCAGATCGTCAACGAGGTGCGCCGACAATTCCGCATCCCCGGTCTGATGGAAGGCAAGGTAGTGCCTGATTATGCGCGCGCAGTGCAGATTTCGACCACGGCAGCGCAGAAAGAGCTGATCAGCCTTGGCCTGATCGCGGTGATGGTGCCAATCATCGTCGGCTTCACGCTTGGGGTTGAGGCGCTGGGCGGCTTCCTAGCCGGCATTATCCTCACCGGTCAATTGATGGCGGTCTTCCAAGCCAATGCCGGCGGCGCGTGGGATAATGCCAAGAAGTATATCGAGGAAGGCAACTTCGGCGGCAAGCATAGCGAACCGCATAAGGCGGCGGTAGTCGGCGATACGGTCGGCGATCCGCTGAAGGATACGTCTGGCCCGGCCTTGAACCCGATGATTAAGGTGATCAATTTGGTAGCGCTGATCATTGCCCCAATTATTGTCACGATCGAACCCGGCAGCCCCGGCGTGATTATCGCAATGGTGATCTGTGTTGCCGCGCTGGTGTGGGCCATCTGGCAGAGCAAGCGCGAGAGCGAGGCGCTCAAGGAGATCGCGCAGGCGCCGGCATCGGCCGATTAGTTGCGGTGATTGATCTTAAAGCAGCTTAGGCAAGGGCGGGTTGGCAACCCGCCCTTCCTCGCATCTCTCCAGCTAGCATCGCCCACGGCTTCGTTAACGCCGGGTAATCAACTCTTTTCGCCACAACCATCACAAATCAACTAGGATCAGCGTAGCGTCCTTACAATCTGTTAGGGAGATGTTCAATGACGACATCCGCGCTACAGACCGACGTTGACCGAGATGCACGCGCTGCCAGCGATAATCGGCGCAAGATCCTCGAAGCGACTATGAAACGCTTCCAGTATCAGGGCGATGCGCTGATTGAAGTGCTGCACAAAGCGCAAGAGCTGTACGGGTTCCTCTCGCCAGAGCTGCTGAGCGACGTCGCCCAGCGCCTCCGCTTGCCACCAAGCCGCGTCTATGGCGTCGCTACCTTCTACCATTTCTTCTCGCTTGCCCCGCAAGGCGAACACACCTGTACTGTCTGCTTGGGCACGGCTTGTTATGTACGTGGTGCAGCGCTCTTGCTGCGCGAACTCGAAGAGCTGAGCGGCGTGAAAGCCGGACACACCAGCGCCGATGGTCGCTTCTCATTGCTCACGGCCCGCTGTCTCGGCGCGTGCGGCCTTGCACCGGCAGCCGTGCTCGATGGCGAGGTGGTCGGCCATGCTGACCGTTCCGATTTGGCAGCACGCATCCGCAATCTACTTGGCCGCGAGGAGTGACTATGGATCTCCACGAGCTGGAAGCCATTGGTGAACGAGAACAAGCTCAGCGCACTCGCCTGCGCATTCTCTGTTGCGCTGCCGCTGGTTGTCAAGCGTCAGGGGCGCTTGAGCTCAAGCGTCGCCTTGAGACGGTGCTGACCGCAGCCGGGAAGTTAGCCGATATTGATGTCACACCGGTTGGCTGCATGGGACTGTGCGGGCACGGCCCTTTGGTGCGGCTCGAACCAAGCGGAGAGATGTTTGAGCGCGTGACGCCGGCTGATGCCGAAGAGATTGTTGCTGCGCTTGAAGGTAGACCCTGCACAGTGACGCGCTGTGATCGCCAGCATCCCTTCTTTGCGCGCCAATTTCCGATTGTGCTGCGCCATTGCGGCCAGATCAATCCCGAGCGGATCGAAGATTACATCGCGGTGGGTGGCTATCGCACGCTCTATCATGTCATTCATGAAATGACACCTACCGAAGTGATAGCCGCCATTACCCGCAGTGGCTTACGTGGACGCGGCGGTGCTGGCTATCCGACCGGCTTAAAGTGGGCGACGGTAGCTAAAAGCCCCGGTGAACGCAAGTTTGTCGTCTGTAACGCTGATGAGGGCGATCCGGGTGCATTTATGGATCGCAGCATTCTTGAGAGCGATCCGCATCTCGTGCTGGAAGGGATGGCAATTGCCGCCTACGCCGTTGGCGCTGAACAAGGATTTATTTATGTGCGCGGCGAATATCCGCTGGCTATCGAACGGCTGCAGAAGGCGATTGTCCAAGCCCGCCGCTTCGGTTTACTCGGTGCACAAATCTTTGAGAGCGGGTTTAATTTCCGTATCGACATTCGGGTTGGTGCCGGCGCCTTTGTATGTGGAGAAGAGACCGCCCTCATCGCCTCGATCGAAGGGCGACGCGGCCAGCCCCGTCCGCGTCCGCCATATCCTGCCGAAAGCGGCCTGTGGGGTATGCCGACCCTCATCAACAATGTCGAAACCTTTGCCAACGTTACCGCGATTATCGAACACGGGCCAGAATGGTTTAGCAGCATCGGTTCTAACCGAAGCAAAGGCACCAAGGTCTTCGCTCTCACTGGCAAGGTTCGCAACACCGGCCTGATCGAAGTGCCGATGGGCATTACCCTGCGCGAGATCGTTGAAGAGATCGGCGGCGGCACTCCCGATGGCACGCCGGTCAAGGCCGTACAGACCGGCGGCCCATCAGGTGGCTGCATTCCGGCCAGCCTCTTCGACACGCCAGTAGATTACGAATCGTTGGCTGCGGTTGGCTCGATTATGGGATCGGGCGGCATGGTGGTCATGGATGAACACACCAACATGGTTGATGTCGCCCGGTTCTATATGGAGTTTTGCAAAGACGAGTCATGCGGCAAGTGCATTCCATGCCGGGTGGGAACGGTACAGCTCTTCAATATGCTCACGAAGCTCCGCAATCGACAAGCTCATGCTCGTGATCTAGACAAGATCGAGGAGCTGTGTGATCTCATGCGCGAGACGAGCCTGTGCGGGCTAGGTCAATCGGCCCCCAATCCGGTGCTCAGCACCTTGCACTACTTTCGGCACGAATACGAGGAGTTGATCGGCGCGGAGGGCGACCATGGCAGCTAAAACACTTACCATTGACGGACATCTCGTTTCGGCCCGCCCCGGCGAGACGCTGCTGGCAGCCATCCGCGATGCCGGAATCACGATTCCGACCCTCTGCCACCTCGATGGTCTCTCTGAGGTAGGGGCATGCCGGCTATGTTTGGTGGAAATTGAAGGCCAGCGCCGGTTGCAACCAGCCTGTATGACGATGGTCAGCGAGGGGATGGTGGTACATACCAACACACCGCGCCTACAGTCCTACCGGCGGCAGATCATTGAACTGCTCTTTGCTGAGCGTAACCACGTCTGCGCAGTGTGTGTGGCCAGCGGCAATTGTGAACTGCAACGACTGGCCGGCATGGTCGGGATGGATCACGTGCGCTACGAATACCTCTCGCCCAACTATCCGGTTGATATTTCGCACCCACGGTTTGGCATCGATCACAACCGCTGCGTGCTCTGCACCCGCTGCGTGCGCGCCTGTGACGAGATCGAAGGCGTGCATACGTGGGATGTGGCTGGGCGTGGGGTCAATGCCCATGTCATTACCGACCTAAACCAGCCGTGGGGCACATCGACCACCTGCACCAGTTGCGGCAAGTGCCAACTCGCCTGCCCGACCGGCGCGATCTTTCCGCGCGGGGTCACCGTCGGCGAACGACCGCATGCCAGCGAGCGCATTGCCTTGATCGTCGAAGCGCGCAAGCAACGCTGGTAGGCGCGCAAGGAGAGAACCATGAGCCGGCTACGTATTGCTACCATCTGGCTAGGCGGCTGTTCGGGCTGCCACATGTCGCTACTCGATCTCGATGAATGGTTGATCGAGCTGGCCGCGCGCGCCGATCTAGTCTACAGCCCAATCGCCGATACCAAACGTTTCCCGCCTGAAGTCGATCTGACCTTAATCGAAGGCGCGATCGCCAACGACGAACACCTCGAATTGGCGCAGACAGCGCGCCGTCACAGCAAGATCATCGTCTCGTTCGGCGATTGTGCTGTCACCGGTAACGTCACCGCACTGCGCAATCCGCTCGGCCCGGCCCAGAACGTCTTGCAACAAGTGTATGTCGAGCACGGCGATCCGGGTGGCGTCATTCCGCACGAGCCGGGAATCGTGCCGGTACTGCTCGATAAAGTGGTGCCAGTGCATCAGGTCATTCCGGTTGACTACTACTTGCCGGGGTGCCCGCCTTCGGCACCACGGATTCGGGCCTTGCTGGAAGCGTTGATTGAAGGGCGCGAACCGGCGGCTGATATTCGCTTTGGGTAGATGGATAGTGGCAGAGACGCTGCAAGCGCCATCAGGTTGCGTCGCTGCGTTCGCAATCATATTAAGGAGTGCGCGATGGGCCAACGTATCGTCATCGATCCTGTCACGCGCATCGAGGGCCATGCCAAGATTAGCATTCACCTCGACGAAGCGGGCAACGTTGCTGAAACGCGGTTCCATGTCACCGAGTTTCGCGGCTTTGAGCGCTTCTGCATCGGTCGTCCATTCTGGGAGATGCCCGGCATTACGGCACGCATTTGCGGCATCTGCCCGGTCAGCCATTTGCTGGCCTCGGCCCGCGCCGGCGACGGTTTACTAGCAGTACTGATTCCGCCAGCAGCCGAAAAGTTGCGCCGGTTGATGAATCTCGGCCAGATTATTCAATCGCACGCGCTGAGCTTCTTCCATCTCAGCGGGCCCGATTTGATGCTCGGCTTTGATAGCGATCCAGTTCAGCGTAACGTCTTTGGGTTGATCGCCGCCGATCCCAACCTTGCGCGCAATGGCATCCGGCTGCGTCAGTTTGGGCAAGAAGTGATCGAGTTGCTAGGAGGGCGCAAGATTCACCCGGCTTGGGCCGTACCGGGTGGAGTGCGCAATGGCCTCAGTGTGAGTGGTCGCGATCAGATCCGGGCCAAACTGCCTGAAATGTTAGCAATTGCGCTCGATGCCATCGGACGGCTCAAACAGCTTACCGAACGCTACCAGCGCGAAATCGAGACCTTTGGCGTCTTTCCCAGCCTGTATCTGGGAATGGTCGGGCCGGGAGGGCGCTGGATGCACTACGGCGGCAAATTGCGCGTGATCGATCATACCGGCAAAATGCTGATTGACGAACTCGATCCGATCGATTATCGCGATGTCATTGGCGAAGCGGTCGAACCATGGAGCTACCTGAAGTTCCCCTACATTCGGGCGCTCGGCTATCCGGGTGGCATGTACCGCGTCGGGCCATTGGCGCGGATTAATGTCTGCTCTACCATGGGAGCGCCACGGGCTGACACCGAGCTGCGCGAATTGCGCGAGCAAGCCGGGCCAGTGATCGAGGGCAGCTTCTACTACCATCATGCCCGGCTGATCGAGATCATCGCTGCACTCGAACGCATGGAGATGCTGATCGAAGACGACGACCTGCTCTCAAACGAGCTGCGTGCTGACGCCGGTGTCAATCGCCGCGAGGCGGTCGGCGTGAGCGAAGCGCCACGCGGCACGCTCTTCCACCACTACAAGGTCGATGATAAAGGTTTGATCACGGATGTGAACTTGATTATCGCCACCGGCCAGAACAATTTGGCCATCAACCACACAATCGGCCAGATTGCCCAGAGCTACATTCGCAATGGGCAATTTGACGAAGGCATCCTCAACCGGATTGAAGCTGGAGTACGAGCTTATGATCCATGCCTGAGTTGTTCAACCCACGCGGTTGGGCAGATGGCGATGGAAGTTGAGTTGTACGACGCGCAAGGAAGGTTGCTTGATCGGGTGAGTCGTTAAGGAGCCGGTAAAGGAACGCGGCTCACCATAGCGAGCCGCTTCAATCATCATATCGTTGCTGCGGACAGGGTTGGACAACCCGGTGTCATGTCTAAATCTGCCTGCAGCTGTTTCCTTCCCGTGGCAATGGCATCGCTGCGTATGTGCGAACCAAAAGCCAGCGATGGACAAGATCACATTGAATATCGCAACAATATAGATCGGAGAGAAGATGAGCGACCATAAAGATATTATTCACAGACGACAAAGTTCAAACAGTGGAAATTTTACAACGATATCCTATCGTCGTGCCAAGTTTTTTGCGTTATAATTGTTACTACTCTTACCAAGCACCTCGCGGAAAGGGTTGGCTATGGGGCACATCTGCCAGCGTCGATGCCCGGCAGTAGCGCCGCAGGGTCTGATCATTGGGTACGGCAGCCCGGTGCGTGGCGATGATTACGCTGGGCAAGCCGCAGCCGAGCTGATGCGGCAATGGCGTGTTACTGGCTTACGAGTAATCACGCAAGCGCAACTTACACCGGAATTAGCGGCAATCATTGCCCGCTCACGTCGGGTCATTTTCCTCGATGCTGCGGTTGATCGCACGAATGTCGAAGTGCAGCTCATCGAACCGGCCACTGTCCTCACCTCCAGTCACCAGAGTGATCCGGCAACGTTATTAACCCTTGCCCGCATCCTCTATGGTCATGCACCACGCGCAGTCTTGATCACCATCCCCGCTTACGACACCTCACTCAGTTTAGTGCTCAGCCCTGCCACCGCACGAGCGGTTGCGTATGCCGCCCGGCTTGCGCGAGCTTATATCGGACGGCGTTATTGGCCATTGCAAGCACGGGCCATTGGCTAATTGTCAGTAGGGGCGCGGTATTGCAGCACATCACTGGTGATAGTTCCATCACAGACTTGGCCGGCAAAAGCTAACGCTAGCGCATGTTACGCAATGAGCCAACGCTTTGGCAGCCCCATTATGGAGTACGGCAGTAGACTGCCGCACTCCATAGCCGGTTGTGTTTGGGCAGCCATCGTCACAGCAAAGAACGCCTGATCGGCCTTGCTCTTACGCCAATGCTGCCGGCGTAGGACAACTTCAGAACAGCATCAGCCGGCGCGCGAGCAAAAAACCCCACACCCCCCAGCAGTGAGCTAGGGGGTGTGGGGTTTAGCACCTGAACAGGCACGCGTGGTGATGAACCGCGCCGTAGCACGTGAGCAGTGAGTGGGATTGCTCCCTAGAAAGGAGGTG
>NZ_CALFBQ010000020.1 GCF_937951745.1 uncultured Chloroflexus sp.
TGGGTGTATGAGTTGTCACCCGGCTGGTGGTGGCGTAGGCCCGGATCTGCACGGTCTGTATGGTATGACCAGACCGTTAGCTGATGGCTCAACGGTTGCGGCTGATGAGGAATATCTGCGCGAGTCAATTCTTAACCCCAATGCAAAGGTTGCTGATGGCTATGCACCGATGATGCCGTCATTTGAAGGGCAACTGAGTGAGGATGAGCTGAAGCAGTTGATCGAGTACATTAAGTCTCTCAACGCCACGGGGAACTAAGACTATGAGCACACTTTCGCTTCCACAAACGAGCTACATCCACGATCGATCACGCACATTTGCCGAATGGCTGAAGTCGTGGTTGTTGACAGTCGATCACAAGCGGATCGCGATCCTTTACCTGTTGTCGATCAATTTCTTCTTTCTCCTTGGTGGTCTTGCCGCGACACTGGTACGGGTTGAGTTGATTACTCCGCAGGGTGACCTGATGTCTTCCGATGTTTATAATCGGGCGTTTACCCTGCACGGCATTATCATGGTCTTTTTCTTCCTAATCCCGGCGATTCCAGCGGTGTTAGGAAACTTCTTGGTGCCGCTTATGATTGGGGCGCGCGATCTAGCTTTCCCGCGTCTGAATCTGCTGAGCTGGTACCTCTACATGATCGGTGGCGTATTCGCCTTGATCGCATCTGTCTTTGGCGGTGTTGATACCGGCTGGACGTTCTACACGCCGTTTAGCTCGACCTATTCCAACTCGAATGTGGTGATGACGATTACCGGTGCGTTCATTATGGGCTTTTCGTCCATTCTGACCGGTTTGAACTTTATCGTTACCATCCACAAGATGCGCGCCCCCGGCTTGACGTGGTTCCGCCTGCCACTCTTTATTTGGGCCAACTACGCGACTAGCATCATCCAGATTCTGGCCACGCCGGTGTTGGGGATTGCGCTGCTGCTGGTAGTGGTTGAGCGGTTGTGGGGCGTAGGGATTTACGACCCGGCGCTTGGCGGCGACCCATTGCTCTTTCAGCATCTCTTCTGGTTCTACTCGCATCCGGCCGTCTACATTATGATTTTGCCGGCGATGGGTGTGATCAGTGAGTTGATCAGCACCTTCTCGCGCAAGCGTATCTTTGGCTACGAGTTTATCGCGTTTTCGAGCCTTGCCATCGCCATTCTCGGCTTCCTCGTCTGGGGTCACCACATGTTTGTCAGCAGCCAGTCGGTTTACGCTGGGCTGATCTTCTCGTTCATCACGATGCTGGTGGCGATCCCGTCGGCGATTAAGGTCTTTAACTGGACGGCGACACTTTACAAGGGGTCGATCAGTTACCGGACACCGATGCTCTACGCGCTCGGCTTTATCGGCCTGTTCGTGATCGGTGGTCTGACCGGTATTTTCCTCGGAGTCACTGCGATTGACCTGCACGTGACTGACACCTATTTTGTCGTGGCTCACTTCCACTATGTGATGGTGGGTGGCACGATTATGGCCTATCTGGGCGGCATCCATTTCTGGTGGCCTAAGATGACTGGTCGGATGTATAACGAGATATGGGGCAGTATTGCCGCCCTGATCATTTTCGTTGGCTTTAACATGACCTTCTTCCCGCAGTTCATCCTTGGCTATCTGGGTATGCCGCGCCGTTACCACGTCTATCCACCAGAATTCCAAGTCCTGCACGTGATGAGCACGGCAGGGGCAAGCATTCTTGCCATCGGGTTCATTGTGCCGCTGATTTACCTCGGTATTTCATTGTGGAAGGGGGCGATTGCCGGCAATAATCCGTGGGGTGCGACCGGTCTTGAATGGAAGACCTCCTCGCCACCGCCGACGTTCAATTTTGACAAGACGCCGATTGTGACCGAAGAGGCGTATGCTTATCCGCCCGAAGCGGCTGAGCGTGATGCGGCGGCGTGGCGGCCCGGTTCGCCGCTGTAAATTGCGCTGGCGGTGCCGTGGAGCGACATTCTGGAGCAATGTCGCTCCATAGTTCGGACATTCTGGCGTCACATTGGAAGGGCAGAGAAAACGCAGTAGCGATTGGACGCAGAGGAGAGAGCGTTGGCAACCATCACTCACGAAGAAGCGCATACGCATACGCACGGTCCCGAGCTGCAACACCAGTTCGAGACGCCGGAGCAGCAGAAAGAGGCAGCCACACTAGGCATGTGGGCCTTCCTTGTCACCGAAATTATGCTCTTCGGTGGTATCTTTATGGCCTACATCGCCTACCGCTGGGCTTTCCCGGAGGCGTGGGAGGAAGCGGCGGCAATGCTCAATACCCCGCTCGCTACCGTCAACACGGTTGTGCTGCTGGTGAGTTCGTTGACAGTGGCGTTGGCGGTGAATGCCGCTGAAGAGGGGAAGAAGCGGCGGCTGATCACGATGCTGGTGCTGACGATTGTGCTGGGCTTGACCTTCCTTGTGATTAAGGGGTATGAGTACAGCGAGAAGTTTGCCCATTGCGCCGGCGCGAAGGATCCGATCAGTTGGATCACTGGCAGCGATTTGCACGAGAGCCACGAGTGTTTGGTGCCGGGCCGCGGATTCCATTTCCCCGATGAGCATGGCTCAGCGAGCGGCGGGCACGGCGCAGCTAAGACGGTGACAATGCAATCTGGCCACCAGCTCTTTTTCTTGCTCTACTTCAGTGCAACCGGTCTGCACGCGATCCACATGATTATTGGTCTGGGGGTGATGACGACGATCTTGGTCATGGCCTTGCGCGACCGCTTCTCGCCGACCTACTTCACGCCGGTTGAGATTGGCGGTCTCTATTGGCACTTGATCGACATCATCTGGGTGTTTCTCTTCCCACTGTTCTATCTGGTTTAGGAGGGCACGATGGCTGAACAGCATACACATGCTCATGCGCATCACCACAGCGATAAGCATACCCATATTTCACGGGGAACCTATTACCGCGTCTTTGCGGCGCTGATGGTGTTGATGGTGTTGACCGTCGCCGCGTGGTGGGTAGAGAAGAACCTGATCGAGATGCCGGGTTGGCTAGCAGTGACCATTGCGATGTCGATCGCGATTGCCAAGACGGTATTGATTGTGCTCTATTTTATGCACGTCAAGATCAGCAGCCGGATGACGCAGATCTATGCGGCGGGTGCATTTGTGTGGCTGATGATTTTGTTTGTGATTACAATGGGTGACTATATAGCCCGGGGCTGGCCGCCGCAAGCCGGGCCGTTGCCGTAGGTGGTATTGACGCAACTGGTCTGATCGGCACAGGTAGGGCGGGTATCAAACCCGCCCTTACTGTTTCTCTGACAACCCATGCTTGGCCCGCTCTCTACCCAAACCGCTGGCGCAGCGCAGCAAGGCTGGTATGAGCGAGGCTCGGCAAGGTCAGATCGGCAGGTGGTAATGGTACCTGCCGCGAAATGGCGCCGGGGATGGCGACGACCGGGCAGCCGGCGGCACGGGCGGCGCGGATGCCGTTTGGCGAGTCTTCCAGTACGAGGCAGGCGGCGGGCGGCAGGCCGAGCCGGGCCGCGGCGGTGAGAAAAAGATCTGGCGCCGGTTTGGTGGCGACGACATCATCGGCGGTCACAACTGTGGCAAAGGCGTGGTATACGTCGAGGCGCCGCAGCCATCCTTCGACCCAGCGCCGGCTGCTGCTGCTGGCAACGGCGCACGGCAGGCTGGCAGCACGTGCTTCGGCCAGCAACTCGGCGACACCGGGCAAGAGTGGCTGATCAGCGCTGAGCGCATCCTTGCGGGCTTGCCGGCGGGCTAGAATCGCCGTGCGCTCGGTGATGACGCGCTCGGCTAGCAAGGGGTCGCGCTTACGGAGCAAGCAGACTAGATGGGCGTGGGCGTCGAAGCCAGCGTTTGCCCCTAACGTCGCCGCCCAATCGTGAACGCTCAGGGTGACGCCGTATTCGGCATAGATCTCTTGCCAGCTCTGCAAGGCCGGCGTTTCTGTATCGACCATCAGGCCGTCGAAATCGAAAATCAAGGCGTGGATAGGCATAATACAAAGTTGTTGAACTTGTGATAATGAGGGGGTGGAACATATAGTCGTGTGAGCCTACCACACTAATTATAGCATCATATTGCGCCTATGGGCTGATGGTATACGCCTTGTAATCGGTTACGATAAACGTAGCGCAGCTCTATCGAGGAGGATGTTGGCGATGACAGGCAGTATTGCAAAGAGTTTTCGTCTGCGACCGTTTAATGGTTCGACAGCCGACTATGCTGCGCTGGCAGCGATTGCACAAGCAATTTTGCCCGATTACAGCGAGACGGTAGAAGATATTCAACACTGGGATGCTTCGCGTCCGGCGCATTGCACGCTAGTGCGCTGGCTTGTTGAAGTTGGTACGACCATTGTGGCGGCAGCCGAATACTTCCATGCTCCGTGGATGTATCACCCGCGTAAATTCTTTATCAGCATCGCGGTGCTACCTGAATGGCAGGGGCAAGGGATCGGCAGCTATTGTTATGATGAACTGATGCGCGAGCTGGTCGAACGGCATCAGCCATTGCAGGTGCGAAGCAACTGCCGCGAGGATCAGGCGCGCAGTATGCAATTTCTTGCCAAGCGCGGCTTTCGTGAAGAGATGCGCACGTGGGAATCGCGGCTTGACTTGCGCACGTTTGACCCGGCTCCGGTTGCTGATGCGCCGGCGCGCGCCGTTGCGCAGGGGTTTACTATTTGCAACTTGGCGGAGTGGTTGCAGCGCCAGCCAGATGCGCGCCAGCGCCTGTACGAGGCGACGATCGAAATGCGGGCTGATGTGCCGCAACCCGAACCGTTCACGCCGGTTGAAATGGCGACGTGGGAACGAACGGTGTTTGACAATCCACACCTCTACCCGGAGGGTTATTTCTTGGCGCTCAACGGTGATGAGATTGCGGCGGTGAGCCAGCTTTGGAAGCATGCCGAGCCGGATGTGTTGATGACCGGCATCACCGCAACCCGCCGGCGCTACCGGCGGCGGGGGTTGGCGCTGGCTCTGAAGGTGCATGCGTTGATCTTCGCCAAAACTGCTGGCTACCGTGAGGTGCGCACCTATAACGCCACCACCAACCGGGCGATGTTGAGCATCAACGAAACGTTGGGGTTCGTGAAACAACCGGCGTGGATCGAATTTGTGAAGGATGTGTCGTGAGGGGAACAGGGACATTGCGACGCAAGGTAAGGACATTGCAGCGCAATACCCCTACGTATACCAGTATTATGTATGATTACAATTCGACCTTCTCAACCTACCGCAACCGATTATCATGTAATGGCGACAGTGTACGGCGCCTTGGTGCCGGACGCGCCGCTCAATACAACCGAATGGCAAGTGCGCGATAAGTTGCATAATCCGCAATTGGCGCTCTACCGAGTGATCGGCGAGCTTGATGGCGTTGCGGCGGGTTATGCCGAATATTATCAGCCAACGTGGTGCGCCGATCCGTACCATATTGAGACGTTGGTCTGCGTACATCCGGCGTATCAGGGGCGCGGGTTAGGTGCGGCGCTCTGGCAACACGTGCAGCAGGCTTGGCAGGCGTTGCAGCCGCGCTACGTGTTGGCAAAAGTGCGCGAAGATTGGCGGGCTGGGTTCGCCTTTGCCGTGCGGCGCGGTTTTCAGGAAGACCGGCGGGTGTGGCTCTCACGACTTGATGTGGCGAGCTTTGATCCTGCTCCCTTCAGTGGTGCGCTTGAGCGGGTAACGGCGCAGCAGATTGAAATCCACAGCTTTGCAGCGCTAGCTACTGCCGATGCCGGCTTTTGGCGTAAGTTGTATGAGTTCGAACAGCACACAACCTGCGATGTGCCATCAGCATTTCCGGTCGCCATACCGCCCTACGAACAATGGATCAAGCTCTACCAACCTGAACATGGCGCGGTGTGGGAAGGCAGTTTTGCGGCGATTGCAGATGGGCAAGTGGTCGGGATCAGCACACTCGAGACGGTTGATAACGAAACCGATCTGGAAGTAGGCTTTACAGCGGTGCGGCGCGACTACCGCGGGCGCGGGATTGCACTGGCGCTGAAGCTGTGTACGATTGCGTATGCCCAAGCGATGGGTGTGACCGGGATTCGCACCGACAACGACAGCATCAATCAGCCAATGTGGCAGATTAATCAACGGTTAGGCTTTCAACGGGGGGCGGTGTGGATCATCCTACGCCGGTGTGAGCAGATCGAGGAGCTGACGTGAGAGGGTTGCCATTGGTTGAGTTGGCAGGTGATGCCTACACACAGGGTTGGCGGCACGGGCGCGTCTTGCGCGCGGCGATTGCTGCCAACCTGCGCATTTATACCGCGCGCTTCGAGCGCGAATTGCGTATACCGTTAGCCGAGGTGTGGCAGCGCGCTCTGCGGTATGCGGACGCAATTGCCGGGCAGAACCCGGACTATGCCGCCGGAATGCGCGGGATTGCTGATGGCGCGGGCATGGAGCTGGCAGCGATTGCGGCGCTCAATGTGCGGTATGAACTGTTTTACCAGTACTTCCGTGAGTATGATCGTATCAATGGTAAGCCCGATGGTTGTACTGCCTTTGCCTTGCTGCCAACCGAGACGACGGATGGCCATCTGCTGGTTGGTGAAAACTGGGACTGGATCACCGGCGTGCGTGGCGCAATTGTGCGAACGAACGAACCCGATGGCCATCGCACACTTGCGTTTACTGAAGCCGGCATTTTTGGCGGCAAAATTGGTTTGAATTCGGCTGGGCTGGCGCTCTTAATTAACGGTCTGAGTAGCACTGCTGACGATTGGGCGAGTCTGCGGCGACCATTTCACGTGCGCTGTTACGAAATCTTGCGCGCGCGCACGTTGGCTGATGCGCAGGCGGTGATCACGGCGGAAGCGCGGGCCGGTTCGGCCAATTTCCTGATCGCCCAAACGCCCGATCAGGTAGTCAATATCGAAGCGGCGCCGGATGCCATCGCGCTGAGCAATTGCGCCAACGGTTGCCTGATCCACTCGAACCATTTTTACGATCCGACTAGTTTGGGCATTGTCGAACGCGCGATCGAGCGGGTGCCGCATTCTCAGTGGCGGCAAGCGCGTTTACAAGAGCTGTTAGCGCCGCGTCCGCAATCGCTGGCGAGCGTACAAGCAACATTGCGCGACCATGATCGCCATCCCTATTCGGTCTGTTTCCACATTGATCCCGCCGATCCGCCCGATGAGTATTACGAAACGGTGGCGTCGATCATCATGGATGTGACGGCCCAAACGTTGTATGCTACTGATGGGCCGCCATGCGAGCGCGCATATGTGCCATACCGGTTGAAGGCTAGGGTGGAAGCATCATAACGCAAGGCGACAATGCCGGTTTGGGTTGCATGCTAAAACTGCGCTCGCAATGATCGGAAGCGGCCTGATCACGAGGCAAAGGCGACCAATGCGTACTGTTCTTTTTATCTGTACCGGCAACTACTACCGCAGCCGCTACGCCGAACTGTTGTTCAACGCCATGCGGGTATCAGGCTGGCAAGCTGATTCGCGCGGTTTGCGGCTCTCGGCTACCAATCGGGGGCCGATCTGGCCCAACGTTCTTGTGCAATTACAACAACGCGGCTTTCCGCCGCCATCCGAAATCCGGCCACCAATGGCCTTGACCGAACCCGATCTGCGGCGAGCGACCGTGGCGATTGCCTTGGATGAGCGCGAGCATCGTCCGCTGATGCAGCAACGTTTTCCAGTGTGGGTGGAGCGAATCCGTTACTGGCAAACGCCTGACGTGCCGTTCTTGCCCGCCGATGAGGCGTTTCGCCGAATTGAAACGGGAGTGGTTGAATTAATTGCGGAACTGAGCCGTTGGCAAACGGCGGGCTAGGCGTGGGCTGCTGTGAGTGGGCGGAAAGATGCGCTCGCTATCGGCATTGCACGCGAGGGTAGGCGTGCGTGAGGGGTACCGGCGTTTGACGCACGCAAGGCGGGTCGGCTACAACAGGTGAGGGGAATCCATGGAGATTGGCGTCGTTTCGGATACGCATGGTCGGCTGGCGCCGGCGGCGCTAACAGCATTAGCCGGAGTTGAGTTGATCTTGCACGCCGGCGATATTGGCCATGAAACTATCCTCAACCGGCTCGCGATCATCGCGCCGGTGCTAGCCATTCATGGCAACACTGATGAGGGAACGGCGCTGGCCCGCGCTTATCCGGCGCACCGCTGGATCGAGCGCGAGGGTGTTGTGATCTATATGACCCACATTGGTGGCCAGCCCCGCCATCTTGTGCAATCGTTACCGAAGACGGTTGATAACCGGGCGCCGCAGGTCTATATTTTTGGCCATAGCCACCGGCCATTGTATGAAATGTACAATGGGGTGCTCTTTCTCAATCCGGGAACTGCCGGTGCGCCGCGAGGGGCAGGGTTGTCAGTGGCGAGGTTAACAGTGGCCAATGGGCAAGCTAGGGCAGCGATTATTGAGTTGGAGAGATGAGGGCGAGAGGGCGTTATGGCTTCAACCACGACAGCCCAGCGCAGACTCGATTGGCGCGGGCCGGTTGTAGGGCTTGGTTTAATCATCCTTTTCGCGTTGCTCCCGACGATTGCAACGGTATTGGATTGGGAGCGACGGCTCTTCTTTGCGGTGCATGGCATCTGCGCGCAGAGCCACAATCTGATCTCAGGTGGAGTGCAATTTCCGCTGTGCGCCCGCGATAGCGGCATCTACCTTGGGCTGATGGTTACGCTGGGAGTGATGGCAGCCTTGGGCCGGATGCGGGCTGGGAGGTTGCCGCCGCTGCCAATCGGCTTGACGCTAATTGGGCTGATGGCGGTGATGGGGATTGATGGGCTGAATTCAACCGTTGCCGAGCTGGGTTTTTTGCCAGCCTACCCGCCACGTAACGATCTGCGCCTTGTGACCGGGCTGGGGTTTGGCGCGGCATTGGCGGTAGGGCTATTATTGGTCGCCAATCATACCTTTCTGCCGCCCGATCGGTTGGCTGCCGAGCAGGCGCCAATCGGGAGCTGGCGCGATCTGGGGATCGTGATTGGCGCATTGGGGTTGGTAATGGCAGCAATTGCCGCCAACCAAGCAGTATTGGCATGGCCGCTGGTCTTGTTGAGCGTGATCGGGGTGACGGGGGTGATGACCTTTGCCGTAGCCTTACCGGTCAGCGCCTTCGCCGGCCTCAGCGGGCGAGTGCGGCATATTCGGCAATTGGCCTTACCGGGCATAGCTGGGTTTCTGGTGGCACTATTGTTGTTGGTCGTGCTAGCACGCTGGAAAATCGGGTTAGAGGTGTCAGGCTTGCTGCCGCCGCCACTGATCCCAGAGTAGCCCTCTTGTCAAGTCGGACGTCAGTGTGGCTCGACACGGTTTGTGAATAGTCAGAAGACCACCTTCACCACTTGTCAAGTCGCACGTCCACGTGGCTCAACACCGGCAGAATCGTGATGAGCGAGCCGGCGGTCCACGTCTCACGCGGCTCGTAGGGGAGCGCAGTTTGGTGCGACAAGCATGACCTCATCCTGATGCTATTACTGCCCTTATACCTCGGCTCTCTTCGCGCATGCGGAAAAATGGGGCAGAGGAATAAGGGTAGCAAACCGCCTTCATCCAAAGGCTTGCCGATGCAGGCTCTGGGAAGGCCGGGCAGCTTCATCTGAAATTACCGCGGTATCGTCACCTTCAGATCGTTCAGCGCAGTGCGTAGGTCGTCAAGGGCGACGCGCGCTTCAGGCGGAAGCTGATCAAGGCCGGTGACGGTGTCGAGCACCCGATGAGCCGCGATCGCAAGGCTATCGAGATGGCCGAGCAGACAGCCAGCCTCACGCGCTTCGGCATTGCGCGGACCGAAGGGGGCGTGCCAATAATCGGCTGAAGCCAGATAGCGCGTTTCGCCGAGCAGCTCAAGTGCCAGCGTGCAGCGGTCGAGTGGGCGGATCGCCAATACCTCTCGATTGTTAAGCGTAATCTGGCCGGGTGCATGGCGGATCAAAGTGATCGCGTCATCAGTACGGCTAACGCCATCTTCACTCAGATGCAAGGTTCTGATCTGCACACCACCAACTCCTTCGCTTAAAAACGACCGTGGCGCTCGAGAGCGCTGCGTGGTAATTCGAGCGGGCACAAGACCAACAATGCCTGCGCCGGGGCATGGCCGGGATTATGCCAGCGGTGGGGCAACCCTGCCTCGAACAACAGGCTATCACCGGGACCGATCGTGTAGGTGTGATCGGCGACGGTATACAAGATCTGGCCGCTCAACCCAAACACAAACTCTTGGCCGGTATGGACGATTGCCTCGGGACCGCTGCCAGCGCCGGGATTGAGCGTGAGCAACAGCGGTTCAAGGGTGCGATTGGCCAAACCGGGCGCTAAATCGGTGAGTGCGCCGTGCGGAAAGAGGGTCGCAGTCGTCTGACCGGCGGGGGTGAAGACGACGCGCTGTTGAGGCACGTCAGGCGTAAAAAAGGCGCTGATCGGCACTTGCAGCGTCATTGCGAGGCGCTGGAGGGTGCTGACGCTCGGTGAGGTACGACCATTTTCGATCAGGCTGAGCGTATTTACAGCCAACCCGCTCGCTTCGGCCAGCGCGCGGATTGACATTCGGCGCTGCTCGCGCAAGGCGCGCAGACGGCTACCAACGTCAATCCTCACATCTTCCCCGATGCCGTGAGTAGCACTGGCAAGTTCGACCTCAGAACGCACGACTCTCTCCTTCTGGTTGCGCTAGATCTGTTCATTATTATAAGACAGATTTGTGATTTGCCACCCAGTAAATTGGTTGCGTTCTAGTAACAGTTGCCAGCGTAAACAGAACCTCTGCGCCACTACAAGGCGCAGAGGTCTGGGAAGCAATCAACAAAGACGCGCGCGATCAGTCGCCGGTGGGGGTGCGCTGGCGCATCCGCTCATACTTCTCGCGGGCGCGGCGGGCAAGAGCGAGGGCGAGGCGCTCACCGTGTTTGGCGATCGAGTACGAGGTGCGGCGGATGCGGTTGCCGTCGCGCCACGTCGCCTCGTAGACCTCACGGCCATCTTTAATGGTGCGGCGCACGCCAACAATGCCAGTGCTGGTGCGGGAAACGCCAATCACTTGCCGCTCGGTGCGTGGCTTACCTAGCTCGCGCTCGGTAGCGTTGCGCCATTCGATCGCGGCAGCCAAAGCGGCGAGCCGGTCGCCATATACCGAATCCGAGAAAAACTTGCTACGGCGCTGCTTGTTCCACGTCACGCGCACAAAATAGCCAAAGGTGCGCTTAGCCGGGTGATCAATGCGGGTAATCCCTTTGTGCTTGGTGGTCTTGGGGCGGAGACGAGCCGGCAGCTTCTTCGTCTCGACCACAGGCTGCTCGGCAGGGGTGGCTAGCAGCCGGCGCGCCTGTTCTGGGTCGAGATCGGGGAGCGGCTCGTAGCGTAGTACGGCCATCGGATCTTCGGTCGGGGGCAGCGTCGTTGCTTCCTCCGCAGCAGTTGTCGGCTCAATAGCCGGCAGATTGGCCGGCCGGACAGCGTGTCGGCGGGGCATTGCTGATTGCTCCTTTTAAAAACGTGGTCGAACTTGTACATTTAGTGATTGCCTCGAAGGTTGAAACCTCCGATTTCTATCTTACCACATTTTGTCCATTCGCTGCACAGTAATACTGGGTAAAAAAGTACAAATTTGGTTGGATAGAGCGTCTGATTTGATAACAAACGATTGTGATGAAACGCACAAATTTTGAATAAAATTGTGGTTTTTGTCACAAAATCGCTAGGGTAAAGGTTCCATTTTCAACTGTCGGGTGGTGAATAACTGTTGGGCAGGTGGGGTGGGTGGGGTGTTGAGCGGTCACAGCTCTGCTGTCATTGCGAGCGTGTGCTCCTCTGCTGTCGTTGCGAGCGTGCGGGCAGTGTGTATGATCTAGAACAGTCGTTTACTGCTGGGCTAGGAACTCAGCCCTTCAGGGGTGGGCTATGCTTGCGAGGCCCGCTGTGCGGGTTGATGGCCCTCTTCCCCCCGTTCCTTCTCCCACCTTACGGCAGGAGAAGGGGAGCCGTGCTGGGTAAACGGGACAGGCATCGCTCACACGGAATGCAATAGCCTCCCTCTCCGTAACGTTGAGGGACGAGCGGAACATTCGGTTAAGTACAACCGTTTCCTGCTAGATGCCTCAAAACCCGGCACCACGCTCCCCTTGCCCGCGCCAGTGGGAGAAGGGCTAAGGGTGAGCGTGAGCCGGCGCATCTCAAGGCCGTCAACCTCATCTCCGCTTATACGTTCTGTCCGCCCTTGAACCCGCGAGGGGCGGGAGGCACATCGCCTCTCTGTCCGCAGGGAGCGGGTCGGGCGAGCGGGTGGTGTGGCTCGGCTTCATAGTGAGGAGGGGCGGAGCACCTGCGTTGGGCATAGCCCCCGCCTCAGTCCTCCCCCAGCGGGAGAGGGAGGCACAGATCTACGCTGACCACGGGGCGCGAGGAGTGACGAGGCCCGGCTTTGTGGCGAGGGACGCTCCCCTGCTGTCGTTGCGAGGGCGGGTAACGTCCACCGCAATCTCCCGCTTCAGCGGGAAGGATGCCTGAGCGCATTGCTCTCGCATTCGGAGGAGATACCGTCGCCGCACGGAATATGGCAGCGCGATGCCCCTACGTGACGCGCAATGATATCACGATGTTGGCGGCAAAAAGGGCGCTGAGGTTGCGTTCTTTGAAATAAGGCGCATGCCGTTACATTTGATAGGTTGATATTATTTATGTCTTGACAGCATACATATAATGTAAGAGCGATCTAGACGCCGAGAAATTTCGCTATTGGCAATCCTCTCTCACTACCTCCCTCACTCACCCTTTTCTCGGTCATACTCCAGCCTAGTTGATATCCGCCTGATACTTTCAGGCAGTGCCCGCCGATGCCTTGTTGTCCGCCGTGACGTGTGTGCGAGGAGGGTTGCATATGCCGGAAAGTATTCAGTGGACGCTGAGCGTGGCTGTGGCCGGGGGGCCGCGGAAGACTGAATCTCAGACGCTGCCGGTTGATGTCTATCTGAAGGGCCAAGTGCAGATTGCAGCGGCTAGCGGCTCCACGCCGGGCCAAGCCAATTTTGTCGCGCCGTCGGGCGGCGGGACGGTGCGCTTTGTCTTGATTTCGGCGAGCCGGTATGACGCCACGCCACCATTGACCTATACCGTCGATGGCGGTAGTGCAATCACGCTCGATGGCCCGCATCTGTTGATCGGCGCCGGGGCAGTGGCGTTGCTAGGTGCGGCTCATCTCGATGTTGTCTTTTCCAATCCAACGACGCAGCCGGTTACGGTTGAGGTGCTGATCGGGCGTGATGCAGCGTAAGCTGCCACTGCCAACGGCGGCATGATGCGTCCTCACAAGCAGGTGACGCCGCCATCATCACATGGTGGCGAACGAGCGAGCGTTTCGGGCTATCGCAAGGAGCAACAGTATGCCGGTCACTTTGTCGTATCCGGGTGTCTACATTGAGGAAGTGCCAAGCGGTGTGCGCACAATCACCGGGGTGGCGACGTCGATTACCGCTTTTGTCGGGCGGGCGCGGCGCGGGCCGGTGAATGATCCGGTGCGGATCCAAAATTTTGGTGATTACGAGCGGCTCTTTGGCGGGTTATGGGAAGCGAGCACGATGAGTTATGCGGTGCAGCATTTCTTTCTCAACGGCGGCACCGATGCACTCATTGTGCGCCTCATTAATGGCGCGACTGCGGCTCGCTTCAATCTGTCGCCCGCGAGCGGAACCGATAATCTAACGCTGGATGCGAGCAACGAAGGCGCATGGGGCAATAATCTGCGGATCAGCATTGATCACGCGACTCGCGAACCATTGCAACTCGATGAGTTTAACTTGATGGTTGTCGAGATTATTCCGGGGACGAACCCAGTGCAGGCGGCGCGGCGCGAGACGTTTCGCAATGTGTCGATCGATCCGACTGCGTCGCGCTATGTAGGGACGGTGCTAGCGCAAGAGTCGCTGCTGCTGCGCATCCCCGATCCGCATCCCGGTGCCTTTCCGACGGTGCGGCCAGCGGTCGTGGCCGATGTTCTGCCGGCGGCGAATGGTACTGATGGAAGTGTGTTGAGTCACACTCAGTATTTGGGCGATTTTGATGCCAAGACCGGCATGTATGCCTTGCGCAAAGCCGATCTCTTTAATCTGCTCTGTATTCCGCCGGTTACCCGCGAGAATGATGTGAGCGAGGCGGTATGGACGGCGGCGCTGCGTTTTTGCCGCGACGAGCGGGCGTTTCTGATTGTTGATGCGCCATCGAGTTGGCGGAGCATCGCCACTGCGGTGGGAGGGATCGGCACATTTAGCGCGGCAGTGGCGCGTGATGATCACGCGGCGATCTATTTTCCACGGGTACGCATTCCTGATCCGTTGCGCGAGAACCGGCTGGAAGAGTTTGCGCCGTGTGGCGCGGTGGCCGGTATCTTTGCCCGCACCGACGCTCAGCGCGGGGTGTGGAAGGCGCCGGCAGGGCAGGACGCAACGCTGTTTGGCGTGCGGGCGTTGGCGGTGAACTTGACCGATGGCGAACAGGGCCAACTCAACCCGCTTGGTGTCAATTGTCTGCGCACTTTCCCGGTGAGCGGCAATGTGGTCTGGGGGGCGCGTACCTATCGTGGAGCCGATCAGTTGGCTTCGGAATGGAAGTACATCCCGGTACGCCGGTTGGCGCTGTTTATCGAAGAGACGCTCTACCGGAGCCTGCAATGGGTGGTCTTTGAGCCGAACGATGAGCCGCTTTGGGCGCAGATCAGGCTGAACGTGGGCGCGTTTATGCAGACCCTCTTCCGGCAAGGCGCGTTTCAGGGCCGTTCACCGCGCGAAGCCTATCTGGTGAAGTGCGACCGTGAGACAACAACCCAGACCGACATCAATATGGGTGTGGTCAACATTGTCGTCGGCTTTGCGCCGCTCAAGCCGGCTGAGTTTGTGATTATCAAGATTCAGCAGTTGGCCGGGCAGGTGGAGTAAGGACAGAGGGGACGTAATTTGTTGCGCCCAGACGAGGGAGATAGGGTATGGCTCAGTTTAGCGTGAATGCGCAGCGGTTCGATCCGTACAAGAACTTTAAGTTCCGGATCAAGTGGGATGGCCGGTATGTGGCTGGGGTTAGCAAGGTGTCGGCGTTGAAGCGCACCACTGAGGTGGTCGAGCATCGCGAAGGAGGCGATTCGAGCAGCATTCGCAAGTCGCCGGGGCGGATCAAATTCGAGCCAATTACGCTCGAGCGGGGCGTGACGCACGATACCGAGTTCGAGAAGTGGGCGAATAAGGTTTGGAATTACGGTTCTGGACTGGGGGCCGAAGTCTCGCTGAAGGATTTTCGCAAAGACATCATTATCGAGGTCTATAACGAAGCTGGCCAGTTGGCGATTGCCTATAAAGTGTACCGCTGTTGGGTATCGGAGTATCAGGCGCTGCCTGAACTCGACGCCAATGCCAATGCAGTCGCGATCCAGAGCATCAAATTGGAGAACGAGGGTTGGGAGCGCGATTACGATATTGGCGAGCCAGACGAGCCAAGCTTCACCGAGCCGCAGTGAGGCGGGGAATTGGCACGCTGATTCAGCGCCCAACGCCGCGCTTGGCACTGTTGTGTTCACGAGGTGAGCGATGGCCATTTCCGCAGCGATGTTGCTCGATATTTGGGAGGCAGGCGCGGCGCAACCGCCGCTGGTGCGGGCACTGGCGCTGTTAGCGCCGTTGTTCCCAGAGACAGCCGTCGCTGAGTTGCCGGTAGGCGCGCGCGATGCGCTGCTGTTGTTGGTGCGGGAATGGCTGTTTGGGGTGCAGATGGAGTGTGTTGCAATGTGCCCGGCCTGCACGACCCGGTTAGAGTTTACGTTAGCGACGACGGCTTTGCGCGCGTTAGCGCCGACGACAGCAGTGCAATCACTTGACGTTGGCGGCCAACAACTCGCCGTTCGCCTGCCGGCTAGCGCCGATCTGCTGGCGTTGCCACCCGGCCCGGCTGCAACCCGCCGCTTGATTGAACGCTGTTTGATCGATGCGCCGGCTGTGCTGTCTGATGAGGTATTGGCGGCAGCGGCAACCGCGATGGCGGCGGCTGACCCGCTGCTCGATCTGCAGATCGAGTTGGCTTGCCCTGATTGTGGCCACACGTGGGCCACGCCGTTCGATATAGCGGGATTTGTCTGGCAAGAACTAGATTGGTGGGCGCGACAGTTGTTACGTGATGTCCATACGCTGGCGCGGGCGTATGGGTGGCATGAGCGCGAGATTCTGGCGCTAAGCCCGCAACGGCGCGCGTTGTATTTGCAATTGGTGAATGATGAACGATCCGCTAGCTAATCTGTTGGCGCGCAGTTTCGGCGAGCACCTAGCCGGTGCGGTGCAACCGCGCCTGCCGGCCCGGTTCGAGCCGGTTGCGCCACTTAGTGGCGAGGTGACGCCAGTGCGGGTGGATGATCGGGCTGTACCGGGATCACCGTCGGCGGTGCAGCGGGTGGAGTCATCACCTGCGTCACCCGCCAGCGCGATCGTGCCGGTTGAACGCCGGGAGGCGCCGCCGTTGCCGGTAGCTCCGCCGCCGGCATGGGGGCAACCGCCAATTATCGGCAGCGAGATGCGGTCTATCCCTACGTCGTACTCTGATGCGCCAGCGCCTAGCTCGCCGGATCGTGGCCCTAGCGAAGCGAACGGCGAGCGCACTGCGCCGGCAGGTATAGCACGTTTCGTCGATTTGCGCGGGTTGCCGGAGCCGACCAGCGTCGTTGATCAGCTACGGTTGCCGGAGGTTGCCGCTGTACTGCCTGCGATGCCGCCAGCGCCTGCCATTTCGTTCCAGCCGGCCAGCGCTCCAGATACGCCGCGCGAACCACCGGTAGCGCCGGCCACCCGGCACCCTGTTGCGCCGACGCCGGTTATAGCGCGTAAACCGGTAGCGCCAACCCATCCGCCGCGCATCACCGTGACAATTGGGCGGGTGGAGGTGCGTGCCGTACCAACGCCATCGTCGCCGTCACGCTCACGACTGCAACCACACGTACCAGTTCGTATTGCGGTATGGCCATTCCGTCCAACGCCATCGTCGCCGTCACGCTCACGACTGCAACCGCCGACCCCGAAGCTCAGCCTTGACGAATATCTGCGCCGGCGTGAGGGAGGAACGCGATGAGCAACGCGCTCGCGATTGCCGCAGTCACTGCTGTTTTGCGTGATCTGTTGCAAGACGGTCTGATCGATCACGACCTCACCGGCGCGCTCGGTGATGTGACGGTGAGTGTTGTGGCGCCGGCGCAGGCCCTCGCCGCCTTCACCCCCAACAGCGGCCAACTCAACCTCTTTCTCTACCACCTGAGCTACAACCCCGGCTGGCGCAACCACGGTTTACCGTCGCGTTCGGGGCGCGGCGATTTGATCAGCGATCCGCCGTTAGCACTCGATCTGCACTATTTGTTGACCGCCTACACCGACCAAGACTATCTGGCTGAACTGTTGCTGGGCTATGCGATGCAGCTCTTGCACGAGACGCCAGCGCTAGCCCGCGATGCCATCCGCATTGCGCTCGCCCCGCCTGCGCCGGTCAGCGGCGTTGCCTTGCCGGGATCGGCTCGCGCCAGTCTGGTAGCATCTGATTTGGCCGATCAAATCGAACAGATCAAAATCACTCCCGAACCGCTGAGCCTCGAACAGGTCTCGCAAATCTGGTCAAGCGTGCAATCGCCGTACCGTCCCACCGTGGCCTATCAAGCATCGGTGGTCTTGATCGAAAGTCGGCGACCAACTAGGCAGGCGCTGCCGGTGCGCCGGCGCAATCTGTATGTGCTGCCTTTCCGCCAGCCGCGTATCACCCAACTTGGCGCGCAAGCCACCGCAACCGATCCGGTGAGCTTCCAGCAGCCGATCTTGCCCGGTTACCGACTGGTGATCCGTGGCCAACAGTTACGCGGTGAAGATGTCGTGATCCGGATTGGCGAGACTGAAGTGGCGCTACTGCCGGCTCAGATGACTGATACCCAGATCATCGTCGCGTTGCCGGCGAGCTTACGGGCCGGCGTACAGGCGGTGCAGGTCGTTCACCGGTTGCAACTCGGCACGCCACCCACCCCGCACCGTGGGGGCGAATCGAATGTGGCGGCGTTCATCTTGTCCCCTATGATTAGCGCTACCGCCGGCCCACGTGATGGCGACGGCAATGTCACGCTCACCCTCACCCTCACGCCGCCGGTGGGCAAACAGCAGCGGGTGACGCTCTTGCTCGACGAAACATCGCCGCCGGCCAATCGGCCACCGCGCTCGTTCGCGTTGCCGCTGCCGGCGCGCGTGCCTGCGCTTCCACCCAACGATACTGATGCGACGCTCACGATCACGACAGACATTGTGCTGGCGGGCACCTATTTGGTACGGGTGCAGGTAGATGGGGCAGAGAGTCAACTTGACGTAAGCGGAAGCGGATTTAGCGGGCCAACGGTGGTCATCCCATGAGCACGGCCACGGCAATCGATTGGGTGACAGCCAACCAGCGCTACCTCAATGCAGCGCTCGACGTGACGAAGCAGCGGCTGGTCGGGAAGGGCAATGAGGCACGGTTGCGTGCAGCCGAACAGGCATTGGCGGCAGCCCGCGTTGCTATGCCCGCGCTGCCGGCGCTTGAGCAGCTGCGCATCATCTTTGGCTTGACCGAGTTCGAGACCGAACTGCTGCTGTTCTGCGCGGCTGTGGAACTCGATAGTAGCGTGGCGGCGCTCTGTACGGCGGCGCAGGGTGATCCGCAGCGTTACCGTCCGACCATCGGGCTGGCGCTGGCAGTGTTACCCGCTGCTCACTGGAGCGCGGTAACGCCGACTGCGCCGTTGCGCCACTGGCGGTTGATCGAGGTGGCCGAGGGTGAGCCGCTCGCGACTGCGCCGTTACGGATTGACGAGCGAGTATTGCACTACCTGCTCGGTGTGGCGACGCTCGACCGGCGCCTGCAGCCGCTGGTACGTCTGCTAGAACCGGCAGCGGCGCTGCCGGCCTCGCATCGGCAACTCGTGGAACGGATTGCAACCCTGTGGGAAGAGCAACCTGCACCGCCGCCGGTGCAGATCTGCGGCAGCGATTCGTTCAGCCGGCAGGCGATTGCCGCAGCGACAGGCGAGCGACTGGGGCGGGTAGTGTATCTGTTGCGGGCCGAGGATGTGCCTGCCGGCCCTGCCGAGCAAGAGTTGTTGGCCCGCCTGTGGGAACGGGAAGCGGCGCTGAGCGGCGCGCTGGCGCTGATTGCAGTGGACGATGGCGAAACGTCGCGGGCGTGGCTTGGCTGGCTGGAACGGGTACAGGGCATGGTGTTGTTGGCGAGCGCCGATCCGTTGCCGTCCGGCGATCGGCTGATTGTACGGTTTGATGTACCACAACCCGATCGAACCGAGCAACGATCGCTCTGGCAACAGATACTGGGTGAACGAGGTCTAGCTCTCAACGGCCAACTCGAACCGCTGCTGGAGCAGTTTACCCTCAATGCTAACGCCATTCGCGCTGCCGGATTAGCGGTCTCTACTGATCAGGCTGCTGATTGGTGGGGAGCCTGCCGCGCGCAGGCCCGTCTCCGTCTCGATGGGTTGGCACAGCGGATCGAGACGGTGGTGAGTTGGGACGATCTCGTATTACCGGACGAGCACATCGCAACGCTGCGCCAGATGGTAGCGCATGTGCGCCAGCGGGATCGGGTGTACGAGCAGTGGGGCTTTGGCCTGCGCGGTGAACGCGGGTTGGGGATTAGCGCGCTCTTTGCCGGGCCGAGCGGCACCGGCAAGACGTTAGCTGCCGAGGTGTTAGCCAACGAACTGCGGCTCGATCTCTATCGCATTGACCTTAGTGCAGTGGTGAGTAAGTATATCGGCGAAACCGAAAAGAATCTGCGCCGCATCTTCGATGCTGCCGAAGGCGGGGGCGCGATTCTGCTGTTCGACGAAGCCGATGCGCTGTTTGGCCGCCGCAGCGAAGTGAGAGACAGTCACGATCGGTACGCTAACCTTGAAGTGAGCTACCTCTTGCAGCGGATGGAGGCGTACCGCGGCTTGGCCATTCTTACCACCAACATGAAGCAAGCGATTGATACCGCGTTCTTGCGCCGAATTCGTTTTATCGTGAACTTCCCATTTCCCGACGCAGCGCAACGCCGGCGCATCTGGCAGCGGGTCTTTCCGCCCGCTACACCGCTGGCCGAGCTGGATTGGGCGCGGCTAGCGCAACTGAATCTAGCTGGTGGCAACATTCGCGGCATCGCCTTGAATGCCGCTTTTCTGGCCGCTGATGCCGGCGAATCGGTGACGATGCGCCATCTCTTGAGCGCGGCGCACAGCGAATACGCCAAATTAGACAAACCGCTGACCGAGACGGAATTGCGCGGGTGGGGGGGATTGACGCACGGATAGGCCGGAAAGGGTGGGCAATGTCGGTTGAGATTGAGATTCAGATAGATGAAATAGCCCTGATCGGCTTTGAGCCGCTCAACCGCGAGCGTGTCAAAGCGGCGTTGGTTGCCGAGTTGAGCCGGTTGCTGACGGAAGAGGGCATGCCGGAGGGCCTGAATAGCGATCGGATCGTCGCGACGCTTAACGGCGGCGCGTTTCGGTTAGCGCCGGGGATGCGGCCTGAGCAGATCGGCCAGCAGATCGCACTGGTACTCTATCGGGGGTGGTGGTAGATGGCGTGGGGAAGTGTCGGTTGACATGAGCGGGGTGCGGAGGGCATCTGAACGGTCGCACCACATCGCCCTTGAACATCGACCGGTTGCGAGCCAGAGAGGCTACCATCCCAACCTCTGTGAACAAAACAGCTATGATCAAAATTGCCATACGCAAACCAACCCGCGCCCCTGCACCGGCCCGCGCTGCCGATGTTCCGGCCTTGCTAGCGCAGGCCGCCGCGCAACCGGCGGTCGCGCTACCCTACCGGGCTACTCTTGAGGCGCGGTTTAGCCGTCGGCTCGACCAGATTGCTGTCTATGCCGGGCCGCTGGCGCAAGCGGCGCTGACCTTCTTGCACGCCGAGGCGCTCACCCATCAGGGGGCCATCTTCCTCGCTGATCCACACCCGCCACTGGAGGTGGTTGCCCACGAGGTGGTGCATGTGTTGCAGATGAGGAGTGGAGCATTAGACGCCAGCCCGCAACCCGGTGAAGCAGCGATTGGGGGTGCGGGAACGGGGTGGTCAGAAGATGGCGCTGTTCAGCACGAGGCGCCAATTGTCCCCGCCACCGCACCCGCCGAGCACGAGGCGACGCTGCTGACTGCACAGGCGCAGCGCGTGACTGCTACCCCGCTCGTGCCGCCCTTGGTCGTGACCACGACTTTACCGCCGGCAGCGGTAGCCTTGCGCCGCGCTGCGACCCCGGCCCCGCCCACCAACGAACCGGCGGCTGAGACCTTCCGTCGCACCGCCGAACGCAAGCACCGCCCAGCGGCGCCAGCGCCCGAAACTCCGCGACCGGTGTCAGCTCTGTCGCCAGTTCCATCCACGGTGCCACCAGCCATCGAACCAGATCAACCGCCGTGCGAGCTGCCGCCACCATCAGCGCCCGGCGTGAGCGAAGCAGATGTCGCGGCCCGCGAGGCTGAGCAGGCGCAGGCCGCAGCGGCGCTGGCTGCTGCTGAAGGGCCGGAAACCTTGATGGTAGCCTTTGCCGCTGCGCCGCCGACGATAAAGGCTCAACACGCTGCAACATTGGGCAGCGAGACCAACCGGCTGGCAAAAGAAGAACAAGCCGCGTTTAGCGCCGAACTGCCCGATCTGCATGCCGAACTCAACACGCAGGTCGAAACCCCGCCGCCGCTGGCCGTTGCCCCGCCAGATGCCCGCCCGCTCGACCTAGATGTTGAAGGAGCAGTGCCGCGGGTTGAACTGCCGCCAACGCCCGATCCCGGTCGCTACACTGCCAACGACCGCGTCACTGCCGATGTGTCGCGGCTGCTGAGCGGCGAGGCCGATGATCGCGCCGCCAGCCTTGCCACGCAACTGCGCGCAGTGCAAACCAGCGATGCCAGTGTTGCGACCTCACCCGGGGCACTGCCGCGCGTGCCGTTAACCGAGGGGGCCGACCCGGCGCAACTTGACGAACAGATCACCAAAGGGATCACGCAGTCGCGCCAGATGCGCGACGAGGCGGCGCAGGCGGTGATCAACGGGCCGGGGCCGGAACAGGCCCAACCGGTCGCACTCGATGCAGCGTACCCAGTAGGTGAACTGGCGCAGCCGGAGATCGCCGCGCCGGCAATGCCTGCCGAACCGCAGGCGTATCTTGAGCTAGACCTGCCGCCGGAGGTTCAGATCACCTTCGATCAGCAGCACCAGTCGGCAATGGAGGCGAGTCTGGCTGAAGCGCGAACGCAGGTGGATGCAGCGAGCGCCGAACGCGATCAGCAGCGGGCCGAGGCGGTGGCCGCAGCGCAAGCGCAGGCGCAAGCGCAATCGGCGCAGGCTGATGAGCAGCAACGAGCCGGCGTGATCGAAGCCCGTGCGCAGATACAGGACGCGCGGCAAGAGACGCTGGCAGCGCAGCAGGCGGCAGTGGGCGACATCGAGCAACAGGCGACTGCCGAGCGCACTGCCCACAGGCGCGAGATCGACGAGCGGGTGCGCGCCGACGAATCCCAGATCGAGCAGCACTACACAGCAGCGGAGCGTGATGCCCGCGCCGAGGTAGCCGATGGCGAGCGGGAAGCCGCAGCCGAACGGCAACGATCCGAACGCGAAGCCGCAGAGCAGAGCTGGTGGGATCGGGCGGTCAACTTCGTGCGCGATGCTTTCGCCGCCCTCACCAGAGCGATCGGTGCCATCTTCGACGCTGTGCGGCGCGCGGTCAACGCGATTCTCGATGCGGCTAAGGCGCTGGCGATGCGGATCATTGACGCCGCTGCCGCCTTTGTCAATGGCCTGATTGCCGCCTTCGGCGAATTGCTGAAAGGGCTGGTCGATACTCTCATCGGCAGCATTTTCCCCGAACTGGCAGCGCGGCTCAATGCCGCCATCGACAACGCAGTGGCCTTCGCGCAGCGTGTGGTCACCGCCGCCGCCGAGGGTCTCAAAGCCGGCATCGCCGCGCTGGTCGAAGGACTGCGCGCCGGGCTGAATGCGATCATCAACATCTATCAGGCAGCAGTGCAACTGGCGCTGGCTGCCGTGCAAGCGGCGCTCACCGGCGATTGGGCGGCGCTGGCGCGCATGGCGCTCGAAGCGGTGCTGAAGGTGGCCGGGATTGATCCCGCCACCTTCTACCAGTTCATCGGGCGAGCACAAGAGACCTTCCAGCTCATTCTCGCCGATCCGGGCAAGTTTGTCGGCCATCTGGTCGATGCCTTCCTCGATGGAGTGCGCCGCTTCGCTGATAACATCCTCACCCATCTGCAAGCTGGCATCATCGGCTGGTTAACCGGTTCGCTCGGTGGGGCGGGGATCACGTTGCCCGAGCGGTTCGACCTGATGGGGGTGCTGAGCCTGATCCAGCAGATCCTTGGGCTGACGTGGGAACGATTACGCACGCGGGCGGTGCGCCTAATCGGCGAGCGGGCCGTCGCCGTAATCGAGGTTGTCGCCGGTTACCTACGCACGCTGATCGAAGGCGGCTGGGATGCGCTCTGGCAGCGGATCCGCGATGATCTGGCCAGTCTGCGCGAAATGGTGCTCGAAGGGATCAAGCGTTTTCTGCTCGAACGGATTGTCATAGCGGCGATCACCCGTCTTGCCACAATGTTCAACCCGGTCGGCGCCATTGTCAATCTGATTTTGGCCGCTTATAACCTGTTCACGTTTTTGCGTGATCAACTGGCGCGGATCATCGAAGTGGTGCAGACGGTGGTCAACGCGATCGGCGACATTGCCCGCGGCATCATCCAACCGGCGGCACAGCGGGTCGAAGAGACGCTGGCCCGTCTGCTGCCGCTGGCGATAGATCTGCTGGCCCGCCTGCTCGGTTTGGGCAACGTGGGCAACAACGTGCGCCAGATCATCGAGCGGGTGCGCGGGATGGTTGATCGCGCCATCGACCGCCTGATCGACCGGGTGCGGAACATGTTCAGCGGGAGCGGGGCTGAGCGTCGGGCGGCAGCGGAAACTGCGCTGACGTGGGAGGTAGGAGCATTGACAGTTCCCTTCACCGCTGCCGGCCAACACCACCTCTACGTGCGTATTGTCAACCGGCGAGCAGTTATGTCGGTGGCCAGCAATGAACAAGACTTTGACCGTTTCGCTAACGATTTGGCGCAGCGGATTCAGGCGTTGCCTGATAGCCCCAACAAAACACGTCTTAGCCAGCAGCTTGCACAGGCTCGCCAACTGTCTGCCACGGTCGAAACGCAGCAGACTCAGGCAGCTAACCGCGCGGCACAGGCGCAAGGTGTTGCCGGGCCGGGTCTGCCAACAGAGCAGAATATCCAACGCCAGCTCGACCAACTCATTGCGGCGTTGTCAGGTGTGATGGTTTGGGCTAGCAGTGTGCCACGTGATTTCGCGCCGGGCCACATTCAGTACAACCCGCAAGGTGATCGGGCGCGGCGCGCGCATGGCTGGCTTGGTAAGAAAGCGCACCGTGAACCTGAAGATCAAGCCCGTGTGTCAAGGCCGCTTAATCGAGCAATTACCGATTTGCAAACCCAAGGTGTCACCATCAATGCCAGTTTTGATGCTGGTCACCTCATTGCTAGTCGCTATGGCGGCGATGGTAGTTGGCGTAACTTAGTGCCGATGGAAGCGCGGATGAATCGCAGTTGGTTTAGTGCTTTTGAAGCACGAGTGCAGACGCACGTTGATGTCGGTGAGGCGATCTACGCCGATATTAATGCTAGTTACGGCGGCAATGCGTTTGCACGTTTGATGAGCGAAACCGGGATTAGCAGTTTGACACCGTTGCAGCAACTCACTGTGGCGCCGGTCTTTGAACGCATCCCTCAAGCGATCACAGCAACGGTTGGTCGTCGTACTAGCGATGGCCGTGATCAAGTCATCTTTCAGCAGACGTTCGATCCACGCCAGCGTTTGGCTTTTACCATCGGCCAAGCGCGGCGCGAAGGGTTAGTTGGCGGTGGACAGCCGGAGAGATCGCGCGATCTCTTTATCCAACGTGATGAAGAATCTTCTAGAGGATAGGCGTATGCCCACACTTATTCACCAACTCCAATCCCACCTTGATCAACCGCTGCGAGCCAGTGTGAGTCGCGTTCCCCACTCTCTCGACCCTGCCACCCGCGCGCGCTTCGAGCCGCGTTTCGGCTATGACCTGCGCGATGTGCGCATCTATCGCGATGCTGCTTCGGCGGCGCTGGCGGCCCACCTCGGCGCAGCGGCGTATACCGTTGGCCAGCACATCCACTTCGGCGCCGGTCAGTACGCGCCGTACACCGCTGCCGGGCAACGCCTGCTGGCGCACGAACTGGCGCATGTCGTACAACAGGCCGAAGGCGCGCAGGGGCGCAGCGCCGCTGCGCTCGAAGCCGAGGCTGACCAACGGGCCACAGCCGGCGCGCCTGTGCTTGGCCCGCTGCGCCCGTTGCCCGTGCCAGCCCAACCACTGCTCCAGTGCTACCGTGTGCCCGGATCGTTGCGCTGCAACGAGGTGGTTGATTGGCTGGACGCCAATTCGCCGTATGCCCCGGAGTGGGCTGAAACCCGCTGCACCTACGCCTTCACCGGCGGTGTGCAGACCCGTAGCGAGACCCTGCGCAATGGACAAGTGCGGATAACAGCGCGCGGCATGCCTACTGCGACGGTGATGGTCGATTGCCCGATTGATCGCCCGGAATGGAACCCGACCGAACGCTCCAACCGTGCCGCTGAGGTAGCAGCGTGGAACGCGATGCGCGCCACGCTCGACGCGCACGAGGCCGAACATCGCCGGATTGGTCAACAATGGCGGGCGACGCTCGAGCAGCGCTTTCGCAGCGTGAACTTCACCGTCACCGGCAGCGATGCCGGCGATGCGATGCAACAGGCGCAGGAGCGCGTCGCCGCATTGCAACAGCAATGGCAAGCCGATGCGCAGACGGCCCAAGATGCAATCGATCCGTTTCGCGGCGCAGTGTTGCGCTGCCCGTAGTTGGCCGAGGAGACTCTATGACCACGTTTCCCCGTTCACCCCGCCTGCTCAAAGGCGCACTGGTCAGTTTCGATCTGCCCAACCCCAAGCCGGCGGTGATTGTCTTCCAATACAACCCCGATACGTTGTCGCGCACGCTCGAAGCGCAAACCGGCGGCGAGGGGGCTGATGCGCTGCGTATCAAGGGCGCACCGGTCGAGACGATCAAGCTCGATAGCGAACTCGATGCTACCGACCAGCTTGAACAAGGTGTGGCGGCCATCGGCTTGCATCCGCAACTGGCGGCGCTCGAGGTGTTGATCTATCCTAAGAGCGCGCTAGTGATCGCCAATACTGCCCTACTCAACGCCGGCACAATCGAGATTCTGCCGCCGCAAGCGCCTTTTACGCTCTTTATCTGGGGGCCAAAGCGGGTGCTGCCGGTGCGCCTGACCGAGTTCAGCATTACCGAAGAGGCGTATGATCCGCAGCTTAACCCAATCCGGGCTAAGGTGTCGCTTGGGCTGCGTGTACTGAGCTACAACGACCTGCCGGCAGCCAACCCCGGCTATCATCTCTTCCTCGCCCACCAGATCGTCAAAGAAACGATGGCGGCCATTGCCCGCACCGGCTCGCTCGACGCTGCCGGTGCCGGGGCGAAGTTGCTGTAACTGCTCACCTGCACGAAAGGGGCACTGCTGTGCTGCATCCTAATAGCCGCTACTACCGGATCGCAACCGCTACCCTCACGACTGCCGATGGTCGCCAGATTGTCTATCTGCGGCGCCGATTGTTGCCTGCCGGCGCCGCGATGCCGTTGCTGGCCGACGTCGAAGTCACCGGCGGCGACCGGCTCGACCTGATCGCAGATCGTGCGTTTGGCGACTCCGAACAGTTTTGGCGCATCTGCGACGCCAACGACGCTATGAATCCGTTTGATCTCACCGCTGAGATTGGTCAGTTGCTGCGGATAGCAGTGCCAACCTTTGAAGGGTAGAACGCAATGACCCTGCTCAGTACTCGCTTGACCATCTTGATCGGCCCGACCATTCCTGTGCCGGCGCCGCCATCGCTGCTCGCTGCACTCGCCAGCGCCGAGGTGACGCACCGCGACGAGGGGCGCTCTGGGTTTCAGATGGTCTTTCAACTTGGCCGCGAACGTGGCGATCTGCTCGATTATGCCTTGCTCGCTGGGCCGCTGTTGCGTGTCGGCAATCGGGTGGTGCTCATTGTCTGGTTTGGCGCGTTGCCGCAGGTGGTGATGGATGGTCTGATTACCAACCAGCAACTGCAACCCGGCGACCAACCCGGTTCGGCGACTCTAACCATCACCGGCGAGGATGTGAGTGTAGCGATGGATCGGGAAGAGAAGTCGGTTGAGCATCCAGCCCAATCCGAAGCGGTGATCGCGCTCAAGATTATCGCCAGCTATGCCCAGTATGGTCTCATTCCGCTGGTCATTCCGCCGCCAACCGTTGATATGCCGTTGCCAATCGAGCGCACACCGGTGCAACAGGCGACCGATCTGGCTTATCTGCGCCAAATGGCCGAACGCTTTGCTTACGTCTTCTACGTCGCTCCCGGTCCTGCGCCGCTCACTAACACTGCCTACTGGGGGCCGCCAGTGCGCATCGGGGTGCCGCAACGGGCGCTGACCGTCAATATGGGGCCGGCCACGAATGCTACTTCGATCAACTTCCAGCACGATCCGCTCACCGCGACCACGCTGGCCGGGCAGGTGCAAGATCGCACGACCGGCCAAAACATTCCGGTGCGCTCGTTCGCCAGTCTTCGCCCGCCGCTCGCCAGCCTGCCGGCGCTAGGGTCGTTTGCCCGCAGCACGATCTTTCGCGGCGCCGGCCTGAATGCGATGCAGGCGCTGGCCCAAGCGCAAGCCGCCACCGACGCCTCTAGCGATGTGCTGACCGTTGAAGGTGAACTCGATACTGCACGCTACGGCAGCCTTTTGCAGGCGCGCGGGTTGGTTGGTCTGCGCGGTGCCGGCTTTAGTTACGATGGTCTCTACTACGTCAAACAGGTGAAGCATCAAATTAGCCGTGACGGGTTCAAACAGAACTTTACCCTTACCCGTGAGGGGCTGGGTTCAACGGTACCGGTGGTGTTGCCATGAGCCAGTTTTTCGGGAAGTATCGCGGTAAAGTCGAGCATAATCTCGATCCGTTGCAACAGGGCCGCGTACAAGTAAGCGTGCCCGCCGTGCTTGGTGAGGGCCGGGCTAGTTGGGCGATGCCGTGCGTGCCCTTTGCCGGCAATGGCGTGGGTTTGTTCCTCATCCCGCCCACCGGCGCTAATGTTTGGGTTGAGTTTGAAGGCGGCGATCCCGATTATCCGATCTGGAGCGGTTGTTTCTGGGGCACCGGTGAAGCGCCGGCTGCGCCGGCAGTCGCTGAGATGAAGGTGCTCAAGACGAATACCAGCACGATCACGATCAACGAACTGCCGGGAGTTGGCGGGATTACGATAGAGACGGCGACCGGGGCCAAGATTGCGATTACCGCGACAGGTATCGAGATTAATAACGGCCAAGGCGGTTCGATCAAGCTGAGCGGGCCGCAGATTTCGCTCAACGACGGTGCGTTGGAGGTGACGTGATGGCCGGCTTTCTGCTCCACGTTGGCGCGACTATCCTTTGTGCGCATGGCGGTCAGGCCCAAGCCACTGCGCCCAATCCACGGGTGCGGGTGGGTGGCCAACCGGTGGTGACGCTCAGCGCGCCGCATACAGTTGCCGGTTGCCCTTTCACTACCGGCACGAATCCGATGCCTTGCGTAACCGCTCAATGGACGACGGGCGCGACTCGGGTGCGTGCCGGCGGGCAACCTGTGTTGTTGCAAGATAGCCAAGCTACCTGTGTGCCAAATGGCACGCCGGTCAATGTTGTGATGACCCAGATCCGGGTCAGGGGGCAATGATGCAGATCGCGTTTCCTTATGCGATTGACGGTGGCGGGCGCACGGCGCGCGCCGATGACGAGGCCCACATTCGCCAAATGATCGAACAATTGCTCTTCACTGCTCCCGGCGAGCGGGTGAACCGACCTCGTTTCGGTGCTGGTTTGCGCCAGTTGCTCTTTGCGCCGAATAGCCCCGAACTGGCCGCAGCGCTGGAGTTTTTGGTGCAAGGCGCGTTGCAAGAGTATCTCGGCGAGTTGATCCGGGTTGAGTCGGTAACGATCGAGGCCGAGGAGGCAACGTTGCGGGTGACGGTGCAGTATGTGGTGCAGCGTACTCAGCAGCGCCGGGTGGTTGAACTGGCAAGTTGAACGATGGTCACAGCGAGGGCAGCTCTCTGGCCGGGAAAAAGGCTATTCCCCCTCTCCCTGCTCTGCGAGGAGAGGGACGGGGTGAGAGCGCCACAGCATAACAGGGTAACGCTATGAGTATCCAATTCCGCTGCGCAAATCCGCGCCGGGCACAAGTGCTGAGTACTGCTGCGATCCCGCTCAACGGGATCGATCTGCTCGAAGTGCTCGACCGCGACGCTCCGGCTGGCGCGCCACCGCAACAGACGCTGCTGGTGCAGATGATCAAGTCGGCACCGTTGGGTCTCAGCGTGGCCAATGTGCAGATAACCGGCGGTGTGCGTGTCGCTGGCATTCAAGCGATCTGGGTCTTGCGCGCCGCCGATGCCGGCCCCGCCGATATTGCCGCCGGGCGTATCACCAATGCCGAGCGGACATTTTACAACGGTCTGGCTGCGGCTGATCGCACCTTAGTGGTGCGGGTCAATCAGGCCGGTGACTTTTCAGCCTACACGCTGCGCCTTGTCCGTTCGCCCACCGATCCGATCCCGCCCGCCGGCTTTGATCCCATCCTCAGCAGCATTGAGTTCTCGTTCAAGGTTGAGTGTCCGAGCGAATTTGATTGCGCTCCGGCTGTTGATTGCCCGCCAGAGAGTGATGAGTCGCCGCCAATCGATTATCTGGCCCGCGATTACGCCAGTTTGCGCCAATTGCTCTTCGACCGGCTTGCGACCGTCTCACCCGATTGGCGCGAACGCAATCCGGCCGATCTCGGCGTGGCGATTGTTGAGGGGTTGGCCTACATTGGCGATTATCTCAGCTACTATCAAGATGCAGTCGCCACTGAAGCCTACCTCGGCACAGCTCGCCGCCGGGTGTCGTTGCGCCGCCATGCGCGCCTGCTCGATTATGCGCCCCACGATGGCGCGAATGCGCGGGTGTGGGTACAGGTGCAGGTTGATGCACCGTTCACGCTGTCGGCCCGTACCCCCATGCTCACCAAGGTGGGTGGTGCGCCGCTCCGTTTGCTGCCTAACTCAACCGAACTGGCCCTTGCTCGCCAACAGCAGCCGCTCGTCTTTGAGACAATGCATCGCGCGCACCTTGATCCGGCGCTTAACCAGATCGACTTCTACCTCTGGGGCGATGAAGAGTGTTGTCTGCCTGCCGGCAGTACCCGCGCTACGCTACGCGGCGATCTCAGCGCCACGCTTCGCCCCGGCGATGTGCTGGTTTTTATCGAGCAACGCCACCCGCAAACCGGCTATCGCGCCGATGCTGATCCAACTCGCCGCTACGCTGTGCGCCTGACCCGTGTCATCGCGACGACCGATCCACTCGGCGGTCAGTTTGCCGATCCGCCATCTAACAACCCGCTAGCTGTGACCGAAATCGAGTGGATGGATGACGATGCGTTGCCTTTTATCCTCGATTTGACCGTTGTCTCTGTGCCGCCTGATGATCGTGATGAGAGTGGTGAGCTGCGCCAAGCGGCGAGCGTGGCGCTCGGTAATATTGTGCTGGCCGATCACGGCGCGACCCTCCCTGCCGAGACGTTGCCGCCGGTGGTCGATCCGCTTCGCTACCGACCCGCGTTGGCGCAAGTTGGCGTGACCTTTGCCGCGCCATTCGAGCCAGTCGATCGCACAACCCCGGCCTCACGGTTGGTGAGCTCCGCCGAACCCGGGCGGACTCTGCCCGTCGTCGCACTCACGAGTGCCTCTGGTTTGTGGCGACCCGTGCCTGATCTACTTAGCAGTAATCGCTTCCAACCCGAATTTGTCGGTGAACTTGAGAACGACGGTCGCTTGTACCTGCGCTTTGGCGACGGTCGTACTGGGCGCGCGCCGGCGGCAGGCGAGGCGTTGGCGGCGCGCTATCGGGTGGGCGGCGGGTCAGCCGGCAATATCGGCGCTGATGCGCTGGCGCACATCGTTACCAACGAGAGCGGCATTCGCGGTGTGCGGAACCCACTGCCGGCCCTCGGTGGGAGCGATCCAGAGTCGCCTGAGGCGATTCGCCAGTATGCGCCGCACGCCTTTCGCCGCCAAGAACGGGCAGTGACGCCCGCTGATTACGCAACAATGGCCGAACGCCATCCATCCGTGCAGCGCGCGGTTGCTACCCGCCGTTGGACGGGAAGCTGGTACACGATTTTTATCACCATTGACCGGCGTAGCGGCTTGCCGGTTGATGCGGCGTTTGAAACTGAGTTGCGCGCTTTCCTTGAACGTTACCGCATGGCCGGGCAAGATATCGAGATTGACGGGCCGATCTATGTGCCGCTTGATCTGGCGTTTGTTGTCTGCGTCGAGGCTGGCTATTTCGCCGCCAATGTCAAGGCTGCGCTGCTCGAACGCTTCAGTACCCGTCAGTTCTTCCATCCCGACAACTTCACCTTTGGCCAATCCCTCTACCTTAGCCACCTTATCGCCACCGCGATGGCCATTCCCGGCGTGCGCTGGATCGATACAGCGGGAACGCGGGTACGTTTCCAGCGCTGGGGGAAAATGCCGCGCGGCGAGTTGGCCAATGGCCAGCTTGACGTTGGCCAGCGCGAGATTATCCGCTGTGATAACAACCCCAACCGGCCTGAACATGGCCGGATCGAGTTCATTATGGAGGGCGGCTCATGACCAATCCCAAACCATCCCCGTGCGGTTGCGACGAGCGTGAGCCATCACCCTCGCCGCATGCCAACCCGCCCGGCCAACCTGCACTGCGCTACCGGCTCGGCGCGCACCGCTCGTTTCTGCGCCGAATGGCGGCGCGCTTATCGCAACAGGTGACCTCGACCGGCCAGCGTCCGCTCGCCGCGCTGGCTACTCGCGCCGCCGCCGATCCTTCGCTCGCCTTGCTCGACGCTGCCGCGACGCTGGCTGATGTGCTGACCTTCTATCAAGAACGGATCGCCAACGAGGGCTTTCTCCGCACCGCGACCGAACGCTTCTCAGTCTTGCAGTTGGCTCGCGCGATCGGCTACGAACTCAAACCCGGTGTAGCGGCCTCGGTCTATCTTGCTTTTACCCTCGACGATACGTCTGCCTCGCCAGCGCAGACGGTTATTCCTGCCGGTACCCAAGTCCAGAGCATCCCGGCCAAACAGGGCGAGCTGCCACAGACCTTCGAGACTAACGTCGAGTTTGTCGCACGCAAGGCGTGGAATGCGCTGCGCCCGCGCCCAACTCGGCCCCAAGACCTGAGCAAGGGGGCGACGACGCTCTATTTGGCTGGCGTCGAGACGCGCTTGCAGGTGGGTGATTATCTGCTGCTGGTTGGCGCCGAACGCGAGCGCGATCCCGGCAACGAACGTTGGGACCTGCGCCGCGTGCTGTCGGTCAAGACCTATCCTGACGCTACCGGGGGCTATACCGTCGTCACATGGGAACCCGGCCTCGGCTCGAACCGCCCGTCTATGCTGCCGGCGGCTCAGCCGCAGGCCTTTGCGTTGCGCCGCAGCGCGCGTCGCTTTGGCTTCAATGCCCCTGATTGGCGGTTGATGTCGGCAGAGGTGCAGCGAGCGTATGGTGGTGCTAGGGCGTCGAACGAGTGGCCCGGCTTTGCGATTGATGGTCGCCAACGTCAGATCGAACTCGATGCTGCCTATCCCAAGATCGTGGCGGGGAGTTGGTTGGCACTGCTTACTCCCGGCTACGCCGAACTTTACCGCGTTACTCGCAACGAGACGGTTGGCGTCGCCAATTTTGGTCTTTCTGGGCAGGTCACCCGCGTGACCGTCGATACAGATGAGAATATCGCCCGCTTTCAGCGCCGCGAGACAGTGGTGTTGGCCGAGAGCGAGCCGTTGCCGCTGGCCGAAGAGCCAATTCCCGATCCGGTCACCGGCAATCAGATCGAGATTGCCGGGGCGGTGCGAGATTTGGTCAAGGGCCAGCCGTTGATCGTTAGCGGTAAGGTTAACGAGGATGACGAACAGCCCCTCTCAGTGGTTGTCTTCATCGAGGCAGTTTACTCCAATCCCGGCTTTACCACCATCGTATTGCGCGATCAGGGGTTGGGCGCAACGCGCTTCATCCGTTCGACCACGCTAATCTACGCCAACGTCGTGGTCGCAACCCACGGCGAAACCGTGCCGCTGACCCCGATCGGCAGTGGTGATGGTAGTCAGACCCATCAACGCTTTACGCTCAAGAAGTCACTGCTTTACGCTCAAGAAGTCACTGTTGACCTTCATCTCGGCCAGTACACCGTCTGGTGTCGTCTCGACTCTCACCGTGCGCGTCAATGGTGTGGCATGGCGCGAAGTGCCGTCGCTCTATCTCGCCGGCCCTCACGACGAAGCCTACATCGTGCGCCTTAACGACGATAGTTCGGCGACCATCCAGTTCGGCGATGGTATGCATGGTGCGCGCCTGCCAACCGGCGCCGAAAATGTCACCGCGACCTATCGCTTCGGGATCGGTATGGCTAGTGAAGTGGGCGCCGGCGCGCTTGCCCTGCTCAAAACCCGCCCTCCCGGCGCGCGCAGTGTGACCAACCCGCTCGCTGCCGGCGGGGCTGCAGACCCCGAGACGCTCGATAGCGCGCGCACTAACGCGCCGCAGACGGTATCGACCCTCGATCGCATCGTCTCGTTGCAGGATTTTACCGATTTTGCTGAGGCTTTCGCCGGCATCGGCAAGGCGCAGGCGCAAGCGTTTCGCCGCAGCGAGCAACTTGTTGTCCATCTTACCGTCGCCAGCGCCAGCGGCAACCCGATTGCGCCATCCGATCCGCTTTTCGCCAGTCTGCGGAACGCGATCGATGCCGTGCGCGATCCTACGGTGACCGTCGAACTCGCCAGTTTCATCCCGCTGACCTTTCGGCTCAAGGCGACCGTTCGTCACGACGCGCGCTATCTCGCTCACGATGTGGAAGCGGCTATCGCGCAAGCCCTGTTCGCGGCCTTCTCCTTCACCCAGCGCGATTTTGCCCAACCGGTCACTGCCGCTGAAGTGATCGCCGTGATGCAGCCAGTGGCCGGGGTGATTGCTATCGATCTCGACCAACTGGCCTATGCCAGCGGGCGCACCGGTTCGCATCCCACCTTGCTGGCCGCCTCGCCAGCGCGCCCTGCGGGCCATGCCATTATCCCAGCCGAGTTGCTGCTGCTCGATCCAGCCGGAATCGAGTTGGTGATGCATGCTGTTGAGGTGGTGTCGCTATGAGTGCCGGTATTATCTGATCCGCTGGCTCAGCAGTGCCTCTCCTTCCACCCCGTGGGAGAGAGGGTCTGGGGGTGAATCCCCCAAAGGAATCCTATGAACCCATCGCCCCGCGACCGTCTGTATGAACTCCTGCCGGCCCTCTACCGCGCCCGTGATGCCGAGCGCGGCGAGCCGCTACGCGCGCTGCTTACAATCATCGGTGAGGAGTTGGCCCGGATCGAAACCGATATTGCCGATCTATACGCGGACTGGTTCATCGAGACTTGCGCCGAGTGGGTGGTTCCCTACATTGGCGATCTGCTCGGTGTGCGCCATTTGCGCCAGTTGTCTGAAGTGGTCGATTTCAGCCAGCGCGCTTATGTTGCCAATACCCTGCGCTACCGCCGCCGCAAAGGCACTGCGCCGGTGCTCAAACAGTTGGCCCGCGATGTTACCGGGTGGCCTTGCCGCGTTGTTGAGTATTTCGAGCGGCTGGCAACCACCCAGCATCTCAACCACGTGCGTCTGCATAGCCCGGCCACCGCCTCGTTGCGCAACGCGAACGCGCTCGCATTGACTGGCGGCCCGCTCGAAACCGTCAACCATACCGCTGAAGTGCGTCGGATCGCTTCTGGTCGCGGTCGCTACAACATCTCTAACGTTGGTCTGTTTGTCTGCCGACTCCAACCGTATGTTGTGCAAGGCGTCTCGCCCCAGCCGGCCAGCGATCCGCCCGATGGCCGTTACTTCTTTAGCCCGCTCGGCAACGACATTCCGCTCTTTAATCGTCCACGCACCGAAATCGAAATTACCCAGCTTGCCGTCGAACCCGATCTCCCTTTGCCATTGCGTCGCCGTGCATTGTACGACGATCTCGAAGCGGTGCGCGCCGGCATTGCCGCCGGTCATCCAGTAAAGAGCATCTATCTCGATCCTGCCCGTCCTGCCTTCCAGATCGCCGTTCCCGACGGTACCGGCCAGTTTGTCCCGATCCCCGCCGCCGAGATCCTGATCTGCGATCTCGGTGATTGGCGGCACCCGCCAACCAGCAAGACCTACGCTGGCCAGTCGCTGCCAATCCGCGTCGCGGTTGATCCGCAGCGTGGCCGGCTTGCCTTCCCCGCTGGCGTCGTGCCTTCTGATCTGATAGTCAGTTACACCTACGGCTTCTCTGCTGACATTGGTGGTGGTCCCTGTTCCCGCCGCGCAACGCTCGCCATTGCTGCTCCTAACGATCTTGCCCTCACCGTTGCCCAACGGAGCGGCGGCGATCATACCACGCTTTCCGCGGCCATTGCGGCGTGGCAAGCTTCATCTGTGACCACCGGCGTGATCACCGTACTCGACAGTGCCACCTACGCCGAAGATCTAGCGATCACCATGACCCCCGGCCGGGCGCTCGTGATTCAAGCCGCCGATGGCCGGCGTCCGCTCATCCGCCTCGCCGATCACCTGCGCGTCACCGGTAACGGCGATCGGGCGTCACTCACGCTCGATGGCTGCTGGATCGAGGGCGGGATCGATCTAGCCGCCGGTAGCCTCGAACGGTTGGTCATCCGCCATTGCACCCTCGTGCCCGGCTGGCGCCTCGACGTTACCGGTAGCCCCCAGTTTCCCAACCGGCCCAGCATCCACGCTGCCGCGCCCAATCCTGATCTGCGCCTCGAACTGGCCCGGAGCATCAGTGGCGCGGTGCATCTGGCGGAAGATTCGGACGGTCTGATGGCCAGCGATTCAATCCTCGACGCCTTCGCGCCGGCCGTACCCGCCTGCGCGGCCTCCAATGGCGAGAGGATTGGGCCACCGGCAAGTGTTATTCGCTGCACAGTGCGCGGTGAAGTCCGCGTGCGCCAGATCGATCTCATCTCTGAAAGCATCATGTTCGGTCGCGTGCTGGTTGCACGCCACCAGATCGGTTGCACCCGCTTCAGCTTCCTTGCCGCAGGCTCGCGGGTGCCGCGCCGCTTTCGCTGCCAACCCGATCTCGCCCTCGCTGCATTCGCCGCTGCTCGTAACCGGCCCATCGCTGCCCTCACCGCCGCCCAGCGCAATGCCGTGATCCTCTCAGTTACACCCTCCTGCACCAGCACCCAGTTCGGCCATCCTGCCTACATGCAACTGGCTCACTCGTGCCCCACTGCCATCACCCAAGGCACTGAAGACGGCGGTGAATTAGGTGTATTTCATCTCGTGCAACAGACCCAACGTCTCGCCAACGTGCGCCTTGCCCTTACCGAGTACCTGCGGGTGGGCCTTGAAGCCGGAGTCTTGTTCACCTCGTGACGCCAGACTGCGCCGCCATTTCAGGCTAACGATGTGAAACCGTAAAGGTGTGAGTATGGCTTCTTTTATCACCCAACAAAACCCTCTGCGCCCTTTGCACCGTTACGTTATCACCCTTCGCGCCGTTGCCCGCTTTGCCTCTCTGCCTCGTTTGTGCCTCTACCCTAAAGGAGCTTTGTATGCGCGGTGATTTCACCCGATGGACATTCGACCGCACGAGACACTACAGTAGCGTGCTCAACCAACAGGGGCGTGTCGCCCTCGATGCTGATTGGAACGAGCAAATCGCGATCGAACTCAACGATGAGCGCGTGGCTCGCGCTGATTTGATCGGTCTGTGTGGTGGCCCGCAGGGCCAAGCCGGCTTCGACATTGTTGTCGCCGGCAGCATGCTCAACATCACCGCCGGTCGCTACTACGTCGCCGGCATCCGCGTCGAGAACGAGCAGACGGTCGCTATCACCGCTCAACCTGATCTGCCCGTCACAACCCTAACGCAGGTGGCTAGTTTGGCCGCCAATGCAACGCTGCCTGCCGGGGTTTACCTTGCCTACCTTGATGTCTGGGAGCGCCACGTGACCGCGCTCGAAGACGCCAACCTCCGCGAAGTTGCCCTCGGCGGTCCCGACACCACGACCCGCTTGCAGGTGATGGCACAGGTTAAGCTGTTGCGCGTCGGCGATCCCGGTGCCACCCTCGATTGCGCCTCGCCCAATGCGGCGTGGGATGCGTTACTGGTCGGGAGCAGCGGCATGCTCGAAGCCCGCGCCGAGCCTGATCCGGCCGTCAATGATCCCTGCGTCGTACCGGCCCAAGCCGGCTTTCGCGGGCTAGAAAATCAGCTCTACCGCGTTGAAGTGCATCGGATCGTTTCAGCTACCCGCATCGCGCTCAAGTGGTCGCGCGAAAATGGTTCGGTAGCAGTTGGCTGGATCGGGCAAGATCCGCTTAATCCCAATCGCTTGACTGTCGCTAGCATTGGTCGCGACGAGGTGTTGGGCCTCGCACCCAACCAGTGGGTCGAGCTAACCGACGATGCGCGTGACAAGTGGAGCGAATCGGGTCTGCTGGTCAAGTTGCTGCAAGTTGAAGGCAATGTTGTCACTATCGATCCGGGCGGGCAAACGATCGCGTATAGCACGTTCGGTCCCAACCCCAAACTGCGTCGTTGGGATATGCCTGCCGATACCGGCGAGGTGATCGTTACCACTAATGCGGCGACGTGGACCGACCTCGAACAAGGGGTGCAGATCCGGCTCAAGAACGGTACGTTCCGCCCCGGCGACTACTGGCTCATTCCGGCCCGCGCCATCACCGGCGATATCGAGTGGCCGCGCTCTGGCAACCAACCGGTGCCGCAGCGTCCGCACGGCATCCACCACGCCTATTGCAAATTAGCTCTGCTCGACTTTAATGGTAGCGGATGGACGAAACGCAACGATTGTCGCCGGCTCTTTCCGCCTCTGACGGAGCTGATCCAGTTCTATGCCATCGGTGGCGATGGTCAAGAGGCGCTGCCCGGCGCGACCCTCACCCAACCGCTGCAAGTGGCTGTTACCAACGGCCAGCAACCGGTGAACACGGCTCGCGTGCGCTTTCGGATGGTGCCTCAAACTGCTGCCGGCCAGCTCTCTGCTGGCGGTGTCACCGGCAAGAGTGTTGATGTGACTGCCGGCACAAACGGTATTTACGCGTGCCAGTGGCAACTTGGTCCCACTGTCCAGAACCAGCGTGTCGAAGCCTTCTTGGTCGAGATCGATGGCAAGCCGTTCCTTGATAGCGCCGGCGAACCGGTCTTGCCGCGCGTCTTCTTCAACGCCAACCTCAGCCGCGCCAGCCATGTCGCCTATGATCCCGGCATGTGTCCCGATCTGGCCAATGCCCGCACCGTCCAAGAGGCGCTTGACATCCTTTGCCAGCGGCCCCGTGGCGGCGGCTGTTGCGTGAGCATCGGCGACGGCGGCGATTTTCCCAATCTCGAAACGGCTCTCAAAGAGCTGCTCGCTCGTGGCGAACGCCGCATCTGTCTCTGCTTGCGCGCTGGCCGTCACGCTGCCGGGAGTATCCGTCTCGAGCCGGCGCTCGCTAACGATCCGTTCGTACTCGAAATCAAAGGCTGTGGCCCGGCCACTAGTGTGCGCCTCGGCGGCCCGCTATTCCTGAGCGGACTTGATTCGGTTGTGCTGCGTAATCTCACGCTCGACATCGCCTTCATCCCAGAAGCCGGGACGGCGGCCCTCTCGTTTGATCGTTGCCTGCGGGTGATCATTGCCGATTGCGCGATCAGTGGCCTCACTCTGCCGGGCCGGCTCAACCAAGCGCAATTCATTGATGGCAGTGCTCTCGTTGCTATCACCGGCGGCGACGATGTGCGGCTGAGCGGCAATACCTTCACCGCGGCAGTGCCCGAGCGCACCTTCCGGCCGTTGCACAATCTGTTCGCTAAAGCCCAAATCACGCTGCTCGCCGATCTCTTCGCCGATGAGCGATTGGCACTTGCGCCGGAATGGCGCGAGCCGGCGGTCAAGGCCGCGGTGGAACTAGCCCAACTGACGCTTGATCAACGCGCGCTTTTGCTCCGCGAATTGCAAGCTCCCCTCCGGGAAATGATAGGGTCATCTCCCCTTGCCGAGTTCCTCCAACTCCGCAAGCTGGAATTTGCCCTCAATCAAGCCGAAGCCAACACCGTTGCGCTGATCGACATCCTGTTCGATCTGCGCGCCGCTGCGGTCAAATCTCGTCCCGGCACCGCGCTTATGCTTCATCAGCGGCGCGCCGTCGACGAAGAGAACCTCGGCGCGATCGTCGATCTGCTCGACGAGGACGATATGGTGGTGCTCGAACACAATCGCATTGACGGCGTCGTTAGCCTGTATGGCATGCCCGCGCCGGTTGAACTGGTTGCGTCACGCGTCGCCAATCTGCTCCAGCTCGATCGACAACCCAACGCACCGGGCGGCTCGCGGATGGCGATCAATACAGCCTATATGGGTACCGTTCAGCTTCGTAGCAACCATCTGGTTAGATTGAGCATTGGGTTTGCGTTATTAGAAGATATCTTGCGTCAATCTGACGGTGAGGCAACCTTTGCTTTGAACGATGATGTGTGCGCGCGTCTGTTGCTTGATGGCAACGTTATCGAGGGAGTAGCGAACCTAACACTGAGCCGGAATGTGATTGTGCAGGCTAATACCTTCACCGCTATGGCTGCTCCAAGTGGTCGTTTGAACGTTACCACCGTTGCAGGAGTGGCTGTTTCGTTCCTAGGCTGGTGCCTCGCCGATGCTGCAACATTCATTGGTAATCACGGATCGGGCCAAGCTCAAAACGCAAGCCTGTTTGATATTTCGCGTTTTGCTGAACGGGCAGCGAATTTGCAGATTCAGATTGTCTGAATAGGGTTGAGGTAAGGGGGCCAAAATCGTTCTTGGCTGATCTGTGCCCTATCTTTTCCGAGTTTGTGCTGATCGGTGACTAATGGCTGGTGCATGGGTCACGGATGGGCACGGATGTGACGGATATTCACGGATCACACATTACATCCATCCCGATCCGGGTCAATCCGTGGCTTTCCACATTTGTCGCTACACCCTGCTGCCGTACCGCGCCACAATCCGTTCGATCAACCGGGTTGTGGCGTGACCATCATGAAACGGCAATAACCGCACCTCGCCGCCGCGTTCGCGTGCAATTCGCGCTTCCGGCAAGCGGGCTTCGTCGATGGCAGCGCCGTGCCCGTAATCACCGCCCTTCACGTACACATCAGGCGCGAGCGCCGCTACCACTGCCTCAGCAGTGCGTTCGGCAAAGATCGTCACTGCGTCAACGCAGCGCAACGCAGCGATGATCGCGGCGCGTTCCGCTGCCGGTACAATCGGGCGCAGCGGTCCTTTGAGCTGTTGGGTGGATTCGTCGCTGTTAATCGCTACGATCAGCCGATCACCTAGCTCGCGCGCTGCCGTTAGATAGTTCACATGACCGATATGCAACAGATCAAACACCCCATTCGTTAGCACTACCTTCAAGTCGGCAGCGCGCCATTCGGCGCGCAAGGCGGCTAATTCGGTGAGAGGGTAGATTGGTAATGGGGGTGGGTGATCCATCACGATGCCTCTCTGTATTTGTGCGCAGGGAGTCTCTTGTCATTGTGAAGGCGCTATGCACCCGCAGCAATCCTCCCTATCAGCGGGATGCCTGCCTAGCCTTGTCGCCCCTGCTGTCATTGTGCCGTGGGGTTCAAGTCTGTGCGCGCTCTGCGACCTTGGCGCTCCGCTTACTTCCGTTCCCGAAACGGCGAGGTGAGCGGTAACCCAATCCAAAACAGCACCGCCAGCGCCAGCACAATCCCGCACACGACCACAATCTGGTCGGCATTCAATGGCGCGCCGGTCAGTAAGGCAACACCCAGAAATCCGCCCATAGGCACAATGGTCTGCACCGGTGCCAGCCGGGTGGCATGCTTCCAATCGCCATAGCGCAGCCGTTCGCTGGCACTGCGCCCGATTACGGTGCCCACCGTCCCGATTAGCGCCCACAAAAACGCGGCGATGAAGATGCTCCATGCCCGTGATGCCCACCAGAAGGCGCTGCCGCCGATCAAGCCGATCACGGCGCATACCGCTGATGATACCCACAATGGGGGTGAGAACCATGTGGACATAATCATATCCTTGTGATTGGGTGGTGGAGCCGCACGGTCGTGCGGAGCCGCACAGCCATGCGGCTCTACGATCACACCACCCACCGCGAATCTAACGCTTGCGCCCGCGCCGCGATCGCGACCCGCCGCTCTTCAAACCCGCGCCGGCCTAACAACGCATACGTGTTGATCTTGCCTGCCTCAACGCCGGGCTGGTCGAAGGCGTTGATATCGTATAACTCGCCGGCAATCGCCGTCTGCATCTCCATCAACATGATGAACTGGCCGAGCGTAAAGGCGTTGATCTCAGGGAAGATGTGGGTCATATTCGGCTGGCCGGCCTCGCTCAACGCAATCGCTGTGGCCTGCTGCTCGGCTTGGATCAGCTCGGCCATGGTGTGTCCACCCAGATAACTCACCCCTTCCAAATCAGCATACGCTGTCGGAATTGGTGCATCGTCAGCATACCGTTCGACCGCGATGAAGTTAATCAGCTTGTCATATGGCCCTTCCATATAAAGCTGAACTTGCGAATGCTGATCGGTTGCGCCAAGCGCCTTGACCGGTGTCTGCCCGACTCGTGCTGGCTTTCCTTGCCGGTCAACCGCTTTCCCTAAACTCTCGGCCCACAACTGGGCAAACCAATCGGCCACATCGCGTAGCCGGTTGGCGTAGGGCATCATCACCACAATCGGCTTGCCTTTGCGGAAGCAAAGGTAGTTGACCAGCGCACCCAATGCTGCCGGGTTGCGCAATGGATCAGGATTAGCCGCTCGTTCGCCTCCGTAAGCCGCGCCGGCCAACAGCTCACGGAGATTGACCCCCGTCATCGCTGCCGAGAGCAAACCAACCGCGGTCAACACCGAGAAGCGCCCACCCACTTTCGGCGGCAAGTCGAACATTGTCCACCCCTCGCGTTGCCCAATCTGGCGCAAGAAACCGCTGCTGGGGTCGGTAGTCAGCACGATGTGATCGCCGAGCTTTTCTTCGCCAACCGTCTCAACCAGCGCCTGCCGAAAGTACAGGAACGAAGCCATCGTCTCGGCGGTGGTGCCGCTCTTGCTAATCACGTTAAACATCGTGCGCCGTAGATCAAGCATACGGAGCGCGCTGGCGTTCAGTTCCGGGTCGGAATTATCCAACACCAGCAACTGCGGCCAACCGCGCTGTTCGCGCGGCAAGAGATTGTAAAACGGCCCGTTGATAGCGGTCTGCACCGCGATATTGCCTAGCGCCGAGCCGCCAATTCCCAGCACCACAAACGTGTCGATCCGGTCGCGGTGCGCGGCGGCAAACTGTTCGAACGGCGTTACGTCTTGTTCGGGTAACAACGGCCAACCAAGTTCCTCGCGCCGGCGCTGCACCGCCGCGATCGCCTCGGCAGCCCGCGCCGCTGCGGCCTCCAACTCCGCCGGAGTAAGACCGTTCGGCCCGAACACATTATTCACGTCCAACCGGATCCGTTGCGTTTCTCGCCAACCTGCATCCTCGTGGCGCATACGGTTCTCCTTAGGTTGTCATCAAAGCGTATCCCCTGCACGGACACAGCGCCGCTACGTCCTCTGGCGAAGGGCCATACGCCGCCTTGCCCCCTCAGTATAACATCTCTGCTGGCCCGCTCCGGCTTGCGTTCATGCGGCAGCAACGGTAAGATGGGATTGATCAGCTTGAAAGGAGATATGCGATGCTTACTGCCCAGACCGCCGATATCAAGAGTTTCATGATCGGTGCGATGACACTGCGTCCATTTGCCGGCAATGAATTGATGGCGGTGCGGATCGATGCGCCCAAAGGGGCGGTCGCGCCGGCCCACAGCCATCCCCACGAGCAGATGACGTTGGTCGTCACCGGACGTTTGCGCTTTCGGGTAGGTGAAGAATGGCGTGAACTCGGCCCACTCGACATTGTCCATATTCCCGGTGGGGTCGAGCACGAAGCAGTGATGGAAGAGGATGCAACCTTCTTTGACATCTTCCATCCGGTGCGTGCCGATCTGTTGCAGCGACAAGCCGAGGCATAAGTGAGGTTTCTGGCGCTTGCTAGACAAATGTCGCAGGACTGCTCTGCTGCTCTTATCGGCTGTCATTGCTGAGCTAGGATGCTAACCGTTCGTTTGTTTTCGCGCCGCTGCATACTCTTCAGCGGTAATAATCTGACCGCCGATAACCTCTTGGCTCATGAGGCGGCGCCGGCGGTCAAACCGCAACTCAGCGGTCATCAGCCGGAAACAGCGGTCGTCCATCAGTTCCTTGCGGATCCAATAGCCGGCTGGCTCTTCGCGATCATCATATTCGACCGACAAATCATTGTAAAGATTAATGCGTGTCTGCACCACTGCGCCACACCGCGCGCAGCGCGCGTGCAGCAACAGAAAAGGGGCCTCTTCCGCCTGCCCAAACAATCGCCGCAGCCATTGCATCGCTTCGCTCCCGTGCCCTTTGCTTATCGATGCAATTCATCATAGCGCACAAGCTGCTGGCCGGCAAATGGCCCGCCAACGGCGTTTTGCCCTTGTTGAAGCGCAGCGGAACTGCGAACCGAATCCCATTTGCACAAAACCGCAGATTGTGCTAGAATGCACTGCGCTGAGCGATGGCTCGACGCTGTCGGTACGCGCCGGCGTAGCTCAATTGGCAGAGCAGCGGTTTTGTAAACCGCCGGTTCAGGGTTCAAGTCCCTGCGTCGGCTCCATCGCAACGAAATGGGTCGGTACCGAAGTGGCCAAACGGGGCGGTCTGTAAAATCGCTGGCTTACGCCTTCGCAGGTTCGAATCCTGCCCGGCCCACCACAATCGAATAGAGAAGCGCTAGCGCAACTCTATTCGTGTATGCCTACGTAGCTCAGTCGGTAGAGCACGTCTTTGGTAAAGACGAGGTCACGGGTTCAAGTCCCGTCGTAGGCTCCAGCCGACTATAGCGGCGAGCTGAGCGCGAAGCTCGTCCGGCTGCTCGTGCCAGTCCTGTTGGCACGAGCGGCATCTTTTCGCGCATTGTCTTAAGGAGCAAGAAATCCATGGCCAAGCAAAAATTCGAGCGGACGAAACCGCATATTAACGTCGGCACCATCGGCCACGTCGACCACGGTAAGACGACGCTGACGGCGGCAATTACCAAGGTGCTCTCGCTGAAGGGCGCCGCCCAGTTTATGGCTTACGACCAGATCGAC
>NZ_CALFBQ010000021.1 GCF_937951745.1 uncultured Chloroflexus sp.
CCAAGGCCGGCATCATCGAGATCGCGGGTCAGCATGCGATCAGGCTGGCGGGCGTCGAGATCGCGGAGAGCGGCGTAGAGGCGGTGGGCCATCGTGGCCGGATCGTTGGCTGGACCGAGCGATTCGATCTCGACCGGGAGATCACGGACGAGGGCCAGATCGTCATCAGGCAAGAGCACCCCTACCCGCAAACCGGCGTGCAGTGCTGCTTCCGCTTCGGCCCGCAGGCGGGCGAGGGCTGCTGCCGGTGGGCCGCTAAACAGCCATAATTCGTGGTCAGGTGCGTAGTGCCGGTCGAGCAGGCCGGGTGAAGCAAGGCCGTGCTGTTCGGCTATGGTGGGGCGGGTGCGCACCTGTACTAGCCCGATCACTGCTTCTAGCGCTTCGAGGCTGATTCCACCGGGCCGCAGCAAGGTGGGTGGCGTGGTGGTGCAATCGAGCACGGTCGACTCGATTCCGATTGGGGTTGCGCCGCCATCAATCACGGCGGCAATCCGGCCTGCGAGATCGGCCAGCACGTGGCCGGCGGTGGTGGGACTGGTGTGGCCGAAGCGGTTGGCGCTTGGCGCGGCCACTGGCACGCCGGCGACGACCAGTAGCGCATGTGCTACCGGGTGGGCCGGCACGCGCACCGCCACCGTCTCACGCCCGGCAGTTACAGCAAGTGGTACGCGCGGATGGCGCGGCAAGATGAGCGTCAGCGGGCCGGGCCAGAAGACGGCGGCCAGTTGGGTTGCTAGCGGCAGTGTTGCGGCGACCACGATCGGTAGGTCGCTGGCATAGGCGAGATGCACGATCAGCGGATCGCTAGCCGGGCGACCTTTGGCGGCAAAGATTGCTGCAACCGCTGTCTCGTCGAGCGCGTTGGCACCTAAACCGTAGACGGTCTCGGTTGGGAAGGCAACGAGTTCGCCGCGCCGGAGTAATTCGGCAGCGCGTGCAATCGCCGCCGGGGATGTGTCAAGCCGTTGGGTATGCATCAATTTGTTGTCGTCATGAAGGCGTATTGCAGAGGGTTGTCATCTAGTATTGTACTCTACGATCTGGATAGAGATTTACTGCAGAGGGCGCGGAGGATGCAAAGGGTGGGTGCAAGCATCTGTACCAATCCGTTATCCTCGTGTTTATCCGTACCTAGGTTGCAGAGAGTGGGAGATTGCTGCGGGCGCTTCACGCCCTCACCATGACATGCTGGCCGGTCATTGCAAGCCACACAGGGTGCGGCGACGCGATCCCCCGCGAGCACGGCTTGCATCCACGTAGGTACGACTCTCGCTCAAGCAAGAGATTGCCTCGGTCGGGCGGCCTCCGGCATGGCTGAACGCCGCTGCTCTCTTGCAATGACAAGGAGTGCTGCCCTCTCACAACGACCTGCGAATGCGCTGTTCATCCTTCTGCCATCCTCACCCCGTATTCTTCAAACCGGCGGCAATGCCGTTGATCGACATCAGCAACACGGTTTCCAACTCACCCTGTGCTTCGGGTGGCGCTTCACGCAAACGGCGCAGCAATTCAATCTGAATGTAACTCAGCGGATCGATATATGGATTACGCTGGCGAATGGCATGTTGCAATACCGGCTGGTTGTCGAGCAGATCATTGTATTCGGTGATCTGGCAGATCATCCGCGCCGTGCGGTGAAATTCGCGCTCGATCTGCAAGAAGATACGTTCAGCGATCGCCTGATTGGGTACTAACTCGGCATAGCGGCGCGCAATGCCCAGATCGGCCTTGAGCATGATCATTTGGGCATTATCGAGCAGAGTAGTAAAAAACGGCCAGTGCCGGTACATTGCGCGCAGCAGATGGATGTGATTAGGATCGGCTTTGGCAAACTGTTCAAGCGCACTACCCAAGCCAAACCAGCCCGGAATCGTGTGACGGCTCTGCATCCAGCTAAAGACCCACGGAATCGCGCGCAAGTCTTCGATTCGGTCGCTCTTGCGGCGCGAGACGGGGCGCGAGCCGATGCGTAACCGGTTGAATTCGGCCACCGGCGTCGCATTGCGAAAATACGTCAGGAAGTCAGGGTCTTCGTAGACCAGCCGGCGATAAGCGGTGCGGGCTGTGGTTGCCATCTGTTCCATCGCAGCCAGCCATTCCGGTTCGGGCTGGCGGGCCATACCGGGAAAACTGGCGCGGAGCACGGCATTCACTACTTGTTCGAGATGGCGATGGGCCGTGCGCGGGTCGAGATACCGATCCGAGATCATCTCGCCCTGATCGGTCACTTTGATCTGGCCGTGGAGGGTGCCGGGGGGCTGGGCCAGAATCGCTTGGCCAGCCGGGCCGCCGCCGCGCCCGACCGCGCCGCCGCGTCCGTGGAAGAGGCGCAAGCGCGCGCCGTGACGTTCGGTCACGGCGGTCAACTCGACTTGCGCCCGGTAGAGCGCCCAATTGGCGGCGACAAAACCGCCTTCTTTGTTGCTATCGGAATAGCCGAGCATCACTTCTTGCAAATTGTCGCGTAGGGCTAGATGCTCGCGGTAGACCGGCAGTTGCAAAAGTTCATCGAGCAAAACTGGCGCGCGCTGCAAGTCATCACCGGTTTCAAACAGCGGCACAATGTTCAACTGGCTCTGCTGGCCGGGCTGGTAGAGGCCGGCATCGCGGCAAAGCAGCAACACCGCTAGCAGATCGCTCACTTGGCTAGTAGTGGACACGATGTAGGTCTGAAAGATTTCGGGATCGAGCTGTTCACTAATGGCTGCCATCACACGAAAGGTATACACGGTTTCGGCGGTTGCCGGGCTAAAGTGGCTCAGCCGACTGGGAGTAAGCGGGCGCGGGCGACGAATTTCGGTGCTCAATACGGCCACGCGCTCAGCTTCATCGAGCGCTTCGTAATTGGCGACCACGCCGGCGGCGGCCAAAATCTCGCTTAACGCGGCGGTATGGCGGCTGGCGTGCTGGCGCACATCGAGAGTCGCGGTGTGCAACCGGCACACGGCCACATTCGCGCGCACATCGCGCAACAAACCATCGGCGATCAGTTCGCCGCCGTGATTACGCAGGCTCGCATCGATCAGGTCAAGATCGGCTAGAAGCTCACGGCTATGATAATAGACGGTAGGCAAGCGTGGCGGCGGCGGGTCAGCACCCCACTGCGGGGTATGGTTGAGTGTGTAATGAAGCGTATGTTGCAGGCGGGCTTGGATGAAGTGGCACAACTGCCGGTACGGTTCGCAACGGTAATGCGGATTCAGGCTCGCTTCCGCATCGGGCATCAAATCACGATACTCGGCGATCCGGTCAATAATCGCTGTATCGACTTGCACCTGCTGCACCGACTGACTGAGATCGGTGATGAGGCGATCAATGCAGCCAATCAGGTAACGCAGCATCGCGCTCCGCATCAACCGCACCGTCTCGATCGTCACCTCCGGTGTCACGAAGGGGTTGCCGTCGCGATCGCCGCCCATCCAACTACCGAAACGCAGGAATGGCGGCAACTGCCACTGATGATCAGGGTACGCCTCAGCTAGCGCCTCAACCGTCTCGCGATAGATCTGCGGCAACAGATCCCAGAGCACGGTTTGGAAGTAGAATAAGCCATTCTCAACCTCATCGAGCACGGAAGGCCGGCGATGACGCACATCATCGCTCTGCCACAACCCAACGATCTCGCGCTCGATGCGGACGAGAGCAGCTTGGCGGTCGGACGGCAAGACCAATCGTTCACCAAAGGTCAAATCAATCAACGTATCGAAGATTCGGCGCAACTTGATCAAAATCGTGCGCCGGCGCGACTCGGTGGGGTGGGCAGTCAGCACTGGCATAATCAAGGCGTGGTCGAGCCATGCTTGGATGGCGTCGGCTGGCACGCCGTGGCGTTTGAGCAACCCGATCGCGTCGGCGATACTCTCGGTGCGGGGGGCCGGCGCGTTGCGTAAATCGCGCACGCGTAACGAACGGAGTCGCTCGACGCCTTCAGCTAAATTCACCAACCCAAAATAGAGGGTAAACGCCTTTACCAACCCCTGCAACTGGGGCAGGCTCAGATCGGCAATGAGTCGTGGCAAGGCTTGTGGATCGGTTTCATGCGGCGCATTGCGCAACTCTTTGGCCATGCGGCGCACCTGCTCGACCAAGGCCAGCGCCGCCGGCCCTTGTTGGGCAGTGATGATACGGCCCAGCGCATCACCCAACGCGCGAATATTCGCCGACAACAGATCGTGTTCGGGAGAAGTGGTTCGTCCGCTCATCATGAACTCGCCTTACTCGCCGCCTTCCGCCACCAAATCTTCAAGGTGGGCGACATCGTTCATCCGCAACAGCCGCCAGCCACTTCGCCCGCGGACAATTTCGCTCAACGAGCCGTTGTCGAGCCACAGTTTACCGAAGTTTGCCAGATCCAGCCCGATGATATGGCAAAACAACGCCCGGATCGAGCCGCCATGCGACACGACGATGATAGTTTCACCGGATTGATGGGTAGCCTCGATCTGGCGAAACGCGCACAACACCCGTGCTTGCAATTGGGCATAGCTCTCGCCGCCGAGCCGCACGGTGCGCGCCGGGTCGCGGTCATACTCACGCATGTGATCGGGGAAGCGCTGGTACAATTCGTCTGGCGTCAACCCTTCCCACAACCCGACATCAATCTCGCGCCAATCAGGCATCGCCACCGGGCGCAAGGCTAAATGTTCGCCAATAATCTCCGCCGTCTCCCATGCGCGGGGCAAGTCGCTGCTGTAGATCGCAACCGCCCCGCTGCGAGCCAGCCGGAAGGCTGCCCGACGGGCTTGCTCACGTCCGCGCTCGTTGAGCGGCACTGGCGCATGGCCCTGATATTGCAACGTTTGATTCCACGGCGTCTCGCCGTGGCGGACAAGGATGAGACGCATAGCTTCGTTTGAGACAACACAATAGCGCGAAGCCGTAAGCTGGTTCGGCTGAGAACGCGCCTACGTTTCGCGCCGTTGCGTTTGCTAATCGGTGATTACAAGACGATCAGCGCACAATTTCGCGGCTAATGACGAGGCGCTGAATTTCGCTGGTGCCTTCGTAGATTTCGGTAATCTTCGCGTCGCGGAAGAAGCGTTCAACTGGATACTCCTTCGAGTAACCGTTAGAACCGTGCAATTGCACGGCTTTGGTCGCCACCCACATCGCCGTCTCTGAGGCGAAGAGCTTGGCCATCGAAGCGTCCTTGATAAAATCGAGGCCGTTATCTTTGCGCCACGCCGCTTCGTAGGTCAGCAGGCGAGCCGCCTTGATGCGAGTGGCCATATCGGCCAGCGTAAAGCCAACGGCCTGAAATTCGTGGATCGGCTTGCCGAACTGCTCGCGCACCTTGCTGTACTCGAGCGCCGCTTCATACGCACCCTGCGCAATACCGAGCGCCTGTGCTGCGATCCCAATTCGACCGGCGTTCAGGATCGTCATCGCGATCTTGAAGCCTTGGCCCTCTTCGCCAAGCCGTCGCCACGCCGGCAACCGGTAGTCGTCGTAGGCCATCTGGCAACTGTGCGCGCTACGGATGCCGAGTTTATTCTCAACCTTGACCACCCGGCAACCGGGGGCATGAGTGTCCACGAGGAAAGCAGTTATCCCCTTCACCCCTTTGCTCGGATCGGTCATCGCCATCAAAATGATCGTATCGGCGTGATCGCCGTTCGTTACCCAGTTCTTGACGCCGTTGATGATATAGTAATCGCCATCGCGCACGGCAGTGGTGCGTTGAGCCGCTGCATCTGAACCAGCACCCGGTTCGCTGAGCGAAAAAGCGCCAAGCATCCGCCCACTCGCCAGCGGCGTCAGCAGTTCGCGCTTCTGCTCTTCAGTGCCGAACTTCTCGATCCCGTAACAGACCAGCGAATTGTTGACAGAGGCAATCACGCCTAGCGAGGCATCGACCCGCGACAATTCCTCGATGACAATCGCATACGAGACATAATCCATGCCGGCGCCGCCATACTCTTCGCTGACAGCCACCCCCATCAGACCGAGTTCACCCATCTTGCGCACGAGGTCGGTAGGCCAAATCGCGTGTTCATCGCGTTCGGCCACTGTCGGCTTAGCCTCCTTCTCGACAAACTGGCGCACCATATCGCGGAGCATCTGCTGATCTTCGCTAAGCTGGAATTCCATGATCGCCTCCTCTGGATATTGAATTGGAGCTGGGCTATTTGTATTCTACGCGAGCGATTCTTCTTCGGCAAGCGCCTTGATCCACGAGCGCAAGAGCTGGCTCAATTGACTGGGAGTTTCCAGCATTGGCATGTGGCCGACATTGGTCAATAGGCGATGTTCGACCCCCAAACCGGTGGCTAATTCAGCGCCGAGTTTAGGTGGCGTCAATGTATCATCAGCTCCGGTCACAACCAGTGCCGGGCAGCAGATGGCGGCAAGCTGCGGACGAATATCAAACCCATCGCAGGCTTGCAGATCGGCCAGCAAGATGGCCGGATCGAGCGCGGTATATTCGGCGGCGGCTTCAGCGGCCAATGCCGGATCGGCTGTCGGGCTGAAGAGCTGGTTGACGAGCAGAGCGATAGCTTCTTGGCGGGCGACAGCATCACCGGCGAGGCCGGCCAGTATCGTTGGTGCAACGCGCAAACGAGCCGCACTGCCGATCAGACCTAAGCCAGCCACCATCTGCGGCGCGTCGACCGCAAGCTGCAACGCAATCGCGCCACCCATCGAATGGCCGAGCACAATCGCCGGCGGCAAGCCAAGAGCCGTATGCAGGGCACTAATCGCCTGCGCATAGTTGGTTATTGTAACTGGGTCGCCGGTAACGGGCGAGCGTCCGTGACCGGGCAGATCAACTGCGTAGACTTGCGCTACAGTTGCTAACGGTTCGATCACCAATCCCCAATGGCGTGAGCTGCCGCCAGCGCCGTGAATGCAGATCAGCGGCGGGCCGCTCTGGCCGCGCCGCATGACAAATAGATCACCGATGGTCGTCGTTACCAATGGCATCAGCCTAGTATCTCATCAATCGCGGATGCCAAAGCAAAATCTTTCTCGGTCAACCCGCCGGCATCGTGAGTGGTGAGTGCAATCCGCACTCGGTTGTAGCGAATGTCAATGTCGGGGTGGTGGCCGGCGGCTTCGGCCAAAAAGGCGACGTGCGTGACAAAGGCGATTGCAGCAGGGAAATTGGCAAGGCGGAAGGTGCGAACAATCTCGTTATTCTCAAGGCTCCAGTCGGGACGCTGGGCCAAATGCTCGCTAATCTCGGCTTCGCTCAGACGTGGCATAGCTGGAAATGCTCCTTTGCTTGCAGAAACTAGCCGTAAGCGGCAGCAACATACTGCCAGCATAAATATGATACCACAGAGCAGATGGCTCGATTTTTCGACAAGCCATCCGCGAACCCTCTACAAGTTCTCCATCATCGCTTGGTACAGTGAAGTTGAAAAAAGAAACCGGTGGTTTCCACCAAAGTGATGAAGGAGGAATACAATGAAACGGGTACTTAGTTTGATAGCAGCGGCACTGGCTGGGGCCTTGGCAACGATGGTGGTGTTTATGACGATGGTGCCGGCGCTGGCACAGGGGCCGGTTGACCCAAAGGTAACACCGGTTCCGATTGGTGGTGCGTATGGTGCTGGGCAGGCGGCGCGGGGCGGTTGGATGCAGCAAGGGGTAGGTCGTGGTGGGTGGACGCAGCAAGGGGCACAGGTTGGTGGTCACGGCAATCAGTCTAGCTCGTTGGTCAGCACGGCAGCGGCGGCGCTGGGCATCACGCAGCAAGAGCTGATAGCACAGCTAATGGCGAATGGTGGCTCGATTGCCGATGCACTGAAAGCGGCTGGCATTGATCCACAGATGGTTGCCGATCAGTTTGTTGCTACGCGCGCCGAGCGCCTGAATGCAGCGGTTGCAGCCGGACGGATCACGCAAGCGCAGGCGGATGCGCAACTAGCAATTGCCAAATCGATGACCGTGGCGCGGCTAATGCAGCCCTTCACCCCGCTCGGCCCCGGCGGCATTCACCCCGACAATGCGCCAGTGTCGCCGGCCCAAGTTGGTCCGCGAGGTGGCGGTAATCAATACGGGCGTAACGGACGGTAAACTTGCCAATGAATAACCGAACGGTAGAGCCGCACCGATGGGTGGCTCCTACCCATGGTACCGATGAATATCCCGTATCATTCATTTCTTCATTCGTTGCCCATTAGGATACCACCAACGGAGGAGACATGCCCGCCATTCTGGTCGTTGACGACGATCCCGGCATTGTCAGGCTGGTGCGTTCGTATCTCGAGCAAGCCGGTTTCAAAGCGAAAAGCGCGTTTGATGGCGCGACGGCGCGGCGTCTGATTCGCACTGAACGGCCTGATCTGGTCGTGCTCGACCTGATGCTACCCGATGACGACGGCTTTGAGATTGCCCGCGCCTTGCGCAGCGATCCGGCGACGGCCAACCTACCGATCATTATGCTTACAGCGCGGGTTGATGACACCGACCGGATTGTCGGGTTGGAATTAGGAGCCGACGACTATATCGTCAAACCGTTCAATCCGCGGGAAGTCGTTGCGCGGGTGCGGGCGGTCTTGCGGCGGGCTGGCGGCGGCGCCGTGGTGCGCAACCGGATCGAGCTAGGTTGTCTCGTGCTCGATCTCGATGCCCATCAGGCATGGCTTGCCGGTCATGAACTCGAACTGACCCCGACCGAATTTGCTTTACTAAGCCTGTTTATGCGCTACCCCGGCCATGCCTTCACCCGTGCCGAATTGCTTGAGCAGGGCTTAGGCTATGCCGCTACCGGCCTTGAGCGCACGGTTGACAGTCACATCAAAAACCTGCGCAAGAAGCTGGACGCTGATCCAGCAGCGCCGGTGATCGAGACGGTCTACGGTGTCGGCTATCGCCTGCGAAACGTATGAATCGCCTTGTCGTCCAACTCAGCGCGGCCTTTGCCGCGATCATCCTGTTGATAACCATCATTCTAGCCGTGGCGATTGACCGGCTGGCCGATACGAGTTTTCGCCGGTATTTGGCCCAAAGCCAAATTGCCGAGAGCGGTCTGATAGACCGGCTTGCTATTTGGTACGCGCAGCACGGCAGTTGGGATGGTGTCGAGCAGGTGTTATCCACCGGCGGAATGGGCATGGGGCACGGGCAAGGCGGCCCGCAACGACCGGCGCTGGCCTTGGCTAACACCGATGGCCGTGTCGTCGCCGATCCGCGCGGGATCGTTGGCGATACGCTGACCGCGTTGCAACGCCGCGAAGCGCTGCCGATCACTGTTGACCAGCGTGTGGCGGGATATCTGGTGGTGCAGGCTGCCACTAACCGGCTGCCCGGTGCAGCCTCTCAGTTCCTGCAACGATTGCGTGAAGTGATCTGGCTGGGAGGGGGAATCGTTGCCCTCGTCGGAATAATGATCGGTATCTTGATTGCCCGCCGGCTGACCCGGCCGTTACAGCATCTAGCGCAGGTGGCGGCTGCATTAGGACAGAGTAATCTCACGGCGCGCGCCATTGTGGAAGGCCCGATCGAAGTACGACGGGTAGCGGAAGCGTTCAACGAGATGGCATGTGAGCTTGCTGCTGCCAACCATCAGCGGCGGCAGATGGTCGCCGATATTGCCCACGAATTACGCACGCCACTTACGGTCATCCAAGGCAACCTACGCGCTATCCTCGATGATGTCTATCCGCTCACACGGGAAGAGATCGGCCAGATTTACGAAGCGACACTCGGCTTGCGCCGGTTAGTTGATGATCTGCGAGAGTTATCGTTGGCCGACACTGGTCAATTGACGTTGCATCGCCAACCGCTTGACCTCAACCAACTGCTGGGCCGCGAAGCCGAGCTGTTTCGCGAATTGGCGGCAGCGCAAGGGGTTGACCTGCTCGTTACGCCAGACCCTAACTTGCCGGCGGTGCTGGCCGACAGCGAACGGATCGCGCAAGTGGTGCGGAATCTGCTCAGCAATGCTTTGCGCTATACACCAGCCGGCGGGAACATCACCATTGCCAGCGCAGCAGAACGCGACGGCGCATTGGTTAGCGTTCGCGACACCGGCAGCGGGATTGCGCCAGAAGATTTGCCGCACGTCTTTGAGCGATTTTATCGCGCTGACCGGGGTCGGGCGCGGGCGCACGGCGGCAGCGGTTTGGGTTTGGCGATCGCCGAGCGCATCATTGCCCTGCACGGCGGCCAGATCGGGGTTGAGAGCAAGCTTGACAAGGGAACACGGTTTTGGTTCTGGCTGCCGGCGGCAGAAGTGGCGGCGAGTCGCGAGCAGATGTAGCCTGTGTTAGGTATGCGAGTAGTAATAGGAAATGTCTGACCAGTGCCGGTTTGCCTTTCATCGTCGTACACTGCTTGCCTGAGACGGGACATGAGCTGACGTAACAAGCGTTGTGAACGACTTGCCGAAATGCACGCTAGAGGATCTCTCTTTATAAGAGATGAGTTCAGCGTAGTACGCTCGGCATATATTGTGGTGTCATTGATATCCTTATCATATATGTACTTGGTTTGATCTTTCCTTACTATAAAATCATTTCTATCTTTAGAAAAATATCATTTCTAAATTACTAGCATTGCTCGTACAGAGTTGATATAATTATGACGAAAACTTTTATCAATTCGACAGGTAAGCCTGATAGGTCTCGGATGCCAATTCATGCTAGAACTGCGATCTATTCGTGTACGTCTTAGCCTGTTCTGATCGCTTGTTGTTACGCAATGGTTACGGGACGCTTATAAAATCTGCATACATCGACGATCACAGTTCATCTGCGTCATCAAACGTTCTCTTGATAAGGCGATCATCGTCAATCTACTGAAGGAGAACAACGCTGATGCATACGTCTCGTAGTATTCGTAATGGGCTTACGCCAGAACTCCAATCAGAAGTGCAGGATGTTGCCGAGCGGTTACGACACGTACCACCGCGTTTGCGCAAGATTGCACAATATATCTGGTACGTGCCAAAAGAGATCGCCAAGAAGATAGACCTGAGCGAAGCAACGGTGCGCACGTACATTAATGACCTGTACCATCAGCTTGGTCTGAAAGACAATCGGAAAACGTATCACCTCGATCGCACTATCATTGTGGCATTGGCAATGATGGTGTATATGTCGAAGTATGATGAGTAACCCTTTCAAAACTAGCCACTGGTGTATGTGCAAGCAGACTAGGATCCACCATCATTTGCTACGGCTGCACCGATAGTATCCCGTTCCGGTTGGGGCATGCCTCGCCCCAACCGATCTAACCCACTTGTCTCATTGTACATTCCCAATTGTACGGCTCCTCGGCATCCATTGCGTTGCCATGCTCGTCTTATCCTATTGCTGGGTTTTGCAGCGGTAAGCATATCGTTGCGTTGCTCACCAATTTGCCGTGGTACAATATTTTTGTTCAGCGTAGCTTTGGAAAGTTCATATCCCCGTTCTTCAAGGACGACACTAGTGGCGTAGTGTGTTCGACGCGAGGCCGTAAGGCAAAGGAGTATGCATGGCGACCGTGGCAGCCGTGACCGATAACCGGCGTGAACAGATCGGCTGGTACTTCTACGATTGGGCAAACTCGGCATTTTCCACCACTGTTGTAACGGTCTTTTTAGGGCCATACCTCACTGCAATTACCCGCAATGCAGCGGATGCGAATGGTCTTGTCTACCCGTTTGGCATTCCGGTTGCGGCAGGTTCGTTCTTCCCCTACGTGGTATCGCTCTCGGTGCTCTTGCAAGTCTTTTTTCTCCCCATCTTGGGCGCAATTGCCGACTATTCCAACGCGCGCAAGCAGATGCTGGCGATCTTTGCCTATATTGGCGCATTTGCTACGATGGGTCTCTACTTTCTCGATGGCGATCGGTATCTGCTTGGTGGAGCATTGTTCGTGATCGCCAATCTCTCTTTTGGCGCTTCGATTGTCTTCTACAATGCCTTCCTCCCCGACATCGCTTCTCCTGATCGGCGCGATGCGGTCTCGTCGCAGGGGTGGGCATTGGGCTATCTCGGCGGCGGGTTGCTGCTCGCAGCTAATCTGGTCTTCTTCCTCAACGCCGAATCACTGGGGGTTGAGAGTAGTATGGCGGTGCGAATTAGCCTTGCTTCGGCAGGCATGTGGTGGGCCATTTTTACCCTCATACCGATGCTCACGCTACGCAACCGCGGCGCAGTGCGGCGCTTACCCCCCGGTGAGCGCTATCTCACCGTTGGTTTTCGCCAATTGGCCCACACCTTCCGCCAGATGCGCAACTATCCGCAAACGCTGCTCTTTCTAGCGGCGTATCTACTCTATAACGACGGTATCCAAGCAGTGATTGCGCTGGCGGCTCAGTTTGGCGCTGAAGAGCTGGGGATCGGCGAGTCAACCCGTATCGCAACCATCTTGATGGTGCAGTTTGTAGCTTTTGTCGGTGCGCTCGCGTTTGGCGCACTGGCCACTCGGCTTGGTTCAAAGCGGGTGTTGTTAGGTAGTCTAATTATCTGGACCGCTGTTGTTGGCTATGCCTACGTGATGCCAGCCAATAGCGATATCCAGTTTATCGCGCTCGGTGCGGCGATTGCGTTGGTGCTCGGCGGAAGCCAAGCGATTAGCCGGTCGCTCTTCTCGTTGATGATCCCTGATGGGCAGGAAGCCGAGTACTTTAGCCTCTATGAAGTCGGCGAGCGCGGCACGAGCTGGTTGGCGCCACTGTTGTTCGGGGTGGCGTACCAGCTCACCGGCAGCTACCGGATTGCCATTGTTTCGCTGATCATCTTCTTCGTAAGCGGATTCATCCTGCTGCTGTTCGTCAATGTACGACGGGCAGCCGAAGAAGCGGGCAATCAGGCGCCGGCGCACGTGTAGAGCCGCATGGTCATGTGGCTCTACCCATGCGCTGCACCATAATCATTTTCGGCGGGATGATCCGGTGGTGCGACGGCGGCTACGTTGGCCGCGTTGCACCATGATTCGCCACGCCTCATCGGGATCAACACCGGAACGCAAGCGTTGATCACTTATCCGGTTGGCCTGCCGGTCGTTGAGTTCGGCAATCTCACGCATCAGTTCCTCGTCTTCGGGCGAGATGTTGACCTGTTCGCGCCAATAACGCCATGCGGCCAACCCGACTAGGCCAAGCAAAAGCGTGACAATGAGCGCGATCAAGAAACCGCCAATTTGCTCCATAGATCACCTCACGATGAGGGTTGATTGATCACTTGCCGGATCATTGCCATTAGTTGTTGGCGAGTAAATGGCTTTTGCAAGATGGGGTATGGCAGCATACGGTTATGTGGCAAGGCTTGCGGCGCATAGCCTGACATCAAGATAATGCGCAGATGCGGCAGTGAGGCTTGGAGCTGATTTGCTAAAGAGATGCCGTCAATCTGGGGTAACACAATGTCACTGATCACAACTTGCACGTCATTGCCGTGTTGTTGCGCGATTTGAAGCGCCTCTTGCGCATGTGATGCTTCTAATACGGTATAGCCGTGTTCGCGAAGCAGCCGGCTCGCCAGTTGCCGCACCTCAGCTTCATCTTCAACCAGCAGGATCGTCTCGTGACCGGTGACATCCGTTATCGGCTCAGGGCTAACCGTCTCCGGAGTCGCCGTTGGCTCTTCAGCTACGGCCGGGAGCGCGACGGTAAAGCAACTGCCGGCGTGGAGCTGGCTTTCCACCATAAAAAATCCGCCGTGTTGAGCAACGATCCCGCTACAGATTGCCAAGCCTAGCCCACTCCCTTTGCCCACTGGCTTCGTGGTAAAGTACGGCTCGAAGATATGCGGATAGATCGCCTCGTCAATCCCGATGCCTGTATCACTTACCGCGAGCAGCACATACTTGCCGGCCTGCGCTTGGCTAAAGGGGGGTATCTCGCCAGTACTGAAATATTGCACTGCCGTGCGAATCGTCAATTCACCGCCATGTGGCATTGCGTCACGGGCATTGACAACGAGATTAATCAGCACTTGTTCAAACTGGTGTGGATCAATCATCACCCGATCGATTGGTTCGCTCAATTCTAACTTCAAGCGAATTTGCTCACCGATCAGTCGCCGCATCATGTTCATCGTGTCATTGATCTGGTGATTGATACTGATCAACCGTGGCTGGCCGGTTTGGCGACGAGCAAACGCTAACAATTGGCGCACAAGCTCGCTGGCGCGGCTCGTACTCTGGCGAATCGACTCGAGTTCGGGATAGATGGGGTGATCTGGTTCTACTTCGAGCAAGGCTAACTCAATGTTACCGGTGATGACAGTCAGAATATTGTTGAAATCGTGCGCAATACCACCGGCCAATTGCCCAATTGCCTCCATCTTTTGGGCTTGTAAGAGTTGGGCTTGTAATTTCGCTTGCTGTTGTTCGGCTTGCTTCCGTTCAGCAATTTCGCGCTGCGCAGCAGTGTAAAGGTTTGAGTTGTCGAGCACCAGCGCCGCGAGTTGCGTGAGCAGCATCGCATGCTGGATCTCATCGATTGTGAATGGTGAGCCGTGCTGATCGCGGGCCATTCCGATCACGCCAAGGCATTCGTCGCCAACAATAATTGGCAAGGTCATTGCCGGGCCAAAATTGAACTGCTCGTAATCAGGCGTATGTTCCGGCCATGCTGTGTAATTAAGCACGAGCGCGGGCTGACGATCACGAAACGCACGCCATGAGAGGGGAGCAGTGGTCGGTGTTTCACGTCGCATGACTTGGCTTGGCAGCGATGGTGTACAGGCGCGCACCACTAATGTGTTCTCATCTTCAGCCAGCAGCAATTCGGTATAGCTCACATTGAGCACCCGATAAGCGCTATCGGTAATCGCCTGCAAGAGATCACTCATCTCGCGCCGGTTGAGCCAGTCAAGTGTCAACCGGTGCAGTGCAGCTAGTTGATCTCGTTGGCGGCGCAGATTGTCACTAGCGAGACGGATCTCGGTAATATCCACATCCATGCGGACAATATCGCTCACCTGCCCATGGGCAAAGAGGGGAAACATCGCCGAATAGAGCCAACGCACCGCGCCGGTTTTGGTGTGAGTCTGCCACGTGCGTGGCGGCGGGGCTTGGCCGTTCGTCCAAATCTGTTCGATTTGGTGCTCGAATTCGGCGACCTCATCACCGTTGAGAATGAGGTCTTGCAAGCGCCGGCCGCACGCTTCTGCCGCCGTGTAGCCATAAAACTGTTCACAGACCCGGTTCCATTCTAGCACAACACCGCGGCGATCAAACCGCTGAATGGCGACCAGCGGCGTTCGTTCGATCATATCGGTGAAGCGCTGCAATGCCTCTTGCAACCGTTGTTCGACTCGTTTGCGCTCGGTAATTTCGCGAAATACAAAGATCCGGCCACTAAACTGGCTATTCCGATCAAAAAGTGGATCGATTGTAATATCAAAGAATCGATCAGGGTGTGCAGGACAATTGAGTTCGATCCGTACTGGGTTATGTGATTGGGCGGCTTTGACTAAGGCCGGCCAATCGAGCGTTTCGGCTAAGGGGGTATTGACTTGCGCTACATGACCGAACAGTCGTTGGGCTGCCGGGTTGAGGTCGATAATCCTACCGGTTTGATCAGTCACAATCATGGCATCGGCCATTGCTTCAATCAAGCGATCGCGGGCAACCGGCACGAGGTAGAGGAATCGATAACGGTACAACCCGGTAATAATAAACGGTGCTGAGAGCAAAAATGAAACTGGAGTAGTATCAACACCCAAGGTAACTTGGCTTAAGTATGACCAGTTAGACAGAAAAGGGAAGAGAAAGCCTAGCCCGATAAGGACGGCTTGCCGCCGAAAGAGTGGCGATGTTTGCCAGAAGGCGCCGGTAATGAGGGCTAATCCGGCGGTGAGACAGATATACGAATAGCCAATATGCACCCAAAACCACCGTCCGGGAAGGATTTCGAGGTATGGAGAATTATCATAGAGGATCAGACGGACTTCGTGAAAGAACAGGCGATGCTCGTGATTGGTAAACGCGATGATCAAGGTGAGCAGTGGGAAAGCGAAGAGCAGCCAACGCGCCCGCGAACGGCTCCATGGCTGAAAATCGAGATACGCAAAGGTGAACAGGAGCCAACTAGACGGCAATAGAACAATGCCAACCTGCTGGGCAAGCCGCCAGAAAAGCTTGCCCTCCAGCGTTGTCGCGCTTAACTCTAGCGCATCAGCGCCGGCCCATATCACAATGGCGGCGAGCATCAAGAGAAATTCGTATCCGCCAGCGACACTGCGACGTGGCCAAAGATAGATCGCGACGCCGATGGCAATCAGGCAGACCAGCCAAAGGAGACCCGTGGTGATCGTGGCGTTGAGCAGCATCTGTCATCTCCCAGTGCGTCTAAGGTAGTGGCTGGGTGTCTGACGCACCATTATTGCATTGATATTGTAGCCGAAATGGTGAACCGAGAATCGCTGCTTGACAGGAACATAGAGGGGATGGATAATAACTGAAATTTCCATCGTATCTGGTGTAACACATCCTTTCCGGGCTGTGGCGGACAGGAAGTCGCCGCCTATTGCGTGCAGCAGTGTCATTGCTGCACTTGACCCCATACTATATCGTATCTGCTTCTATCGCTGAGAGCAACGTCATTATCAAAGGGAGGCGCTATGGCTCCGATCTGGAGTTTACGCGAGTTTTTAGCCCGCAAGCGACAGGCGCTGGCTGCCTTCCGCGCGCGCTTGCGCGAGCAGCCGCCGGCCCCGGTGCCGCTGCGCGCAACGGTAACTGTGGCAGCCGGCACCGGTCTACGCCCGGTGCGGGTGCGTGATCATACAGTGCTGAGCGATTCAGGTCCCGCACTCGGTGGTTACGATCTAGGGCCAAACGCGCCTGAATTACTGCTGGCAGCAATGGCGAGTTGCATCGCGCATTCGGCGCTGGCCATTGCTACCGATCGTGAGCTGGCGCTCGATGATCTACAGGTTGAGGTAACTGGCCAGATCGATTATCGCGGCGCAATGGCCGTGAGTGATGAAGCGCCGATTGTGCCGACCGATTTGCGCTATACGATTCGTTATCGCGGTGAGGTGAGCGATGCCGAGATGGCTGCGCTGCAAGCCGATCTGGAACGACTCTGCCCGGTGTTGCTGGCAGTGTTGCAACCGCAGGCCCTACGTGGGCAGGTTGAGCGGATAGGATCGTAAGCGTTCGCTTGCCATCGTGATCACCGCGGCAAGGCGTCTTGCCGGTCATAATAGTGTTGGTTCCGCGTTCAGAAAAGGAGAGTTGCCCGATGTGTCCGCCTCGGTTTATCGAATCGATCCAGTCACCGGAAATCAACCGCCGCAGCTTGCTTAAGTTTGGTCTAGGCGCAGCGGTGGCAGCGCTCGCCGCGCCGTTCGCTGCTGAGGCGGCGCCGGTATCACGCACCAGTTTTAGCAATGTGGCCGATTTGACCCACCTGCTCGGCACCCAGTTTCCGCTCTTCCCCGGTGCGGCGCCGTTCCAGATCACGCCGGTCGTATTTCATGACCGCGATGGCTACTACGGCAGCATTCTCAACTACTGGGAACATTCGGGCACTCACATGGATGCCCCGGTGCATTTTGCTCCCAATGGTCTCTTCGTCGATCAGATACCGGTGCAGGCGCTGGTAGTGCCGGCGGTAGTTATCAACATCACCGAACGGGCTGCGCGCGACCCTGATACCGTCGTCACCCCAGATGACATTCGGGCATGGGAGCGGCGCTATGGCCGGATTCCAACCAATGCAGCAGTGTTGATGGCGAGCGGTTGGGGGGCGCGGGCGCATTCGGTCGAGCTGTTCCGCAATGCTGATTCGAGCGGGGTGATGCACTTCCCCGGTTTTGGCAAGGACGCAGTCGATTTTCTACTCACCGAGCGGAGCATCAGTGGGATCGGAGTCGATACGCTGAGTCTTGATCACGGCCCTTCGACGACGTTTGCCGTGCATTACACATTATTGCCAACGAACCGCTGGGGCTTAGAGAATCTGGCGAACCTTGAGTCGATCCCGCCGAGCGGCGCAACGCTGGTGGTCGGCGCGCCGAAGATCGCCGCTGGTTCGGGCGGGCCGAGCCGAGTCTTTGCGTTGTGGTGATGTGATAGTGGGGCGCGTGTTATGCGCCCCACCCTTGTGTTACCCATTCAGTCGCCACAAACCCCAGCAACATCATCCCGGCACTGCCCACCAGTTGGCCAATACTCCAGAAACCTAATCCGTCCCATGCTGCCGGATCGGCCCATGCGCCGGAACGAAAGCGGATGATCAGCCATAAACCGATTGGTGCAGTTGTCAGCGGGGCGAGGGCTACGAGCCACGGCACCCCACCTAGCCCAAGCAGCGGTAAGCTGAGAAATGCCATGCCGATGGCGCCGATTTGCCATCGCACTGCCTGCTGTGGTCCGAACATCACAGCTAACGTGCGTTTACCTACCTTCCGATCACCGACGACATCAGGGAGACTAACGGCGATCAGCATGGCGAATTGGAGTAGGCAAAGCGGCAGGATCGTCAATAGTATGATCGGTTGCACCGTACCAGTTTGCAACACAAATCCGGTCAGCGCCGTCATCCCCGGCACCAACAGCGCACCGACAACTTCTCCCCAGCCGCGCCGGTGCAAATAGAGTGGCGGCCCGCTGTAGACCCATGCCAGTGCAATTGCCAATCCCAACACGCCGGCGCTCAGCGCCGGATTCGGCGAGTGCATCGCGCTAAGTACGGCCAAGCTCATGGCCAGCATACCCCAACCTAGCGCCGCTGCTAGCGCCGCTTGCGCCGGCAAGCGGCCTGCTGGCAAGACACGACTACCGCCCGACCAGCGGGTGGGTGTGGCATTGGCGACATCAGCATCGCGGTCGAAGTAATCATTGCTGTAGTGGTTCATCAATTGGGCGCTCAAAGCGGTAGCAAGGCCAAGCAACGCCAACCCGCCATCGCGGAGTGTTGAGCCGGCAGCGGCAACGCCGACGCCATAAAATATCGCGCCGCCGATCAGATGGAGCGGGCGGCCCAGTTTGATGAGATCAATGGTGTTGGCAAACCAGTTGGTGACCATAGGTTCTGAATATGGAGTGCGGCAGTCAAACTGCCGCACCTTATGCAAGATGAGTAACAATCGCGTTCATACCTGCCCCAACGCATCGGTCAACTGGTAAATGCTCAACAAGGCAAACTCAGTATAGAAAATGCCCCAAAGGAACATATAAAAATTGGTAATAGATTGTTGCTGGCGCAGATCAACCCGCAAACTTGCCCACCAAAAGAGCGCAATCACGACGGTGTGGCTAAGCGCGAGAAAGCCGGCAGCAAGGGCAGGCAATGACCACAAGCCAACCGCGATCGGCAGCAGATAACACCCGGTCAGCAAGAGGCGGCCAACCTGCAACACCCGCTGCGGCCCCCAGCGCGTCGTAAGTGTCTCGATCTGATAGAGGCGATCGCCGCGATCATCGGGCAGGTCTTTGTAGAGCGCAATCACCAGCGCGAAACCGAAAAAGAAGACCCCAGCAAGGATGAGCGTCGTGAGTGGCAGCTCCACCCCTAATCGGCTCTGATAATGAAACGCCAAGCCAACGTTGGCAATCACACCGCGCGCACTGGCGATGCTCAACGCAGCCGCCAACGGCTTCCGCTTTAGGCGTAAGGGCGGCAGGGAATAGAGCGAACCGATCAACGCAATGACGGCTACCGTCAGCCAGAGCGCCCAACTCAGCAACGCCGCGCCGATCAGGGCAATTGCCAACGCCGCGGCCACAAGGCGCCGGCCCGCACTAGTGCTCAAACGACCGGCAGCTATCGGTAGCCACGGCTTATTGACGAGATCGATCTCGACATCAGTGAGTTGGTTAATACCGACGACATACAGATTGAGCGCCAAACAGACGATCAACGTGGCCAGCGCTAATCCAATCAGATCGGAGGTAAGCGGACGCCAGCCGGCAACGATAATGAGCATCGTTATCACTTGGACGCTGGTGGCAATGATGGTGTGGGGGCGGGCAAAATCGTAGAGCAGACGCAGATGTTTGGGCATGAGAAATAACCTATAGATTACTTGTTTTTTACCCTGATAGAGAATGATAAAGTTTTTATCTCTGACACTTTTATCATACGTTGAAAAGTGAAGTGCTGTCAATAGGGCCGGTTGGCGTAGCGGAGACTGCGGCGGAGAAGTTGTGTTCTTGCTTGCCGGCTGTCCTTACGGGCCGCCGGAGGCAGCGGTGCAATCCCTGCAAGGGTGGGAGGGACGCCCGCAGGTATTGATGGGCGTTAGCGCAGGAGATTGCTGTAGGGGTTGCGTGACCAAAACGTCGTGCCAATACCGTCTACCGCAACGCTGCCAATGCCTCATCAATATCGGCGGCGGTGTGTTCGGCGCTGATTTGAAAGCGGATGCTATCGTCGCCGCGCGGCACCACCGGATACATAATCGCGGTTGCCAGCACCCCCCGGGCAAAGAGAGTGTCAACGAGAGCTGCCGTTGCCGCCGGATCGCGCACAAACAGCGGCACCACCGGATGCGCACCGGGCAGAGTCTCGAAGCCGCCGTCGCGCAAGCCTTGTCGGAAACGGGCCGTCATGGCGCGTAAATGCGCCAACCGCTCTTGGCCCTCAGCGCTCTCCAGAATGTCTAGCGCCGTGCTAGCGGCGCTCGCTTCGCCAGCGGTGATTGGGTTTGAGTAGATATAGGTTGGGCTGGTTTCACGCAGGCTATCGATTAATACCTGCGGCCCGACGACATAACCGCCGTTCGCGCCAAATGCCTTGCCCAGTGTACCAATCAGCAGATCGGCGCGCGCGCTGCAATACTCTTCGCAACCGCGGCCGGTGGCACCGAACGCGCCGACGCCGTGCGAGTCGTCAACTATCAGCAAGGCGTTTTCAGCAAACATCGTATCGTGACGAGCCACAATTGCGGCAATCCGGTCGAGAGGCGCATGCACGCCACGCATCGAGAAGATGCCATCAGTGACCACAATCGCCCGCTGGCAGGTCTGAGAGGCTTGGGCGAGCGCTGCATCGAGTTGCTCAAGATCGAGATGGCGGTAGACTAGCTTCTCGCGCGGGCGGGCAAGCCGAATAGCGTTAATGATGCAGTTGTGGTTCAGTTCATCGCTGATGATCGCCGTGTCAGGCGTGGTGAGTGATGTGATCACGCTGAGCACAGCAGCATAGGCGCTGGCAAAGAGCATCGCTGCATCGCGTTGGTGAAAGGCGGCCAGCCGTTGTTCAAGCGCTACGTGCGGGGCGAGCGTGCCGCTGATAAAACGCACCGCGCCGGGGCCGACGCCAAACTGGTGCGTCGCCACTTCCGCTGCCGCGATCAAGCGCGGATCGGCGGCCAAGCCGAGGTAGCTGTTGGAATTCATGCGAATGAACGGCTGATCGTAGCCGGCGACCCGGTAGCGTGGCCCGCGAATGCCGTCACCCGGCAGCCGTTCGGTGATCACGCGCTCAAAGCCTTTCCGCCGCCGTTCAGCGCTGAGTTGGTCGAGTTGCTGTTGGAGGATTCCCGCAAGACGGTCGTGAGGCATAGCGTTCTCCGTATCTAGCAGGTGGACTCGTCGGCGGAGCGATTGGTTGGGCAGCAGCGAGTTTACAATGCGCTGTGATGGCGCATCACCCGCAGCATTTCATCCACCATTCCTTCCAAATCATAGTGCGGTTGCCATCCCCAATCGGCACGGGCTGCGCTATCGTCGAGCGCATGCGGCCACGAGTCGGCGATGGCTTGGCGGTAGGGTTGGACCTCGTAGTCGATCTGAAATTCAGGGATGCGGCGACTGATCGCGGCGGCAACTTCGGCGGGGGTGGCGCTAAAACCCTGAATATTGTACGCATTCGCGTAGCGCAACCGGTCACGGTCGGCAGACATCAATTCGAGCGTTGCCCGGATGCCATCGGCTATGTACATCAGCGGCAAGCGCGTATCCGGCTGCAGGTAGCAGATATAGGCGCCCGTGCTCAGCGCGGCATGAAAGATTTCAACTGCGTAGTCGGTGGTGCCGCCGCCGGCTGGTGCAGTGGCCGAGATCAGGCCGGGGAAGCGGAGACCACGTGCATCGAGGCCGTAGCGGGCCACATAGTACGAGCAGAGCAACTCGCTCATTACCTTGCTGATGCCGTACATTGTCGTGGGGCGCTGGATCGTCACTTGCGGAGTGGGGTCGCGCGGCGTTTCTGGGCCAAAGGCAGCAATGCTGCTCGGCACAAAGATTTGGCACCGGTGTAAGCGCGCTACTTCAAGCACGGTATACAGGCCATCAACGTTGAGCCGCCATGCCTGCTGCGGCATCCGCTCGGCAGTGGCCGAGAGCATGGCTGCCAGATGGTAAATGATGCCGATGTTCGCACGGGTCACTAATTCATCGAGCGCAGCACCATCGGTGCAATCGAGCATGACATACGGCCCAGCCTCATCGGTCGCCGGTTTGAGATCACTGGCAGTAACGCGCGTCTCGCCATAGATCTGGCGTAGCGCCGGTACTAAATCGGAACCTACCTGCCCCAACGCGCCGATGACCAGAATCCGTCGCTCCATTGCGGTGCCTCATCTTGGTCAGCGAAATGCATGACTGGTACTTGTTGTTATACACGATAGCGGCGGATTCTGCTAGAGGGTGTTGGTATGGTCAGGGTGAATCTGTAACAACATTCAATATTGTAATTTTTGTCGCAATATTGTGTGGTACTGCGGTCATATCTCTGATCACAGAACGATTATCGGTAGGAACATACTTTTATGCGATGGTCATTCGTCAATGCCTCAACTATCATCAATTCTAAAGAAACGGTTAGGGAACCGCTTCGCGATATGCAAGGAGGCATTGTATGTCTACTCTTCTCCATCCCAAAACCCTGATCGCCGCTGTGCTAGCACTGGCCCTTGCTGCTGCTGCGTATGGTTTTGCCGCCACCAACTCGTTTGGCAGTGCAGTTGTTGTTGCCGGTGATGGCTCGTTGACGATCAGTGGCTACACGGTCGGCAGCTTGACCTATGTCTACGATGCGACCGATCCGACGTTGATCGACAAAATTACCTTTACCCTGACGGGCGCTGCTGCTCCGACCACCGTGCTCGTACAACTCGATGGCTCGAACTGGGTGACCGCAACCGAGGCGAGTGGTACGTGGACGGCAGATCCTTCGCCGAATGTGCCGATTTCGACCCATACAACCTTGCGCATTGTGGCGCACAACTAATCGACAGTGATCTTGAGAGCGGGCGAGAGGCGGGTGAGATCGCTCCTCTTGCCCGTTCTGTCTGATGAGAGGCGGTTATAATGATAGGGCGAACAGTCATCGGACGGTGGCTAGGTGGGTTGGCGATTCTGCTCAGCTTCGCTCTGATCTGGTGGTTGTTTGCCCCCCGCTCGCTTGGCGGCATCACCCAGTTTGTTGTGATCAACGGCAACAGTATGGCCCCGCTCTACCAACGTGGTGATTTGGTGATCACGCGCGTTGCCGATGACTATGCGCCGGGTGATATTGTTACCTACCGCCATCCTGAGATTGGGTTGGTGATCCATCGCATTATCGGTCAAGATGACGAACGTTGGCAGTTAAAGGGTGATCACAACGATTTTGTTGACCCCTATGAGCCGTTGACGACCGAGATTGAAGGGCGGGCGTGGCTGCATATACCTCGGCTAGGGAGCGGCTTAGTGCTGGCGCGGCAATACTGGTGGCTGATCATTGTGGCGCTTGCAGGAGGGATGGTGATGGCACAACCACGCGCAACCGGCCGCCGTCGCCGGCCACGTCATGCAATCGTTCAGCCGGTTGAAGTAGAGATGGCTGCGGTAACACTGTGCGCTCTTGGCGCAATCATCGCCGGCATGCTCGCCGGCTACGCCTTTCTCCAACCCGCCAGCCGGGTCGTCAACGAACCGGTCGTCTATCGCCAACACGGGATATTTACCTATCTCGCCGATGCTCCTCCCGGCGTTTATGATACTGAGCAGGCTCAGACCGGCGATCCGGTCTACTTCCAACTATCATCAACGCTGGTCGTCACTTTTCACTACGAATTGCCTCATGTCACCACGGCCAGCGGCACGATCGCGTTGAATGCCGAAGTCAGCACCACGAACGGTTGGCGACGGCGGTTGGCACTCGCGCCAGCGCAGCCGTTTCAGGGGACAGAAGCAACCGTGCAGGGGGTGATCAATCTCGCCGATCTACGCGCGCTGATCGGTCAATTCGAGCAGCAAACCGGGTTGAGCAACCCGTACTACCTTCTTGCTATCACCCCAGATGTAGCTGTGAACGGTAAAGTGGACGGGCTGGTGTTCAGTGATACCTTTGCGCCACAGTTGCTCTTCCGGTTTGACAAAGTGCAGCTCACACTGGTCAATCCTACCGATGACCGGCAGGGGCTTGCCCCGCGTGCAGAGGGCCGAGTGGCGCGGACGAGGATCGAGCCAGCGCAGTTGTCGTTGATGTTCCTCAGCCTTGAGGTACAGACGGCCCGGTGGTGGGGGATGGTGATTGCTGGCGGGTTGGCGGTGGTCTTCTTTGCAATTGGTTGGCCATTATGGCGGCGTTGGCAACGCGATGAAACGCTGCGGATTCAATTCTGGTACGGCAATCTCATTATCACTGGCACGGCGCCCCATGTTGATTTGCCACGGGTAGCCGTGGCGACGATGGCCGATCTGACTCGTTTGGCCCAACGCTCCGGCGGGTTAATCATCCGCGACACCAGCAGCGAGCCGAGCCAATACGTGTTCATTAACGACGGTACGGTCTACGTCTATCAAGCTGCCGAGTCTGATTCAGAGGCGTACCTACGCTTCACGCCAGCACCGGTTGAACCCTGTCCGCCGTTGGTGGATTGGCGTGATCGGTTTCTGACCACCCTGCGCGAGACAGGCTTGGTGAGTGAAGCCTGCCAAGCAGTGGGAGTTGATCCCTTCACCGCGTATCGTGAGCGTAGTCAGAACCTAGCGTTTGCGCAGGCATGGCGCGAGGCCCGCCAAAAGCATTGGGAAGCGGCGACTGAACAGCGAGGCGAGGCATGAAACGGTTCATTTTGCTAATCTTGATGAGTGCCGTTATCGGTGCGACGGCACTGGCATCCGCTGCAAGCATTGCGATTCCCGCCGCTGCAATGGCCGACCTGCACATAGCGCTGAGCGCGCAAGATGTAGCGCCGCCGGACTGCATCGGCATGGATTTGAGCACAATGATCTCTGGCGCTGGTGTGATCACCGGTACTGATAGCAATGACCTCATCGTGGGCAGCGCCGGCAATGACCTCATCGATGGCCGGGGAGGCAACGACTGCATCATTGGCGGCAAAGGTGACGATACGCTCATTGGCGGCGCTGGGTTCGATGTCTGCATTGGCAGCGGCGCCGATCCAACCTGTGAGCGGTAATAACTACTCAGTCTCTTCCGCCGCCCACGTGCTCGCCACCAGCCGGAAGATGTCTGATTCGGTGATGATCCCGACTAGCCGACCATCATCAACTACCGGCAGGCCGCTGACCCGCGCGCGCACCATGATCGCCGCCGCTTTACCGATCGAATCACTTGAGGCAACGGTCAATGGATTCGGTGTCATCAGTTCGGCCACGGTCTGACCGGCGAGGTTAAAGCGGGCCAACCGGCGCTCTTCTTCATCGCGGGGGTGGCTCATCGCCTGCTCAATGTCGCTGCGGGTGATAATGCCAACCAGATTGCCTTGTTTATCCACCACCGGCATGCGCCGCACCCCGCGTGCCCGCATGCGCTCATAGGCAGCGAGCGCCGAAAAATCCGGCGGAACGCAAACCGGGTTTTCGGTCATCCACTCGGCTACGCGCTCGGTCTTCGCCATATTCAAACTCCTCTATCGCTATCAATACTTTCTTCTCATTGTATACCGCCGGTTACAGTAGGGACATACCACGCTACGCTCTCCTACCTTCCCATCAACGCCAAGACGACCCCGCCAGCCACCACACTCGCAACCTGCCCGGCGGCGTTTGCGCCCATCGCGTGCATCAGGATGAAGTTCTCGAAATCCTCTTCGTGAGCCAGCTTTTGCACCACGCGCGCCGCCATTGGGAAGGCGCTGATGCCGGCAGCGCCGATGATCGGGTTGAAACGACCCCGGCTGAGCAGGTTGAGAAACTTGCCGAAGAGCAGCCCGGCGGCAGTGTCGAGTACGAAAGCGAGAATGCCTAGCGCGAGAATGGCCAGCGTTGCCGGTTGCAAGAAGCGGGTGCCCTCCATCGTTGAGCCGATGGCCAACCCCAAGAAGAGGGTCACGATGTTGGCCAGCTCGCGTGACGAAGTGTTGGTCAGTCGCTCGACCACACCCGACTCGCGCATCAGATTGCCGAGCATCAGCATGCCGATCAGCGGAATAGCGAATGGCACCAGTATACCGACCACGATCGTCGTCACGATTGGAAACAGAATGCGGGTGCGCCGGCTGATCGGGCGGCTTATGTATTCCATGCGGATGCGCCGTTCGGCGGGTGTGGTGAGAGTGCGGATAACCGGCGGCATAATCACCGGCACCAGCGACATATAGCTATAAGCGGCAACCGTGATCGGCCCGAGTAATTGCGGTGCGAGCAAGCTTGAGACATAAATCGAGGTGGGGCCGTCGATCGCGCCGATGATCCCGATTGAGGCCGCTTCTTCGCGGCTAAAGCCGAGGGCCAACGCGGCCAGCAGGGTGCCGAAGATGCCGAATTGGCCGGCTGCACCGACCAAGACCATGCGCGGGTTCGACAGCAGCGGGCTGAAATCGGTGAGCGCACCAATGCCGATAAAGATGAGCAGCGGGAAGAGTTCGTTGCCAATGCCGGTGTTGTACAGAATGGTGAGCATGCCGTCTTCGCCGAGTAGCGGTGACAATGGCAAGTTAGCCAGTAGTGCGCCGGCGCCGATTGGTATGAGCAGCAGCGGTTCGTAATCGCGCACAATCGCGAGGTAGAACAGTAAACCGGCGACGGCGATCATCACCAGTGATTGCCATGTGATCGAGGTGATCCCTTGTAAGAGCCTGAGGGCTAGTTCGTCCATAGGGTTGATCGCTTTTCTGCTGTATCACTCCCTCTCACCCATCTATTACCCCAACGGGAGAGGTTGCGCGAAACTTCACATTACAAGACTTGCGCATCGTGCGTTGCGTGCCAGCGGCTCACGCTCCGCAGCGGCTCGCTGCGCCGCGTTTACTCCTCGGCCAATTGGGCGAGCGGCTCGCCGTACCCGACGCTCTGGCCGGTCTTGACCAAGATCGCCGCGACCACGCCATCGCGCGGCGCGCCAATACTGTTGTTCATCTTCATCGCTTCGAGCACGATGATCGGCTGGCCGCGTTTGACCTTCGCGCCGGGTTGGGCTACGATCTGCAAGATGGTGCCCGGCATCGGCGCCCGGATCAGGTTGTCGCCAGCAGCGGCGGCTGGGGGCAGGGCAGCCGGTAGCGGTGGTGCAACCGGTGCGACTGGCGGTGCGGGTAGCGCAACCGGCGCAGCGCGCGGCGCGATCTCACCGATTTCGCCGCTCTCGTTCAATTGCACCTCGAACTCGCGCCCATCGAGCTGGACAGCGAAGCGATCGCTGCTCACCTCTGCAATGTCAACTGTATACGTCTTGCCGTTAATCGTTAGTTGATAGCGACGCATCGCGAGTTATCTCCTTCGTTGCCAACTTTGATTCTGGCGCGCGCGGCCAGCCGCCACCCAACGACTGGCAAAGAGCAGGCTGCCCGGCCAGTAGCTGCGCACCGTTGGCGCTGCTTCACGGCGCAACGTCGCTGTGTGAACGGCGACAGCGACAGCGATCGCTGCCACTTCATCAGGCGTGAGCTGCCCCTCTCCTGTTGGCGCTACTGCTGGCGCCAGTGCTACCTCAGCCGCCGTGGCTGGTTCCGGTCGGTCGAAGTAGGTTAGCAGCGTGAGCAGCCCCCACACTAAGACCAGAACGGTGAAGACAATGCCCATACCGAGCACGGTCATCATCAGCCCAAACCCAAGGTTTTCCATAACGTCTCCTGCCGCTATTCACGACGGATACAACCCGTGCTTGCGCGGCGGGTTCTGTTGCACTTTGGTGCGCAAAATCTCTAGCGCTCGGATCAGGCGGGGCCGGGTTTCAGCTGGTTCGATCACTTCATCGATCTGGCCCAGATCGGCGGCATGGTACGGGTTAAAGAACTTACGCCGGTACTCGGCGACAAACTCCGCCATGAGTTGCGCCGGATCGGCGGCAGCGCGCAGCTCGTCGCGACGCAAGATGCGCACCGCCCCTTCGGCGCCCATCACCGCAATCTGGGCCGATGGCCACGCAAAGTTGAGGTCGCAGCGCAATTGTTTGCTTGACATAGCCACATATGCACCGCCGATTGCTTTGCGTACTACCACCGAAATCTTCGGTACGGTCGCCTCGCTATAAGCGTAAATAATTTTCGCGCCATGCCGGATCACGCCGCCGTACTCCTGCTCGATACCGGGCAAAAAGCCGGTCGTATCGACAAAGGTGATAATCGGAATGTTAAAGGCATCGCAGATGCGGACAAAGCGGGCAATTTTGTCGCTGGAGTCAATATCGAGCACACCGGCCATCACTGCCGGCTGGTTGGCGACCACGCCAACCGCATAACCGTCGAGCCGGGCAAAGCCAACTACCGCATTTTGGGCGAAGAGTGGTTGAATTTCGAGAAAACTATCATGGTCGAAGACCAGATCGATCAGGGTGTGAATATCGTACCCTTGTCGTTCATCAGCCGGCACCAGCGCATTGAGCGCCGACTCCTGCCGGTCGGCGCGGTCGTAAGGCATGATCTGGGGCGGGTCTTCATTGTTGTTTTGCGGTAGGTAGCTCAGCAGCCGCTTGATCAACTCAATCACCGCCTGATCATCAGGTGCCGAGAGATGCGCAACGCCGCTGCGCGCGCAATGCACCGCTGCCCCGCCTAGCTCTTGGGTCGAGATGTCGCGGCCCGATACCGCTTTGATCACGTCGGGGCCAGTCAGGAACATATAGCCGGTCGACTCCGACATGATCACGAAATCGGTTAAGGCTGGCGAATAGACCGCGCCGCCGGCGCAGGGGCCAAGAATGGCCGAAATCTGTGGTACTACGCCTGATGCCAGCACATTGCGCACAAAGACCTCGCCGTAGGCAGCCAGCGAACGGACGCCCTCTTGGATGCGCGCGCCGCCCGAATCGTTCAGGCCGATGATTGGGATGCCACTTTCCAATGCGAGATCCTGCATCCGGCAAATCTTGTTGGCCTGCACCGCCGAGAACGAGCCGCCCATCACGGTAAAATCTTGCGCATAGACTGCTACTCGCCGCCCGTTAATCTTGCCGAACCCGGTGACGGTGCCGTCACCGGGGATGCGCTGCTCGTCATCTTCGGTGATGCTGGTCGCCAAGGCGCCAATCTCTTGAAACGAACCGGCATCGAGCAGCAAGGCCAAGCGTTCACGTGCCGTCAGCTTGCCGCGCGCATGTTGCTGGGCAATCCGTTCTGGCCCGCCGCCCTGCATCGCCCGCTCGCGCAGGCTGCGCAGCCGTTCGAGTTGCTCTTCGGGGGATTCCACTGCCACACCTCGTTGTTGTTGGGTCTGAAGCCAATGGCAGTATAGCGGGTTCGCTGCCGTGATGAGGAAAAGAATTCACTACTAGGCGCAAATGTTTGGCGACGAACGATTACCGGCACGATAAGAAAATAGGACTATTAGGTAGTAGTACTATTGGTAGCGATACAGCTATAAATAGAGCCATGGCGTCTTTTTGGTTCATTGCCAGCATCCTTGCTCGAAAGGTGACGCTGGCATCGCGCATCAGCAGAAAGGAGACAACAGGATGATTCTGCGCGCAAGTGACCGGCTTCCCCCGCGGGCCGGATTGTTATTGACCATCGTTGTCCTCGTTTTTCTTGGGGCCATGCCGCCTTCAACGACGACTGCCAATGCTCAGCTCCAGTCAAACGCTCTGTTCCGTGGTGATGTTGCGTGTGTGTTTCGCCCTTCGGCCCAGCGTTTCTACTGCGATACCGGGCGAGATGGCGGTCTTGCCGAATATAGCGTTGTCTTCGATACGGAAACTGATATTCCGCTGCTCGGTGACGTCAACGGCGATGGCCGCGATGTGGCGTGTGCCTATCGCCCATCCACCCATCAATTCTTCTGCGATACAGCGCGCAACGGTACTCCGGCTGAATTTGTCGTTCTTTTTGGGGTTAGCGGCGATATTCCGCTGCTCGGCGATGTTGACGGCGATGGCCGCGATGATCCGTGCGTGTATCGCCCGTCGCTGCAACGATTTTATTGCGATACGGCTCGCAATGGCGATAGCGCGGAATATACGGTCAGTTTTGGGACAGCCACTGATACGCCGCTGCTCGGTGATATTGACGGCGATGGCCGCGATGATCCATGCGTGTATCGCCCGTCAACGCGCCAGTTTTTCTGTGATGTGGCCCATGACGGCGGCGCTGACGAGTTTGCCGTTCAGTTTGGGAACGACGGCGATATTCCACTGCTCGGCGATATTGATGGTGATGGCCGCGATGATCCGTGCGTGTATCGCCCGTCGCTGCAACGATTTTATTGCGATACGGCTCGCAATGGCGGCATGGCCGAAGTTGAAGTTGCCTTTGGCTCAGCCGGTGATGTACCATTGATCGGGTCGCTAGGCCTGCCGTTTGGGGTGGCAGTGCCGTTGGTGGTGCGGTAGTAGGGCAAGGGCCGGTTTCAAACCGGCTTTTACGACACCCCACCCATCGACAGCACCAGTGCCATTGCCAGCAGCGCCAACGTGTTTTGCAACATGTGAAAGAGCACCCCCGGCCAGATCGAGCCGCTTTGTTCGCGCAGATAGCCAAGGCATAGACCGGCGACGAACAGGCCGGGAATAAGCATTGGGATGAAGTGAACAACCGCAAAGACGGCGGCGCCAATGACGACAGTGAGTACACTGTTCAAATGACGGCGCAACAAATGGTGGAGCACACCGCGAAAGAAGAGTTCTTCGACCAGTGGGACAACCCCGGCAATGAGCACCCACAATGCGATCAGCTCACCTGTACCGAACGCCTGTCCGCCTGAGATACTCTCGATCTGCGGATTTTGGAACTCGCCAAACAGGAGTGTGACTCCGGCGTTTGTCAGCACCATCATCCCCATGCCGAAGATAAAGATGGGTGGAACGAGGGCGAAGTACATCCAATGCGGCCATTGCAATCCCAAATCGCGCCAGCCGGCGCGTGGGCCAATCACAGCTAGCACCGCACCGCCAATGATGAGATACAGCAGCATGCCGGCAAGGTAAACGGGCGGGCTGACAAAGCCGCGCGAGGTGTCCCAGTTGGCTACTTCGGCCAGTGTGCGGAGGAGGAGAACAATCAATGCTCCGCCTGCGCCGATCACCAGCAGCGTAATGAAGAGATCGCGCCAGCCCCACGCCGGCGCGATCGGCGGTTGCGATTGCTCAAGCGGGTTATTCGTCAGCATGCGAGATAACTCCATCTAGTAGTGTCGCCACATTTGTGCCCAAGGCTTCGATCGCGTACCCGCCCTCTTGCACGATGAGCGTGGGCAGGCCAAGTTGCCCAATCGCAGCGCCAATTGCGCGATACGCGGCTGTAGTCAATTCAAAATCACCTAACGGATCAGCGTGGAAGGTGTCAAATCCGGCTGAGACGACCAGATAGCGCGGGCCATAATCAGCGATCGCTTGCAAGGCCTGCGCGAGAGCGGCCAGATACTCGCTATCGCCGGTTCCGGCCGGCAGAGGAATATTCAGATTGTACCCTTCACCGGCACCGGCGCCGCGTTCATCAGCGTAGCCAAGAAAGTATGGGTATTCACGGGCCGGGTCAGCATGCAACGAAACAGTCAGTACATCGTTGCGTTCGTAAAAGATGCTCTGCGTCCCATTGCCGTGGTGATAATCAATGTCAAGCACTGCCACCGCCGGCGCGCGCAGCGTCCATGTGGTATCAGCAGTGGCTGTGGCACGTGCCAGTCGGTCAGCGGCGAGGGCTGCATTGTTGAGGTAACAGTAGCCACCGGCTAGATTGGCGGCGGCGTGGTGGCCGGGTGGGCGGCAGAGCGCATAAGCAAACTGTTCACCCTGCAACAGTGCCGCAGCACCGGCCAGCGCCGCGCCGGCTGACGCTCGGGCAGCGGCGAAGGTGCCGGCGGTGATTGGCGCACTGAGATCAAACGTATAACGTCCGGCTGCCGCTTGCGGGCAATCGCTGCGCACGCGCAAACCGGGCAACGGCCATGCCGAAGGCATCACTGGCCCGCGCAACCCAGCGGCCTGCCAGCGTTCGTAGGCATGGGCAAGGTAATCGAGGTAGTCGGGCGTATGCACGGTAGCCAGTTCGGCGATGGTCGCTGGCGGCGCAGTGACCGGCGGCGCGAAGCCAGCGGCTTGCAACGCGGCAAGAATAATCGTAACTCGCTGTGGTGTTTCAAAATATGGCACCGTCTTTCCATCGAGTATCTCGAATGGCGGATCATGACGGTGATGGTCGGCACTGAGAAAGATGTTCATACCATTATTGTACCGTAGTCTGAACATTGGCGGGCGGAATGGATTCCGCTCCGGTTAATCCGTTGGGCGTGGGGGGTGGCCCCCGCCCCCGGCCCCTCCCCCACGAGGGGGGAGGGGGGTGCCCCCACCCCCGGCCCCTCCCCCACACGGGGGTGCCCCCCACCCCCGGCCCCTCCCCCACACGGGGGGGTTCTGACGGCAGCACTCCCCGGTTGTGCGCCTCCCTCCCCCACGAGGGGGTAATGCCCCCCACCCCCAGCCCCTCCCCCCCCCGGGGGGAGGGGGGTGGCCCCCGAATGGAGGGCGGAATGGAGGCCGCCCCGGTCAGTCCGTTGGGCGTGGGGGGGGTGAGGGGCAGGTTTTCAACTGGCCTCTCCTCCTTGCGGCGGCGTAGCGTGATTGGTGTGCCATCAGGCAGCGAGCCGTGCGTGCGGAGCAGTGCGACGGGGCTGTGCTTCGTCGTACTGCCGGCAACCGTGCGGCCTACTACTTGCCTCCACGTTTGCATTCGCCATACGTGTGTGCTATACTGTGCCCGCACGCAACGTCTCACCATATGACTGTCGTTCCATGCTCATCGTTGCCGTCATCCATCGCCCATATTGTTCCGATCAACCCGCGCTGGTGATAGTCATTCCGCCCCAACCTAGCGTGCCGCTCAATCCTTCCCGCGCTCCTAATGTATATATGGCACCACGTGCGTCTAACGCCCTGCAAGGAAACAGGGTTGCTTTGGTTGGTGCGTCTTCCTGCAACCAGCGACGATTGCCGTCGTGCGCCGATGGCTCTTGGAATGGTACTTGAGGAGTTGCTCAGGCTGCGGGTGTTTCTACCGGTAAGGATGCAGCAGCGTGCGCAGTAGCCGATAGGTTGGGCAATGTGCGGCAGGGACATCAAGCAGTTGTTGACCGGTTAGTAAAGTTCGTTGGTGCGAACGTATGAAGGCACAGCTTCTTCGTGGAGGAAATCGATGACTACTCGCTGTACAACCGTCCTAGCCATGTTGCTGATGATGCTGGTCGCCACCTCCCTGCCCGCGCCTGTGATGGCGAACCATCGTGCTTTCCCGCGCGCAATCGGTCCAACGTCCGCAACGAGCCCGTCAGGGGTTCTATCCTACACCGCCATCGCGACCGGTGGGTCGCACACCTGCGCGCTGACCACGGCTGACGAGGTGTGGTGCTGGGGTGACAACTACTACGGACAACTAGGGAATGGGACGACAACATCATTTGGTGGCATTGGCACGCCGGTGGCGGTGCGCGGGCTGAGCGGGGTGCGCGCCATCGCGACCGGTGGGTTGCACACCTGCGCGCTGACCGAGGCCGGCGAGGTGCGCTGCTGGGGTGCCAACTACAGTGGACAACTGGGGGACGGGACGACATTTTTTGGCACTAGCACGCCGGTAGCGGTGAGCGGGCTGAGCGGGGTGAGCGCCATCGCGGCCGGTGGGGATCACACCTGCGCGCTGACCACAGCCGGCGAGGTGCGCTGCTGGGGGCGCAACTCTAGAGGACAACTGGGGAACGGGACGACGACCGACAGCAGCACGCCGGTGGCAGTGAGCGGGCTGAGCGGGGTGAGCGCCATCGCGACCGGTGGGGTTCACACCTGCGCGCTGAACACAGCCGGCGAGGTGCGCTGCTGGGGTGACAACTCCTTTGGCCAACTGGGGAACGGGACGACGACCGACAGTAGTACGCCGGTGGCAGTGAGCGGGCTGAGCGGGGTGAGCGCCATCGCGACCGGTGGGTCGCACACCTGCGCGCTGACCACGGCTGGCGAGGTGCGCTGCTGGGGTAACAACTACTCTGGACAACTGGGGGACGGGACAACGACCGACAGCAGCGTGCCGGTGGCGGTGCGCGGGCTAAGCGGGGTGAGCGCCATCGCAGCCGGTGGGGTGCACACCTGCGCGCTGACCATGGCCGGCGAGGTGCGCTGCTGGGGTCGTAACTTCTCTGGACAACTGGGGAACGGGACGACGACCGACAGTAGTACGCCGGTGGCGGTGCGCGGGCTAAGCGGGGTGAGCGCCATCGCGACCGGTGGGCTGCACACCTGCGCGCTGACCACGACTGGTGAGGTGCGCTGCTGGGGTCGTAACTTCTCTGGACAACTGGGGAACGGGACGACGACCGACAGTAG
>NZ_CALFBQ010000022.1 GCF_937951745.1 uncultured Chloroflexus sp.
AGCATCCTTATGATCGGTCTTACCACCTGCGACCAACGCAGCCGCTGGCCAAGTGCTGCCGCGTTTGCGCTTTGCACCGCTCGGCGTTGTGGATCGGTGAGTAGGCGAATCAGTGCAGCCGCAACTGCGTCAACATCACCGATTGGGACGGCTTCGCCAGCGTTATGAGTCTCGATCAGTTCGGCTGCCGCATCCCCCGTGCTGAGTACGGTCGGTTTGCCTACCCATAAGTGATCGAGCACCCGTGATCGCACCGCAGCGTAGCGCGTCTCGAGGTGCTCGCGGTGCAATGATACCATAACCGTAGCTTCGAGCAAGATATCGGCCCGGCGTTCATACGGTATCCATTCTTCGTAAAAGTGAATGCCGTTGCCGAGCAAGCCCAACTCAGCAGCGAGTTGACGGGTTTGGGCGGGTGTCGCCATCTCTTGTGCGAGGCCGGGATGGCGACCAGCCAGAAAAACCAATCGTGCGTTCGGTACAGCGGTGATCACCTGTGGTAGTGCTTGTACTAGCGTCTGCGGATCCATCCAATCCCATAATCCGCCACTCCACAAGATAATCTCGTGGTCGGCATCGAGATCATCGAGGACACCGCGTAGCCTAGGCTGACCACTAGCCTGCGGTGGTGTGTCGCTGACCCCAAATGGTACTACATCAATCAGATTCCGTAAGAGCGGATCGGTGTCAACGAACGATGGTGAGATCCGCCCTACTGCTAACAGACCGCCAATGTACAAATCGCGTTGACGCTCGGTTGCGCAGAGGAAGTGATTGCCGCGCGTTAAGACATCGCGCAGCAGCGCTACGTCGCGGTCGGCTATCTGCTGTCGTTCAGCTAACGGTCGCTGGCGAAAGAGTTCTAGGTTCTCGAATGCGACTGGATCGTACAGATCGATGATCAGGCGACCGCGATAGGTAAGCAATTCAGGATGGGCAGCGGCAACACATCCATTCGCCAGTACGGTGGTTGCCGTTGCTAGATAAGGTGCAAGTGTGGCTGCCTCACCCCACGTATAATGGCCACACGATACCCCCGGTGGCGGTTCGAGATCGATCAGTCGCGGTGCGATGAGCGTTACCGGCATCACGCTTGCCAACGCGCGGGCCATTTCCCACATTCTGATGCCCGGCCCGGCCATGCGCTGGCCAATGACATCGTGACTGATCACAAGCAACGATCTCATGCGCGCCAGCTCCAAGTTCCTTCAATGAAGAGCATCCCGTAGCGTTGGCTGATCCCGTCACTATGCACAACCAGCGGATACATGCGGTCGTGGACGTCAAACTCATGTAATTGCGTATAGTCGGTTGCTGAGGCGCTGACCAGATAGCGTCCCGCTAGCAATGGCAAGCGTGGAATATGATAATCAACTATCCCGGTGCCTTCGATGACGGGAATGTGGTATTGGTCAAAACCGGTGTTTGGCCCGGTCAACCATGGCCCGCTCTCGTGATTGATGCCTACGCCGAACACCGGTCGCTCGATCGGTTCGTGGGCTACATAATGAATGCGGATTGTCAATGACTCGTGGGTGCGAAAGGTGATACGCTCGTTGCCGTGACGATCGAGTAACTGGACGCGCACGATCTCAACTTCGCGCGTGCCGCGCCGCATCCGCTCGCGCCATTCGTGATCTTCGTCCTTCTCGGCCTGTTCAAATTCGATGCGCTCACGCTCGTTCACCGCGGCGAGATAAGCGTCCACCACGTCGTGAGCTGGGCCATACGCTTTCATTTCGCCGTGATCGAGCCACACAGCGGTATCACAGAGCGATCGTACCACATCAAGCGCATGTGACACGAAGACGATTGTCTTACCAGCACGGCGAAAGCCGTAGATGCGATCAATACACTTGCGCTGAAAGGCTTCGTCGCCGACAGCCAATACCTCATCCGTGATCAGGATATCTGGATCAACTGCCGTCGCTACCGCAAATGCTAGGCGGGTATACATACCCGATGAGTAGTGTTTGACTTCGGTGTCGAGAAAAGGGCCAATTTCAGAAAACTCGATGATCTCAGGCAGTTTGCGCTGCATCTCTTTGCGGCTAAAGCCCATCAACGAGCCGTAAAGAAAGACGTTCTCGCGCCCGCTGAGGTCGGGGTGAAAGCCGCTGCCAAGTTCGAGCAGGGCGGCGATCCGACCGTGCGTGCTTACTCGTCCGCTCGTTGGTTCAAGCACGCGCGTCATTAGTTTGAGGATGGTGCTCTTGCCGGCGCCGTTGTGCCCGACTAGGCCAATGCTCTGACCTTTTTCAACCGCGAAGCTGACATCGCGTATTGCCCAGAATGCCTCAGCCGGCGGTAGGCCGCGGATTAAACCCATGAACCGCTCTTGGATAGTCGAGGCATTCTGGCGGCGCACAAACTGCCGCGATACCTTATCAAACTCAATCACGACACTCATAGCTCTTCACCAAAATGGCGGCTGGTGCGTTGGAAGACCCAATAGCCGATGGCTAACACGATCAGCGCCGTGACCCCGACGCGCAACATCGCGCTGAGTGACGGTACGCCCGGCGTCGGGATCAAGCCTACCGGCACTACGTTGCCGTAAATAATGTCGCGGTAAAACTCGATGATCGAGGCCAGCGGGTTGAGCCAGCGAATCACCCGCGCTGTAACTCCTTCACTAATCGTGCTTAGCGGGTAGATAATCGGAGTGAGAAAAAACCAGATGTTGATCACAATCCCGATCAGATGCACCACATCACGGAAGAAGACCGCGCCAGCACCAAGTAGGAGAGCCAAGCCAACCAGAAAGATTGTCTGCAAGGCCATGATCACCGGTAAGTAGACGATGCTCCAGCTTAGGTTAAGCCGACCGAGGGTTGTGAGTTGCACCACGACGATCACTAGCGCCATCATCGGCAGCGAGAGAATGAAATTGAGCAGACTCGAACCGACAGCCACCAGCGGTAACACTTCCCGCGGGAAGTAGACCTTCTTGACCAGTGCGGCGTTGTCGATAATACTGCGGGTGCCACTAAGTACCGCTTCAGCGGTATAGTTCCACGGTAGCAGGCCAACGATGATAAACACCGGAAACATTGCAATACCGTTGGGTAGGAGAAAGCTGAAGACGACCACATATACTAGCATTATACCCAACGGTGCAAGTTGCGTCCAGAGGTAGCCAAGCGTGCTGCCTTTATAGCGAGCGCGCAAATCGCGTAGCACTAGATTACGGATGAGTTCGCGGTACTGCCAAAGCTCTTGCAGTTTCGGCAATACGCCGGCGCTACGGTCAAGCGCGATGCCGCCTAAGCCGAACGCTGCGCCAAACAATGCGGCTAGCGCAATGAGTGGCAGCTCGTAGCGCGGTTCGGGTGCTGCCGGCAGTGCTGCTGGTAGACGGTATGCCGCACTGACCTGATCGGCATTGAAGCGCGTGCCAGCTTCTCGGATCATGTAATTGATCGCCGCATCGATCGCGCGTAGTTGCGCGATCGTGCGGTCGCGCGCAGCTAATTCGTGCGCTGCGGCCGGGTTGGTTGCAGCGCACGTGCGCAAAGTCGCCTCACGGGTAGCGGTGTCGGTGATGCCGGTGCTGCCGCAAAGGGCATCAAGGGTGGCGTTCCGGGTATTAATGGCAAATCGCCAGAGATCGTATCGCGATTCAAGCGCACGTGCTACGTCACTCTGCTCTTCACCGGACAGATCGGTTAGGGTGCGTGGCGTACTAAATGGCTCAATTGGCCGTGAGAGCGGTAGTGCCTCGAGCCGCAGAATATCGCGCAGCAACCACGCAAAACGGTCATCAGAGGGTGGGATCTGACCGTTCAGTGCTTGCCATAACTGCCAGCCCAACATATTGCGTAAGATTTCGCGCCCGCCGGCAGCCCGAATCTGGCGCACCAGCTCAGCAGCGCCGGCATCGGCCAGCGCTTTGGCTTCCACCGCATTGCCGGCAATCCCGCGCACGACGACGTTACCCGGCTCTGCCAGCAGGTATTCAACTCGAAAATCGGGCAGGCCGAATCGCACATCGGCCCGGGCCAGTGCGCCGAGGCGTAACGCTTCAGTAGCATCGGTAATGGCAATATCCATGCCAGTCAGATTGGGCGCCACCGGCTGGTAAATTGGCCCATAGCGCGCCGTGTCGAAGCGCACCTCGGCGTTGGCAGCGTAGATGATGGGGCGAGTGAGGATCGGAGGCAGGGCAACGCTCAATGCCCCGACTACACAAAGGATCAGCCACAACCACTGGTACAGTTGCAGGGCGCCACGGCGCGCAGTGAGTGCTGCGCCAATTGCGCGCCAACCTGTCGCCTGTTTTAGCGGCTGCTTGATCGTGTTGGCCACAGTGTCACCTCTATAGTTTGGCCGGTGGCAAGATCGAGCCTGAGCCTGTTGCCAGCTTGCCATTGTTCACGCGGCACAATATTATTGTTAACCGCGACATCAGCAGTGTTTGACGGCAGATCGATCATCAGGCCGACCAGCGGGTAGGCCGATCGATTGTGCAGCCGATACCGTTGCGCTGCACTGCCGCTCCCCCGCTCAAACGCCCCAACTGGCTCAGCCAGTTGAGTGATATCGATCGTTTTGAGCGCAATCTGCCAACTGGCAATCTCGCTCAACGGCGCCACCCAGACATCGCCGCGCCTGACGGTGTAGGATACCACATCTTCCCACGCTGCTTGTTGGGCAACGCTCGTCACCTCTTCGGTATGTGCCCAGATGTCAATCATCCCGCCGGCGGCGACAGCTCGATCGATCTGCGCCATTGCCAACTCAGCCCGCGCTGGGGTCAGGTAGAAATCAGGGCAGGCGATGATCCGACCCTCTCGTCCGGGTAGCCAACGACAATGCGGATCGCGAATCAGACCGCGTTCATCGGTTGGAAAGAGGCTGTAGGGGCCGTAATCGCTCAGGCGCGTGACTGAGCGAATGCCAGCCTGTTCGATCACATCCCAGTTGGCATCGCTCATCCCGGCGCTACTGCTCCACGGAAAAGCCAGCGAACGGGCATTGCCGACGCCGCGTTCGGCGGCTACCGTATTCCACGTTTCAAGATCGGCCTGCCACGTCGCGCTATCAGCATAACCGCCATAGAGATGGCTGAAGGTATGGCTCTGAATCTCATGGCCGGCGGCGAGTAATGGCGCAATCTGGTCACCAAAGTACCACGCCGGGTCAGTATCCACTGTGCCATACGGATCATCGCTAAACCACGGGCGGTTCACCCAGCGATCGCTGCGCCAGCCGTTGGCTGCCGAAGCCCACGAAAAGATCGGGTCTCCCATGAAGCGGCGCTGCTCGCGATTCCCCATCAGAAAGTTATAGCCGGTCGCATAGTAGGTTGCGCGCACGTTATAACGGGCAAAGATCGCCATACTCGTTTCAACGCCAGTGCGCATGCGCATGCCGCGCAGAATCGGGTCTTCATCGGCGCGTGGGTCATCAACCGAGCGCGAATGCACTAATCCGCCCATCGCCGTTTCCCAGTCGAAGGTGAAGGCTACGGCCGCCCGATACCCTTCTGGCCACGGTGCAATGGTCAACGGCAGCGCCGGCGCTGATGGCTGTGCCATTGGGAGTGTGTGTCCGCCTCGCTGTAAGCGTGGCATGTCGAGGTAGATACGGTCATCAGACGACGGCTCGATCCGTACCCGTAGCGCACGGGCTGTTGCCGGAGCGCGCGCATGCCCGCCAATGACTGCCCAACCTTGCGGTGGTCGTTCTGGAGTCCATAATGCCACCGGTTGCCAAGGCGTTACCGTGCGTTCGCGCACCTCGCCGCGTTCGTCGTACCATTCAAAGACGAGGCGGGCGCGGGTTGGTGAACGTAGAAGGGAGTCGGTCAGCGCAGCTACCGTAAAGCAATAGCTCGCGTCGGCTTGGACGCTAACCAGTGGTGTCTGTACATAGTTCGCAATTCCCATCAGTTGGAGGCCGCGCCCGTCGCCATCGAGGTCAAATCCTTGCCCGTCAATCGCCGGGCCGCGTAATTCGACGCCGCCGGCGCCGCGGCCCCATCCGTCAGGCAGACCGGTTATCTCACCAGTACGGGCAAAATTGGCATTCGGCAAGAGATTGGGGTCGACAAAGGGAGGTGCAGCGCAGCGATCAAGGCGCTGACTGATAAAGAAGAAGATTCCGGCAGCGCCAACGATCAACGAGACCAGAATGGCGCCCAACGCGAACTGGCGTGAGATCATCGATTTTAGCAATACGTTACGTCTAGCGCGACCCGATGTCGCGGCTGCATTGTACCATAGATACCCTTAACCGTTCGTTGCCGGGTTGTAGCCTGACACGCTGCAACCGATCTGCTACAGTAGCAAGAGGGTAGGAGCAATAACTTCACTATTTAGAACTTCTAAATAGTTGATTCGATACGGAGTAGGTACTGTATGCAAGCAACGTCCGTGGCTACGATCAGCGAACGGCAGATTACCGTTGATGGCTTTCGCCTGCGTGTCTTGTCCGCCGGGCAAGGGCCGGCAGTGCTCTTGTTGCACGGCTTTGTCGTTAGCGCCGACGACTGGATCCCGACCATTCAGGTTCTCGCCGCAGCCGGTTATCACGCCATTGCGCCCGACGCGCTTGGCTTTGGCGCGTCAGATAAACCGGGCGGCTCAGCCTATACCTTGCGTCGCTACGCCGATCTAAATGCCGGTGTCTTGACGGCATTCGGCGTAGAACGAGCAGCAGTGGTAGGTCATTCGATGGGTGGTAAGCATGCGCTGGCAACGACCATTCTCCATCCACAGCGGGTTGAGCGACTGGTCATTGCCGATAGCGAAGGGTTTATGCAGTTGCCACTTTTTATGCGCAAAGGCGGTTCATTGCCTTTCCTCGGCGAGGCAATCACTGCGCTTTCGGCATTGCCCTTCGTCGTGAAGATGCAATTACGCGCTGCCTTTGCCAATCCTGATCGCTATATCACTCCTGAATTGGTGATGCGCGGTCAGAAGACGTTGAGCGATCCGGCGATCCGGCGCACGATGGTTTCGCTCAGTCGTTTCTTTGATGCGAATGATTTGCGTGGCAGTGGGTTATGGCCGCGTTTAGCCGAGATTACTCAGCCTACCTTGATTATTTGGGGCCAAGAGGATCGACTCTTCCCGGTACACTGTGCCTATGAAGCGCGACGGGCCTTGCCCCATGCACGGCTCGAGATTATTCCCAATTGTGGCCACTTCCCGATGATCGAGGCTGCTGACCGCTTCCATCAACTGGTATTGGAATTTTTGTCATCGTAGCCACCTAGTTGCCGGTAGGTTTGTGCCGCCAACCGTTTGGTCGCCGCCAGTGCGAGCGCCAATGCGCTGAGGCAGATGACGATCACCCCCGGCCAGCCAGCCACCTGCCAGCCAAGACCGGGGATGACACCTCCGAGCGTACCACCGAGGTAGTAGGCCACGAGATAGAGTGCGCTGGCCGCACCTTTGGCCTGTTGCGCCAATTGGTTGACGAGCGCGGGAGTAATGCTCTGTGCGATAAACATTCCGGTGCATAGCGTCCATAGTCCGAGCGCAATTAGTGGCAAGTTGGGGATGAGCGTCAGACCAATCCCGGCCAGCGCAATAAACAACCCGATCATTATCAACCGCAGGCGGGGATAGCGGGCCGAGAGCGCTCCGGCCCACGGCGAGACAATCACACCGGCTAAGTAGCTCACGTAGGCTAAGGCAATGATCGCTGGCGGCAAGCTAAACGGTGGCGCGCTGAGATAGTAGGGCAAGTAGGTGAAGATGCCGAGGAACCCAAAAAAGAGTGATCCGCCGATCATGTAGGCCGAGCGAAGATGCCGATCGACTACATGGGCGAACATTGCCCGATAAGCTTGTCGCCAGCCGCTACTCGCCGCAATAACTCGATCACGCGGCAGCGTCGCGAGTAACCCAAGGCCGCTCACCACCGTAAGGCCGGCAAACACCATAAAGCTGGCCCGCCAGCCAAACCCGTCGCTGATCAAGCCACCCACCACCCGCCCGCTTAATCCGCCAGCGACGTTAGCTGCGATCCAGCCGCCAACGGCCCGGCCTAGTTGATCGGCGGGCAGACTATCGCCGAGGTACGCGACGGCTACTGCGGTCAAACCGGGAATACATAGCCCCTGTAGCGCTCGCCACAGTAACAGAACCTCGAACGAGGGCGATAGCGCACAGAGTAGGGTTGGAAGAGCGAGCAACAAAGCGCTGCCTACCATTACCGGCCAGCGTCCCCACCGGTCACTGAGCGGGCCTACCGCCAGCGACCCCAGCGCAATCATCAACACGACCACCGATACGCTAAGACCGGCGGTAGCCGGCGCTACACCGTACTCTGCTGACAGTTGAGGCAAGATCGGCTGGGTGAGGTACATGTCGGAAAAGACCACTATTCCGGCGGCATAGAGGGGGATGAGCCAAGATGTTCGAGTTGTGGATGAAATAACGGCCATTGCGCGTTGGGCTGGGTCAAATCGGCCACAGCTGCTCAATCCGCTTCCTCCCCTACCCACAAAAAGCGGTTGAGATCAATCAGATACTCATCGCTGACTTCCACGCCTTCGGCTTGCAGGCGAGCACGCTGCTCATCGGCAGCGTAGACATTACTGATCCGACCGGCCCGGTTGATCACTCGCCACCATGGTATCGTGCTGTGAGGCAACAGCCCATGTAACGCATAGCCCACCATACGTGCATGGCCGGGCAAGCCGGCAAGTGCGGCAACCCGGCCATAGGTACAAACTCGCCCCGGCGGGATACGGCTCACCACCGCATAGATCATGGCGTAGGGCGAATCAACTTCCATCACGCCAATCGGCCACCATCGACGGCTAAGGTCGCACCGGTCACAAACGAGGCCTTATCTGAACAGAGCCAAACCACTGCATTGGCCACCTCTTCCGGCGAGCCAAGCCGGCCAATCGGTTCGCCTTCGGCGAATTGGGCCAGTAGTTGCGGATCGCCTTGGGTAAAACGATCGATCATCGCGGTGTGGATCGTACCGGGGCATACGGCGTTAATACGGATCCCGCTGCGGGCATACTCAAGCGCCGCCGCTTTGGTCACACCAACGATACCGTGCTTGCTAGCGACATACGCCGACACGCCGCGCGAACCAGATAGTCCAGCAACCGACGATGTATTCACAATTGAGCCGCCACCCTGCTGCAACATCTGCCGAATCTCGTGTTTCATGCATAACCAGACGCCCTTGAGGTTGATGTCAATCACCCGATCCCACACTTCTTCGGGGTAATCGACCAGCATAGCCTGTACGCCTTCAATGCCGGCATTGTTATGGGCGAAATCGATCCGGCCAAACATATCAATCGCCGTGGCGATCAACTGCTCGACCTCCCTGTTCTGCGATACGTCGCAGCGGACGAAGATTGCATCAGTATTCTGCGCCCGGCACAGCGTGACCGTCTCCTCGCCGCCCTCTACATTCACGTCGGCTACCACAACCTTCGCGCCTTCGCGGGCGAACGCCAGCGCCGAAGCACGCCCAATCCCGGCCGCCGCGCCGGTGACGAGCGCGACCTTCCCGATGAACGGTGGCTCCATTGATGTCCTCCTCTAGCCAATTTCTGCAAAACCTATCATACCATAACCCGCTGCGAAGAACACGTTGCTGTGGCGCCGCACGATGCTGCATTCTTCGCTATGCGGCGTTACCTGTGATGGGCTGTGCGGATCAATAAATGCCGGGCGGCGTCGTGACGGGGCGCAGCAGCGCGGTGCTCTTACGTTTGCGTTTACTGGGTTTGCTGATTTGACATGTACCACGCACATCGGGTACGGTATATGTATGTATCGTGACGACTACATTTTGCGCATGATCGCCCAATTTGGTGCGATTATTCGGCACATTCTCGGTCTTTATCGTGATGGTAAATCGCCGTTGGCGCGGATAGCGATTGATAATGCGTACCGCGACCGGCTAGGTGTCGGCAGCGATCAGGTGGCGGCGCTGAGTGACCGCCAACTTTTGGCGCTGTTGCGATTTCATACTCACGGTGACGATTGGTGGAGCGAAGGAGCGTATCTGGCCGCGTTACTTACCACCGAAGCGCGCCTGCTCAGCGATGATGGGGAGGCAGATGCTGCAGCCGCTCGCGCTTTGCTGGCCTTGCAAGTCGTCATTGAATGCGCGTTGGCCGTCCCAGAGCCACTGCCAGACTATACTCCGGCTTACGCAGACCTGCTAGCGTTGCTGCGCGATTACGTTGTGCCAGAACCCACCCTAGCGGCGTTACTCACCCTCTGCGAGCGACAGGGTGATCTGGCGCGCAGCGAAGACATTGTGCATGAATTGTTAGGCCGCGAGCCGCTGCGCTGGTTGGCGACGGCACGCTCATTCTACCAACGGCTGCTGGCTCGTAGCGATGCCGAACTCGCCGCAGCCGGCCTATCGCGGGCCGAAGCGTTGGCCGGGTACGCTGAGATCGATCGCATTGCACCGCCGGCCCACCCGCCGATGGCATAGCCTGCCAAACTTGATTGAAGGAAATAGGACACGGATTGCGAAAACCGTACCCAATCCGCGTCCCAATCTCCCCCAACTCCCTACTCCCCACTCTCTACGCTTACCGGCACGCTGGCCAAAAAATTGGCCAACATCTGCTTGCCGCCCTCGGTCATTATCGACTCGGGGTGAAACTGCACCCCCTCCACTGGCTGCGAGCGATGGCGCAGGCCCATAATCAGGCCATCTTCCGTCCATGCGGTCACTTCCAGCTCATTCGGCAGATCTTCACGGCGGACGATCAGCGAGTGGTAGCGGGTAGCAAGGAAGGGCGACGGCAGGCCGGCAAACACGCCTTGGCCACTGTGATGGATCGGCGAGAGCTTGCCATGCATCACGAGTGGCGCACGCACCACCGCACCGCCGTAAGCCGCGCCGATCGCTTGGTGGCCGAGACAAACCCCCAAAATTGGAATCTGGCTGCCCAGTTCGCGGATCACATCAACGCTGATCCCAGCCTCAGCCGGTGTGCAAGGGCCGGGACTGATCACGATCCGGTCGGGGTGGCGCGCCGCTACTTCAGCCACTGTAATCTGGTCGTTGCGCACTACCTCGACGTCAGCGCCCAACTCGCACAAATACTGGTACAAATTGTAGGTAAACGAGTCGTAATTATCGATCAACAGTACGCGCATGGTCTTGCTCCATCACCGGTGGCGCTGCCGCCTGTTCCCGCTCATCCTGGGTCAGAATCTTACCTTTGGCTCGCACCCGGATCAACGCCTCAACACATTCCGGGTCAAATTCAGTGCCGGCACCTCGGCGCAATAGCGCAAACACCTGCTCAACCGGCATCGGTGGTCGGTACGGGCGATGGCTGGTCAACGCATCGAACACATCGGCCACGGCGACAATCCGGCCAAACAGCGAGATTGACTCACCGCTCAAACCGAGCGGATACCCTCGCCCATCAAGCCGCTCGTGATGCTGAGCCAGTGCCGGCCACGAATGGCGCAGCAGTTCGAGATCGAGTAGGCCATTATCGCGCAGAAACTCCATGCCGTAGGTCGGATGCCGGCGCATCTCAGCAAACTCCTCCTCTTCGAGCCGGCCCGGCTTCTTGAGGATCTGGTCAGGCACCCGAATTTTGCCGACATCGTGCAACTTGCTTGCTACGCGCAATTGATAAATCTGATCGCGCGGCAAGCCCAACTCTTGGGCAATCGCTACCGAAAAATCACTCACCCGCTGGCTATGGCCGCGGGTGTAAGGATCTTTCAGATCAATGGCACCGGTAATCGCATCAATAATTCGGGTAAAGAGGCTATCGGTCTCGCGGTAGAGTTCGGCTAAACGGATGACGGTCGCCGCTTGTGAGGCTAGCATCTGGAACAACGCCACATCATCGGGCGAGAAAGGCCGGCCATTGCGCGGATTAAGCGCTTGCGCGCCACCGATAATCATCCCCTCGACTTCGCCGCGTTCGCCACCCAGTACGATCCGCGGCGAGCGCAGCGGCACGCACAAGATAGCGCGAGTCTGAAAGCCGCTGCGTTGATCGAGACCTTGATAGAAGCGTCGATCTTGATGCACATCATTGACCACCACCGTCTCACCGGTTTCGATGACGTGGCCGATAATGCCTTGCCCACGCGGTACGCGCAGGGCCTCCACCCGTTCGCTGTGTTCACCGCCAGCGATGTGCAGCACGAGATCGTTATGCTCGTGGTCGATCAGCCAGATCGACGCCGCCTCAACCTCAAGCAGATCGCAGGCGTAATTCATAATTCGGCGCAATAGCTCATCGCGTTCGAGGGTGGCAGTCAATTGTGAGACAATCTCGACCAGCGCCTGTTGCCGGCGTTCGCGTTGCTGCGCCTCGGCCAGCAGTCGCGCTTTCTCGACTTCCGTCACCAACCGCGAGGTCAGCAACTCGATTAAGGCCAGTTCTTCCTGTTCATCTACCGCCTCAAGCGGCAAATTAAAGACCTGTACCACCCCAACCGGCTCGCCGCGTAGCATCAGCGGGACGCAGAACATTGTACGCAGGCGCAACGCGCCCATCTCACCCAACGAGCGATTCCAGCGCGGATCATTAGCTACGTCATGCACGAAGAACGGCTGGCGCTGCTGCAAGGCATAGCCAGCAATTCCAGTGTTGGCCGGTAGCCGGTGGCCGAGTAACGCTGTACCGGCAGGGCTGCCTTTAACCACCTTAAAGATCAGCTCATTGGTTGCGGCATCGTACAAGTAGAGGGTTCCGGCTTCAGCCTCGGTAATCTCGATGATCAAATCGAGCAACCGGTCGAGCAGATCATCGAGTTGGGTACTATCGGCGATCTGATTGGCGCGTTGAATTACCGCAAGGTACCGTTGCAAACGCGATTCCTGATCGGCCATTGCGCCCTCCCCTACTCATGCCGGGTTAATGCCCGCACATAGCGTACCAGTTCGTCTGCTTCACCGGCTAATGCCACTGGCATCCCAGCTTCGGCACTGATTCGCCCCAATGTGTAGTCATCGATCGTGCGTTCACCAGTATAGTCGAACATTACCCGCGGAAGTAATGCCCGCTCACAACCGGAAGCGCGCAACGCCGGGATCACGTCTTGCGCGGTGAGCAAGCCGCTAACCGTCACTGTCTCACCAAAGAACTGATTGACCACCGGTACCACCTGCACCGACAGATGGTCAACCCGGTTCAAGCGTGCCGCGACCTGTTCCATCATCGGCGCCACCAGCGTCCCGCAGACGATGGCCAGCGTGGTGGGGCGAGAAATCTGGGCCGGCAACCGGCGGCGCGCGCGCGCCCAATTATCGAGAAAATCGCGCACCATCCCGACGCCGTTGCTATATTGCGGCATATCATCGTAGGTCTCGGCAGGTGGGACTGGCCGGCCAGCGAGCAGATAAAACTCGTCGGAAGCATAGACCAGATGGAGGCCAAACTGCTCGTAGCAGCGGCTTTGGTATGGTTCGATGAGGTCAAGCACCGCTGCCGCCTCAGCCGGCGTGTAGCAGCGTAGCGGCACATCGGTTACCGCGCCGAGGCGCGAGCAGAAACCTAGCTCTGGGTCGTGCAACGGTTGGCTGCCGTTGCGCAGCGGGATCGGCGCTGAAGGGTCTTCCCACAGCGGTTGCCGTTCCCAATTGGTATCGATCCATTCTGGCGTTTCGTGTACCTGTATCGCCGCTCGAATGGTCTTGGGTGCTTTTCCCTCGAAACGAAATTTGGTCAGGCCAACCGGTACAACCGCGATTGACTCAACGGTTGGGTGAAGCGCAATCAGATCCTCGATACTCTGGCGTAGTACCTCGCCATCGTTTACCTGTGGGCAAGCAACGATCTGAGTATGGACACGGATCCCCGCCCGTCCCAACCGCTTAATCTGCTCGCGCACATCAGGCACGTCGCGCTTGCCCAGCATAATTGCCCGCCAGAAGGGATCGGTGGCATGCACGCTGATATGCAACGGCGACAGCCGTTGACGCTCGATCCGCTCCCAGTCAGCTTCGGTCAGATTGGTAAAGGTGACGAAATTGGCGTACAGAAACGACAGCCGGTAATCGTCATCCTTCAGGTAGAGAGTCTTGCGAAAGCCCTTCGGCATCTGGGTGAGGAAACAAAACGGGCATTTATTATTGCACGTGCGGAGACGGTCAAAGAGCGGCTCAGTAAATTCGATCCCCAGATCATCATCAGGATCTTTTTCGAGCACAATCTCACGCTCGCAGCCATCGGCGGCACGCACCAGCAGCGTGACACGGGCTTCAGCAATCGCAAATCGGTAATCGATTACATCACGCAGCCGTTGCCCATCGATCGCAACGATGGTATCGCCGGGACGCAGACCGATCTGCGCGGCCAAACTCTCTGCTGCCACACTGGCGATGACGCCGCCTTCGCCGGTAATGCGCCTGACATCGGGCTGGTATTCCACAACAGCTCCTACCCGAGTAAACAAAAAGATGCACTGAGAAGCGCCTTTTTTAATAAGTCTACGACTGTTTATTGTACCACAACCCTGCTGAAACTACGATGATGTGGGTTGGAGTTGCGCTTGAAGCGGGAGCAGCACACTAAAGGTTGAGCCGCGCTGCGGTTCGCTCGTGACCATAATCTCGCCACCCATCGCTCGACACAGGCGCTGGCTAATGGCGAGGCCTAAACCGGCGCCGCCGTAACGACGAGTTGTGCTGCTGTCAACTTGCACAAATGGCTGAAAGAGATTCGCTAAATGCTCAGGGGCAATGCCAATGCCTGTGTCGCTAATATCAATCTGAAGTGTATCGTGTCCTTTCTGATAACAATGCACTTGCACATGCCCACCCTCGGTAAACTTACAAGCATTCCCGATCAGATTAAACAAAATTTGCCGTAGGCGGGTCGGATCGACCATAACCGGTGGTAAATTTGGTTCGATGTGTACTGTTAGAACATTCCGATTCTTCTCGGCTAAGTTCTGGGTTGTACGTACTACTTCTTCGATCAAGTCTGATACTTGAAACAATTCGAGATTGATCGGCGCTGAGTGTGCTTCAAGACGAGCCAATTCCAGAATGTCATTGATCAGCGCCAATAGATGGCGTCCGGCAGCAATGACTCGATCGAGGTCTTTGACAAGATCGTGCTGACCACGACTGCGCAAATCTTCGCACACAAACTCGCTGTAGCCCAAAATAGCGGTCAATGGTGTGCGTAGCTCGTGACTCATGGTAGCGAGAAATATACTCTTAGCCTGATTAGCCGCCTCAGCAGCCTCTTTTGCCTGTTGCAACGCCAGTGTTGCTTGTTTCAAGAGAGTAATATCGCGTAACACGAAGATTCGCCCGCTTGGCCTGCCCCGTCGGTCACGCAGGGTTGTGCAACGTAAATCATAGGTTGGATCACCGTCAGGGTGGGGTTGGACGACTTCGAATTGGCCCTCGTAGCAATCGCGCACTTGATCACGGAACCATAGCGGCGCTGCATCTGCCAGCGGACTTCCGATACGGTTTGGCGATACTCCCAACACTTTTTGGGCAGCCGGATTGAGATCAATTATCCGGTCATGCATATCAACCACGATCATTGCGTCAGGCATCTGGTCAACGAGTATCTCGCGTGCTGTCGGCAGTAGATCGAGCGTGCGGAAGCGCTGCATTGCCACCGTGAAGGCGATTCCGCTCAGAGCAAATGCAACCGGCGTGGTATCAATGTAGGGAATAGGGCTATATCCGGTAACGTAGAGGATACTGGCTATCCATGGAAACAGTGCGCCGGTCAACAGACTGAGCGCCTGCGCCCGATAGAGCGCGCGGCTGCGGCGCGCTTGATCGATCATCAAGATGGTGCCGATGAGTACCATGCTGTAGGCACTCGCGACGCCAATGTACCACAATAGCCCATTGGGGCCGGTTAACACCCACAACCCATTGGCGGTGTATACCAACTCAGCAGAGGGCCACATCAATCGGTGCCAGTGATTTGTCCATGCTCCCAGCAGTATTACACCCTGCCATCCAGCTAGGCCAAGCACCAACCGCCGGCTGACCCAATGATCGCGATTGGTGTAGAGCAGGGCGAACAGCAACCACAAGACCGGCACGCCAGCCACACTCACATATTGCATGCTGGTCAGGAAGGTCTTGCCATCAACAGTGGCGTTGGTCAATTCGAGCACATTGCACAACGACCACCAGATCGTGGCGAACATCATACCGAGAAAGGCCTGCGCCACCGGCAACCGCCGGTACGGCCAAGCCTGTAAGATGGCCCACAGTGCTAGTAGCACTGCCGCGAGTGGAAGCAAGACATACGGTGTGAAATACCACATAGGCGGTACGAGATCTACCGTTCGCTGGATAAGAACGCAACGAGCAGCTACATTAGCATAGCACGACTTGCTGACCATCCTGTAACGGAGTATAATGTTACCACTAATAAGTGGTGGTATAGTAGACATAGATCAATGATGAATGGAACCCACGAGCAACTGATGGCATTGGGGCTAAATCGCTACGAAGCGGCGACATACCTTGCTCTGCTCGAGCATCGCGGCTTTACGCCGGCACAGGTGGCGACACGGGCTGGTGTGCCGCGTCAGCGCATCTACGACGTGTTAGCGTCACTCTGCGCGCGCGGTTTGGCAGTCGAGCGTCATAGCGACGGTCAGCGCTGCTATTTCGCCGTTGATCCGGCGATCGCCTTGCCGGCGCTGATCGACGCTCGCCGACGTCAGTTCGAACACGAACAGGCTGCGCTCACCGAGGGGATGGAGAGTTTGCTCGCTACCCTTGCTCCGATCTTTGTCGCCGGCCGTGATCAGATCGATCCGCTCGACTACGTTGATGTTCTCCTCGACCGGCGGCTCGTGGTTGAGCGCGCTCTCATTCTTGCCCGCAGCGCCGAGCGCGAGGTCTGTGTCTGTTTTAAGCTGCCGTTGCTCGGTGACCAAGCTGCCAATTTTGCCGAAGTTGCCGAACCGCTCCGGCGTGGTGTGCGTTATCGTGCGATCTATGAACGGGCGGCGCTGGCCGATCCTGAACTGAACGGGTGGGTGCAACAATTCGTGACGTGGGGCCAACAGGCGCGGGTGGTTGAAAACTTGCCGCTCAAGGTCAACCTCTACGACCGCCGGGTGGCTTTGCTGTCACTGCAAGATCCAGTCACTGGCGCGTTGAGCTTTACGGCCTTGTGCGTGACCCATCCCAACTTTGGCGCGTTTTTGCAAGGAGCGTTCGAGAAGCTATGGGAAGATGCCGAACCTTTTGCATCACGTTAATGTGGAAGCACGAGTGGCTGCATCGCCCATCCTAGCCGTCATTGTGAGTGTCGTAAGCGGCGCGACAATCTCCCGTGACCGCAGGAACGAGACCGGGATGGGATCAACCAACTAGCTAACGTATGATGCTTATGAAGTTCGCGGTTAGCAAGATAGTGTAGGGCGCTGGGTTGGCACAGCGTTGTGCCAACAGTGAGAAAAATAACCACAGGAGGAATGAGATGCGCTCAGCCGATCCGCTTGATCTGCTCGGTATCGATTATGTGGAGTTTTATGTCAGTAATGCCCGGCAGGCAGCTCACTTCTACCGCACCACGCTCGGCTTGCATCCAGTCGCGTATGCCGGACTTGAGACAGGAGTGCGCGATCGGGCCAGCTATGTGCTCGCACGGCGCAATGTGCGTTTTGTGTTGACTGCACCGCTGCTTCCCGATCATCCCATCGCTCGCCACATTGCTCATCACGGTGACGGTGTCAAAGACATTGCCCTACGGGTGCGCGATGCCGCCGCCGCCTACGAAACTGCGATCGCCCGCGGCGGTATTCCGGTGCAGCCACCCACCGAATGCGTTGACGAATATGGCCGGGTGGTGAAGGCAACCATTGCTACCTATGGCGATACGGTGCATTCCTTCATTGAGCGGGAAGAGTACCGTGGAGTGTTTATGCCCGGCTTCCAGCCGATCACAGAGCACGTTCCCATTCCAGAAACCGGTATTGCCGCGATTGATCATATTGTCGGCAATGTTGAGCTAGGGGCAATGAACCGCTGGGTCAAGTACTACCGTGATGTTCTCGGCTTTAACCAGTTAGTTCACTTCGACGATTACGATATCAGCACCGAGTATAGCGCCTTGATGTCGAAGGTGATGCAGAACGGCACTGGCCGGATCAAGTTCCCGATCAACGAGCCAGCCGAAGGCCGGCGCAAGAGCCAGATCGAGGAGTTTCTGGAGTATTACGGTGGCCCCGGCGTACAGCATATCGCGCTCGCTACCGGCGACATTTGCGCTACCGTTGATGCCCTGCGTGCTGCTGGTATTCCATTCATTCAGGTGCCGGATGCCTACTACGATGACCTTGAGCAGCGGGTCGGCACGATCGACGAGAGCCGGCAGGAGTTGCAAGCGCGCGGGATTCTAGTTGATCGGGATGAAGAGGGGTATTTGCTGCAAATCTTCAGTCAGCCATTGCAAGACCGGCCTACACTCTTTATCGAGATCATTCAGCGCAAAGGGAGTCGTGGGTTTGGCAAGGGGAATTTCAAGGCCTTGTTCGAGGCGATCGAGCGTGAACAGGCCAAGCGGGGGAATTTGTAGCGGCATAGTGTCGCTATGCCGCTACCACGATTACGGGCGGTCGATCCGGGTACCGCGCGGCACATTAACGATCACCGCCTCGTCTTCCTCAACGTGTTCGGTATGAGCCGGCTCGGCGGCATGACCATGGTGATGGTCATCGCCAGCCGGCTTGAACTCACCCAGCAAACTGGCCCGTCTAATGCGCCGTTCGTACTCGCGTTCGATCACCGACACCAATCGTTGCCACCACGACTGCTCGCTCATCGCTCTTCACCTCCGCAGAAGGTGGATTTTTCCTCTATCTCAGATGACAGTATATCAGCAAAGATTCAGAAGGATGTCAACTTATTATGTTATAACTCGGTATGCATTCTTTAGTACAATAATGATAGCGACCTCTAACCAGAGGCAACCGTATAGCATAGATTGTTTAATTAGGAGATCGAATGCGCGCAATGATCCGGTTTCTCCGCCTTAACCCCACTGTTCGCCGAGTGCTTGGATTACTCTTCCTCGTACTGGGTCTGATTGGTTCACTCTTCCCCATTATCCCCGGCTGGCCCGGTTTTTTCATTGCAATCATCCTATTAGGGCGACGTGATCGCCTCCTGCGTCGATTGCATTTGCTTGCGCGCTTTACGCTGCGCTGGCTACGGAAAGCGCCCATACCGCATGTGCGCGGGATCGGCCAATGGCTTTCCAACCAATACGTCGAGCTGCGCCGCGCGGTGGTGCCGCATCTGATCGCGTTTGAACGCCACCTTGACGGGCCTAATCCCCTTTGAGGCGCTTACCTAATGCCCACCCCAGTATTAAGCCGCCAATGATGATCAAACCGGCGGCAACCCCAACCCCGATCAGGAGATGTAGCCAGCCGAACGGGCCGCCGCCGATCAGCCATGCCAGCAGCGCCGGTACGCCGATCAGCGCCGCTAGCACTGCCAGCAACGGTATGAACCCCCGCGCAACCAGCCAGATCCGCTGTTTCACGGTCTCATCCTTTGTGGTATCGCCAAGGCGCGGCTGCAACGAGGGTTAGATAGGGTGTTGGCGCGTATGGCCATCATCTTCGGCTTAGCGTTGCGGCAACACTCCCGCCAACGCAGCCCGCGCCGCCGCCGGGGTATTGGTAATCAAGCCGCTGGCCCCTAATGCAGCCAACGCGCGTAGCCGATCCGGATTGTCCACTGTCCAGACATTGACCTGATACCCGGCTCGGCGCACCTTTGGCAACACCCAATCGAGACCGGGCAAGCCGTGGTAAGGATGCCAAGCGGTCGCGCCAATTTGTCGCAACGCGCCAAACGGCCAAAATTCGCGCAGGCGCACGTCGGGTCGGTAGGTACGAATCCCCATCAGATAGCCACGGGCAATAGCCGGATCAACCGCGCGCAATTCGCGCAGGGCCTGCGGAAAAAATGACGAAACGATCACCTGATCAACCATGCTAAATTCACGGAGCAACTGCACACAGCGCGCCGCCATACCGGGCTTTTTCAATTCGAGGTTGAGCGATATACCCGCGCTTCGGGCCCAATCGAGCGTCTCGGCCAGCGTTGGCACCCGCTCGCCGCGAATATCGAGCCGGCGCAACTCGGCCAGCGTGAGGCGGGCTACCGGATCGGCACGACCATTCCAACGCGAGGTGTTATCGTCGTGAAAAACCACAATCTCGCCATCGGCCGTTGGTTGCAGATCGAGTTCGATCATGTCAGCCTGCTGGCGATACGCCAATTCAAACGCTGCCAACGTATTTTCCGGCGCGTCAGCCGACGCACCACGATGAGCGATGATTAACGGGGGCATAATCTTTTACGCACAAGCGCAAGCTGCGCAACGATTATACGGTTGTGAGTTATCATATACGATAACCATACCTACTTCGTAGTTTAGCATACCGTAAACAGTCGACAGCGGGGCGATTGTCGCCCCGCTGTCAGTATCGCCACGCCGTGCTTTGGCGTTAATGTCTCATCGTGCTTTAAGAGCTTAGGTCTGGTTGCGGAACTGCGAGATCGGCGAACCGGGCCTCTTCGGTTAGCATTGGATGGAGAATCCGCTGCATTGCCATAATGTGAGCGCAGGTACCCCACATCTTGAAGAATGAACAATCACACGCCCACTGACCATCGTGCAGTGAAATCACATGATCGCTGTTGCCGCCATGAAACGTTGCCCGCAGATCACTGATTTTGATTCGCTCCGGTTCGGCGGCATAGCGCCGGGCTTTCTCGATTTTGCCGATCATGTCCGAGTGCATAGGGAGACCTCCTTCGTCTCTGCCCGGAAAACATCAAGGGCGGCTACAGGCATCGGCCTGTACCGCCCTATTCACACCTCACCTGTGTTGTAACGTATGTTTTCATAGCCGGCCTCCTTAACTGGAGTTGTGCCGTTCTTAACACAGACTTATTATACGACCCGCAACCGACCTTCGTCAAGGATACGTTCAGCCACCGATGAGAGTAGACTCTACGCTTCCTGATGCAATAGAACGATCATTGCATCGGATTAACGACGGTTGCCATCCGCTAACCACCGTTGCGCATCCGCTCGGCCAAGGCGAGAATGCGCTGACCATATTCGGTACCCGGCCATGCCCAGCGGCCATTGAGGTCGGTGATGGTCGTCGCCACGCCACGCAGATGATCGGGCAGTGGCCGGCGCGAAAGTGCGTAGTCGATCAACTGCTGTTGGTAGGGCGTACCGGCGCCAACCGGCAAAGCGTAGGCCAACAACCGACCAAGGTGGGCCGGGATTGACTCCCCGACCCATGAAGCAAAACTAAGACCGGCTCGCCACACTTGGTTGGCTTCATCCCAAGCCCAGTCAGGGCCGGGCGGTTGATCCGGTGTGCCGGGGCGGGTTTCACCGGTGACGCCAATCCCGGCCGGGTTGCGGCGCGGACGTTGACACCACCACGATGTCAAGTGGCCGGTCTCGTGAGCGCATTGAGCGATAGCGAGGAACCAGTCGATCCCGGCTGCGTTGCCGGTTTCGGCATACCCGCGCACAATCACTTCGACATCGTAGGGGGTATAAGCAGTGCTACGTGGTGCTAGCCACGCAATCGCCGCTTCAGTCGTCCCGGTCGGTGGGCCAAGCAGCGTGCCTAGCAGTGGCGAGTGGGCAATAAATGGCAGATACACCGTGCTTATTTCTGGTTCTTGGGCACGAGTCAGATGACTGCTCAAGCAGGTCAAGCCCAATGCCAGCACCGATCGGCGCGTGTAACGAGTGTTCATGGTTGTTCGCTCAAGAGGGCGCGGATGTCTTGGACATACACGCTGGCGGCAGTTCCATATTGATAAACGAACCGTAGCCGCCCATTTTGATCGATCAGGTAGCTTGCTGTGCTGTGGTTGACGCCGTCGCTGCCGTGATGGTGGTGACCACCACCGTGCTGGTAAGTCAAGCCGTATTCTTTGCTGATTCGGCGTAGAGTGGCATCGTTACCCTGTAAGCCGATAAAGCCATCACCGAAACCGCGCAGGTAAGCGGCCAGCACGTCGGGAGTGTCGTTGGTGGGATCGACGCTGATCAGCACAAAATGAACTCGTTCACCGGTGGGACCTAGCTCATCGCGGGCGCGGCGGAATTCGGCCAGCGTGATCGGGCAGTAATCGGGGCAGCGGGTATAGCCAAAATAGAGCAGCACTGGCTGGCCGCGTAAATCGCTGAGGCGCAACTCGCCGCCGGTGCTGGCCGGCAAACTGAAATCACTCAGCACCGTGGGCGGCTCGATTTTGGTGGACGACGTGACGGACGGTGTGTTGGCAACGGCACATGCGCTCAGGAGGGCAAGCAAGAGGAGGTAAGGTCGTAACATATCTCACCGTTGGAGCAGTGGCGTATAAACCGTGAAGAGTTGTTCAACCACCTGTAAGCGCACCGTAACGGTCAAGCCGGGAGTGATACCGGCAGCAGCGAAGGTGATAGCTCCTTCGTAGACACCAATAGGAAGGCCAGTATGGTTGATACGTAATCTCATTGTACCATCTTCAGCGCTGCCACTCAACCACGGTTCGCTCTGTACCACCTGCCAATCGGCGCGAACGCACGGTGAGCTGACCGTGAGCGGAGCAGGTGGATCGGCGGCGTATTGGGCGAAAATGCTCACCGTGGCCGGCTTAATCGGGATAGTTGATCCTTCGCTGAATGGGGTAAAGGTTGTTCCATCGGTGTAACGTACCCAAACCCCTTGGCCGCGATAATTGCCGTCGGGAACGGCGAGTGTAAGTGGATTGGCAATTGGCTGCGGTGCCGTAAAGATGGTCACAGCGTCAACGAACACGTCGGTGTTACCACTGCGCCAGAATTGGAAGATGAGGAATGGATCGTTGCCGTGATAGGTGAACGGGAGGGCGAATTCTTGATACTGGCCAGCAGTGGCGAAATCGATTCCGCGCAGGCGTAACGGGCCGTATTCAACCCCGCCGCCTTTGATGCTGAATCGAGCTACCTCAGAGGTCGAGCTGTTGTTGGCAACCTTCAGGCGCACGTAGGCTACCAGTGGCCGATCCTTAAACACCACTGGATTGTAATCATACACCCACGCTGAGGTCTCACCACTGGTCAATCCTAAGCGAAACGCACCGCCGCCCCACGCTGCCGGATCGGCGACTCGTTCGCCTATACCCCAGAGCAGTTGGAACGTTCCATAGGTCTCATCAACGAGCCATCCCAGACTCAATTGCACGTGCGGCAGGGTAGGATGGTAAAGACCATAGAGGGTAACGCTCGGCTGGCGGTCACTGAGCGTCGTCGCTATCTCGGCAACTGGCAGGTTCGCGCCGAGGTAGATAGTATCGCTGACAACCGCTGTTGCGCCATAGATGTCGCGTGTTTTGACATAAACTGTGCGCCAGCCTTCGCCGGGCGGCAATTGGAAGCGGGTTTCGTGCGCAAACGGTTGCCACGAGGCGCCGAGAAAACAAGGATTATCGGCGACCATCATCTCGCTGGCTGGCCGGCGTCCGAAAAAGCCAACGGGAGCATCGGTTTGGTGAATATAGAGCGCCACACTCGGGTTCAGCGTGTTAACCGCCTCGTGCTCGATGATCACTGGGGCATACGCCGCATCATTGCCAAACATTTGTGCGATATACCCACGCCCGTCGCCAGCCCGACGGTAGTAGCCAAGCCCAATCTCACGATGACCGGCAGCCAGTAAGTTCGCGCGATGGCCCGGACTATTGAGCCAACCGTTGATCGCATCTTGCGGCCGCATGTAGCCGCAATACGCATTTTCAGCACCGCTACTCCCAATATAACCGAACCGTGGCGCACGATCGCTAGGCCATTGGCCGTTAGTATCTTGGTGCCCACAATAGGGCGTCGCTCGGTTTTCGACCGAATCCCACGCGAACCAGCGTGAGGCGTAGGTCAGTTGGCGATTCCAACGTAACGGTGGTTGACCAGCGTTGCGACGGGCCAGATTGCCATAGTAGACGGTCAGTGCTTCATCGAGCAACAGTTCATGGGTTTGAAGGGTAGGATCAAACGCGAGTGTCGGTGTGATTGTTAGCAGACACAGTATGACAAAATAGCCCCAAAGCTTGATGGTTTTGTCAGACATACTACTTCTTTTGGTGCAGTCGTTGCCACCCAAAACCGTGTGGAACATTGCCGCTTATGGGTATCATAAGAGCATGTAGTAAAGATCGTCAATTGGCAATTTGTCAATAAGCTATGGATGCTTCTTGCGTGTACGCCGCTCTGCTACCCTGCAACCGAGAGGACAATACACTCTCTGTCCCTTCGCATAGGAGATTGCTTCAGGGATCTGCTCCCGCGCAACGACTGAATAAGAACGCCATTCCCCCTCCCCCCTCTCCCCCGCGGGGAGCAAGAACACCCCTCCCCCCCTCGTGGGGGAGGGGCTAGGGGTGAGGGGATATCTCCCGCGCCCAGACGTTTGCGAGGGGCGGAATTCATTCCGCCCTACAGGTGACCATCCCCCTCCCCCCCTGTGGGGGAGGGGCCGAGGGTGGGGGGCCTGTCGGGCCGAGGGTGGGGGGCCTGTCGGGCCGAGGGTGAGGATCCCCCACCCCTCTCAGCGGATTGCGAGGGGCGGAATTCATTCCGCCCTACAGGTAACCATCCCCCTCCCCCCCTGTGGGAGAGGGTGGTGTAGGGGCCGTTCCGTCGGCTACGATTACCCATCCCCCTCCCCCCCTCGTGGGGGAGGGGCTAGGGGTGAGGGGATATCTCCCGCGCCCAGACGTTTGCGAGGGGCGGAATTCATTCCGCCC
>NZ_CALFBQ010000023.1 GCF_937951745.1 uncultured Chloroflexus sp.
TCCCCTCGTGGGAGCGGGGACCCTTCCCCCCCTCCCCTTGTGGGAGAGGGGGCAGGGGGGTGAGGGGAACCCTCCCCTCGTGGGAGCGGGGACCCTTCCCCCCCTCCCCTTGTGGGAGAGGGGGCAGGGGGGTGAGGGGAACCCTCCCCTCGTGGGAGCGGGGACCCTTCCCCCCCCTCCCCTTGTGGGAGAGGGGGCAGGGGGGTGAGGGGAACCCTCCCCTCGTGGGAGCGGGGGCAGGGGGGTGAGGGGGGATGAGAGAACCCTTCCCCCTCTTGTGAGAGCATTCACCTTTCGCCCCTTCCTCAATTCCCCTGTACTGGCGAAATGCTGATCCGATACACCCACAACCACAGCGCACTACCGAGCGACAACGCCAGCGTCGCCAGCACGAAAACTCGGCCCGCCCACCGTTCCCACAGCCGGTCAGCCATAATCGCCCATGCAAGACAGATTACCGGAATGAGGTAGAACAGTTGCTTATCGACCATCGAAATCCGGTAGCCGGCTAATAAAAACAGCAGCGCTACCGTCCCCCACGCCGAAATCACCAGCCAGAGCAGGGGTTTCGTCCGCATCGCCCAGTACCCCGGAATGAAGAAGATCAACGGGATGGCCAAGCCGTAGTAGAGATAATGGTTCGGCCAAATGTGATAGCCAAGGTGTGGTACAAACGACCATAGATATTCGTGGAAGGGCGGTCGCGAGACACCAACCGTCTCTGGCCCGCGAGTGAAGACGGTCATCATATAGGGAATAGTCCGTTCCACAATCGGTTGGAAATACTGGCCATAGTAGATAGCGATCGCCAAGCCGATTGCCGCCCCCGCCGCTACCCATAGCGGTTTGAGGCCCCGCAGCAGCTCGCGCCACTCCGGCCCGCGCCGAGCATTCACCCAGATCAGGACGGTCAAGATAACCAAAAACACGCCGGTAAAGACACCGGTAACGGTGTAGACAAGGAAGGCTAACACGAACAGCGGCACAACCCAGAGCTGGATCTGCCACTCACCCAGCCGATCCCACGCCAGCAAGATGGTCGTCTGCACTAGCAGATTGAGCCACAAGCCGGCAGCGGTCGGCACATTGCCCCAGATATGCAGCAAATAGGTCACCGGCAGGACGGCGTATGTCACTGCTGCCAACAGCGCCACCCGCTGGCTGAAACCCGCCTTAAGCGCAATCGCCGCGATCAGCACCACCCGCGACATATCCATGAGCAGGCTCACAAAGTTAGCCGTCAGCTCCATTGGCCATGGAAAGATGGCATAACTCGTCGCTAAAATATGGAACCACGGTGAATAGGGAATCACCGGCGGATTACGCCCCCACTCCGCTACCGGCATCGTCGTCTCGTTGAGCGGGCTATTGACGCTGTAGTAGAGCGGCAGCGCACCATCGTAGATAATGCGCCGCGCCTTATCCATGTGCCAAAAAACGTCGATCCCAACGTAGTAGGGGTAGAGCATGCCAATCGCCTTGAGCCAGAACCCAACCAGAAAGACGATCAGGAGCGCCGCCGTGAACTCAGACGGCACGCGAGCGCCGGTCTGGCCCAGCAGCCAGCGGGTGAGCGGGCGCATCGCAACCGTCACCAGCAGGCTGAGCAAGGTCACCGCCGCCAACCGGTCGATCATCTGCCCGCTGGGGAAACGGTAGACGACGATCGCCCAACCAGCCGCTATGATCGCCAGCGTCAAACCCACCGCCGCCCAGCCAGTAGCATCGAGATACCAGCGCCGCTTGATATCAACCGTGAGCAACGCCAGACAAGCAAACATCCCCAGTACGATAAACAGCCCAAGCCCCAGTGCCACTGGTGGCGCAAACGTTGCCAGCATGGGACTGGCTGCCGGCCCAACCGAGACATCGGCCACTAGCATACCCAAAGGGCGCGGATCGCGGAACGGATCGGCTTGCAGGGTCAGATTCAGATCGCCTCCATTCATCACCGCTGCTGGAATGAGAAGCTGGATGCGCCGCAACCGCGCTTGTTCCGGCAACCGCGCTAGCTCAACGCCGTTGGCGCTGAGCCGCGCATTGACCGGCGAACCGTCGGGATGGGCGACCACCGCATCAAGTCGCACAATCCAGTTGCCCTGCCCCAAACGTGGGAAGACAATCTGGCTCTCATCAGTGCTCCAACGGTAAGTACGGGCCGGTGCCAACTCAACCGCTAGTGGCACGCCCGACGGCGGTGCTTCGCCACCGACCAACGGCGATACCAGCTCGAAAGTGAGCGTCGGCGCAGCAGCGATCTGAGCCGGGATTTTAACCAACATCTCTGTCCCGCTGCGGCGCGGCATCTCTAAACGCACGCCATTCACCGCCGCCGCCGACTCGCGTTGCAGAATGATCGGATCAGCTTCCGGACGGGCAATGATCCGCGCCAACCAAACCCCGTTGCGCCCGCCGGGAACCGTTGCAGTAGCAGCGCCTGCCGGCCACTCGAAGCGCTCATACGCACCAGCGGCATCGATCTCGCGCGCGTTGAAGTTCACTAGAAAAGCGCCATCGCGGTTTTCGCCAATATCAACGGTCACTACTGGCCGGACTGCGTACCCGGCAACTAAGGTCACAACTGTGATCATCGCCAACCAGAGCGCCGGGATCGTCACACCGGGCAACCGGCGCGCTTGGCTGCCAGCGGCTACTCGCAGATTTATTCGCTTGATGAGAGAAGAAGCCATCGTTATGTATATCCACTTGGCTGAATGACGTTTTCGCCGTCGCCGCATTGTACCATGCAAAGGCTATGCTATAATCACGCGCGGCATCGATCGCCGGAAACGAGCATGGCACAGATTATTGTCGGTATTCTACTTTTACCAATTATTATCTATGCGCCGGGATGGGCACTGGCGCGAGCGATCCCGCAACTTGACGCCAACGATGGCCTTGAACGCCATTTCGAGCACTGCTTGATCGGCGCGCTCTGGAGTGGCTGGCTAGCATTGGTGTTGGCCGGTTTCGGCATCTTTTCACTCTGGCTCCACCTAGGCATCACGCTGGCGGTGAGCGCCGGCTTGATCTGGCTGGGGCGACGGCATTCCACGCTGCGCCCTGCCGTTCCGCGCCCTGCCGTGCGCGGCTACTGGGTATGGTTCGTAACACTGTTGGGGCTAGCGCTATTGGTTGCCCGACCCTTTGAAGTTATTCTGGGGGTACGCGACGCCGGCGTCTACGCAGTTACAGGGTTTGCCATAGCTCGCACCGGCAGCATCGTTCAACACGATGCTGTCGTCGCCGAGCTAGGCCAAGCGGCACAGAGCAGCGATCCGGCTATCCGCGAGCCAGCGGAACAGGCGATTAGCAATGTTATGATCGCTCAAGCCCGCGATCGCTATATCGCCACTCGCCTGCGCGCCGCCGGTTTTTTGATTAACGAAGGCGAGCTGGCCCAAGGTCGGATTGTGCCGCAGGGTTTTCACCTCTTTCCGGCGTGGATCGGGTTGCTTACCGCTGCCGGCGGTCCACTGTTCGGTCTCTTTGCTACCGGTTTGCTCGGCTTGCTCGGCGTGTGGAGCGTAGGCATGATCGGGCGCCGCCTCGCCGGGCCATGGGTCGGTTGGCTGGGAATGGTTCTGCTCGGTCTTAATGCGGTGCAGGTCTGGTTTTCCCGCTATTCGACCGCCGAAACCACGGCCCAGTTTCTGACGTGGGGCGGGCTGTATTTGTTTGCAAAGTTCAACGACCGCAATGTGCCATTCCGTGCGCGAGTGGCGTATGCGCTGCTGGCTGGGATTGCGTTTGGACAGGTGGCGTTGGCCCGGATCGATTTCTTTCTGCTTGCCCCGGCAATGCTCTACCTCGGCTATTGCTGGCTGAGCCGCCGTTGGCAACGCACGCAAACTGCGTTGGCGCTGGGTATGCTGGCGATGCTGATCCATGCCGCTCTGCACATTACCTTCATTGCTCGCGCCTATTTCTTCGATACCGGCTTTGCTCGCTTTCAAGATTTCGCCCTGACCTCATTGATCGCGCTGCCTTTCCTCACCCCCGCCGTGCGTGAGTCGTACTTTACCTCGCGGTTTAGCTCGCTCGCCGATCCGTGGCGGATCTGGATCGAGCTGGCGCTGGTGGCGACTGCGATCACCGGCTTGATTCTGCTCCGCCGCAGTGGCTGGGTATTGCAGCTCGAACACTGGTTGGTTTCCCGCCGGCAACGCTGGCAGAACGTAATCGCGCTCGGTTTGTTGCTCTTGGCCGGTTGGGCCTATTTCGTGCGCCCGCAGATTATTGATGCCGATCTGCTCTTTAATACTCGCGGCGGCTGGAATGACCCACTTACCCGCGATCCGGCGCTGGTCGCCGGCGATGTGCGTAGCGGTGTGATGACGCCTACCGAGGCGCGCTTGCAAGCCGGTGTGGTCTTGACTGGCCGGCCTTGGGAAGCTGAGCCTGATCTCGCCGCGACCGCCGCCCTGCGCGCCGAGCTGGCCGCCACACGCGGCCCATGGCAGGGGCCGTTCTCAAACCAGACCCTCAACTGGCTGCGTATTCAAGGTTATGTCGGTGCACCGATCCGCTTACCGCTTGTGCTCTACTATCAGGAATATCGCGGCATGAGTTGGTGGCAGCGGATGCTGGCCGACCCTAGCACTTTCACCAGCGATCCGGCCCCCGTCCAACCAAAAGAGCTGATTCCACTGGCCGGCTTGGTGCGGGTGGGATGGTATCTGTCGCCGCTCGGCGTGGTGTTGGCGGTGATCGGGTTCGCCCTCTGGTGGCGGCGCGGCCTGACCGCAGCGAGTTGGTTGATGCTTGCGGTTGGCTTTCTCGGCAGTTTCTTTTATCTCCGCCAGACCTACGGTACTTCCGAGCAAACCTACATTTATATTCTGCGCCGGTTTGTGCCGATCGCTTACCCGATCTTTGCCTTAAGCGCGGCGTATGCGCTCGCCGCTTTAGCCGGCGCGTGGCAATTCCGCCCGCTGGCCGCGCGCTGGCGGCAAGGGTTGGCGGCTGGTCTCGCCGGGCTGCTGCTGCTCTTCCTCGGTTGGACGGGACGCTACTACTTTGCCCATACTGAGTACGCCGGCGCGTTGGCACAAGTCGAAACGATTGCCAAACGCTTCACTCCCGAACGCGATATTGTGCTGTTGCGCGGCGGTGCGCCGATCTACAGCGATTCACGCGATATTCCTGACTTAGTGTCAACGCCGTTGCGCTTTGCCCACCACATTGATGCATTTACGGTCAAGAGTGTTTCCACTGCGCCTTACGCTGCGCTGCTCGCCGAACAGGTGAAGTACTGGCAAGCCGCCGGACGCACCGTTTATCTGATGTTGAGCGCGAGCGGTGCCAATCTCGCTTTACCCGGCTTCCGGCTGACCTTCATTGATGAGGTGACGCTCGATCTAGCCGAGTTCGAGCAACTGACCGACCAGAAGCCGCAGAATGTTGCACGCCTGATTCTACCGTTCACCATCTACCGGCTCGATCCGGTCGCGTCGCCGACGGTTGATGCCGCAGCGCCGCCGCTCACGCCAACCTCGTTCGCTGCGCAGGTTAGTGGTTTCTACCGGCCCGAACAGAGTAAGGATGGTTGGCAGTACAGTTGGAGTAACGGCGAGGCGGTTATCCGCTTACCTTGGCCGGCAGGCGCGACCAAACAGACGGTGACCATCGAAGTGGCCGGCGGCTTGCGCCCCGCCCACCTCGGCGAGGCGACGCTCTGCGTTGGCGCGCAGGCTGAAGACACGTTGTGGCCAACTACCAGCGCGCCTATCGTCGCATTAGGATGCCATCAGGTTGGCCAAGACCCATCCATCGTCCGCATTACCATCGATCCGGCCCAAGTGCCGCCTGTCGCCAGCGGCGCGCTGTTGCTCAGAATCACCGGCCCAGCGTGGATCCCGGCTAACGAAGACCCCCGCCTGACCGACCGGCGCGTGTTGCACGTGCAGATTGGACGGCTGGGGGTGGAGTAAGCTTACTTTTCTGTGACTGCCGGCGTTTCAAGGAAGAATCTTCCTTCGGCGTCATCATATGCAAATAGCTCAGCGTAGCGCCCCCATTCCAGCGCAATGTCGAGTTGCCGTTCGGCCACCTCGGACGGAAATTCCGGTTCAAGTGCAGTGAGCAAGACCTCCCAACGCAACGATTGATTGTCAGCGGCGGCGATCATGCGCAGCATCCAGCGGAAGAAGGGTAACCGCCGCAACCGTGAAGCAAAAATCTCTTTGCGGGTTTGGATGCTGGCTTCGGCAAACGCTTCCCCCAACGGCGTCAGGATCAGATTGCCGCTCTCAACCCGTGCAAAACCGAGCAGCTCGGCAGCCTCGATCAGCGGTAGCATCTGGTCGAGGTCTAAGCCTAGTTCATCTTGCAGTTTCGCCAGCGGATCGCGCTCGTCGTCGGTTGCATTGGCCTGTTCGAGCAGACCGGCCAGCGCTGTTACCGATGCCGCTGGCAGCAAGCGCGTTTGCCCGTTTTGGCCCGGCTCGGTGCCGTACTCAATCGCTTCGGATTGGGTTTGCCCGGCCAGCACCGCGTATACCCGCGCCACCAAGGCGGCAAACGCATCGGATTTGCGATCACGCGGGTGGGGCAAGTTCACCGGCACTTCGGCCACAATCCGGCCCGGATTTTTGTCCATCACCACAATTCGGTCAGCCATAAAGACCGCCTCTTCGATGTTGTGGCTGACCATCAACACCGCCCGAATCTTCAAGCTGCCGCCCGTCCACAATTCCAGCACTTCGCCGCGCAGCGTCTCGGCGCTCAGCACATCGAGCGCGCTAAACGGCTCGTCAAGACAGAGCAGCTCTGGGTCAACCGCCAACGCGCGCGCGATGCCAACCTTTTGCCGCATCCCACCGGACAGCTCGCGCGGGTAGGCTTGCTCGAAACCGTCAAGGCCGACTAGATCGATCAATTCCACCGCCCGCCGGTGCGCTTCCGCTTCAGAGGCCCCCCGCGCTTTTAACGCCACCGCGACATTTTCCTCCACCGTCAGCCATGGAAAGAGGGCAAAGGTCTGGAAGACGATTGTCGCATACGGATTCACTCCCTCTAGCGCCTTGCCCCGATAGCGCACCAACCCCTCGCTGGGCCGGTTGAGACCGGTGATGATCCGCAAGAGCGTGCTCTTGCCGCAACCCGACGGGCCGAGCAGGGCCATAAATTCGCCTTCGGCAATCGTCAGGTTAATATCCTGAATAGCGGTAAACTGGCGCTCGCCCCGCCCGTAGCGTTGCGATACCCCCATCAATTCCACCAGCGGTTTTGGCTGTGCCTGCAGCATACGGTTGCTCCCTAACTATCAATTACTCCATGCGATACTTTGTCTCGGCTAGCCGGTACAGCCGCCGCCAAACCAGCCGGTTGATCGCGACCACCACGATGATCATCGCCAAAGTCGCGGCAAACAGGCCGGCAAAATCACCATTCGCCGTCGCTGCCGCAATCTGCGCCCCAATCCCGATCGTCTGGTAGGTCTGCTGGTTAAAGACCACGTACTCGGCCACAATGCTGGCATTCCACGCCCCGCCGCTGGCTGTGATTAGACCGGTGATGAGATAGGGAAACAGACCGGGCAAAATCAGCGTGCGCCACCGTTCCCAACCGTGGAGTTGCAGCAGATCACTCGTAAAGCGTAAATCTTGTGGAATTGCCGCCGCACCGGCAATGACATTGAAAAGAACGTACCATTGTGTACCCAGCATCATCAAGACGACCGCAGCAAGATTCAGCCCGCCGGGCAGCGCAAGAAAGACTAACACCAACACTGGAAAGAGAGCCGTCGCCGGCACCGACGCGGCGATTTGCACGATTGGCTGCAAGATTGCCGCCGCCCGCGGGCGCGTGCCGATGAACACTCCTACCGGTACCGTCCAGAGCAGGGCAATGGCCATCGCTGTCGCTACTCGCACCATCGTTGCGCCCACGCTCAGCCCAATTTCGCCCCATTGCGCTAGCGGCACACTCAGCAGTAAGTTGCTTCCAACCCAGCCACCCCAGCCAACTAAGACCACACTAACCGCTACTAGCACCCATTCCCACCACGAACGCCGGATCGAGACGCTGAGGTAGGGATCGGGCGCTGGCCGCCGGCTCAGCCGGCGCATAATCAACCGATCGATGGCTCCCGCCAAGCTGCTTACCCAGCTAGCTACCACCGACTGCCGGATCAAATCGTAGAACCATGACTGTGACTCTTCGTCATCCCGTTCGATCATTTCCAACCGGAACTGGCTGGCCCACGCCAGCAGCGGTCGCCAAACAAACTGGTCAAGGATGACAATTACTGCCACCAGCGTCAAGATGCCCCACCCAATCGCAGCCAGATCACCGGCGTTAGCGGCGGTTTGCAAAAACGCGCCCAACCCCGGCAGGCGGAAATCGCGATCACCCAGCGTAAAGATCTCGGCAGCCATGAGGAAAAACCAACCGCCGGCCCAACTCATCATACTATTCCAGACGAGTGCCAGTGCGCCGAAGGGAAATTCGAGCGTGGTAAACCGTTGCCAGCGCGAGAAGCGAAAGATACTGCTCGCTTCCCGTAGCTCACGCGGGATGGTGGTGAGTGACTGGTACCACGCAAAGGTCATATTCCAGACTTGGCTGGTGAAGATGAGCACCACGGCAGTTAATTCTACTGCTAGCGTTTCCGGTAGCACCGTACTTAGGCTGAGCAAGACTACCGGCAGAAATGACAGGATTGGTACGCTCTGCAAGACATCGAGTAGCGGGATCAGCACCCGCTCGGCCCGCCCATTGTAGGCCGCGATGTAGCCGTAGATCATCGTAAACAAAAACGACAGCGCATAGGCCAAGGCCATCCGTCCTACCGAACGCAAAGAGTAAAACGGCAACGCGCTTAGCGAGAGGTCGATCTCCGGCCCCTGCACCGTCTCTGGCGCGCTTTCGGCTGCGCCAATCACCAACGCCAACAACCCGACCAGCACTAGCAGCAACCAAACATCGGCTCGCGTTAAGATCGATTGGGCCGGCGGCGCGGGCGTAAAGGTTCGTGGTTTGAACATGGTCAGATACCGCTCACTTCAGATCAAGAAAACTTCGCAATGCATGGTTTTCACGTGCCCTGCTCAAGCGACCTCGCTACCTCTAAACTTTAGCGTTTGGGTATCTCTGCCGCTTGTCATAGACCCAACAGCCATGTCGCAATAGAAAAATAGATCAGTACACCACCAATATCTGCCAACGAAGTGACTAGTGGGCCGCTAGCCGCAGCCGGATCAAACCCTAACCGCCTCAATATGAAAGGCAGCGACAGACCGACCAAGCTTCCCATCAGAACTACTACCAACATCGTCAACGAGACAATTCCGGCTACTTCCCAGCCGACCCGGATTACGCCCAATAACCCAACCGCAATTGCCATTGCACCGCCTAACAGTACTGCCACCAGCAACTCTTTCGTCAGCAAACGCCACCAGTCACCCGCCTCAATGTCGCCGGTTGCAAATGCGCGCACGGTCAACGTTGCTGACTGTGAACCGGCATTGCCGGCACTGTCTATCAACAACGGTAAAAAGAAGACAAGTGCAATCACAGCAGCAATAGTCTCTTCGTATGCTGCGATCACTGCCCCTGAAAAGACGTTCACGAAGACCAATCCCACCAGCCACGGTACTCGTTTCTGAACCAACTCAATGACCGGTATCTCAAGATAATTGCCGCGGAGCGGCTCGACTGCCGCACTGCGGTGGAAGTCTTCAGTTACTTCTTCCTCGGCAACATCGATCAAGTCATCGAAGGTGACAATCCCTACCAACACCCCATCAGAATCGACCACTGGTAACGCTGGTAAGCTGTAGCGTCGCAACGCTTCCACTGCCCGCTCGCGGTCATCGAATGCTGACAATGCAACGTAGCTCTCGTCCATGAGGCTCCGCACGGTCTGGGTTGGCTCGGCAAGAATAAAGCGATGCAATTCAATCGCATCGAGCAGTCGCCATTGCTCATCGGTGACGTAAATGATGTCAATCGTTTCGCTATCGCGGCCGCGTAACCGAATATGCTCAAGTGCGCGCGCAATCGTCCAATTCGGCCGCACGGCGACATAATCCGGTGTCATTAAGCGACCGACGCTCTCTTCGGGATAGCCGAGCAATTGTCGCGCCTCACGCAGATCTTCGGGGCTGAGCAGGTTGAGTAGCTTTTGTGTGACCTGCCCGGGTAGCTCTTCAAACAATTGGGTACGGTCGTCGGGGCTGAGGTTGGCAAGCAGCAAGCGCGTCTCATCCAAACTCAGACTGGTCAGTAGTTCGTATTGATCATCATGTTCGAGGTAGGAAAAGACTTCGCCTGCCAATGAACGTGGCAGCACGCGGAAGACGAGCATTCGCTCAGCGGCGGAGAGTTCGAGCAGCAGATCGGCGATCTCAGGCGCTGGCCAGCGTGAGAGTTGCTCGCGCAGATCGAGCCAGCGCTGTTCAGCAATGAGTGCCTGTACCTCATCGAAGCGAGGAGTTGGGAATGTGGTCATTGTCACCCCCTGCGCATCTTGACAGCGGCAAAGGGGCGACAACCGCAACGCAAACACAGAAAACCCCGGCGGGTAAGACCTCACCGGGGTGCGTTGCAATGATTAGGCTGCAAGCCTATTCATGCCGGCGCAACATACCGATGAGGCCGGTGTATGCGTTGATTGTTATCACCACACATTGCCGCTGACGAGAATAACTACTATCCATAGCGGTTCCGTTCCTCATCGTATCCCACCGGTGCCTAATAGGCTTCACTACTATACGCCTGAATCGGGGATTTGTCAATCGTGATCAAAGGCTAGAGCCTGTTATGCATTTCGGAGATCAACGTGGGATGCGTTCAGCATGACACACCAACCCTATCCACGCGATGTGAGCCTTCATCGCTCTCTACCTGACCTTCATGCCTAAAGACGCCCCACAGCGCGACCACTCGCTGCGTGAGGTTGTGAATGGATGGCGTTGGAGCGTCCGCACGGGCGTAGCGACGTTGCAATACAACGTCGCTCCAACGCGCATGCTGCCCACCGATCTGCCGCCGTGGCTCACCGTCTCTACTGGGAGACGGTGCAATGCACCGTCTCTACTGAAGGCCGAGGTCGTTACGACGCTTCGACAGGCCCAGCGTACCGCGCTCGTCCATGAATGGCGCGCGTTCGCCGGTTGGCACGCGATGAGGAGCGGTTGCCAAAACCCTTGGCCGGAGTGCATGTGCTGGCCAGTGCGATCCTCATACGGA
>NZ_CALFBQ010000024.1 GCF_937951745.1 uncultured Chloroflexus sp.
GGGGGCCCTCCCCCACAAGGGGGGCCCTCCCCCACAAGGGGGGCCCTCCCCCACAAGGGGGGCCCTCCCCCACAAGGGGGGAGGGCTACAGATACTACAGATACCGGATACGGGGGGAGGGCGACGGATACGGGGGGATACCCCCCACCCCCAGCCCCTCCCCCACGAGGGGGGAGGGGGGAGGGCGACGGACTACGGACGGCGTTGGGTGATGCAGTGGTCGCGTGGGCCCTCCCCCACGAGGGGGGAGGGCGACGGCGACGGCGACGGGGGGATATGTCATTACACGGTATACGTAGAGACGTTGCAGTGCAACGTCTCTACATGATTGCGTGTCTACATGATTGCGTGGTATGGATAGCCGTCATTGCACGAACCCACAGCGCCTTGTATCAACCCTCCCTCTCTACCCGTGACTAGCCCGTTCACGCATCGCCGCTATCGCTGCCGCCAATGCCGCCGGTTGCCCGCCGCCGCCTTGAGCCAAACGGGCCTGACCACCACCACGCCCACCCAATACAACCATCCCTGCCGCCAGTACATCGCGTGCATCAACAGCAGTGTCAGGATGGCAGGCCACGACCACCTGCACCCGCTCTTCACCGCCAGCGATGATCGCAATGCCACCGGGCAGCTCAGCGATGAAGTTGGCAATGGTGCGCAGCCGTTCAATGGTGGCCGTGGGCAGCGTAGCCGTCACAATGCGCCGACCATTGCTCTCCGGTGTCTGCGCGTACCATTGTGCCGCGCGCAGCGCATCGAGCTCGCGTTGAGTTTGCGCCAGTTCGCGTTGCAGGGCCTGCTGCGTCTCTTGCAAGCGAGACACCGCAGTCGGCAACTCGGCCCATCCTACACTCAGCGTTGCCGCCGCGGCTCGGGTCGCCGCATCACGTTCGTGCAGCGCTGCAATCACTCGCCTGCCGCAGACAAACTCAACCCGAATCATACCGCGCTGCCGCGACCACCCCAACACTGCAATTGCACCCACTTCACCGCTGCGTGCTGGGTGGGTGCCACCGCACGCCGAATGGTCAATGTCGCCGATGCTGACCACCCGCACATTGTTGCTGACTGCCGGCGGCTTGCGTAACGGGATACGATCGAGTTCGTCTGGCGACACAAACCGAGCCTGCACTGGCAAATTCCGCCAGACCGCCGTATTCGCCCATGCTTCAGCCGCGCGCACCTGCGCTTCGCTAAGCTCGTTCACCGCTAGATCAATGGTCACACTGCGTTCACTGAGGTGAAACGAAACCGTTGGCGCATTGCAAGTGGCGATGAAGGCAGCGGTTAAGATGTGCTGGCCGCAATGCTGCTGCATGTGATCAAACCGGCGTTCCCAATCGATCTGACCGGTAACGGCCATACCTCCTTCTGGCCAGCTATCGCTCGCCGCGAGCAGATGCCAGACTGTGCCATTGTCGCTCTGCACATCAACCACTTCCCAACGATGCGGTACAGTGGTGGCGGATAACCAACCTCGGTCAGCCGGCTGACCACCCCCTTCTGGGTAAAATGCGCTGCGATCGAGCGCCAGCGCCGGATGGCTATTGCGTTTAGCGACCGCAATGACCTGCGCAGTAAACTCGGTAAGGTATGGGTTATCGTAGTAGAGGCGAAGGGTTTCGTTCATGGGTTGAGTAGGGTTTCAAAGATATGGCCATTAATAAGCTTATTGATAATAGCAGAAATGCGGCAGTTCCACTGCCGCACACTGTAGTTGCATCCCGTTCTATATTGCCGTAGTCGAACCGCCGCCACTCCCCAACCCCTGCTTCCTATTCCCCTGCAAACACCTTCACCGGCTGCCAACGCGCACCATTACGCCGGAGCAAGGCAATCAGACGGCCAGCGGGATCGTGGGCGCGAGCGCAGTGTTCAGTACCATCGTGCGCCGGTATCGCTATACCATGCCGCACTCGGCGGGCATCGGCTTCATTGAGCTGAAGGATTGGCCAATCGAGGACGACCGTTTCTGGCGGTAACAGGTGCTGGATCACCACTGAACGGTCGGTCAGTGTGGCGAGCGGTACGGCCCGTTCGAGCCGAAATGGGCCGACGAAGGTGCGTTGCAAGGCAGCCAGATGCGCGCCACAACCCAACGTAGCGCCAATATCGCGGGCCAGCGCGCGAATGTAGACGCCTTTGCCGCACTCAACTGCAATCGTCAGATCGGGCGGCGTCCACGCCAGCAACTCGAGCCGGTCGATCTGCACCCGGCGCGGCGCGAGGGTAACGTCGTTGCCGGAGCGAGCTAGGGCGTAGGCCCGTTGACCATCGATATGGAGGGCAGAAAAGACCGGCGGCTGTTGCAGAATGTCACCACGAAACCGGTCGAGCACTGCGTCAAGCTCACTCGTTGTCAATGCTGGTACCGGTTTGGTCGCGAGTGTCTCGCCCTCGGCGTCATCGGTGGTAGTCTGCACTCCCAGCCGCACCACTCCCACATAGCCTTTACGCGCCTCTACCAGTTGATCGATCAAGCGGGTGGCGCTGCCTAAAGCCACCGGTAACACCCCCGTAGCTGCCGGATCGAGCGTCCCGGCATGGCCTACCTTCACCGTCCGCCCCACCAACCGGCGTACCCGTGCCACTACGTCGTGTGAGGTCAGACCAATTGGCTTATCAACCGCCAAAAATCCAATCAGCTCAGCCATGATTCTGTCGCTCTACCGCTTGTCGTAACGCTGGCAACACCGCTGCCACTGCTGCGTCTAGCCTCATCTGCAACGTCGCCCCTGCCGCTTGCCGGTGGCCACCACCACCCCATATCCGAGCAACCGCAGCTACATCAACGCCGGGCACCGAACGTAAACTCACCTTGACCGTACCGTCAGGGCGCTCACGGAAGAGAACACACGCGCGCATACCAGCCACCCGCTGCAACCGGCTCACGGTATCATCAGTCGCCTGCTCCTCGGCGCCAGCGGCGCGCAACATCTCCTGTGTCACCACTGTCCAGAAGATGCCATCTTCCTGCTGCAAATGGGCCATCGCCATGCCAGTCAAGCGCAAGGTCGCCGGCGGGATCGAGAAAAAGACCGCATCAATCACCCGCTGCTTATCGGCCCCAGCCTCAAGCAACATCGCTGCGCGGCGCAGCGTTGCCGGGTTGACGTTCGGGGTCTGAAAACTTTGGGTATCGGTCATCATACCCAAAAACAGACACGTTGCCGCGTCAGGTGAGAGCGGCCATGCCAGTGCCGCAAACAGATCGACCAGCACCTCGGCACACGAAGGCTCTTGCGCGCGAATCAGGCTGACTGTTCCACCGCCATCGTTGGTTGCATGATGATCGACAATAATTAGTGGACGGGACGTCAACACTGCCTGATGTTCATCATAGATTGCGCCAGCGCGTGACAGATGGGCGACATCAACCATCCAGATCAAATCGCACTCTGGCAGGTCCTCGCCTGAGTGATAGACGCGCAGCGCATCATAACCGGGCAACACGGCGCAATAGTTAAGCGGCGGCGACGACGCTAAAGCGATGGTCTCTTTGCCCAACGCGCGCAAGACATGCATCGTGCCCAGCAACGAACCGATCGCGTCACCATCAGGATTAACGTGACTGAGGAGCAAAATACGCTGCGCGCCAGCCAGCGCATCGCGGATCGGGCCGGCGGCCTGTTGCGGATCAGCGTAGATCATAACCCTCCGGTAGTAGACGCCGGCGCCACAATCCGGTACACCGAATGGCCGGCACGCTTCTTCACCTCTTTCAGGCGCAGATTGTGGCGCGGCCCCAGCCGCGGAATGAGATGGTTCAAACCACTCACCACCACAAACCAATACTCGCCGCCGGGACGCAACTGGCGCAACGGTGCAAGCACAAATTCATGTTCAATTGCGTAATCGCCGATTTTAGCCGGAATATTTGAGACGATCAAATCGTAGGGGCCGGGTGGCGCATCGCTCAAGCCCACACTCCCCAACACGCGCACATTCGGCGTCGCGTTGAGTTCGGCGTTGTGGCGCGCATACCGCACCGCCAGCAGATCTTTATCAACGAGGGTCACATCAGCGTGGGGAAAGCGGCGGGCAAGGCAAATCCCGATTACACCGCAGCCGCAGCCAAGGTCGAGGATGCGCTGCGGGTTGGGTTGCGCCGGTTCAATCAGACGCAACAGCAGATCGGTGCCTTCATCGACTTGAAATGACGAAAAGATAGTATGGCCCACATCGAACGCAAACTGCTGGCCACGCAACGAATAGGCAATCCGCTTCTTATAATATGGATCGAACGGGACGGCATCACTGCTCATCATCGAGTTTGGGCGGATTAACCAGCCGCTCGTGCTGGATTTCGCGGAACACCTGCTCAAGGTGCATACTGTAATCAAGCGATGTGTCTTGGATAAGGCGCAATTCAGGAATAAAGCGCATATAGCCCATCTCATCGGCCAGTCGTTTGCGCAAAAAGCCACGGGCATGGTTAAGAGCAGCCATAGTCGCCTCACGCTCTTCCGGCGTGCCCATCACTGAAATATACACTTTCGCATGCTGCAAATCGGCGCTCACTTCAACACGAGTCACCGTAGCAAATCCAACCCGCGGATCTTTCAATTCTTTCTGAATCACCTCGCCGAGGATGCGTTGCATCGTATCGGCTACTTGTTGCAAGCGTTGTTTTGACATATCTCATCCTACCTTATACAGGCACCGCGCGCTGTGTCCTTTCGGCAGCATAGCACGCGGTGCTCTGCCACTCACAACGTCGCCGCCACCTGCTCTTGACGATAGAACTCAAGCGCATCACCGGCTTCGATGTCATTAAAGCCTTCCACAATCAAACCACACTCGTAACCGGCAGTCACCTCACGCACATCGTCCTTGAAGCGCTTAAGCGACGAAATCTTGCCGTCGTGGATCACCACACCACGGCGCAACACGCGCACATTCTGGCCGGTGCGAGTAATCTTACCGTCGGTAACATAGACGCCGGCGACAATCTCGCGAGTCGGTAAACGGAAGGTCGTGCGCACTTCGGCATAGCCCTCAACCACCTCTTTGAAGGTCGGTGCGAGCATACCGGCCATTGCCTTCTTCAAATCATCTTGCAGTTGGTAGATGATATTGTAGAAGCGAATATCAATCCCGTGCTGCTCGGCGTGGCGACGAGCCGCCGGGTCAGGTCGGGCATTAAAGCCGATGATAATCGCGTGGCTAGCCAAAGCAAGGTTGACATCACCCTCGGTAATTGCACCCACGCCCCGGTGGATGATGCGCGTCTGCACTTCGCTCTGCGACTGGTTCAACTGCTCGATCAAATGCGCGATTGCATCAAGCGACCCCTGCACATCAGCCTTCAAGATCAGGTTCAGTTCCTTCACCTGACCCTGCTTCACCTTGCCAAACAGCTCTTCAAGGCTGGTACCACGGGCGCTGGCCGCCATTGCCTCAGCGCGCTGCTGACGCTGGCGCTGCAAAGCGATTTCACGCGCCACCACCAGATCGTCCATCACCTGCAAGATATCGCCAGCCTGTGGCACCCCTTCCAGACCGACAATCTCAACCGGCGTCGAGGGTTCGGCGTGGCGCAGACGCTTGCCGCTATCGCTAAACATCGACTTGATCTTACCGGCGACGCTACCTACCAGTACATTATCTTCGAGATGGAGCGTGCCATTCTGGATCAACACCGTCGCTACCGGGCCACGGTTCTTATCGAGCTTCGCCTCGATAATCGTTCCCACTGCCGGCGCATTGGGGTTCGCGCGCAGATCTTCAAGATCGGCCACCAGCAAAATCATCTCCAACAAGCCATCGATATTAATCTTCTGGCGGGCCGAAACGTGAACGCACGGCACATTGCCGCCGTATTCCTCAACAATCACATCAATCGCCGCCAACTGCTGCTTAATCCGGTCAGGGTTCGCCGTTGGCAGATCGATCTTATTAATCGCCACAATCATCGGCACCCCAGCGGCCTTGACGTGAGCAATCGCCTCTTCAGTCTGCGGCTTCACGCCATCGTCGGCGGCCACCACCAGTACGACAATATCGGTCACCTGAGCGCCGCGGGCGCGCATCGCAGTGAACGCCTCGTGGCCGGGTGTATCGAGGAAGGTAATCTTACGATGGTTAACCTCAATTTGATAAGCGCCGATATGCTGGGTAATCCCACCGGCCTCACCCTCAGCCACACGAGTCGACCGAATCGCATCGAGCAACTTCGTCTTGCCGTGGTCAACGTGGCCCATAATCGTCACCACTGGCGGACGCGGACGCATCTCTTCCGGTGGTTGGGACTTCAACACCTCTTTAATATTTTCGACAATGCCCGCCATTTGTTCGGGCACAATCTCAGTCGTTTCAATACCAAAATCGCTAATAATTAACGCTGCCGTCTCATAATCAATCTGCTGATTGATATTCGCGATCATCCCGGCCTTCAGCATCGCCTTCAGAATATCAGCAGCGCCAATTCCGGTCGCTTCTGACAATTCGCGCACTGTCATAATCGGCGGCAACGCCACCGGGCCGCGCGGACGCACTACGGGACGGGCCGGCGGCGGTGTTTGCGGACGGCGCAGGGCGCTATCGCGCTCGCGCTCTTCGGGTTGCGGACGGCCACGAGACTGCTGCGAGCGGCCACTGCGGGCATTCGAGCTACCACGGGCCGGCGCAGGCGGAGGAGCGCTGCCGCCACGAGGCGTTGGAGCGCCACCGCTCCGAGGGCCACCGGTAGCCGGCGGCGCACCGCGCCCAGACGACGCCGGCGACGAGCCGCGCCCAGAGGGCGCCGGACGACCGGATGACTGATTCGCCGGTGGACGGTTCCCCCCTGCCGGCGGGTTCGAGTTACGGCCAGCACCGCTCGCCGGCGCACCATTTGTCGTTCGGCTGCCACCCGGCTGGCCGGCGCTACGACCACTGCCCGTTCCCGTACCGCCTGTATCGCGTCGTGGTTTATCACTCATTATCTACTCCCTTTCTGGGGAGAGCATCGCTCAAGCGGACGTTCTCCCATTAAGCTTAGGCGCACGAACATCAACGGCGCCGGCGGCAGCAAGCTTTCAGCAAGGTGCCAATGCAGCCGAACACTTCTCAAGAAGACGCCGTTGACATCGTCTCCTGAAGCAATTGCCGCCCCATCTGTTCAATCATCGCCCGGTCATCGGGATGTAGCGCGGCAATCTTCAACGCGCGTTCCACCGCGTGGCGGCGCAAAGCCTGTGACCAGCACTCAGGGTTGTGGCAAAGGTACGCTCCACGTCCGGGCCGCTTACCGGTCGGATCGATCGCTACCCGCCCCGTTGCATCGCGCACCAAGCGGATCAATGCGCGCTTGGCGTCGCTCTGCCGGCAAACAATACACGTGCGTTGCGGCACATGGCGCGGACGCACCACCCCAGACGTGACTTTGGCCGCCATCGCCTCACTCCTCATCGGGCGAAGCCTGCCCGCCTTCCAGCAAGATGTAGGAAGCGAACAGGCGATCGTTGTAGTAAATAAAGATCTTCTGCGAGGTTGCCCGTACCTGTACCGTCTGGCCAACTAGATCATTGCCCAGTGGGCCATAGCGATGACCGCGATAGCGGATCGTGCCATCGGCCTGCACCACCCGCTGTTCAACCGGCGCGCTCGCCAATTCGGCCTCGATCGCCATCTGTTCGGCTTCAGCTTCAGCACGCGCTTCAGCCGCCGCCCGCTCCTCTTCAAGCAAGGCTGTAGCACTCTTGATATCGATCCGCCAGCCGGTCAGCTTGGCCGCCAACCGCACATTCTGGCCTTCCTTGCCGATCGCCAACGACAATTGCTTATCGGGCACAATTACCAGCGCGGTATGGTCGTGATCATGCAGATGCACCTCCACCACTTGCGCCGGCGAGAGCGCATTAGCAATATACTCGCGTGGATCGGATGACCACTGCACAACATCGATCTTCTCGCCATTCAGCTCGTTCACGATATTCTGAATGCGGATGCCGCGCATCCCCACGCACGACCCAACCGGATCGATCCCCTCTTGGCGAGCGGCGACAGCGACCTTGGTGCGCAGACCGGGTTCGCGCGCCACCGACTTAATCTCAACCGCACCGTTGTAAATCTCCGGCACTTCCATCTCAAACAGGCGGTTGATCAAATTCTTGTGCGCGCGCGAGGCGATCAAACGCGGGCCGCGATCATCCTTCTTTACCTCAACCAACAACACCTTCAGGCGCTGACCGTGGTAGTAGCGATCGTTCGCAACCTGCTCCTTGGGCGGAATAACGGCCTCGGCTTTACCTAGTTCGAGGATGACATTGCCGCGCGGGCCATTATTGCGCTGCACGGTAGCGGTCAGCAACTCACCCTCACGATTCTCAAACTCGCTATAGACATAATTCCGCTCGATCTCTTTAATTCCCTGCAAAACCACCTGCTTGGCGGTTTGAGCCGCGATCCGGCCAAAATCGCGCGGCGTGCTCTCGACCAGCACCGTCTCGCCAATCTGAGCATCGGGCTTGATCCGGCGCGCAGCCTCGAGATCGATCTCAAATCGCTCGTCGTACACCTCGTCAACCACCTGTTTTTCGGCGTAGACCCGCGCCACCCCGCTCACCGGATCGAGCTTCACCATCACCTCAACGGTCGGCGGGTTGGGACCGAGCAGGCGTTTATACGCGCTGACCAACGCGCGCTCCATCACATCAATGATGGCTTCTTTCGGAATACCGCGTTCGGATGCAATCTGAGAAATCGCCGCGTAAAAATCGCTTTTCATCGCTATAACTCGCCTGACAATAAGAAAAGTGGGTATGACCCACTTTCCACTCGAACAATGCAGACTGCTGCGCCAGACCGCTGCAACAGCAGCGGAAGCGGCTTTCTAGCGGTACTCACAGACGGTTCATCGCGCTTCCCTGAACGGCCTGATGAGACTGTCGCCCATTTCGACAGCAGCGAGTGTCAAGCAGGCGGTTGCCCATGCCCACGGTTGAGGCAACCTGACTCTACACGTCAAGTATATCACCACCGATCGGCTTTTGCAAACCGTTTTTGAACGGATTTTCGCCCCATCAATCGAACATGCGTGCGAAAATCAGCAATGCCAGCGGGCGATCTGTGGTATAATAGCGTGTGATGATGCGAGCAACCATTCGAGCGAAACGCATGCGCCAACCATTCTATGTTATTGACGCCTTGGCTGCCGGTTATGCCACTGTTCACCGCCAGCCATTCATATTGCTCTTCTCAATTGGGTTGAGCGCATACCTCTGGCTCGGCAGTGCGATCACCTTGGCACTCCACCCAGCCAGCGACCAGAGCATCATGGCGCAGTGGCTCGGCACCTTACACGCAATTGATGCGCGCACTCTGCTCGTGTTTACGAATCTGATCCCGCTCCTCACACCGGGGGCGGAGGCAATCACCCCACCGCCGTTGATACTCTCAGGCGGGCAATTTGGGTTAGCGGTGATTGGGTTAAACGCCGTTGCGCTCGCGCTCAGCAGCATCTTTCTGGCATCGCTCCGCCAACTGATGCACCAAGAGCGGCCATGGCTGCGAACAACGTTAGCGCAAAGCGTCGCGATCGGCATCCGGCTCACCGGCGCAATTGGTATTGGGCTTGGCATCTTGGCGCCGCTGCTCGCGCTCACCATTGCGATAGTATCGATCATGCCAGCGATAACGCCATTCTTCTTCACCAGTTGGATCGCGCTTGGTCTGATCGGGCTGATCATCTTTGGCTTCACGCCAGAGATTATTACGCTCCAGCGACACGGGCCACTCGCTGCATTGCGGGCAAGTTGGCAATTCGCCCGCCAGCGCTGGTTTTCGATCGCCACCTTTCTAGCGATTTGCACCGTGATTGAATTTGGATTCGGCTATCTCTGGCGGGCAATGGCCAGCCAACCGGGTTGGCTGGCGCCGGCTATTGTTGGCAACGCCTATATCGGCAGCGGCATCCGCGCCGCACGCTTGCAGTTTTACCAGTATCACGCCAAGATGTAACGCCAAAACCGTTCTTTACGAACCGAGGCGCGCCGAGCGCTCCGCTATATCTTGCTTAAGGAACACAAACGATGACGAACGAGACTCCGGCAACCTACGACGAAAGCCAGATTCAGGTGCTGGAAGGCATGGAAGCCGTCCGCAAGCGCCCCGGCATGTATATCGGTCCCACCGACATCAACGGCCTGCACACCATGGTGCGCGAGGTGGTTGATAACTCGGTGGATGAGGTCATGGCCGGGCGCGCGACCAGCGTCAGCGTCACGATTCACCGCGACGGGTCGGTGACGGTGAGCGATGACGGCTCTGGCATTCCGGTCGGGATTCATCCCAAAGAAGGCATTAGCACCCTCACGCTAGTCATGACCCGCTTGCACGCTGGCGGCAAGTTTGGCAGCGGTGGCTACAAGGTCTCATCCGGCTTGCACGGCGTCGGCGTGTCGGCAGTCAATGCCCTCTCGTCGTATATGCGGGTGGATGTCTACCGCAATGGCCGCCACTACTATCAAGAGTACCGGGCCGGCGTACCGGTAACTGATGTGATCGATCTCGAACCGACCGACCGCCACGGCACCACCACTCGCTTTCTACCCGATACGTCGATCATCCAAACCCTCGACTATAACTTCGATACGCTGGCCCAACGCTTCCGCGAGATGAGCTATCTCAACAAGGGACTGCGGTTTAAATTTGTTGATGAGCGCACTAACCGTGAACTCAATTTTTATTTCGAGGGTGGGATTGTCTCGTATGTCCGTCATCTCAACAAAGATAAGACCGTTTTGCACCGTCAGCCGTTTTATGTCGAGCGAGTAGTTGATGAGGTGATGGTTGAGATAGCGTTGCAGTACACCGATTCGTTCGACACGGATAACGTCTACACCTTCGCCAACAATATCAACAACTCGGATGGCGGCTCCCACCTGTCGGGTTTCCGTACTGCGTTGACGCGCGTGATAAACACCTATGCCCGTGCCAAAGGGTTGCTGAAAGAGAATGAAAGCAATCTCACCGGTGACGATGTACGCGAGGGCTTGACGGCGGTCATTAGTGTCAAACTGAAAGACCCCCAGTTCTCATCGCAAACCAAAGAGAAGTTGGTCAGCCCCGAAGCGGCTAGCGCAGTGGCGACGGTTTTCGGCGACGCCTTCAGCGCATGGCTCGACGAGAACCCTACCGAGGCGCGGCGGATTATCGAGAAGGCGATTTCGGCGGCCCGCACCCGCCTTGCCGTGCAGAAGGTGCGCGAGACGGCGCGTAAGAGCGCGATGGAAGGCTTTTCACTGCCCGGCAAGCTGGCTGACTGCTCAGACCCCAATCCGGCCCGCTGCGAGCTATATATCGTCGAGGGTGATAGCGCCGGCGGCACCGCTAAGCAGGGGCGCGATCGCCGCTTTCAGGCGATTCTGCCGCTGCGCGGCAAGATTCTGAACGTCGAGAAGAGCCGGCTTGACCGTATGCTGTCGAATGCTGAGGTGCGGGCATTGATTACCGCTATCGGCGCCTCGATTGGCGATCAGTTTGATCTGAGCAAGCTGCGCTATCACCGCATCTTCCTGATGACCGACGCTGATGTGGATGGTAGCCATATTCGCACGCTCTTGCTGACGTTCTTTTTCCGCCATATGCGCCCGCTCATCACTAACGGCCACCTCTTCATCGCCCAACCGCCGCTCTACCGGATCAAGCACGGGCGCGAGCAGGTCTATACCTATTCTGACGCCGAGCGAGACGCTTACCTAAGCAAGTTGCCGCCCGGCACTAAAGTTGAAATCCAGCGTTACAAAGGGCTGGGTGAAATGAACGCTGAGCAGCTCTGGGAAACGACGATGAACCCGCAGAACCGGGTGATCTTGCAGGTGACGCTAGAAGACGCGGCTCGCGCCGATGAGACGTTCACGATGCTGATGGGTGATCTGGTGCCACCACGTCGCCGGTTTATTCAGACCCACGCCAACGAGGTAGTGGAGCTAGACATTTGATACGTTGAACGGGGCGACGTGGGTGTCGCCCCACCAATGACCGCCAGTCTGCTTGTGAAAGATTATCGAGTATCTGATGAGTGAGAGGCTAGTCGCTGTTCGCGGTACAACATTTTCTGCCCCACTCGCCAGAACCAGATGATCAACAGTAGCAGGATTAACCAGACGGGTGACCAGACCGCTATCACTATCAGTGAGGTGAGAATACTCTGAAAGAACGCTAGTACAAGCTCGATCTGCTGGCTTAGCACTGTACCCGGATCCCATTCCGCTTTCGGCTCTGCTTTGGACGATGCAGCAAATGGATGAAGCTCGACAGTTATTGTCGAGTAATTTGTATTCTGTTCGAGATAGCGCATGCGACCTTTCACCTGCTCGATCCGGCCCTGTACCTCGCTGATAGCCTGATGGACGCGCAGCGTCTCTTCGAGCGTGCCAGACCGTTCGAGCAAGGCATTGAGCCGCTCGCGGGTCGCCTCAAGGTTACGCAACTGCGATTCTAGATCGACATATTGCTCGGTAACATCCTCGCCATCAACTGCACGGCTGATCACCCGCTTTGCGATCCCCTCAGCATCGGATAACACCCGCTCGAAGCGCTCGGAAGGCACACGGAACGAGATGTACGACGTTTTGCGCTCACCTTCGCCACTTGTGCGCACGCGCAATAGATAGCCGCCGGCCCGATCAACAATAGTGCGCAGTTGCGCCTCGGCGTGATCAACCGACTCAACCTCCATCGCCAGATGTGCGGTCAGAATGACCATTCGCGAGCCGTACTGCAATTGGTTCCCTTCAGCCGGCGCATTGGCACTATCGCCACTCGCCTCAAGACCCGTATGTGCCGCCGGAACAACCGCTTCCACTGGCGCCGCCTCTCCCGCCCCACCGCTCACCAGCGCGCCTTGTGGTGGCACCCTCAACGCCGCTCCGCTTTCAACCCCAGTAGCATGCTCCGGTGGCGCTGTTTGAACCGACGCACCGCACGCCGCCAGCACAAACGCCGCTGCCACCATCATGATCATCACCAGCCGTGCCATACGATACTCCCTCGAACCTGAGAATCTGCTGATAACCGGTGTTTGATGATAGCAACGGCACAGAGCGGGATTTGGTTCCCGGTCGAATGATGAAACTTTTCCTCACGACATACGTAAGGAAGAACAGGTAAGGTATTCCCTTCTACAACCGGTTCATTTTCGCCAAGGAGGAAATTCATGACCGCACCCGACCCGTTTTCATTACCACCCGCGCCAACCGTTACGCGCCGTAGCAGCAACACGCTGTTAATTATTGGTGGCATCACTGTAGGCGTACTCTTGATAGTAATCGGCGCTAGCGCGCTAGCTTTCAATCTCCTCTTTCAACGGGCAAGTGCGATCCCCGAATTATTACCGGCGGAAACCCAACTCTACGCCGCGATTACGCCTAATCTGAGCGATCTACCCAACATTAACCGGTTACAGCAAGCTTTCCCCGAAACCTTCGACTATCAAAACACCGACGAAACCGCCGATTTTCTACAAGAACGCTTCGGCGTAACGTTTGCTGACGACATCGCGCCATGGATCGGCCCCGAAGCAGCGGTAGCCGTCTACGGATTACCGATCGATCAGCTTGGCCGCGCCATAAGCGAATCGACCAATCCATTCAACCCGCCAGCAACGCTCGACCCGTTGGAAGATGTTGACCTCAGCAACGCCAATGTGCTGCTGATCGTAGCGACCCGCGATCAACGCGCCGCGCAAGCCTTCCTTGACAAACAACGCACCTTCCGCGAAGGGCAAGGCGAGCGTTTTACCAACAGTACAACCGGCGGCGTAACTATCTATGCCAGCGAGAGCGATGAAACGCCGTTCGCCGCTTTTGCGCTAGCGCGGAATATGGTAGTTTTTGCCAACAACGCGGCTAGCATCATGAAACTGATTGAGCAACGCAGCGAGAGC
>NZ_CALFBQ010000025.1 GCF_937951745.1 uncultured Chloroflexus sp.
TGTGACCCTAGCGGCGACCGAGCGCCCTTCACTTGTGCGGTCTACCGTTTCGGTGAGACCGTTGCCCTCGCAACGCTGAGTAGTATAGCGAATGCCGCCGATTTTGTCAAGCGCGATTGCTCCACGCCGTTTTGTCGTATCCTGATGCGGTAAAGCGGTGTCGGTGGTCTGGTGCTGCCGTGGGTGATAGCGACGAATTTCTGCATTGATAGGGGTGTGCGGTCGTCCAATTGCCGTGTGATCCAAGACACGTATCCTTGTTGTCGCCGCTAGCGTATACGTGCCCAGCTTCCTACCAGACCGTATGGCTGCATTGCCCTACGGCAATACGCAATGAAACTGATATACTATCTGAGGTTGCCGCCATTAGCGAGGTTCTTATGTGGTTTGCGCTTTTGTGGGGAGTGTGTGCGCTCGCCCTGATCGCGAGTTTTGGCGCGAATTGGCGGCGGATGCGCCGGATCCCGCGCTTGTCGTCGCCTTGTTTGCCGTCCGATCCGCCCTTTATCTCGATCCTTATCCCGGCGCGGAACGAAGAGCGGGCGATTCGCCGTTGCGTGAGCGGGGCGCTGGCCCAGCGTTATCCGCACTTTGAGGTGATTGTGGTTGATGATGGTTCGACCGATCGTACGCCGGCGATTTTAGCTGAGTTGGCCGCAACCGATGCGCGGCTGCGGGTGGTGCCGGGCCGGCCCTTGCCGCCGGGATGGGTCGGTAAGTGTAACGCTTGCCAGCAAGCGAGCGATGCCGCGATCGGCGCGTGGTTGCTCTTTCTCGATGCTGATACCGCGCCGGCCCCTGATCTGGCGGCAGCCTTGCTCTGCCATGCGCAGGCCACTCGTGGCGATATGGTGACGATCTTTCCTTTTCTCGAATTAGGGTCATGGGCTGAACGCTTGGTATTGCCGCCGTTCATTGCTCTGATTGTATCGATTTTTCCCTTCGAGCGGCTGTCCCAACCCGATGTGCGCCCCGATGAGGTGCTCGCGAATGGCCAGTGCATTTTTGTCCGCCGCGCCGCTTATGATGCGATCGGTGGCCATAACGCCGTGCGCAGCGAGGTGCTCGAAGATGTGCGGCTCGGCCAGACCTTGCGCGCGGCTGGTTTTACAGTGCGTGGTGCGATTGGGATGGAGTATCTCGCTGTGCGGATGTATACCAATGCCGCTGAAGTGGCGGAAGGCTTGATGAAGAACGCTGCTGCCGGTTCGCGCAGCGGCGGCTGGCGTTCGTTGACCGGGATGGCTTTGTTGTTGGCGCAAGCCTATGGGCCGCTTGTGCTTATGGCTGGCGGTTTGTTGAGCGGCGGCGTAGCCGGCTATGTCGCTGCTGGCGCTGGTCTGCTGGTATGGCTGGTTGGCTTGCTGTTCTGGGGGACGCTGTACCGCAAATTTTACCGGCTCAGCCCACTCTATGCACTGCTGTGGCCGGTTGGCTTGCTGATGTATCTATTTATTGCCGGTTATGGCATTGTGCGCGTGCAATTGGGACGCGGGGTGACGTGGAAGGGTCGCCGGTATGCGGGGTGAGCCGCGTACCGGCGGTGTTGCTAGTTTACGCCAGCTTGAAATCGACATGGAGGAACTTGCGCGTCAGCGGGTGGCGTTGCACGACATAAATCACTACCGGGTATGTCGCCCCCTCGATGTCGAGCGTGAATGATTCACCCTTCGGTACGGTGCGGAAGATGTGCTCGAAGTCGCGCTCGTTAATCTGAATCGCGGTCGTTTCTACTCCCTTGCCGTAAAAGTTGGCTGGTAAGATGCCTTCGCGGCGCAGGGTCTTGACCTTTTTGCCGAAGATGTGGCGGCGCTGAGCTGCCAAGGTGGCGTTAGCCATAAGATGCCTCTCTTTGGTGTTTACAGAGGGGAGAAGCTGGCCCATTGCCAGCCCGAGACCCTCTAGCGATCCGAAGGGATAGTATATCATAAAGTGGAGGCTGCGCTGTCAACGAGTGAGGGTGGAGCGTGCTTTCGATGCAGGTTATGCCATAGGATTGCCAATATGGCGAGGTGACTCTTTGACCGAGACTACTGATTCGATCGCTTTAGTCGCCGATGTGGTTGTTCATGCGCCGTCGTCGGTACGCCGGCACGACGGTGTATTTTCTTACCGTGTGCCTCTTCATCTCCGCGATCTGATCGCCGTTGGGCATCTGGTGTGGGTGCCGTTACGCCAACAACAGGTGCAAGGGGTAATCGTTGACTTACAGCAACGTCCGGCCAATGGGTTGCGCGATCTGATCGATCTGGTCGATCCGGAGCTATCGATTCCGCCATTGACAATTGCTTTGGCGCATTGGGTCGCGCAAACCTATTACACCTCTCTTGCGGCTGTGCTCGATCTGTGCTTGCCGCCGGGTACGGTACAGCAGGCTGTCTCCACGTGGCGGGCCACTTCCGATGGCCTGCGCTACGAGTTGGGCGGGTTGCCGGAACGGGAGCGGGCCATCCTGTTCTACCTCCGGCGGCATGGCGAGCAGAGCGAGCTTGATCTGCGCGCGGCGTTGCGTGGGAGTGATGCCGATTTGCGTGCGGCGTATCGGGCGTTGGCCGAACGTGGCCTGATTACGCGCGGGACGCGCATCGATCCGCCGCGAGTGCGCCCACGGCGCGAGCAGGTGGCGCAAGTGGCCGTCCTTGATTGGGAAAACGCGCTTGGCGAGCTTCGTCGCGCTCCTCGGCAGGCCGCGGCGCTACGCTGGTTGGCCGAACAGGGTGAGGCGCAACCGTTGGCAGCATTGCGACGGGCTACCGGCCTTGATTTGGCCGGGGTGCGTGCGTTGGAACGGCGCGGCTTCATCGCGCTGTTTGAGCGCGAGGTCTACCGTGATCCACTGGTATCGCTTACGCCGCCGCCTGATACTCCGCCGCCATTGACTGCAGCCCAACGTGAGGCTTACGAGACCATTGTGACGACGCTTGAGACCGGCGATGGCGGAAGATTTTTGCTGCACGGCATTACCGGCAGCGGCAAGACTGAAATCTACTTGCGCTTGATTGCGCGCGCATTGCGTCTAGGCCGGCAGGCGCTGGTCTTAGCGCCTGAAATTGCGCTCACGGCTCAGTTGGTGCGCCGGTTTGCCGCTCGTTTCGGTAGCCAATTGGCAGTGTTGCACAGCGGTCTGAGTGACGGTGAACGCTACGATGCGTGGCGGCGGTTGCGCCGTGGCGAGGCGCGTTTGGCGATCGGCGCGCGCTCGGCGCTGTTTGCGCCCTTGCCTGAATTGGGATTGGTGATTGTTGATGAGGAGCACGAGCCGAGCTACAAGAGCGATTCGGCCCCGCGCTACCATGCTCGCGACGCAGCGTTGCAATTAGCCGAATTAGGCGGCATTACAGTCGTGCTCGGCAGCGCAACGCCGAGCGTCGAGAGTTTTTACGCGGCTCGCGCCGGGCGTCTGCATCTGTTGCAGTTGCCTGAACGGATTGGCGGCCAGATCGGCGTAGATGGTTTGGTGCATACCCGTCCGTTGCCGTTGCCGCCCGTTCGGATCGTAGATATGCGGCGCGAGCTGCAACAGGGCAACAACTCAATCTTCTCAACAGTGTTGCAACAGGCATTGGCTCAGACGCTCGCACGTGGTCAACAGGCGTTGCTCTTCCTCAACCGGCGTGGCGCTGCCTCGTTTGTGTTTTGCCGTGATTGCGGTTATGTCGCACACTGCGCGCGCTGTACTGCGCCGCTGACGGTGCATTACGATCAGGAATCTGGTGAAGCTGGCGTGCCGGCAAATATTCTGATGTGCCATTCGTGCGGTCAGCGGGCCATCGCGCCGGTGATCTGCCCCCAGTGCCTCAGCCGTCGGATCCGGGTCTTAGGCGCTGGCACGCAGCGAGTGGCCGAAGCAGTACGCGAACTCTTTCCGCACGCGCGCGTTGCGCGTTGGGATCGCGATAGCGCTACCGGTAAAGATGCGCATGGCAAGCTGTTGGAGGCAATGTTGGCTCGCCAGATTGACGTGCTGGTCGGTACCCAGATGATTGCCAAAGGGCTTGATCTGCCCCTTGTGGCGCTGGTCGGAGTGATCCTTGCTGATACTGGTCTGCACCTGCCCGATTTTCGCAGCGGTGAACGCACCTTTCAGCTCTTGACGCAAGTGGCCGGGCGCGCTGGACGGCGCAGCGAGAGAGCGCAGGTGATTATCCAGACCTACCAGCCTGACCATTATGCGCTGCAAGCGGCGCGTGAACATGACTATCAGGCGTTTTATCGTGAAGAGATCGCCTTTCGCCGCGCCTTGGCCTACCCGCCCTTTGGCCGGCTGATCCGGTTTGTGATCAGCAGTTCTAGTGAAACAACATGCCGCAAGCAAGCCGAACGCCTTGCCACCGATCTCCAACGTTACATTGGCGAGCGCGATCTGGCCGGTTGGCGCTTGATCGGCCCGGCCCCAGCCTTCTTTCGCCGCCAACGCGGCCGTTGGCGATGGCACGTGTTGTTGCGCGTGCCTGCCGATAGCACTACCCGAGCAATTCACGCCGCCCTCGACGCGCTCGGCCCGCTGCCCGGTTGGATCATCGACATCGATCCGGTGCAAGTGTTGTGAAAGCAGCGTGCCCGAGTGGCTCGTCATCAAACTTCAGCGTAGGCGTGTTTAGCGAAATAAAAGACCGGCGCGCAGCAGCGCCGGTCTGTTGGGGTCAAGAGACGTAATCAGATTAAGCGTACTCCGCGACGTTCTGCTTCGCAGCCCGCGCTGCGCGGCGGCGCATGCCGGCATCGAGCTGAGCGAAGAACTCGTCCGGGGTGACGCTAGCGGCTGCGCAGGCATCGGCAAAGCGCAGATTGCTGCGATCAATCCGGTGCTCGCGCAGAAATGTCCGCGCCTCAGCGCCAAATGTCTGCAACACCTCTTCGACCGTGTACTGCTCAAAGTTCCCGTTGCGCATTGTCATACTCCTTTTGAATCTATCAAGACTATCTTCGTCGCGACGGCTTCATTGCCGGTTGCGCTTTTATCATACTGGATATTTTGTACAATTGCAATGGTTTTTATTTGTGCAAAACGTACAAATCACCACAAGCAGCCAAACTCTTAGCACTATGAACCTGTTGCCATTGCGCGGGTGCGCCGTACCCGACGAAATCTCCGCCGCTCGCGCGAATGATAGTCTAGGAAGCGCGATCCTTTGTCTGTGGGGCTTTGCTGTGCGATTCACTATTACTAGCAGGCTTGTGGAGAACGGTAAAGCTCTTACCTATGCGTGAGCGGGAACAAGGCTTGTGGAGGAACAACGAGCCAACAAGCGAGCGTGCAAACGGAGGTTGCCAGTGTATTTGTGCAACATGGGCTGCGCGATCCTGATCCGGGGCAAGGTAGCGGACGGAACACTCGCATCAAAACAGCTGTTACCGTGCCAAATGTACTCACTTGTGGCGCCCTTTCCCCGCTCTCGCAAGGCAGGAAGTGATGCTTATAGGGGAGGGTGGTGCCCTCTCCCTGACCCTTGCCCACGAGCACGGGAGCAGAGTGCTCCTGTGTTCCGTGCAACCAGTGCCGTTCGCGCAGACAAAGTGGCTCCCCCTCTCCCGCCATCAGGCAGGAGTGGGTGCGGGGGTGAGGGCGATCAGCCCGCGTCGCGGGCTTCGTCAATCGAATGTTCCGTTCGCCTTTGAAGCTCCACAAAGTGCGCAGGGAAACAAGCGGGATGAAGGTTACAAGAGCATCAGACCAAGGCAAACACCTATTGCATTCCAAGATATTCCATTTGCGAACAGGAAGGAATATTGGCCATCGCGGTACTACCGTAAATCCAGATTCCGCTAGGCCGGCTGTTGCTTCAGCGCGGCGAGTCCGTTAACTGCCAACTGGCTCAATCATGTCGCTGCGTTCCTTAGTACTGCGTTCATCGGCCTGAAGGGCATACTCACTGGCCCACGCTTGAATGCCGGGCCAGTCACGCAACGCCGCTTGATGCACAGCGTCAGGTCGCCAGATGCGCTCGATGTAATCGCGATCGATCTGCGCTGGATGGAGACTTTTGAATGGCACGACGGTTGTGGTTTCGCCTTTGCCCCATTCCTCTTCTTCCCCCGGCCCCAGCGGCAATACGAGCTCGTGAAAGGTGACGAGCTCAGGGTGGCGGGTGCGGTTAATGAGCGCATCGGCAGCCTCGCACACGCGCCCGTGATCGAGCAAGGCTGCTAGTAAGACATCGGTCATTCGCGATCGAACCGACAGTTGCGCCAGCCGGAGAAGATCCATCCGCACGAGGAGATCAAGATAGCCGCGCACGGCCATGCGGCTGCGATCGCTACTGCCCCAACGCAGGCCGATGCCGGCAGCGGCGGTGGCGGTGGCGTTGCGGCCAAGACTACCGGCGACGGTTTGCGCCACTGGGCCGCTGGTGACAACGTAGAAACGGATCGTCTCGCCAAGTGCCCAATGACGCACAATCTCAGCTCCGCCTTGCCGCTGGTGCTTGATTTCGATTTGCTCGATCCGGGCCGCGCGGAGGCGCGCATCGAGTTCGTCATCGCGTCCGGCTTCAATGTGGAAGCCAATGTAGGGGCTGAACCGTTTGCCGCCAACTGGCCGGGCTAGGTTCTTGCCGTTGGCGTATTGGAGAGTAATGGCTTCAGTGATGGCTTGAACTCGATTGCGCCCAATCATTTGTTTGCTCCTCTTGGTTGCCGTACCGGATCATGCGTCCAATTATAGTACAAATGTTCTATTTTGTAAAGAGGGCACACTATCACGGCAACAGCAAAATGACCCCTGCCACGGTTCGGCAGGGGTCATCAGAAGTAAGGGCGTTACGGCGCTATTTTCAGAATGATCGGCACGAAGATGCGCGCTGGCTCAACGATGATCTCGTAGTCGAAGCTGGCGGTTTGGCCATTGCTGTCGGTCACGGTGATGGTAAAGCTGTACGTGCCGACCTGCGTTGCTTGCCCTTCGAGCCGACCATCAGCGCTCAGCGTGATCCCCGGCGGGAGTTGGCCGCTCACTTGGTAGGTATAGCTGCCGCTGCCACCGGTGGCGCTCAGTTGATGGTGTATGTTACCGCCGACTGCAAGTGATGTCGGTAAGCTAAGCTCCAATTGTGGCGCTTGGCCCGGTGTCGGCACCGGGGTGGCCGAGGCAGTCGGCGTCGCGGTCGCGGTGGCGGTCGGCGTCGCGGTGGCGGTTGGTACCGCGGTCGCGGTGGCGGTCGGCGTCGCGGTGGCGGTCGGCGTCGCGGTCGCGGTGGCAGTTGGTTCAACCGTCGCGGTCGCGGTTGGGGCCGCGGTCGCGGTCGGGGCCGCGGTGGCGGTTGGTGCCGTGGTTGCGGTGGCAGTTGGTTCAACCGTCGCGGTGGCGGTTGGTGCCGTGGTCGGCGTCGCGGTGGTAGTTGGTTCAACCGTCGCCGTCGCGGTGGCGGTCGCCGTTGGGCTTGAAGCGATGTTTGTCAGGGTAAACGGAGCGCTCGAACTGCCCACGTTTGCCGTGACTGTGTATGTGCCAGCCACACTATTAGCCCGCACCGGAATCTCGACCATCCCATTTGCATCACTCACGGCACCATTGCCGGTGGGGAAGGTTACGCTAGCCCCGCTGCTGGGCGCAGTGAAGCTCACATAGATGCCCGGCAGAGGATCACCGTTTTCATCGCTAACCCGAACACGCAAGGGCTGGGCAAAGTCGGTGTTGAGCAAGGTGCTCTGGTTGTTGCCGCTTTGGATGGTCAGAACAACCGGCGGCAATGCGATCAGATCCACCTGTTTTGGTTGGTAGACAATTTGGAAGGGATAGCCTGCTACGTCAATGACTGCCCCGTTGGGCAAGTCGCGGAAGGTGCCGAGAATATTCCCAGTGCTGTTGTGTTGAATGATCGCCCATGAATCGCCCGGAGCAGGCGTATAACCGGGAACTAAGGCGAGCGCCAATTCAGCTCCATTGGGATTGCCGGCTCCCACGAGTTCAATGTTGGCGTTCTTCGTTCGGTTGTTTGCTGTATTATCCAGCACAAGGTTATCGCCGCCGGGACCGATCTCGAAGCTCAGGCGAATATTTGCGCTATGCAGGCGAACCCCATCACCGTTTCCGTTGACGCTGAGCGTGCCGCGGCCACGGATGATGTTTCCTGTCGTAAGATCGCGCTGGTCGCCGATCCCAATCTCGCCGCCGCCGGAAGTTGGGTTGTAGACAATTGCGCCAATTGTGCCGGCGCCGTAGAGGTTGAGCTGGCCGCTGCTCTGGTTGCGCACGAATGAACCGATGTTATCTGTTCCAGATAGGTTGATCGTCAGGGTGCCACTCCCCTCTTTGCGCAGGTCACGGCTCCCGGCTCGATCAATCACTTTGTTGAACGTAACATCGCCTTCAACGGCAATTACCCGGTTGCCGGGTAAGGTGAGCGGGGTGCTGAAGCTGAGCCGGTGTTCATTGCTGTCAAAGGTGAAGTTGTTGTTGAGGTTCGTTATCTGATTATCGATCACTCGGTTGCCGCCGGTGCCGATTAATTGCCCGCTGATGAGTTCAAGTTTCGAGGTACCAAAAGCTTGATCGTTGGTGAAAATCAGTGCGCCACCATTGATCGTGGTTTTGCCCTTGTGTTCGTTGGGCGTGAGGAGGTAGAGATCACCCTCGCCAGTTTTGGTAATGCCGCCGCTGCCGCGAAGCAAGTTGTTGGGGCTCGCGATTGTGAGACTGCTATCGGCAGCTATATCAAATGAGATAGTCTTTTGTAGGTCGATAGGCGCAGCAATGGTATGATAACCCCTCAGCACGCGAATAGTGCCGGCGCCGGCCGGCGGAAAATACAGGCTGCCGCTGCCAGAGCTATACAATGAATAGGTCATTTCGCTATCGAATCGCACTTCGCCGATCTCAATGGTGTCACTGTTTAGATTAATAGCGCGCGGATGCGACGTATGAGGAAACACTGCTATGTCATTCCGGCTCTGCGGTACGATCCCGCCGCTCCAGTTGGCAGGATCGTTCCAGTTGCCGTTGCCACCGATCCATGTGCTGGTGGCGGCGAAGACAGGGTTGATGACGAGCGACCAAATGATAACTAGGGTAAGAGTCAACAGTGAGAACGTTGCTCGCTGCATTGGGCGGAACATGGCACCTCTCCAAATGCTGCAATGTAGTGTTTCAACTGTACCGAATCATAACCGAAGCGCAAACCGAAGTATTACCGAAACGACAGATTTGCTGAGCATGTTTCCCAACATGAACAAAGTTTTAACAAAATGTGTTGCGATGAAATGTAGTAGCTACCCACGCTTTTTGGGTGAAAATAGGGCCTCCTCTGCATAATCGGGTCAGTCGCAAGACTGATGCTGCGATTGAGCTTGAGGTTTAAAAAAGATTCATCTGTTTGTTGAATATTTTGTTATGAAAGGAGTGTGCGGCGAAAGTAATTGTGAGGTGTCGTCGTATGATAATCTGTAGTAAAAGGTTCTTATGATCAACAAAACCGTCTTACAAGGCATTGGCGCGGCAGTCGCCGCCTACACTCTTTGGGGGTTGTTGCCGGTCTATTGGAAGGCTCTGAATGGCGCAACCGCGACCGAAATTCTTGCCCACCGCATGATTTGGTCACTCCTCTTTTTGCTTGCCGTGCTGGCGGTGCGCCAGCAGTGGGAATGGGTGCAGGTGATGCGCCGCCAGCGCCGGTTGCGCTGGACCTATCTGGCGAGCGCGACCTTGTTAGCCGCTAATTGGGGTATCTATGTCTGGGCGGTGCAGATGAACCGGGTGGTTGAGGCTAGTCTCGGTTATTTTATCAATCCGCTGGTCAGTATCGCGCTCGGCGTGCTCGTCTTACGCGAGCGGTTGCGTCCGGCGCAGTGGCTGGCGATTGCAATTGCCGCTGCCGGTGTTGCGTGGTTGACCTATAGCGCCGGTGCGTTGCCATGGATCGCTTTGGCTTTGGCGCTGTCGTTTGGGTTTTATGGTCTCTTGCGCAAACAGACTCCGCTCGGCTCGTTTGAGGCGCTTACCGTCGAGACACTCTGGATGTTTGTGCCGGCGGTGCTTTGGCTAGGCTGGTTGGCCGGTAACAATGGCGGTATGCATCACGATGCCGGGTTATGGCTGTTGCTGCTCAGCACCGGCGTTGTCACCGCTGCACCGCTGCTCTTCTTCGGCGCGGCTACCCAGCGCATTCCGCTGACCACCATCGGCATTCTGCAATATCTTGCCCCGACATTGCAACTCTTGCTAGGGGTGTTGGTCTACGGCGAGCCGTTTTCGACCGCGCAATTGATCGGCTTTGGCGCGATTTGGACGGCGCTTGCCATTTATACTACCGATAGCCTGCTGGCGACGCGCCGGTATCGGGCGACGTTGGCCCAGCCGGCGGCGGATTGAGCGCAAGCGGGGTTGCTTCGGCAGGGCATTCGGCGGCACAGTATTGCCGGAGCCGTTCGCTGTCGTCGAGATCGAAGGCGAGGGTTGGCGTCGTGATCAGGCGCGCGCGCAACCCTAGCCGTTCTGCCGCTGTTAGGTGCCGTTCAGCGCTATTGATACCGAAGAGGAAGGGCAGTGGCGAGGGCAATCGTAATGCCAAAGCATTAGTGCCTTGCTGCTGCTGATCGGGCGCCAGCGCAAGATCGGCTTCACTCAGCGCATTGTGGAGCGCCCTTACATCCTCTGCCGTCACCAAGGGCAGATCGCCGGCCAGCACAATCATCGCTTGTGCGCCGGCACTCTGGATCTGATGGCGCGCCTCGGTTAAGGCTGCGTTCAATTCTTCGCAACGGTCGGGCAGCCATTCGACACCATCGGCCTGCGCTAGTGCCGCGATGTCTGGATCGGCACTGACCAGCCAGATTCGCACCGGCTTGGTAAAGCTCCCGGTTGCCTGCTGGGCAGCGTTGATGACGTGCCGGGCCAATCTGAGTACCAGCCATTGCCGCGCTGCCGGCGCGAGAACGCCGGCTAGTCGTGATTTGGCGAACTGGAGCCGTTTGATAGGGATGGCAATGCCGATCACGGACACTGCTTTCTGTTATTGCGCGGGGGTCGTAGACACACAGCGAAGCTGTGTACTCTTACCCCCACCACAATCGCTTGCGGATTAAGCAAACGCTAGTTCCAGCGCTGCCTGCGCCAGCGCCATCTTTTCTGGCATGCCGCGCATGATCGAATTAGTCAACAGCGGGCGAATGCCAAGCCGTGCGATGGCCGGTGCCAGTGCCGCATCCACGGTATCAATGACAATCCCATCGATCAGGTCGGCATATGCCGCAGCGACTCCCAACGCGGTCGGTTCCATGCCCACGGCCCGCATAAGCGGCACGGCAGGCCCTTTGATTGCCGCACCACCCACGATCGGGCTGATGGCGACAACCGGCGCGCTGGTATTGGCGATCGCTTCCCGCACACCGGGAACGGCAAGGATCGGCCCGACGCTCACCACCGGGTTACTCGGCGCGATGATGATTGCTTCGGCGCTGGCGAGCAGCGGCAACAGGCGCGGCGCCGGCTGCACCGGCCCGGCGGCATGCAGGCGCACCCCGCGCACCGCCGGTTGGCAGCGTTCGCGCACAAAATACTCTTCAAAGTGCAGTTCGCCGTGATCGGTCAGCACGTGGGTCGGCGCCGGCTCATCGCTCATCGGCACAAGAGTGATTGCCACTCCTAAGGCCCGCCGGATTTCGTCGGCAACCTGCGACAGGGTTGCGCCGTCGCGCAGGCGGGCAGTACGGTAGATGTGCAAGGCTAGATCACGGTCGCCGAGCTTGAACCACGTGGGCGCACCCAGCCGGCCAAGCCACTGCATGCATTCGTCGGTGTCGCCGGCAATGCCCCATCCCTGCGTGGTATCGATCACTCCGGCCAGCGTGCAGGTGACAATGTCGAGATCGGGCGAGATATGCAACCCGTGCAGCACTATGTCGTCGCCGGTATTGATGATGGCGGCAATGCGTGCTGGATCGACCACGGCGGCCAAGCCTTCTAAAAATCGGGCGGCTCCCACGCCGCCGGCTAGCACGACAATCATAAAGGTAGACATAAAGACGCAGAGACAGGCACGCTGTCTCTGCGCCGCAGATCAGAAGAGCAGATTAGCCAACCGGCGACGGGCCGGCCCCACCAGTGGATGCTCGTCGCCGAGCAGAGCAAACAACGCCAGCAACGCTTTGCGTGCGCCGTCATCGCGCAGCGCGCGATCGCGCCCGACGATGGTTAAGAGCTGCTCAATGGCCGTCGCGTAATCGCCAGCGCGCACCGCCGCCGCTGCTTGCCGGTACAACCCCTCGCTGCCTTCCGCCGGTTCAGTGGGTGCATTCACCAAATCGGCAATCGCTAACCCGGCAATCGCACGGCTGCCGAACGAACTGCTTGCCGGAACTTGCTTAAGGGTCACAATTCCTTCCGGATCACCGCGCAGCGCCAGCAACCGGCCCAAATTGAACAGCGCCGTCTCGTTCTTGGGGTCTTGGCCCAGAATCAAGCGGTAGCGCGCAATCGCCTCCGCTGGATTGGTTGCCTCCAGCGCTTGCGCCATCGCCAGCAGGTCGGCGTTGCGGTCAGGCACCACCCGCTTTAGCCATGCCCGCACCTGACTCTCCGGCAGTGCACCGGTAAACTCATCAACAATCTTGCCTTGGTAGACCGCCTTGACCGCTGGAATGCCCTGTACGCGGAACATCTGGGCAAGGCGCGGGTTTTCATCAACATTAATCTTTGCCAGCACCCACGTGCCGCCAGCTTCGCGCGCCAGCCGCTCGAGCGTCGGCCCCAGCACGCGGCACGGCCCGCACCACGGCGCCCAAAAGTCGATCACGACCGGCGTCGTCTGCGAGCGCTGCAACACCTCGCGCTCAAAAGTAGCCTCAGTAACTTCAAGTACTGCGCTTTGGGCAGTCGTTGCGCTCACTCCAGTAGCCATGCTTGTTCTCTCCTTGCACCGATCGGTTATTGCTGCTGTGTAGTGTACCAGAAAGGTGTTGAAACGATGTCGGTAAAATGTAAGAAGAATGTCAATATTTACTTGCGCTGCACTTCTTGCCGCAAGAGCAAGAGATAGCCGATGCCGACGATGCCGGCGAAGGTGAACCATTGCAGCGCATAGCTCAGGTGCGGGCCTTCATCGAGCCGGTACGGGTCAGGCGGGCGCGGCAAGCTCGTGCTACCGTCGGGCAACTGCTCGATAAATAGCGGTAACAGCGGCGCGCCAACCTGCTGTTGAATGGCCGGCACATCAACCCGCAACCACGCATTGATCCGCGTCTCCCCCGGCAACGGCAGATCGCGTCCGGCCAATGGGCTGTCAGGCCGTAGTTGCGGCGCGCGGGCAATTCCTTCAATCGTCACCGGTCGCGTCACTGCGTAGGCAGTCGCCGCTCCCTGCGCCGATGGCAACCAACCGCGATCAACCAGCACAGCATGCTCGCTGCCCTCGATCTGCAATGGCGTCAGTAAGTGAACGCCATCTACCCCGTTATCCGAACGCCTCCCGCGCAAAACGACACTTTCTTCGTTGCGAAACACTCCGCGTACCACCACCCGCCGCCCGATCACCGTCGCCGGATCGGTCTCAGGTGTGAGCGGAAGCGTCGGTTGGGCCAACGCCGCCAAGCGGGCCTCATTCGCTGCCCGCCGCTGTTCGAGCCGGTCAAGTTGCCAAAACCCCAGAATAATCAATGTCGCTACGATCACCAACGCAAACAGATGCTTCGCAATCCACCATCCGCGCAGCAGGTGATGGGTGGCGGGTACGGTTGTCGTTGTCATACGCTGCCTAGCTCGCTACTATGCCACCGTCTATTATGATGAGGAAAGGTGGCGAAACGTAACATTCCAACGTCATCATACCACTGCTAGCGGCAGCATTACCAATTATTCCTTGCTGGGGTCGGCAAGCCCTGTCTATGTAGAGTGCGGCAATTACCCTGCCGCACTCCATACCCCATTCGTTGTCCGTGGTATACTTGCGCTATGAGCGCGAGGAGGAGGCCGCAATGAAGCGAGTTGTCAGCATCAGTCTTGGGTCGGCGCAACGCGATTATCAGATCACGGTCACGGTGCTCGGACAGCATGTGGAAGTGCGTCGGATTGGCACCAACGGCGATGTTGCGCAGGCGATGGCGTTGGTACGCGAATTTGACGGCAAGGTTGACGCGATCGGGCTAGGCGGGTTGACGCCGGTCTTTCGGATTGGCCGCGCTCGTTACCCGCATCAAGAAGCGATCCATATCGCTGCCCAAGCCCGCCGCACGCCGGTGGTTGATGGTGGGGTGGTCAAAGCGACGCTCGAGCGGTGGGCGGTTGCGCAAGCGGCTCGTCAGATTCCATCGCTGCTGCGCTATAAGCGGGTGTTAATCACCAGCGGCGTCGAGCGTTACCAACTCGCCGCTGCCATTAGCCAGTACGAGCCGGAATTGCGCTTTGCCGATCCGGTGATTCATGCCGGTATCCCCTTCTTGCCTCCGCCACGCTCGCTTGAACAGCTCGAATTATACGCCGCCACTACTCTGCCCGTGTTGGCTCTCTTGCCCTACCGCTTCCTCCATCCGGTGGCGCTCGGTCAAGAGGGTTTTGATGGCCGGGCTGCCGATTTGTTCCGCTGGGCTGATGTCATTGCCGGCGATTTTGCCTTTATCCGCCGCTTTGCCCCGCACGATCTGACCCGCAAGGCGATCATCACTGATGATCCATCGCCGGCTGAGATCGAAGACCTGCGCCAGCGCGGGGTGACAACACTGGTCACCATGACGCCGCCCCTCAGCGAGAATCGCCCATTTATCGCTGCTGATGCAATCGAGGCGGTGATTACCGCAATTACCGAAAGTGCGCGCCAACCCGGCGATGCCGAGGTGATCGATTTTATCGCGGCTGCCGGCTGGGGGCCGACGGTGCAAGACCTTAATCCGCGGCCTAAACCACGCTTCGCCTTTGTGATCCATCCGCTGCGCACTGAGCTGATTGCTAATCATCATCTGTTTCGCTGGACGCGCTATCTGCCCAAGCGGCTGGTGGAATTGGTTGCCGCTGAGTTTCCACCGCTCTATCTCTCGCGTATTCGTGGCATCCGCTCGAAGGCAACTGGTGAAGAGGTGGAGGGAATTCTCCTCACCCTTGGCGCGACCCCCCGTGAGATGATGCGCCGCCCGCCCAGCTTTACCTATCGCCGCTTGATTAAAGCTGCCCGTATGGCCGAGCGGATGGGGGCGCAGATTATGGGGTTGGGTGCGTTTACTTCGGTGGTCGGTGATGCGGGGATCACGGTAGCCCAGAAGGTCAATATCGGTATCACGTCGGGCAATTCGCTGACGGTGGCCGCCACCCTCGAAGCGGCTAAGCAGGCGGTGTTGCTGATGAAGGGTGGCCGGCCTGAGCATATACGTGCCGTGGTGATCGGCGCGACCGGCTCGATCGGCGCGGTTTGTGCGCGCTTGTTGGCGCAGGCGGTGCATGATGTGGTGCTGGTTGCCCCTCGCGCTGAACGCTTGTTGGCGCTTAAGAAGCAGATCGAAGCCGAGACTCCCGGCGCGCGGGTGGTGGTGGCGACGTATGCCGATGCCTATATTGGCGATGCTGATCTGATCATCACGACGACTAGCGCGCTGACCGGCAAGGTGATCAATATCGATAAGCTCAAACCCGGCGCCGTCGTGTGCGACGTCGCCCGCCCGCCCGATGTGAAAGAGGAGGACGCGCGTCGCCGACCTGATGTGCTGGTGATCGAGAGCGGCGAGATTGTGCTGCCCGGCGAGCCAGATTTTGGCTTCGATATTGATATGCCGCCCGGCACCGCTTATGCCTGCCTCGCCGAGACGGCGCTGCTGGCGATGGAAGGCAAATTTGAGGATTATACGCTGGGGCGCAATATCGAGATCGAACGGGTGAAAGAGGTCTACCGGCTGTGGAAGAAGCATGGCCTTGAGTTGGCTCGCTTACGATCGTTTGGCGTCTATGTTACCGATGAGATGATTGCCGAGAAGCGCCGCTTGGCCGAAGAGCGCCGCCGCCAGTTGGGTCTGCCCCCGGAACGAGTGGGAGTAGGAGGTGGTGAGTAGGGAGTAGGATATATTGACCCTGCCACCTATGAGAAGCGCAATGCTCGAATGGATCTCAACGCAACCGCAACAACCCCGCCCGGCCCCGCCGGTGTTGTTGGTGCATGGCGCATGGCACGCGGCATGGTGTTGGGCCGAACGGGCCTTGCCCGATCTAGCGGCGCGCGGCCTTGCAGCGCATGCAATCAGCCTGCGCGGCCACGGCGCTAGTCCGCCGGCTAGCCCGTTGACCACTATCTGCGATTATGTGCATGATGTGCGTGATGCCATTGCTACCTTACCGCAGCCGCCAGTGCTGGTCGGCCATAGCGCCGGCGGCTATGTGGCCCAGTTGTTAATGACCGGACGTTGCGGGCCGCCGCCGGTTTTGGCCGGAGTGGTGCTGCTCTGTAGTTCGCCGGTGTCAAGCCCGGCCTACTTTCTGCGCCGCTGGCGCGAAGGCGCACCGATGGTTGATATTCGCGCCCTGTTGCGCCGTGAGCCGGCGGCGGTGCGTGCCGCCCTCTTCCGGTCCGACATCGCAGCCGCCGACCTCGAACGCTATCGCCAGCAACTAGTCAGCGAACCGCCACTGGTGATGATGAGCAGCATGCTGATTCGCCCCCGTCCATCCGCTTGCCGGACGCCGGTGCTGGTTATCGCCGCTGGCGACGATGCGATCTTTGATCTCGCTGCCCAGCAAGCCCTTGCCGCTGCCTACGGCGCCGAGGTGTTTGTCATCCCCGCTGCGCCACACGACATCATGCTCGATCCGGCATGGCCGCTGGCCGGAGCTGCGATCGCCCGGTTCGCAGTTGAGCTAAGCCTTACGGTGAGGGTATAGAGAGTATTTACCGCAGAGAACGCAGAGGTGAGGATGTATATCGCGCCAAAGCGGGGTGCGGCCAGCGACCCGCACATGTGCTCGCCGGTAGATGGGGGCGGGGCGCCCGCGTTCCCATCTAGCTCGTGGAGCGCGGGCCGTTGCCTCGCTCCGTGTCTGTCACCTGAAAGAAATGACGCTGGCCGGTCAGCATCTACCTACTGTGGCTGCGCGCCTTGTTGACTAGTGTCGGTGGCGTTTGCCGTCACAGTGCCTGCCGAGGTGCTCACTGACCGGCTAACTAGCCCGACGTTGGCGTTAGCGGTTGGGGTTGCGCTTAGCCTCTTCGTGATAGCGCGGTTGTTCTTCCACAGCCGTTACAGCAGGGCAAGCGTGTAGGGGCGCTGCGGTGTGGAAAAAGCATTTATCCAGTACCAACCTTTTGGGCGCGCTGGGTAGGGTAGCGGCGCTAGCACCCTTTGGTGGGCAAGAGTGCTTCAGGCGCGGGAAAGCATCTGTTAAGTGCAAACATCTTGTCATCGGGATACATCAGCTCCTCTTCGCCCACATGGGGGAGAAGCGTGCTGGAAGGATGAGGGCAAGTCGTTTACCGCAGGGGCCGTCACGGGAGCGGGGATCCTATCAAACCCTTTGCGTCCTCTGCGATCTGCCCGCCTTTGCGTTGTGCCTCACTCCTAGTCCCGCTCCCACTGGCACGGGAGCAGGATGCTGCTGTCTTCCGTTCAACCGGTGCCTGTCGCGAAGACACGGGATCTCCCCTCTGTGCTCGCTGCACCCTCTGCGGTAAAAAACGTTCCCCCGCTCCTGCCAAGAGGTGGGAGCAGGGGCAGGGGGTGAGGGCATCTACCAAGTACAAACCTTCCCCCCGCGACACTATACTACGCCCGATTGAGCAATGCTTCGATCATGTGATCGGGCGCCTGTATTGCTACCACTTCGCCTTGCACTGTCGTCTCGCCATGCACTTCGATCCACGCCTCGACCACCACTTTCCGTCCGGCCATCTCTTTCACCCGTCCGTGGATTATCAATTCAGGGCCGAGCGGAGTCGGCTTCAAGAAATTCACCCGCAACGAGGCGGTGAGGTAGCGCAAATACGGGGCTGTGCCCGGTTCGCGACCAGCCGCGGCATAAGCGGCTGCCGAAGCAGTGCCCGTGCCGTGGCAGTCGATTAGTGAAGCGAGCAACCCGCCGTACACATAACCGGGAACGGCAGTGTGGTAGGGGCGCGGGGTAAAGCGAGCGATGGCTTCATTTCCATTCCAGACGCTCTTGATCTGCAACCCATCGGGGTTGAGACGTCCGCAACCGTAGCAGTGGCTCAACTCATCGAGATAGGTGTCTTGAATGGGTTTCATTGGCTACTCCAGATAGACAGTGCGATACCAAGACCCAGTAATGCTATGCCGTTGTGGATCAACAGTCTGCTCTTGTCGGTGCGTGGGGGGTGTGCCCTCGCAGCACTCTCCTGCTCTGGCGGAACGGCTAGCTGAGCGGGTTAGTTGCGCTCTCGCAGGGGATTGCTTCGCCTCATTCCGCTCGGCTCGCAAAAACAACCGGACTAGCTCGCTTTTCCACCGCTTTGTGTTTACATCCGGCGCAGGTAGATCCACGCCGAGGGGCCGCGATTGCCCATCACCACTGTCTCGCCGGGAACGAACTGCTCAACTGTGAACCGCTGGCGCAAGGCTTGCATCAGAGTTGATTGCTCGATGCTGGTTTTGAGCGTCTCTGTCTGATCACTATTGCGCAGATGGGCAAACAATACAAACAACCCATCCGGTCGCAGCAACCGGTGAACTTCATCGAGATACGCATTCAGCTCTGGCTCGGCAAAGCCGTGACCACAGCCGACATCGATCGCCAAATCGTATGGCCCAGTGAGAAAATCTAGCTTGGTGACATCGGCGACAAACAAGCGCACCCGGTCAGTAACCCTAGCGGCAGCCACCCGCTCGGCGGCCATAGCAATCGCTTCAGGAATGAAATCGATCCCGTCAACCTGCCAGCCAGTGCGGGCTAACCAGATACAGGCCCGACCAAGGCCGCAGCCGAGGTCAATAGCGCGGCCCGGCGGCAATTCACGACTGAGCGCGATGATTTCGGGCGGCGGTTCGGGGTGATCCCATGGAATTTCGCCAGATAGGTAGCGATCGCGAATGCGCTGGAAACGGTCGGTCATAAGCTGCCCTCGTAAGCGTAAGTGCGGTAGTTTGATCTATACTTTTGTATCTTTTTGTGGTCATTTGCATTTACCGCTCTTGCCGCGAGCGCTTGAGGGCGCGGTCAATATCGCGCGCGGCATCGCGGCGGGCAATATCCTCGCGCTTGTCATAAATCTTCTTGCCGCGGGCAACCCCAAGCTCGACCTTGGCTCGCCGCCCTTTGAAATAGATCTTCAGCGGCACTAGGGTCATCCCCTTCATCCGCACTAATCCATTCAGCCGGTTGATTTCGCGGCGGTGCAGCAAAAGCTTCCGCGGTCGCAGCGGGTCGTGGTTGAAGTATTTGCCCGACTGCTCGTATGGCGCGATATGGGCATCGTACAGAAAGACCTCATCGTTGACAACGCGGGCAAAGCTGCCGCGCAAATTCACCCGTCCGGCGCGCACCGATTTAATCTCGCTGCCAGAGAGAACAATGCCCGCTTCGATCGTCTCTTCGATGTCGTAATCGTGGCGAGCTTTACGGTTGTCAGCAACTACACCGGGATGGTTATTTTTACTTGCCATGATAATTTGATTTCAAGTGCGTCTCTATCGCCGTCATCGGGGCAGTGCATCGGGTTGACCTTTCGACAGCGGTTCGTTAATCAACCACTCAATGGCACTGCCTAACCCGATCGTACACCAAAACAGCGTTGCCATATGGCTAAACTCAATGTTAAAGAAATAGTGATCAGCCAAACCAACGGCGAGCGCAGCAACGATCGCGCCTTGGCAGCCGAGCAGCCAACTCGCCGCCTCATCATCAAGTTGCGGCAAGATACGCAGGCTGCGGGTAAACCAAAATCCGATCAGGCCCAAAAAGACGGCTAGCCCGATCAAGCCCATACGTTGGCCGATTGCGAGATAGATGCTGCTTACCCCCGCCGAGAGGTCGAGATCGGGCGCTTGACCAAAGCCGATGCCAAATGCCGGATATCGTTGAATAATCGCGATTGCGTTAGCGTACTCATCGAGGCGCATCTGTTGGGCCTGATCGCGGAACTGGACGCCGGAGAGCACGCGATTGATAAATTCATCGGCGTAACCCAATCCCAGCAACAGCACTGCGCCGAGGATACCGGCGACAATCATGTATCGCCACAGTCGGCGATAGCGCACAGTGGCCAAAAAGGCCGCAGCGATGATTAGGCCGAACAGCGCCGCTCGCGAGAAGGTCAGCAACAGCGCCAGTACTTGCAACCCGCCTAAAGTTGCCAACAGCCAGCGCGGCAAGAGCGGGCGCGGCGCAGCGAGTTGGGTCAAGGTCAGCACCGCGACGAGGGCCAGCATCCCGCCGAAACTGTTTGGGTCAACCCCCAAGCCGATAGCCCGTTCGAGGCCGTTGGGGTCATCTTCCACATACCGCAACACCCGCCCGCTGGTCGGGTACCCGATCCGGCCCAGTGCCACTAGCAGTTGTAAAGCGATCGAATCGGGCAAGGCCCACAAAAGAAGCCCGATCAGCGCCGACAAACCACCAACCACGATCAAGGCGCGCACGATCAGCCGGGCGGTATCGCGGTCGCGCACACAATTAATCATGGTCAGGTAGCAGAACACCCCCAACACAAACTTGGCGTAATTGTGGAGGGTTTGCGGGTCGGGCAACCCGCGCGCGCCGAGCACCAGCGAAAAGAGGGTCAAGCCCAGAAACCCGATGAGCGGCAAGCCCAGCGAACCGAAGCGGACATCATACGCATCAGAACGAGCGAGTGCGCGCAAAAACCAAACCCCGTTGAGCGCCACCAGCACGAGCGTCAGGAAATTAGGCGTAATAATCGCCTTAAACGGCAAGGTACCGAACGGAATAATCGTCGCCACAGCCAAGGCCGCAATCAGCCCGGCCTTGACGCTCACCAACAACGCAGTGGCGATGGCCAAAGCCAGCAAGCCGGCGGCAGTGTAAAGCGGCCCCAACGCCGTCACGCCGCCGATCAGGCTGCCAGTAGCCAACGCCAACAATGCAATCAGGAGCGGCGACTGCACCAACCGGTCGCGCACCGTCGCGGGTTGCGCGGAAAGTTTAATGGACATACGGCATATCAGAGATGCGCATCAGCTTATCCCAGCGGTGAGTCGCATCGATGTAACGTACCGTTCCCGAACGTGAGCGCATCACCACGCTATGGGTGCGGGCACCACCACCGAAATACTCCACGCCGCGGAGAAACTCGCCAGAGGTAATGCCGGTGGCCGCCACCACTACATTCTCGCCGCGCACCAGATCGCGCGTCGTCAATACCTGTTTAGGATCAAGGCCAAGTTCAACGGCGCGCGCACGTTCTTCATCGTTACGCGGCCAGATTTTACACTGGATCTCGCCGCCCATACACTTCAGCGCCGCCGCCGTCAACACTGCTTCCGGTGCGCCGCCGATACCCATCAAAATATCAGCAGGTGGGTTCTCGATGTTGGTCATAATCCCGGCGCTGACGTCACCGTGGGCAATGAGCTTAATGCGCGCGCCGATTTCGCGAATTTGGCGAATGAGATCCTTGTGGCGCGGGCGATCGAGCACTACTACAGTTACGTCTTCTACTTGCTTATTGAGCGTGCGCGCAACCGCGCGAATATTGTAGGCTACAGGCGCATTGATATCGATCACGCCCTTGGCCCGTTCACCGACGGCCAGCTTATCCATATACGGGATGCCGCGCCAATTGTAGAACGAGTGCCGCTCGGCAACGGCAACGATCGCGATCGCGCCGGGCATGCCTTCGGCGAGCAGCGTGGTACCCTCAACCGGATCAACTGCGACATCAATCTCTTCACCCTCGCCATTGCCAACCCGTTCGCCGATGTAGAGCATCGGCGCTTCGTCCTTCTCTCCCTCACCGATCACCACGATACCGTTCATTGGCACACTGTTCAGCGCCATCCGCATTGCATCAACTGCGGCCTGATCAGCGCGGTTCTTATCGCCGCGCCCCATCCAACGCCCCGAACGCAGCGCAGCCGCTTCAGTGGCCCGCACCAAATCCATTCCAAGGTTGCGCTCCATCGCGAACCTCCGCTTTCTTGCTGGCAATCCGGTTCAAGTGGCGCGCCAGCCTCGCGCCCTACGTTACCTTGAATTGTAGCACAGGTGCAGAGCGGTTCGTATGTGCTAAGCGGTCAGGTTCACCAACCGCCAAAGAGGGTATACCCCAGCAGCACTACTAAACCCATCCGCACGATCCGGGCCAGAAAGACGGTCGTGGCAAACACCCAGACCGGTACGCCAACGGCGCCGGCAATAATGCCGGCGATGTCGAAAAACGGGTTGGGCGGCGCCGAGAGCACGAACAACACGACCGGCGCGCGCCAGCGGTGTTGCATCTGGCGATGCACCCACTCGTAGAACGCGGTGCGCTCCATCGCCTTACGCCCACTCCGCCCGGCATAAAAGGCGACCAGCTCGCCGAGCGCCGAACCGGCAGCGGCGGCGATGGCGATGCCATACGGGTTGAACGCTTGTCCGAGCCGGATCAAGAGCGGATAATACGGCACTGGCACCACAATCGAAGCGTTAGCGATTCCAGCCGAAAGAAAAGCGCCCAAGTAGCCGAGGGCGCCTAACCGTTCAACCAGATCAGGAGGTAACAAGATAAAGACGAGCACATTTGCAACCGCAATCGCAATACCGACGACGGCAGGCCATAACCATACCCGCCAAAGTGGCGGCTGTGTTTCGACAGACATACTCCCTCTTGAGATAGCTTCTAAGCACGTTAGATGTTCGTATCGCTCTAGCACTCGCTGTGCTGGCGAGGCCTTATTCAGAGTAACCGTAGCCGGTTCAGCCAGCGTAACGGATACCCAAACACCCGCGCGCCGAGCGCATCGCCACTGATCAAGCGAGCGCGTTGCGTAGCGATGCGGTCAACGTGCTGGCGCGCGGCGGCGCGTGCAGCCCCGTCATTTGTCGCGATCATCTGCACCGATTGTTGCCACACGTCGTTGCGCCAGTTGCGGATTAAGTGCGCTGTACACCACTCATCGAGTGGGCCGAAGGCATGGTCAAGGATGTTCATAGCGCGTGTGTATGGCGCAATTACCTCATCTTGCACCCGATCGATCGTGAGCGCAATTACCCGATTGACCGCATCGTAGTCCGCTCGCCGTTGCTGGCGTTCATGTTCCGAAAGGTGTGACCATTCCGGGCGCAGCAAGTCATCCAATACCAAGACCAGATCGTAGTTGATATGAGCATTCACTCCCAAGAGCAGATGTTGCACAATGGCTGTGTCGCGCCGCGCAGCGCAAGTGAACGTATGCTGCCAGACCTGCGGTCCGCCGGTGGCTTGTTCCCACGCTGCGAGGGCGACAAAATAATAATCGGCGAAGTCGCCGATGAGCCGGTACACCCAAGCTGAGTCGTGGAATTCATCGCGTTCTACCGCAGATAGCATATGCTCAGTCATCCGCTGGTAACAGGCCAGAAAGATAGCCCGGCGGTCGCCGGCTGCATTCCACTGATCAACCAGCGCCAGCATACGTTCGGTTAAGGCGGGCATAAAATCTCCTTTCTGGCATATTAAGGTCATAGGTAACAGCGAAACTGTGACTTGCTCACAGTGTACCACGCAAATTCGCCGATTTGTGACGACTTCATCGCGCGCCGCATAACGAGAAATACCGCCTGAGAAAGCGTTTCATCCCGGTTGTGCATAGCCGCTTGACAAATCGGGCAAGAGTTGCTATACTCCCCATCGTCAATCGCATCGCGGTTGACACGGAGGACGGCCCACGTGGCACGCTCCGCACCAAATGGCCCGTCGTCATCCGGCGCAGCGCATCTTGCCTGCTCCGC
>NZ_CALFBQ010000026.1 GCF_937951745.1 uncultured Chloroflexus sp.
AAGACTAGGAGGCCACGTCCGCATGAGCCCTGATTTTGAACGGCTGATCGGCAGAGCCGTGCTTGATCCTACTTTCCGCAAGCGGCTGCTCGCTGATCCGGATGCCGCAGCTAAAGAGGCTGGATTGCAGCCCGATCCTGCCGAAATGGATCGATTGCGCAAAGCGCTTACTGATCCGGCGCAACGCAAGCAGCTTGAAAATATCGATCAGCAAGCGACTTCACTCAGCGGGTGGAGTTAGCGATTAGGTGAGACGCTGAGCATTTGCAACACGTTATGAAACCGCGAGATGCCAACGTTGTGAATGAATTGCTAGGGCAGATCGATGCCCAGAATGAGCAGTTGCGCCTGCACACGATGTTGCGGATGCTCAACAATCTTGTTGTGCTGCTGACGATTGTCGCGTTGCTGATCATGCTGATTCCACCCCTTTCCCGGCCGTTGTACTATGCAATTGTGGTAACATCCTTAGCAGTCAACGGATGGATAGAATGGTTGATCCGCCATGAGCGTGAACGAATCGGCGCCGTCTTGTTGGTTCTTTGGACAAATCTCGGCATTTTGTTGATCATGGTGGCGAATGCGATCGAACACGATCTGCTTCGTGTAACGATATTCGCCGAAACGACCCCCTTATTCGTAATTCTCGCCGGATTATTGTTGGGTTGGCGGTTCGCCGGCTTGATCACAATCGGTAATCTGATAGTGATCTTTGCCGTTTATGTCATAATATTTACCGTCAACCCCACACCGCGAGGCGTTTTTGAAGAATCGACTGGGTTCTTTATTCCTATCTTGATTTACACTATTCTGGTATGGGTCGCTATCTCCTTTTATCAATGGCAACTCTCTGCATCACAGCGCCAGCTCAATCAAGCTCGTCTGCAATTGATGCAAGACCAGATGGTCCGCTATGAATTAGAACTGGCCCGTCATATCCAGCAGCGCCTCTATCCACCGCCGCCACCACCGCTCGGAGACATTCGGATTGTCGCTCGCCTAGAAGCGGCCCGTGAAACGAGCGGCGATTTTTACGATTTTGTGCAACTGCCCGATGGGCGCTGGGCCATTGTAGTGGCCGATGTGACCGGCAAAAGTGTTCCGGCTGCACTCGTGATGGTCATGGCTCGCTCGCTCTTACGTTCATATATTGCTGCCTACCAATCGCCGGCAGCCGTCTTGCGCGCTACGAATGAAATGCTCTGCCGTGATGGCTTGCAGGCCCAATATGTGACTGTATTTCTCGGCATCCTCGATCCGGCGACCTCAACGCTCATCTTTGCCACCGCTGGTCATCCCTTCCCCTATCTCCGGCGCGGTGATCAGGTTCACGAGATCGGCTGCCCGAGCCTGCCGCTTGGTGTGCAACCGACCGTTGAATATTCCGAGATCACGCTCAACCTCCAATTGGGAGATCAGGTATTTTTGTTGACTGATGGCTTCTTCGAGACCCGTAACGCTCAGCGCGAGCTGTTTGGGTTTGATCGGTTGATGAATCTGATCCGCCAAATTGATGCCACTGATCCCCAACAAGCGCTCGACCATATGTGGGCCGCTGTCGCCGATTTTCGCGGTGAGTTAGAACAGAGCGATGATATAACGGCGGTGATTATTCAGAGGCTGCCTGAACCACATTATGCTATCGCTGTCACCAACCGAACGCAGGCGCTGGCAAACGATTCAGATCAAGCTAACCCGACTGATCGTCAGGCTGCCATTCTCATTGCAGATGCCAGCACGTCAAGCGCTTGACGGTGAATTGCACCGGCTGTTAACGCTGTGGCCATATTGGCTGGCTCCCCACTGGCCGCTTCCGGCCCCCATTCTTTGTCGTGCGGCGCTCGCCACGCTGTGCGGTAGTTGGGCTGCAACCCTACGCGATGCGTGCCTCGATGGTGAAATGCCGGCGTATACCGGACGATTGGCGCACGCATTGGGGCGACGATCGTGGCGGATGTTTCTGCGTCTTGGCATCAGCCATTACTTATTGCACAGCTTGGAACACCGAATGGTCGCCGCTTACCGGCGCGAACTGGCGGCGCGGGCTGTTGATGGTCAATGGCAACCTTGGCAATTGCAGGCGCTAACCGCGCAGTGGGTGTGCGATCGTGCTGCGGGTTGGCACGTAACGCAAATCGCACATTTGACACTGGCCGGCCTGCCGCCGGATGATCCGGCTTGGCATACATTGGCTGGCGTGCTCAACTGGCTAATTCTGGCTCGCCAATTACGCGATGACGCACTTGATCTAGCTGCCGATCTGAACGCTGGACGGGCCGGCTGGTTGATCCATCTGATCGCCGAAGTCATTTGGCGGGAAGATCGCAATATGAGATCGTTAGATCAGCAGCGCATCGCCGGACGGTGGCTACTTGACGGCGGCCTCGGCCAGCGTATTGCAAAGCTGCACGCACGGCTCTGCGCTAATGCAGCCAATACAATTGCCACTTATACCAATGATCTCCCACGACTCCGCGACGTGATTGTCGCTGAACAACAAGCCGGTCAAGCTGTCTTTGCCAGCGTCCCTTCATTCGCCTTCAGTGCAACGCGCGCGCCACTGTGCGATTCGTTCGGCGCTATCAATGCAGGCGTCGAGGGCAACGCTAGCCTCAGCCAGCGCCTGTTCACGCCCGATCAGCACTAGTCGGCAGAGCGGTATAGACCGCTGCGCAAGCCGTAGCGCGCTCAAGCGCAGCCTGCCGGCTACCAGATGCACTTCATCGGCCCACGGCGAGTCGGTGCAGTAGACAATCCCTTTGGCGCGGAAAAGGCCCTTTACCGCCAGATCGCGCAGGGCCTGTTCGAACGTTGATCGGCGCAACGGCAGATCGGCTTGCCAGCTTAGCGCGTGAAATTCAGCATGCTGGTGGGACAACTCAGCCGGCAGGTGGCCATCGCTGCGCGGACTGAAGATCAGATCAGGCGAGACATCACCATAGCTTGCTGGCACAATCGGCGCGCGCCGGTTAAGCTGGCGAATCTGTCCGGTGACACCATGCATCGTCTGTGCATCAACCAGATCGCCATGGGTCAGTATGATCAGATCGGCAACCTGAATCTGGCGCATCGCCAAGGGAGTTGCAGCCAGCGCCTGCTCATAATCGGCGGCTGACACCAGCGTCACGAGCGCATCGAGCGAAATATCCACAGCGCGGAGCTGGCGCACAATCGCTCCCGGCTCGGCCAAACCGCTCGTTTCAATTGCAATGGCGTCGAGCAGGCCGCTATTCGAGAGCGTTTCGATCGCCAAGATCAGATCGCTGCCGGCCACACAACACACACACCCGCCGCTCAATTCGATCAACTGACTAGCGCCACTTTGTGCCAACAACGCGCCGTCAATCCCAATCACACCAAACTCATTGACGATCACGCCGATTCGGCGATCGGCACGAGCCAACAGCCGGCGCAACAGCGTCGTCTTGCCGCTGCCAAGGAAGCCGCTGATCAATGTGATCGGCGGCAGCGCCGGCTCATTTCGTGTCAGCATAGCCGGTCAATTCCACATAGCCGCGCCCGCTCATCGTGCCGCTCACCGTCACCGCTCCTTCCCAATAGACCACAGTCACGGGCAATTCTTGATCGCGTATTGCCGGCGTGATAGTGAGGTCTAACCCATAGCGCGGCAGGCGCAAGCGCCAACCGGAAGGATAGACCGCACCGCTGCGCGGGCTACGCCACGTATCGGTCACGCTCAGCTCGACATCGCCGGGCTCGAGAATGATCACGGTATCGTCGGGCAATACGAGACTACCGCCAACAAACGGCGACGGCCTGCCGTCGGCTTCGCGTAGTTGGTAATACATCAGATCGTGCCCACTCTCAAGCTGCAACGCAAACCAATCCCATCCTGTCAGCCCCTCTTCGAGCGCACTGGTACCCCACTCGCGATCCATCCACGTCAAGCCGCGCACCGCATACGTCGTCGCGCCAATGCGGATCGTACCCTCACTAACCATACGAGTGAGTGAGTAGTACGCCGAGGCATTGCCAATCTGCGACCCCTTCTGGCTCACGCCAGCATTGCCTTGGAGTACCGGCGGTCGGCTATTGACCGCGATCAAGTCGAGGGCAACATCATCTTGAGCAGCGCGCAGATGCATCGTCATGCCTTCCGGGCCGCTGCCTTCCACTGACCAATCGTTGAGAAAAACACGGAACGGTTCGCCGCTGGCGCCGGCCAACCCCGCCGCAGCGCGACTAAACCGCTCGAAGGCGTAAAACTGGCCGCCATCGATGTCGCTCAGGGCAAAATGGGCCATGTACACTTCACTCGCTGCCCACGCCGACTCGCGGGCCGGCGGACTGGGGCTGAGCGCGCGGCGGAAGAAGGTCAGTTGAAAGCCAAAGCGCCGGCCATTGTCGGCGGTGAGGTTGCCGGTGTAGTACCACCATTCGGTTTGGAAGGCCGGGTGCGGGCCGTGATCGGCAGGAAACACGAACAGTCGCGGCGTCGTGACACGCTCAAACCCTTCACTGTTATCAGCATTGACCGCCTCGATCGCACCGATGCTTGCCCGCACGGTCGGCTGAGCCGGCGCTGCGCAGGCCGCCAACGCGAACACGATGGTTATGATGAGCAAAAATTGACGAAAAAAGCGCATAACGTTTGGCAAGTTGCGACGGTTTCATATATAGAGGGCCTGTTTGTAGTGTACCACGGATCGGCTGGCGGAAACGAGCCAAACTAATGGAACGGAGGACATGGATCGCGCCAGCGTTTGTCATTGCGAGGGCACGTAAGCGCCCAAAGCATTTCCCCCTTCAACGTTAACGAATATCCTCCGCTTTTGGGGAGATTGCTTCGCCGCCTCCGGCGGCTCGCAATGACACCGACGCGCTCACCAATGGAAGATCTTCCTCTCACTCCAACGGGGGAAGGTTGGGGGTAAGCACCGTCAGCCCTTCCCGCCGGGAGAGGGAGAAAGCGCCCCTCCATTAGAGGAGGCTACCTCCGCGATGTACTCAACCGGAGATCGCTATGCTAGAACCTGATAATGACGCGCGGGTACTGGTGGTAATCGTGCCGCGTCCCCGTGACCTTGAACTAGCCCGCAGCGCGGGGTGGTACCGGCTACCGCTGAGCTATGCCCCGCCCCGTCTTGCCGCTGATTATCTCGCCTTCTACCAACCGGGATCCTTCGGTGCTGAGCGATGGCGGGTGCAGCGTTACGCTGCCGTGCTGCGCTATCACATCGTGCAGCGTCGTGATCTCTTGCCTGACGAACCTAACCATCCCCGCGCTAGCGAACGCTACTACCGGATCGATCTTGGGCCGCTGTGCGAGCTGGAGCGACCGGTGCTGGCAGCGCGCTTGCGCCGGATCACCTTCATCGCTACCACCTTTGGCCGGTTGCGGCAAGCAATTGATGTGACCGATCTGTTTATGCCGCCGCCGCCTCCCGACGTGTGGGGCGGCGGGTTGGCGGGCAAGGCGATTACGTAAGGCGCAGCGCATGTAACCGCAAAGGCGTAAAGCACGCACAGGATCGCCAAGGTTTGATAGACGTAAAAGCGCGAAGCGGTATCGGGCGAGCGAGACAACTCGTCTTATGACATTCCCGCAAACCCATTTGCATTCTTCGCGTCTTTTGCGTTAAGAACCTCTGCACCTCTACGCCTTGGCTTCCTCGTTCACCACCCGCCAGCGCAACGTCTGGCCGGCAGCAAACGGCACGACATTGCCATAACGATCCGGCACCTGCCACGGTTCTTCAACCAGCCGCACCATACGCGCTGGCGGGGTCAAACCGTGGATACGGCAAGCATTGCCGCTGACAAACGCCGGCAAGCGATCGAGCGCATCGTGGCGCTCAAACAGCTCAACCAGCAGCGGCAGCAGCACCGGCGCCGAAAAGACCCCGGCAGCGCAGAAGGCGGCTTCTTTGCGATCAATCGGGTGCGGAGCCGAGTCACTGCCCAACATCAGCTTGGGATAGCCAGCCAACGCCGCCGCCAGCAGCGCATCGCGATCCGCCGGACGCTTTGCAATCGGCTTACAGAAGAGGTGCGGCTGCAACAACTCACCGGCTACATCATCGAGTGTAATCATTAGGTGATGCAGTGTCACCGTCGCAAACAGATTGGGATAGCGGTCGAGCAGATCGAGCGCGGCGGCAGTGGTAATATGCTCCATCACAATCCGCAGGCGCGGAAACGCGCGCGCCCACCGCTCGTAGACAGGCAAAAACTCGGCTTCGCGATCAAGCACAAAGCCGTGGCTCTCGCCATGCACTAGCAGCGGAATACCTAGTTCTTCCATCAGCGCTAGCGTTGGCTCAATCGCGGCCAGATCGCTCACCCCGCCAGCGCTGTTGGTGGTCACACCTGCGGGGTAGAGCTTAATCGCAAAGATCTGATCACGCAGCGACCGCAACGTCGCCGCATCATACGGGCGAAAAAAGAGCGTCATCAGCGGCAGAAACGGGTAGGGTTCCGTCGCAGCCAGAATCTCGGCTCGATAGCGCGCCAACCGCTCGGCGTTATCCACCGGCGGGATCAGGTTTGGCATAATCACAGCGCCGGCGAATTGGGTGGCGGAAAAAGGCGCGACAAGGCGCAACATCGCGCCTTCGCGCAGATGCAGATGCATGTCAAGCGGCGCAAAGAGGGTCACCATCATAAGCGTTTTCCGGGTTGGCGCGGCAAACGCATCCGCGCCGCCACAAAGCGATCATGAGGCAGGTTAATAGCGGCAGTGATCCGGCTAATCTCGGCGCTTTCAGCGCCAGACAGTTCGCCGTCAGCGAGAGCCACCGCAAACAGCGCATCAAGAAATCGTTCGCGCTGCTCGACCGAGGTTGACTCGGCAAACTCTTTGGCGAGACGGAAGAAATCAAGGCTGGCCGCACTCTCAGCCAAGGCCACCTCGGCCACAAGTGTGGCGCGGGCATGGTCGAGATGCCACCATTCTTCGAGAATCGCTACAATCTTATCATGCTCAGCCGGGGTCACCTCCTTATCGGCACGCGCGACGTGGGCTAATAGGCCACCGGCTAAAGCCAGCGCGTAGACCTCGCGCTGATCAACACCCAGTTCGTCAATATGGATGCCAAGACGCATGTTCAATGCGTAATAAATCCGGTTGCGCAAAAACTCTTGCAACAGATCTTCGCGATTGGGACCACGAGCGCGAATGCCAAGCGCCAAGCGGAAGGCGCGGCCCAATTGGTGGAGCAGGCTATGGTTATCGTGATCGAGCGCGGCATGAATTTCTTGGGCAACCGCGCGCTCGGCTGGCGTTAACACCCGATCGGCGGCAAGCAAGCGATCGATGGCACTGATTGCAATCTGGCGCTCAGTCGGCGTTGCAATCAGATCACGCAGATCGGCGATCAACCGCGCCCGTTCGGCAGCCTCCACCGGTGAATGGAGATAAATTTCCAGCTCAGCCCACTCTTCGGCGGTTAATGCGAGATTGCCGCTGGTTTGGCCCAACTCGGCCAACAACCGCTTCAAATCGTTGATCTCATCTAGCGTCAACTCGCCATCGGCCCACGCCGCCGCAATAATCACTTTCGCCAGCGCCATTGCTAGGGGATGTTTAGCCATAATCGCCCCGCTCAATCACCAACTGCGCCGCCCGCATGGCACCATCAACCCAGTTGAGCCATCTGCATCCGGTGCTATCACCGCATAAAACGACTGTACAGTGTAACGTCCATATTGTACAATAACTAAGGAGAGATTATCTACCGGTAAAGAGGCCGAGGAATGCAACGCCGCTGACCCAAAAGGGTCAAGCGGCGTGTGATTTTGAAGGAGGAGATCATGCACACCAACCTCACCTGCCCCCGCTGCGGCCAGCCACTCACCTCCGAGGGCACGTACCTCCGGTGCGCGGCACACGGCCTCTTCTTCCGCTACGGCCCCCGCCGGTTGCTGGCGGCGCCGCAACCGGAAGTGAATGACGACTATCTCATGCCGTGGCAAACGCTGGCGGAAGCAGCACCGGAGCGGTTAGAATTACCAGCCGCCGCCGCCACCGCGCCTGCCAAATGAGCCGCCACCGCCGCCGCGACCGAACGAACCGCCACCGCCGCCGCGGCTACTCCAGCCACTGCTGCTCGACGAGGAGCTGCCCCAAGAGCTGCGCCGTGATGAGCTGCTCCAACTCCGGCTGTACCCCCAACCGCCGGCAGCCCGCCCGATTGTCGAAGCGACACTATCGGTGGCAGTCCGCGATGACAATGATGGTTGCAACGTCAGGAGCAGTTCATCCGCTGCGGTAATAATTGCCTTTGCCTCAGCCAATGCTGCGTTTAGGGCCTGTTCACCGTTGATTGGCAACCGGATGTGATTAAACCGCTGCTGTAACGCGGTATATTTGCCGCTTACCGAAGCCGGCCAACCCAAGAGCGACGCTGTACGCAGCCGTTCAATCCGATCCAACCGATCACGGGCCTGCTGCAACGCTTGATTAAGTTGGGCACGCAACGCTTCCAGCCGTTGCACATCGGCATACGCGGCTTGATAGGCTGCCATCGCCATTTGCAAGATGACTTGATAGCGTTCAATCGTCTCGGTCAGCACCTGCCGGCGGGCGGCATCCTCGCGTTCCTCGGCTTGGCGCATCAAGGCAAATGTCTGCTGTACCTGCTGCCGCACCTGCTCGATCTGCTGGATAGTCGCCGGGGCTAGATCAGCGTCATGCACCGAGGCGTAATGCACCAACTTTTGCACTTCGGCGGTTGCTAACTGCTGTGCCTGCTGGGCGCGTTCGCGCAAGCGGGCAGTCTGTTCGGCTTCATCACGCGCGCCAGCTAGCGCCTGATCGGCCAGCCGGTCAGCCTCTTGCGCATCTTGCACCAGCCGCAGCCAATCGGGGTTAGGTTTGGCGGCTTCGGCTTGGGCTGCTTGCAAGAGGGTGGCCGCGCGTGCCAGCAAGGTGTCGGCCTGCGGGCTAACATCGGCATCGTGAGCGGCCACAAACGAACGGCCAGCGTTGATCGACCGATCAGCTTCAGCCAAGAGATCGCGGGCAATAGCACGGGCATGCTCCAGTGCGCGTAAGCGGTCGGTAATCGCGCCGATCAGCCGCTCGACGTGATCAAGCTCCTGCTCGGCGGCATCGAGGTACGAGCGCGCGGCCAAAAACTCTTGCGTTTCCATGGTGTTCGCAGCTTTAGCTGCTTCCCAATGCTCAAACGCTCGCTCAGCCGCCGCCTCGGCCTCGCTGCCGTTGCCGCAAATATCTGCCCACGTACTCTCGGCAAACTCATCAACCAGATCGAACGCCTCGCGCCCTTGGGCAATCAGATCGGCAATCTGCGGGCCACGCTCAGCTAGCGCCGCGATCCGCCGCTCGTTCTCGGCACGGATCGCAGGCAGATCGAACCCTTCTTGACGGGCGCGCTCCAACGCCGCTTCCGCTTCCATGATTGCCGCTTCCGCCGTTTCCAAATCACCTTGCTGCAACGCGGCGGCCAACCGGTCAAGCGCTGCGCGGGCCGCATCCAGCGCGGCATGGCAGGCATCCATGCGATAACCTTCGGCAGCCAACGCCTCGGCGGTGCGGCGACCCTGCGCAATAGCCGCGCGCGCCTTGGCGTAACGATCCAGAATATTGATCAACGTCTGCCCTATGACCGACGCCGCTCGCGCCGCCGTACTCGCCACCGCCGCCTCGAGCTGCGCTAGCACCGCGACGGCGCGCTCCAGCTCGCGCTGCGCTGGGGCTAACACTCCGGCATGATCGGCCAGCTCATTGCCAAACTGCGGCAGCCGTTCAGCGACGCCGGTCAGGACTTTTTTTGCCTGATCGACATCCTCCTGCGCTTGACGCGCCAGCGCATCGAGTTCGGCGCGGCGCTGCTCAAGCGCGTGTAATCGTTCAGCAACCGTAGCCGCCTTTTCCTGCAATTGTTCATAGGCCGTAGCCGCCGCAGCTAACGCTTCCAGCGACGGCTTCGCTTCACGGTTCAGTTGCTCGCCGATCTCGTCAAAAGTGACCTTCAGAGCAGTAAAGGCGTTGCGCGCCGCTTCTTGCATTTGGAGCAACTCGGCCACTGCCGCTGGCGGGTACGAAACGCGGTCGTATTTAGCCTTTTCTGCGGCGTCAGCAAACCGCTGGCCGAGCTGCACTACCCATCCTCCCGCCTGTTCGCGAGCATCGCGCAGGCGCTTCTCAGCAGCCTGCCGCGTCTGCCGGCGACGGCGCAATTGGTACGCGCCCGCCCCAGCCGCAGCCGCGCCAGCCAAGCCCAACCCGCCGATTACCACTGGAGTCAAATCGGTATTGATCGTCAAACCGCCGCCGGGCCGGGGCGGATTTACAATCGCTGTTTCAATCGCTGTCAAAGCGCTGGTCACGCCGCGGGTAAAATCACCGGCGGCCAGACCGGGGTTAAGCTGGGTGGAACGGATCGTCTCATAGTTGTCATTTACTGCCAGCGCCGCATTCCAATCATCACCGAAAACGATCGCGCTGTAGCGATCATTGACCGCAACATAGATCGCGATCAAATTCGAGCGCACCGAACCATCGCTACGGCCAAGGCCATCGGCGATCAAGCGGCGATTAAAATCAGCCTCGCCACCGTTATCAACCACATACACCGCCACCTGCGCACCGCGCCGGATCAGGGGGCCGGCAGCGGCTTGCACCGCCGATTCGTTCAGCCGGCCAGCCGGGTCGACCAGCACCAGCCGACCTTGGGCCAATACCGGCGTAAGCAGCAACAGGGCTAGCGCTAGCCCAACCAACCAGCGAGTTCTCCTACTCATGGGCATACTCCTTTGCCCGCAGCAGACGCAAAGATCCCGCACACTACTATTCTTCCCGCATAACAGTACGTCTGAGCAGCATAGATCGTTGCATGCTATTGGAAGCACGGGCGGCCCGCCCGCAGCCCGCGCCCCAATATGAGGAGCGCGAGCACCCCTCCCACAGCGCAGCCTAAATCACTCACGGTCTAGGCGTCCCATTCCCCGGCGCCGGCAAATCACGGAAATCGGCCGGAGGCATAAGCCGGATCGACCCATTGATCTCGCTGAGTTGCACATCGAGCGCGAATGAGAAGGGTTGCGCTTGACCTTGCGGATCGGTCGCCGTGCCGGTGAAGGTAATGGTAAGTTGGTGCAGATACCCATCATCGCACACCCAAACCTGCGCTGCCGCGTCAGTAATTGCACTTTCAGGCAACTGCGTAGGGAGACCGACGGCATTAAGACTGGCGAAAAGGGCTGTCGTTGCGTCGCGATCACCGCGATACTCTTGGCAACGAACGCCGTTACGTTCAGCGGTCGCACCAGCGGTAAAGCGACTGAAATCGGCGCCGGCGTTGCCTACTGCGCTCAATGTAGTATCGACCTGCGCTGGCGGCGTGGCAATCGCGCTCTGTTCGGGGGCTAACCGATACCAGACATCATCAGGCGCACCGAGAAAAGTTAGCGGGCCGCGGGCATAACTTACCCCTCCCACCGTCATTGCCTGCAAGCCGCGGGTCACGTCAGCGCCGAGAAACGCCGCCAGAAAGCCACGCAACGTAAACGAGACATCGGCACCGGCAAATTGCGCATCAAGCCCTAGCAGTTCGGTTGTCGCATTACCCAGATTGAACCCGCCAACTAACCCGCTGCCGCGCAAAACCAACTGCATTCGATAGGTATCGATAGTAGCCGTTTGGCGAATTGCCGCCGGAATCGCACTGCCCGCCGGCGCCGCAGCAGCGGTTGGAGTTGGGACAGGGGTCGTTGTAGGCGAGGGGGTTGGTGAGGGTACCGGCGACGGCGTAGCCGTTGGCGGCGGGGTCGGCGTTGGGGCTGACGGAGCAGCGCAACCAACTATAAATACGGCTATCAGGACAAGCACGACAAGACGCACCACGTTCATCCTTTCCCTTTCGATCAGATGATGGGTCGCATCACCGTGGCAACAGCGGGGTGTTACCAATAACACAGGGTTTGGCCGAACTAAATATCAGGGCACAGCGATGCTGTGCCCGTATCATATCGCATCCAAGCTTGATTATAGCAGCGAAGGAAGGCATACGACAAGGCAAACGCTAGCCAAACACTGGTTGGCGCGGTATCATGGGTAGAGAGACATTGCTGGGCAAAGCCGGTGAGCAGCTTCTGCTGTTGCATTCAGCGTATAATCGCAGTATGATATGTCAAAAGCGTACATCCATAGACAGGAGGCGAACGATGGATTTCTGGATTATGGTCGGGATCGTTATTTTTGTCTTTATTGGGCAAGCCGTCCTGTGGTCGTGGGTCATTATCCAGCGCAACAAGGTCGCGCCCGACGTCAAAATTTTCAACTGGCGCGAACTGTCGCAAGCGTTTGACCGCTGGCTCGCCGAGCGCCAACGCCGGCGGCAGAACCGCTCGTTCCGGTAACGTGAAGGGTGCGAAGGGGGTAAACGCACAGGCGCGAAGGATTTTGGTAGGTGGGGCATCAGCGTGCTGGTAGCTATCCTTGACAACCTTTGCACCTTTGCGTCTGTGCAGTTCAAACGCTTTGCGTCTGTGCGCCTTTGCGGTTCAAACGCTTTACGCCTTTGCGGTTACACTTCCACCTGCTCGCGGCGCAGCGCCGAGGCTAGATCGGCTGCCGTTGCCACATCAGCCAGATCGACGCCAAGCGCAACCATCGTCTGCGCCACTTCCGGCCGCACCCCGACTAATGTTACCTCGGCGCCAAGCAAGCGGGCGGCTTGCACTAGCTTAATGAGACCGGCAGCAACCGTCGTATCGACAAACGGCATGCCGGTAATATCAAGCACCAGATGGCGCGCGCCAGTCTGATCGATCGCTTGCAACGCAGTTGACTGTGCTAGCCGGATCCGATCATCATCCAGCTCTCCCACCAAGGGCATTACCAGCGTCGCGCGGCCTACTGGCAAAACCGGCATACTCAGGCCGCGGATCAACTCGCGCTGCCGTTCATTCTCGGCCAGCAATCGGCTCTGTTCAGTCATTTGCCACTCAACTTCAGCCAACACCTGTTGCAATTCCGCCGTGCGTTCCGCAACCCGCTCTTGCAAACTGGCCCGTTCGCGCTGCAAATCTTCATTCACTTGCCGTAACTGCGTGATCACGCCGATCAACCGCTCGTGAAATAGCCACAGTTGCAAGAGTAAAATTGCGCTAATCCCCAACACCCCGGCAAACTGAAACGGTATTTCCAACACATCAGGAACAGGTGGAAAGAGGCGTAGCTGCGAACCAAGGATGAGTGTGACAAAGACTCCAATCCACGCAATGATGAGCAAGCGGCGGAGGATCTGGCCACTGAGGAACGGCAACATGGCAACAATTGCAATCACCGGTCCAAACGCCATTAAACTGGCGATGTTTGGCAAGATCACTGCACCAGCTAGACTGTACAATATCAGCGCGATAAATGACGTCATCAACGAAACGCGCACTTGCCCGCTGCGCGCCTGCGCCCATGCCTGCAACAGACCGACGACCAACATCCAATCGAGGATCATCAGCGCAATTAGGGTAGCGGTTTGCCAGATAAGCGCGGAAATCGTGGCGATCATAGCAACCACTCCCACGATTCCGGACACTATCAAAAAGAAGCGTTGAAGTTGGCGAACTTGTCCCAGCGACAGCGTTGAGATAAACGGTTCGTGCATAGCGTCCTCGATCGCGTCGTTGCTTCCGATAGCGCTGTCATCGTACCATATCTTGACAAACGCGCTGTAATCCCGCTTTTGCCTCAATCCATTGTGATCCCGCCATCGACATCGAGTGTCTCGCCGGTGATGAAGGCAGCTTCTGCTGAAGCGAGGAAGACCGCTGCTGCCGCCACTTCGACCGGTTGGGCAAAGCGGCCCAGCGGAATGAGTGCCTGCACCCGCTCGCGCTGCGCCAGCGTCATCGCGCCAAGCAACGGCGTCTCGACCGGGCCGGGGCAGATGGCGTTGGCGGTGATGCCATGTGGAGCCAGTTCGCGGGCAAGGGCCTTGGTCAAGCCGATCGCGCCGGCTTTGGCCGCGCTGTAGGCGGCGCTGCCGAGAATGCCGCCACCGCGCTTGCCGGCTACCGACGCGATGGTGATCAAGCGGCCATACCGATTGGCGATCATCGCCGGCACGACGGTGCGGCACGTGTGATAGATCGCGCTCAGATTGACCGCCAGCGTCCGTTCCCATTCGGCAGGAGCTAGTTCGAGGAACGGCGCCGAGCTGATGATTGCGGCGTTGTTGACCAGAATATCCACCCTGCCCCACTGCGCGAGCACATCGCCGATCACCGCCGTCACTGCGGCGGCATCAGCTACATCAACTGCGGCGCTCAATGCGGCGGGGCCAAGCTGCGCCGCCACTTCGGCGACTAGCGTTGCCTCGCGGTCGAGGAGGGCAACGGACGCGCCGTGTTCGGCGAGGGCGACGGCGATGGCGCGGCCAATTCCGCGTCCCGCGCCGGTGACAATCGCAGTGCGTCCGGTGAGATCAAACATAGATACCTCAGAGAGGAAAAGTGCAAAGGCGCGAAGATTGTAACGTAAAGGCGCAAAAAGGACAAGCCAGCAGACAAGTTGCCAGCATGGCCCAAGCCTGCTATACTTGACACACTTGTTCGGATAGCAGTCGCGATGACCGGCGCTGACCGGTCATTGCGTTGTCAAGGGGGAACCCGCGATGCAATTGCTTTATCTCGATCCGCGCCAACTAGACGTTGACCCGGCGGGGGTGCGCGAGGAGCCGGGGGATGTGGCTGGGTTGGCGGCGACGATTGCGGAATACGGTTTGTTACAGCCGATTGGGGTGACGCCAGCGGGAGGTGGGCGGTACCGGGTGGTCTACGGCGGGAGGCGGCGAGCAGCGGCGATCCAACTTGGGTTGAGCAAGGTGCCTTGCATCGTGCTCGATAGTGATGACCCTGACCTGCTGCTGCGCCAGTTGATCGAAAATGTGCAGCGCCAAGACCTCAACGATCTCGAGCAAGCCCGCGCCTTCGCCCGGCTGCGTGAGCACATCATCGCCACGCGCGGCAAACTACCCGACAACGAGCTTGACGAAGCGGTCGGGCAAGCGGTCGGTCTCGGCGCGCGCACAGTGCGCCGCTACCTCGGCCTGCTCGAACTGCCGGAAGAAGTGCAGCAGATGATCCGGCGCGGCGAGTTGAACGTGACCCAAGCCCAGCACTTGCGTCGCATTACCAACCCTAAGACCCAGATCGATCTAGCTCGCTTCGCGGTCGAAGAGGGTATGTCGGCAGCAGAACTGAGCCGGCTCACGACCTACTTCGCCGCCAACCCCAACCTGACCCTCGACGTCGCCTTGCAGGCGCTCGAACAAGGCGCCGAGCTGCGTACCAAAGCTACCCCGGACGTTAGCAGCGGCGGCCCGCTCAGCCACACGCCGGTGGCAGTGGTTGATCTGCCTGAACACGATGACGTGTGGGAAGACGAGGAGGGTGCGGCGGACGGCGAGTATTTGACGGTGGTGGAAGAGACGGTTGAGAATCAACCCAAGAACAAATCCCGTGTTTTCCGCATCCGTTCGCTCGACCAAATGGTTGACGAGAGCGACCGCCTCGCTCGCGCCGTGCATGACGGCGACCTGCTGAAGTGGATCGAACGCGACGAAGGAGCGGCGTTCAAGGTCAGCTTGCTGTTACGCCAGCTCGAAAGCCTCACCCGCGCCCTGCGTGAGATTGCCCGCCAGCGCAATATCCCGATTGAACCGTAACCGCGCGGGGATGGTTGTTGCCATCCCCTGCGCTGACCAACGGCATGCCCTATACAGGGATGCCGTCGCATCGTCATCCCCGTAACGACGCCCAGCCGAACGTTCAACCAGTCGTCATCCCTGTAGAGACGCGGGGCTGTGCGCCTCCCCCTCTGCCCCCGATTGCATATCGGGGTGCGCCGGTGGCCGGCGAGTGGCAAGGAGGCAGTGACGAACGTTCAACCGGTCGTCATCCCCGTCACAACGCACGGCTGTGCGTCTCCCCACCCAATGCCACCCTCGGATAGCATGCCGAATGCGCTGGCGGGAACCGCGTGATCTGTGGTTGTGCGTGAATTGGCGGATGGTTGATTCAGGCAATGCGGGGGCGGTATTGATGGAGACGCACGGCTGAGCGTCGCTACGGGATCACAAACCGTTCCCGGCATTGTATAATTAATGATATGAACAACAACATTAGATGGCTCAACCGAATCCGCGCTCGATTGCAACGGCCCGCCGCGCCGCCGGAGGAACGGCGGCTGGGTTTGGCGCTCAGCGGCGGCGGTGGGAAGGGGGCTGCTCACATCGGCGTCTTGCAGGTGCTACAAGAGCTAGACATACCGATTGACCTGATTGTTGGTACGTCAGCCGGTGGAGCGGTGGCAGTGCTCTACGCCGCTGGGTTTGACTTACCCGCGATACAAGAGGTCTTTCGCCAGAGCGCACTGCGCCGCATTGCCACGCCTGATCCGACCGGCACCGGTATTATCGGTCAGCGCCGGCGCGAAGAGATGCTACGCCGCTTGCTCGGTGATCGCACCTTTGCCGATCTGCGCATTCCTTGCGCCGTCGTCGCCACCGATCTAGTCAGCGGCGAGCTGGTGGTGTTGCGCGAGGGGCCGGTAGTACCGGCGCTGCTGGCGACAACGGCGCTGCCGGCGCTCTTCCCGCCAGTGCCTTACGGCGAGATGCTGCTCGCCGATGGCGGCATTCTCAACAATCTGCCGGTTGATGTCGCCTACGAGATGGGGGCGCAGCGGGTGATCGCAGTCGATCTGCGCGATGCCAACACCGGCTTCTCACTCCAACCCGAAGAGAACGATAACCTGTTCGCTCGCCTCATGTTCGCGCCTAAGCAATTCGCTGTCGCCCAACGGGCGTTGAGTTTGCTTATGGCGGAGGCGACCGAACTGCGTTTGCAGCAGTATCCACCCGACCTCCTTATTCAGCCCGATGTGAGCAGCATCGCGACCCTCGACCTGACGACGCCGGAGAAAGGGTTTGCCATTGGGGTTGAAGCTGCCCACGAGCTAGCCGGTGAGTTGATCGATTTGCGTTTGTGGCGTAAAGGTACTCAGTTGGCTGCCCAACCCCAACCAGCCCGTCCGCCGCGCCTGCCTGCGCTGCCGGCGTATCGACGGGTGACCACCCCGGTGACGTCGTAATGTGGTTGCCCCCACCTCTAACCCCTCCTACGCCGGAGGAGAGGAGCGCCCTTACCCCCTCTCCCACGCCAGTGGGCGAGGGGAAGGGTTGCTACTGCGTTCCGCGATCCGGTTGTCATTGCGAGCTGAGCGACGCGAGGCGAAGCTATCCCCCACGAAGGCGCATGCTGCCACTCATCGCGTGGAACCGCTTCCCAGCTCGGCTACGTCGTGGTGTGGCTATTTCGTACCCTCACCCCCACCCCGTCCCCGCTGATTGCAAACATGAACATCCCTCCGACAGTCTGGCAAGCAATCCTCTCAGCCACCATTGGGCACCCGGCTTGGCACGAGCGGTTGCGAGCGTGGCGCGAAGGGCGCAGCACGGCTACCCTTCACCTTGCTATGTTGCGCGAGCCATACTTGGGCCGCATCCTTGCCGGACGCAAGCGGATCGAAAGCCGGTTTGGGCGCGACCGGCGCGCGCCGTTTGGGCAAGTGAAGGCTGGTGATCTTGTGTTGCTCAAGCGGGCTAGTGGCCCGTTGGCCGGGTTGGCGCTGGTGACGCATACGATCAGCCGGGAGATAACGCTGTCTGTAATCAATGAACTTCGCACTGTTTACGCCGCTGATCTGGCGATTGATGATCCACAATTTTGGGAACTCCACGCCTGTGATCGTTATGTCACCTTGATTTGGATCGACGACATCTATCCACTGCCGGCCATTGCCTTACCTCGGCGCGACCGGCGCGGGTGGGTGGTGGTGGGTTAGGGTTTTTGCCCGCACAGGGCGCGCAGGAGTGGAGTCGCTCGTTTTCTCTTCTGTCTGCCAACATCCATTTGCTCGGCGCTTACGTTACGTTTAGAGGGAGCACCCCCTTCTCTCCACCCTACGACCGATTGACGGCCAATGCCAGTTGTGTTATTTTGTGAATGATTTCACTAGAAAGGAGGCGGGCAATGGCTTCGCCACTATCAACAACGTCTCTCGCCCCGACAGCCCGCCCGCGCGTTGTGATCGTCGGTGCGGGTTTTGGGGGCCTCGCTGCAGCGCGCATGCTCGCCAAAGCGCCGGTTGATGTGCTATTGATCAATCGCACCAATTACCATGGCTTCTGGCCGTTGCTGTATCAAGTTGCTACCGCCGGTCTCGAACCAGAGTCGATCGCGTATCCGGTGCGTGCCATCTTGCGCCGCTACCGCAATGCCAGTTTCTTGCTGGCCGAAGTCACCGGGGTTGATTTCGCGCGGCATCTTGTGCATACCAATACCGGCCCCGTCAGCTACGATTATCTCATCCTCGCTGCGGGCAGCACGACCAACTTCTTCGGCAACGAGCGAATTGCACGGTATACGATGGGGATGAAAGACCTCAATGAAGCGCAGCGGCTGCGTAATCACGTGCTCTTGTGCTGCGAGTATGCCGCCGCCGAGAGCGATCCAAACCGGCGCGCAGCGTTGCTCACCTTTGCCGTGGTTGGCGGTGGGCCGACCGGGGTCGAGTTGGCCGGTGCGTTTGTCGAGCTGATCCGGCACGTGATTCGCCACGACTACCCGATGCTCGATGTGCAACAGGCACGGGTGGTGTTGATCGAAGCAACTGGCCACATCCTTGCCTCTTTTCCTGAATCGTTGCAGTGGGCAGCTTTGCAACGCTTGCAGCAGATGGGGGTTGAAGTGCGGTTGAATGCACCGGTGGCCAACGCCGATCCGCACGGGCTCAATTTCCGCGATGGTTCGCGGTTAGACGCCGAGACCGTAGTGTGGGCAGCGGGGGTACGAGGGGCGCCGCTGGCCGATGCGCTTGGCGTGACGCTGGGGCGCGGGGCGCGAGTGGTGGTGACGCCAGAACTGACCTTGCCGGATGATCAGCGGGTGTTTGTGATTGGCGATATGGCTTATCTCGAAGGCTACCGGCCCGGTGTTGCGTATCCCATGGTCGCACCGGTGGCGATTCAGATGGGCGAACAGGCGGCACGGAATATCGTTGCGCAGATCAACGGCCAGCCAATGCAGCCCTTTCGCTACGTTGACAAAGGCCAGATGGCAACCATCGGACGTAGCGCCGCCGTGCTCGACGCTTTTGGCATCAGGCTGAGCGGATGGCCGGCGTGGGCTGGCTGGCTGTTCGTGCATCTGATGGCGTTGGTTGGCTTTCGCAACCGGGCATTGGTGCTGTTGAATTGGGCTTATAGTTACTTCACCTATGATCGCGGGGTGCGGCTCATTTTTGGGGTCGGAGCAGAGGAGCAGCCAGTTGCGGAGGCGGTCTGGCGCGATTGATGCTCCACTCTGCAGCTTGGATGGCGTGCGGCAGTTTGACTGCCGCACGCCATCCGTTTTGCGCGTTGTGTTGGTCCGTAGCGTGAGATCTGGCCGGTATTGCATCGCCATGGGTTTGCTAGCCAGCCTTTGGTTTCCCGACCAGAAAGGGCCGGGCTACGGTTACGAAGCCCGCTACGCGGGCTGAAGCAGCGGTGGGTCCTTCAGTCGTAGCGCAGGAGTGGGTCTGCTTGTCATTGTGAGAGCGCCGAGCACTCGCAGCAATCTCCTGCTTGCTGGCACATCATACCTTGAGCGACCGATCTCACTGTCGGAGGAGATTGCGTTGCCACCCGTGGCGGCTCGCAGTGACAGGGGAGCGCGCGCATCAAACCACGATCGTTCATCTTATGCTATAGTGAGCGTACAGCAATGCTATCGGAATGGCATGCATTTAGGACTGCAACCTCGGTGACGCAACATTAGTCATATTTCGCAAACAGTCGCTCAGCAGATAGAGAAAGATGGAGAAGAGCCATGCCATTCTGCCCGCAGTGTGGAGTATCTAACCCTGATACTGCTCGCTTTTGCGATCAATGCGGCGCACAGTTGATCCCGGTACCGGCTCGCGCGCCAACACCGGCGTCTGTGCCCAAACCGGCCACGACGATCAGCGGGCCGGTGAGCGCCGGCCCGACCAGTTGCCCGCAATGCGGATCAGGCGTGATTCCGGGTGAAGCCTTCTGTGACAATTGCGGTGCGCCGTTGTTTCAGGCGCCGCCGGTCACCACAGCGCCAGCGCCGGATCTCCCCTTCCCCGGTGCGCCGCCGCAGCCGGTCTACCCGCCGCCGCAACCGGTGACGATGCAACCAGCTCCTCCGCCGCCGGCAGCGATTCCCGCAGTGTCACCCTCATACCCAACACCGCCACCAGCACCGGCAGCGCCTCCGACGCCGCCAGTGCGCAGTTCACTCGCTGGCGCGCGGTTGCGTCTTGCTGATGGCACAGTGCTCCTCTTGCCAGCGGCAGCGCAGGCGCTGATCGGGCGAGCTGATCCGGTCAGCAACTTCTACCCTGATATCGACCTCACCCCACACGGCGGCTTTGAACGCGGTGTAGGCCGTCGGCACGGACGGTTCTTCGTCCAGCAGGGGCAGGTCTATTACGAAGACCTTGATAGCACGAACGGCAGTTTTGCTGGCGGGCGGAAACTGTTGCCGCGCCAACCCCAGCCAGTGCGGCACGGCGAGGAATTGCGGCTGGGAACGTTGTCGCTCATCGTTGAATTGCAATAGCTGAGAACTATGACTACTGTTGAACCAATGCGCATTGCGATTGTGGGCGTCGGCGGCGTCGGCGGCTATTTCGGTGGACGTTTGGCGCAGGCCGGGTATGAGGTGTTGTTCATTGCGCGCGGCGAGCATTTGGCAGCGATGCAGCAGCACGGGTTGCGCGTGCGCAGCATTGCCGGCGATTTTACTTTGCCCACAGTCAAGGCAACCGATAACCCGGACGAGGTGGGGCCAGTTGATTTGGTGATTGTTGCGGTCAAGGGCTGGCAGGTGCGTGAAGTGGCTGAAATGATGCGCCCGCTGATCGGCCCTGACACAGCAGTGCTGCCGTTGTTGAATGGCGTTGATGCGCCAAACGAACTGGCCGAGGTCCTCGGTCGTGAACACACCTTGGCCGGTCTTTGCCGAATCATTGCCTATCGCGAAGCGCCGGGGGTGATCGTTCACGCCGGCGTCAACCCAACCTCGATCGACTTTGGTGAACTCGATAACCGGCGAACACCGCGCCTATTGCGCATTAAGGCAGCGTTTGAGCGCGCTGGCATTCGCGGCAACCTACCTGCCGATATTCATGTCGCGATGTGGCAAAAATTTATGTTAATCTGCGCATGGAGTGGATTTGGCGCCACGACGCGCGCCCCGATTGGTGTGTGGCGGTCATTACCCGAGACCCGCCCGCTGGTCGAGCGGTGCTTGCAAGAGGTCGTTGATGTAGCCCATGCGCGTGGGATTGCGATGCCTGATGACTCGGTACCGAATATGATGGCCTTCATCGATAGCATGCCCTACGAAGGCACGGCGTCGCTGCAGCGCGACATCATTGCCGGAAGACCGTCTGAATTGGCGAGCCAGAATGGCGCATTGGTGCGGCTGGCCCGCGAAGTCGGGGTGCCGGTTCCGGTCAACGAGATGCTTCATGCGATTCTGTTGCCGCAAGAGTTGGCGGCGCGCGGGCAACTACCGAGGTGACATAGCGACGCGCGTTTCTGAGCGAGGAAAGCCATGATCCCAGCCCGTCTCCAGCGCTTGATCGACCGCCTCGCCGAAGGCGAGTGGGCCGGAGCGGCCCTGATGCCAGCCACCAATCTGGCATATCTAACCGGCTTACAGTTTCACCCCGGCAAGCGGCTGACCCTGCTGCTGATCCCAGCCAGCGGCGCTCAGCCGGTGATGGTCGTGCCGCAGCTCGAACTGGAGCGAGTGCGCGCGGCGGCGCCGTTTGCGATGCGGTACGTAGCATGGAGCGATGCCGAAGGGCCGCTGCGGGCACTCGCCGTGGGCATGGAAGCCGCGTTTGGCTCAGGCGTGCCGGCCAAGCCGCTGGCCGTTGAGCATACGATGATGCGGGTGATGGAACTGCGCGCGCTGGAGACGGTCGCACCCGGTTTGCACACTGGTGACATTGACCCGTTGCTGAGCGAACTGCGTATGGTCAAAGATGCTGAGGAGCTCGCGTTGATGGAACGGGCAGTTGCGATTGTCGAGCAGGCTTTGCACACCTTCATCGCGCAGGTGCGCCCCGGCCTCAGCGAACGTGCGCTATCGCGGATGCTGAGCGACGCAATTATGGCGGCAGGGGCCGACAGCGAAAGCTTTGCTAATATGGTGGCCAGCGGCCCAAACGCAGCTAACCCCCATCACGAAAACAGCGACCGGCTCTTGCAACCCGGCGATCTGGTCATTATTGATTGTGGCGCCGTTTACCGAGGTTATCACTCTGACATTACCCGCACGATTGCCATCGGTAATGTAGAACCAGAAGCGCGCCATGTCTACGAGATTGTGCTGGCCGCCAATGCCGCTGGCCGCGCTGCCGCCCGCCCCGGCGCTAGCGGTGCGGATATTGATGCCGCTGCGCGTACCGTGATCGAGACTGCCGGCTACGGCGCGGCGTTTGTCCATCGCACCGGCCATGGGCTTGGTCGCGAAACCCACGAACTACCCAATATCGTCGCCGGCAGCGATACGCCGCTGTTGCCGGGCACAACCTTCACTGTCGAACCGGGCATCTACCTGCCGGGCCGGTTTGGTGTACGGATCGAGGATGATGTAGTGATCACCGCTGATGGTAGCCGGTCATTGACCAGTTTCCCGCGAGAGTTGATAGTGATATAGCCTGACCGAGGAAACGTTATGACAGCGCTCGACACCCCAGCTCATCGCTTCCAAGCACATGTATACCTCCACCAGTTCTTACTTTGGGCCGCACTTGCTGCGGTAGCTGCAAGTATCGCGTTCTTCACTGGTGGTTTCTTACTCAACGCTTTGCCACTTATTATCCTAGCGATAGGCGCTATTGCTCTCTTGGCGCTCGAACTGTTTGCAATGTGGCTGAATCGGCAAGCAAAGCAATTAGCAGCAATCTACACTGTAAGCAGCGCCATAGCAGGGTATAGCATCCTTGTCACATTGGTAGTGCCAGATTTGTTACCATTATCGATACTTGGCCCAATGGTCGTTATTGCGATTGTGTTTCCATACCTTGACCGCATCACACTGCTTGGGTTCGGCATCGGTGCGGTAGTGCTGTCTGTCATCATCGCTGCACTCGGGGTGTATGTGCGGTTGTTTGAACCACTGCCGTTCGCAGTGCTAAACCCGCTCCTGATCCTACTTGTTGCGATATCAATGCCAGTCATCATGCTCTTGTTTTGGCACAACTACCAGCGGATAGTAGATGCACTACAGCAGAGTGAGCAGAGCAATCGCGCATTACAGGCTATTCGCGAACGGCTCGAAGAGGAAGTTGCCAAGCGAACAAGTGATCTCCAACAAGCAGTTCAAACGCTTGAACAGCGATTTATCGAGCAGCAGAATCTTCGACGCGCACTCGAACAGCAACGGGAGGTTATTCGTGGGCTGAGTGTACCGATATTGCCGGTCACCAATGATATTCTGGTAATGCCATTAATCGGCGAGGTAGATCATGAACGTCTTACCGAGGTGAGTCGTCGCGCACTGACCGCTATCGCTCAGACGGGCGCTCGGAACTTGTTTATCGATATTACCGCTGTACCGGTGGTTGATGAAGAAGTCGCCAACGGCTTGATAACAGTGTTCCAAGCGGTTCGTTTGCTCGGTGCGCAGGTGTCCCTTGTCGGTGTGCGCCCAGAAGTAGCCCAGTCTCTGGTGATGGCGGCCATTGATCTCAAGAATATTCAGACGTTTGCCAGTCTACAAGATGCGTTAGCGCGAACGCTCGGCTATCGCGAACGTGTAACTGACGGCGAGCGGTACGTATGACGACCTACGCAGGTACGAAAGTAAACAGAAAAGCACCGGTGTGCGCCCGTCACTCTTCCAATGCTCAACGTAGGTCAGATCGTCATCATAATTCTGGTTTAGGCATGCTCTAAGCTGTTCCGCAGCCATTCCACTAATTGCACCCCCGCGCCGGCTGTGGTATACTGCGTGAGCACAGTTGCAGGCAAGGAGACGATGATCGCAATGGATATCATGGTTCAGCCCAACACCTACCGCAGCCACCCGGTGGTTCATCGTCGCCGTCGTCGTTGCCGTCGCCAGCTCATTGCGCGAACTGGCTAGCCGCGCCTGCACTTCTGTACGAGATATTCTCAGGCCAGCACTGCCAGCGCGCAGGCTGGCTTCTTCTATGTATTCGCATCAAGTCAGCGCAGGGAGTTATGACGCACTTATATCTAATCCGTCACGGGGAAGCCGTCGCCAATATTCAGCCGATTGTGGCCGGGATGCGCGGCGATGCCGGATTGACGCCGCGCGGTATCACGCAAGCCGAACGATTGCGTGATCGTCTCGCCACCAGCGGCGAGATTAAGGCCGATGTCTTGATCTCATCGACCTTGCCGCGCGCCCGCCAGACTGCCGAGATTATCCAACCCGCGTTGGGCCTGCCGATTATCTTCGATGATGAAGTGCAAGAGCTGCGCGTCGGCGAGGCTGATGGCATGCCAAATCACGAGGCTTGGGCGCTGTTTGGAGTGCCTGATTTCGACCGCTACCCGCTGCGCCCGATCGCTCCCGGCGGCGAGAGCTGGGGTGATTTTACGCTGCGCGTGAGCCGCGCGCTTACTCGGATTACGTCCGAATATGAGGGCAAGACGATTGTGGTAGTCTGTCACGGCGGTGTGATCGACTGCTCGTTCATTCACTTTTTCCGCATGCCGAGTCTGGTGGTGCCACCAACCGACTTTCATACCCGCAACACGAGCATCACGTGGTGGGAGCGGGTAGAACGGCGGAACCAACAGCTTTGGCGGCTTAATGCCTATAACGACATCGCTCATTTACAGGGGATCGGTGCGGTCGAGTCGGTACGCTGGGAAGATACCCACCCTGCCTCGCCAGTCCCAACTGAGGAGTAGCGCAGTATGATCAGCTTTCTCGCCGATGGACACGTTGCAAGCCCGCGCGGCTGGCGCGCTGCGGTCGCTGCGTGCGGCATTAAGTACGCTCACCGCGACGATCTAGCGTTGGTGGTCAGCGATCGTCCGGCGACAGCAGCGGCGGCATTTACCACCAACGCCGTGAAAGCGGCCCCGGTGCTGTACGATATGGCGTTGATGGCCCAAGGCGGCGATTGGCGCGCGGTGGTCATTAACGCCGGCAATGCCAACGCTTGTACCGGCGCTGATGGCGATGCTGCTGCGGTCGCGATGGCCCGCGCCGTCGAGCAGGCCCTTGATCTGCCAGCCAATAGCGTCTTTGTCATGTCAACCGGCACCATCGGCGTGCCGATGCCGGTGGAAAAGATCACCCGCGGGATCGCCGAGGCTGCGACCCGCCTTAGTCCTGATCACGGCTTGGCCGCTGCCCGCGCGATTATGACCACCGATACCCGGCCCAAGCATTGCGCCGTCACAGTGACGTTGCCCGATGGGAACAGGATAACCATTGGCGGAATGGCCAAGGGCGCGGGGATGATTCACCCGAATATGGCGACCATGCTGGCCGTGGTGACAACCGACGCCGCGGTGCCGCGCGCGGTGCTTGACGCAGCGATGCGGCAGGCACTCGAGGTGAGCTTTAACAGTATCAGCGTCGATGGCGATACCAGCACCAACGACACGTTGCTGGTGATGGCCAATGGCGCAAGCGGCGCGCCGCCGATCACCGAGCTGGATTCACCTGCCGGAGCTGCCTTTGTGGCCGGCCTTACCACAGTTTGCCAGCACCTTGCCCACGCAATTGTGCGCGATGGCGAAGGTGCGACCCGTTTTGTCACCATCACCGTGCATGGCGCCGTCAACAACGCCGAGGCCAAGCAGGCGGCCATGACCATTGCTCGCTCGCCGCTGGTCAAGACGGCACTGTTCGGGGCTGATCCGAACTGGGGACGGGTGTTGTGCGCGATTGGCTACTCTGGTGCAACGGTTGATCCTAACCGGGTCGTGCTGCACTTCGGCGGAATGCGGGTGCTGGAAAACGGTTTACCACTGCCGTTCGATGAGCAAGAGGCTCACAAACTGCTCGATGTGCCTGACATTACGATTGATGCCGATCTTGGTCTTGGCGAGGGAAGCGCCACAGTCTGGACGTGCGATTTTAGCTACGATTATGTGCGGATCAATGCTGAATACCGGACATAACCATCCCGTCTGGTATCGCGGAAGAGGGGCGGGGGGTGAGGGTTATGGATCGCACTGCACGCCAACAACTTGCCCGTGAACTGTGCCAGCGCCTCGCTGCGCAGCCGGGAACGGTCGTGGTTGTGGCGGGAATGATCGAACCGCCTGCGCCACTGACCGATTTCGATCCGCTTGAGGTGCTGGCAGTGGTCGAGAGTACCGTCACGCGCCCACTTCACAGCTTCATCGTGCAGAATCTGCCGGTGACGATACATACCATTGCCGCGGCGGAACTGGCGACGGTTGTGTACGCACCAGACCTGCGCTGGGCGCAGTGGCTAGGATGGTTGGCGACGTTGCAGCCGCTCATCGGCGATGGCCACAAGGTGAGCGAGTGGCTGGCACAGGCCGGCGCCTTGGCCGAGATCGATTTTCACCGCAGCATCTGGCCGCACCTGCCGCAACTAGTGTTCGGCGTTTACGGCGAACTACGTGCCGCCGCTGCTCGCCGCCACGAGCGGGAGGCCGTCTTGTTAGCGCCGGCATTGCTCGCCGAGCTACACACCGCGCTCTGCTTGATCAACCGGCGCTGGCCTACCCAGCGCCGCTTCGCCGGAATCATGGAAAGTTTTTCGTTTCCGTTGCAGCCCCGCGATTGGCCGCAACTAGCCGAAGAGCTGCTCAATGCTCATCAGCTCGACGAGATTGTGCGCGTGGCCGGCACACTCGTCGCCAACTACTGGCAATTACTGGTACGGTGCAGTTTGACCATTGAATCTCATCAGACCACAGCAACCGCGCCTTTATGATCCAAATGGAGGAGTAGCGCCGATGGAACACCGGCTTTGGGGGGGCAGATTTAGCGAACCAACGGCAGCCGAGATGCGCCGGTTCAATGACTCGTTCCGGTTTGACCGGCGACTGGCCGACGTTGATATTACCGGCAGCATCGCGTGGGCCAGCGCCTTGGCGCAAGCCGGCCTGATCAGCGAGGCCGAGTATACCGAGCTAGTGCGCGGCTTAGAGCTGGTACGGGCCGAATTCGCCAATGGTACGTTCGTGGCAATCGAAAGTGACGAAGACATCCATACTGCCGTCGAACGCCGGTTACGCGAACTGATCGGCGATGCCGCGCTCAAATTACATACTGGCCGCTCGCGCAACGACCAAGTCGCCACCGATATGCGCCTCTACACGATCGGCATTGCCCGCCAGCTCGACCGGCGGCTACGCGATCTGCAATTGGCGCTGCTCGCGCAAGCCGAACAGCACGCCGATACCCTCATGCCGGGTTATACCCATCTGCAACGCGCCCAACCGATCACCTTCGGCCACTGGTGCTTGGCCTACGTCGAGATGTTTGCCCGCGACCGCAGCCGCTTGCGCGACGCAATTGCCCGGATGCGCGTGTTGCCACTAGGAGCGGGGGCGTTGGCCGGTAACTCGCTCGGCGTTGAGCGTGAGCGGCTGACCGAATTGCTCGACGAATTTGATGAATTGTCTGCCAACTCGCTCGATGCGGTCAGCGACCGCGACTTCGTGGCCGAGACGCTGTTCGCTGGCGCGCTGATCGGCGTTCACCTCAGCCGGCTGGCCGAAGATGTTATCCTCTATGCTAGCAGCGAATTTGGTTTTGTTGAACTCGCCGATGCCTACAGTACCGGCTCGAGTCTGATGCCGCAGAAGAAAAATCCTGATAGTATGGAATTGTTGCGCGGCAAGAGCGGGCGATTGCTGGGCAATCTGGTGGCGCTGCTAACCGTGCTGAAGGGCTTGCCGCTCACCTACAACAAAGATATGCAAGAGGACAAAGAGCCGCTCTTTGACAGTTTTGACACGCTCGATCTCGGCTTGCAAGTAGCGGCGGCGGCCATTGCCACCATGACCGTGCGCCGTGAGCGGATGGCTGCCGCACTCGATGATGCGATGCTGGCCACCGATTTGGCCGACGAACTGGTGCGGCGCGGCGTGCCATTCCGCGTCGCCCACGGCAAAGCCGGTCAACTCGTGCAGCGGGCAATGGCGCTGGGCATTAGCCTGCGCCATCTGCCGCTGAGCGAGTATCAGGCGATTGAGCCAAGCCTTGATGCGAGCATCTATGCCGTGTTCGATATGGCGCGCAGCGTCGCCCAAAAGGCCAGCTATGGCGGCACCGCGCCGCAACGAGTCCGTGAGCAATGCGCCCGCTGGCACGAGATCTTAGAGGAAGAAGACGAGTAGGGCACAGCAGGCTGTGCCCCTTATGAGACACCTAAAGCTATGACCATCCCGCTCTATACACCGCCAGTCAGCCTGCCGGCACTCCACATCCGGCCCGACGCCGCCGTATCGATTCGCCGCGCGCGGGTCAGCGATGTACCGCGGCTCTACGAGATCATCAACTACTATGCTGCTCGTGGCGACATGCTGCCTAAGACGCTCGATCAGCTCTACAACCGCGTGCGTAATTTCAATGTAGCCGAAGCCGATGGCGAAGTGATCGGCTGTGCCGCGTTGCATATCACGTGGGCCGATCTGGCTGAAGTGGTCAGCGTCGCCGTGCATCCCGCGTTTCAAGGTCGCGGCATTGGCCGCCGCCTCGTTGAACCGCTCTTCGCCGAGGCGATAGAGCTAGGTATTCCCACTCTCTTCACGCTAACCTTGCAGGTCGGCTTCTTCAGCTCGCTTGGCTTCCGCGAAGTGCCCAAATTGCGCCTTCCGCACAAAATCTGGCAAGATTGCGCCACCTGTTTCAAACAGGATCGGTGCGATGAAATTGCGATGATCCGGCAGGTGCCGTAATCGTGACAACCATCGGGCCGTCACGATCACGTGCGGCTCGATGGTTGTGCGAATCGTCACATATTCCCTGCTCATAACGCGACTATTTCCACTGTGGCCACGCGCCAAACCGCCCTTTTGCCGAGTCGGACTCAGGCATACAATAAATCTAGGTTCTTGCAGATGCACTGAAAGCTAGGAGTCATCGTATGCGGATGAATAGCACTATTGCTGCCGCAACTCTGCTGATCGTTCTTGGTGTTGGCGGTGTCTTCTCAACCGGTGCTGCAACGTCGGCCATTCCTGCCTTGTTCGGGATCGTCTTGCTGGGGTTAGGGGTGGCGATTGAACGATCGCCAACGCCACGTCGCTTTGAATGGATCGCCGCGTTGGTTGGGTTGCTCGGCTTTCTGGCACCGGTCGCCAACCTTGCTCGCGTGATCGGACAAAGCGGCTTCGTCATCAATGCAGCTGTCTTTGCCAATATCGTGATGTTGGGCACGTGCGGCCTCTACCTGTTGGTCTGGCTGTGGGAGCAGCGCACCGGTGAGCGGTTGCGCATTCGGTAGACCACGAACAGGATAATGAATAAACGAATGGTGAGGTAGTATCGCCTCTCCTCACCATTCGTCTATTCGTTCAGTTATTCGTTGCTTCCTACTTCAACCCCCGCTAGCCGTTCGATCGCTTTAATCAGCGCGTGATTGCCTTCGTGGCCCAAGCCGGCGGCTTGCAGCGTGCGATAGAGGTGGAAGACGGTTGATGTGGTGAGCATCGGTGCGCCGACGGCATCGGCGGCGGCCAGCACTAACCGCAAGTCTTTTTGTTGTAGGTCGATGGTGAAGCCGGGCCGCCAGTCGCGCCGGATCACCTGTGGCCCTCGGTTCGAGAGCATCCAACTGGCTGCTGCGCCACCGCTGACCGCTGTCAACGTCTTTTCGAGATCGACACCGCTGGCCTGCGCGAAGACCAGCGCCTCGCTGATCGCCAGCATTGTACCAACGACCAGTATCTGATTAACCAGCTTGACGGTTTGGCCGGCGCCGTGCCCGCCGACATGGGTGATCGTTTTGCCCATCGCTTGAAACACCGGCATCGCCCGATCAACCAGTTCCGCTGGCCCGCCCACCATAATGCTGAGCGTGCCGCGCGCTGCCCCTTCGCTGCCGCCGCTGACCGGCGCGTCAAGGAAGCCGATGCCGCTCTCGCCGAGCCGAGCAGCGAATCGCTGCGCTCCCTGCGGACTGATCGTGCTCATGTCGATCATCAGCGTACCAACCCGCGCACCCTCAATCACTCCCTGCGGCCCGAAGATCACTGCCTCGACATCAGGCGTATCGCTGACGCAACTGATCACAATATCGCTGCGGGTAGCCACATCAGCCGGCGATGTTGCTAGTTGCGCACCAGCGGCTACCAGCTCATCGGCGCGCCCCGGCGTGCGGTTCCAGACCGTCAGCGGAAAACCGGCGCGCAAGATGTTGGCCGCCATCCCGCGCCCCATAATGCCCAATCCAATAAAGCCGATTCGTTCGGTCATGGCACTCTCCTCGTTGCTATGTGCGTGGTGTACCAATGGTATCATACCTGCCGGTGGGCAAATCTGCCGTTTCGGGAGCCACACAGCCGTGCGACTCTACCGGAGGGATCAATTCGCTATGCCTGCTGCACTTTCTGATCTGCTGGTGCTCGATCTCAGCCGAGTGCTGGCTGGCCCCTACGCTACGATGGTGCTTGCCGATCTAGGGGCGCGGGTGATTAAGGTTGAACAACCCGGCCTTGGTGATGAAACTCGCCAGTGGGGGCCACCTTTTGCCGAGAATGGCTTGAGCGCCTACTTCATCGCCGTCAACCGCAATAAACAGAGCATTGCCGTCAACCTCAAACATCCTGACGGGCAAGCGATCGTGCGCGCGCTCGCCCGCCGGGCCGATGTGCTGATCGAGAATTTCTTGCCGGGAACGTTGGCACGGATGGGGTTGGGTTATGAAGACTTGCGTGTGCTTAATCCGAGGTTGATCTATTGCAGCATTACCGGTTATGGTCAATCTGGCCCTGACGCACTACGGCCCGGCTACGATACGGTGATACAGGCCGAAGGCGGGTTGATGAGCATTACCGGCGAACCCGCTGGCCCGCCGCTGAAGACCGGCGTGGCCGTCGTTGACATCACCACCGGTTTGTACGCCGCCACCAGCATGTTGGCCGCGCTGCACTACCGCGCGCAGAGCGGCGTAGGCCAGTACATCGATATCGCCCTCTTTGATGTGCAGCTCAGTTGGTTAGCGAATGTCGCCTCGGCCTACCTCGTCTCCGGCCAACCACCGCAGCGCTACGGCAATGGTCATGCCACGATCGTGCCATACCAGCCCTTTGCCGCAGCCGACGGTTACCTCATGATCGCGGTTGGCAACGATCAGCAATTCGCTCGTTTCTGCGCTGCGCTCGACCACTCGGAATGGGTGACCGACGAACGCTTTGCCACCAACCCGGCCCGTGTCGCTCATCGCGCCATTCTCGTGCCGCTGATCGCAGAGGTCATTGCCCGCGAACCGGTCGCGGTCTGGCTGAAACGGCTCCGCGCTGTTGAAGTGCCGTGCGGGCCGGTGAACGATATTCCAACCGCACTGCGCAGTCCGCAGGCGCAGGCGCGAGCGATGGTGCAGAGTATCGAAGACATACGTATGATTGCTCCCGCCCCCAAACTGAGCGAAACCCCGGCCACTATTCGTACCGCCCCGCCCGCGCTTGGTGCCGATACCGAAGCGGTGTTACGCGAGATGGGCTATGAATCTGACCAGATCAGCGCGCTGCGTGCAGCCGGAGTGGTGGGGTGATTAAGCGGCCAGAAAGGCCAAGCCCTACTGTAACGTGCCAGTGAAGTCCGGTGGGTAATCGTGGCTCACACCGCGGCGCACTTCGATCTCGCACGGTATACTGGCCTGCTGAAGCGTAGTGACCCACTCGAGCACCGGCTGGGAGAGGCTAGCGAGATCGCAGATCACTACATACCCCCGCAGGTGCCGATCAGTATTTGTGTGCAGCGGCTTGACCCGCTCTGGCCTGATCGCCGGCATAACGGTAAAAAACCGGTTCACGGCGACTGTCCCGCTCAACGCCGCGCGCACCGCCAGCGCCGCTCCCATCGAAGAACCGGTGATAACCGTCACTGGCATCGGCGCTAGTGCAGCCAGATGCTGGCGAAGCTCGGCTAATGCCTGCGCTGTATCGGCCCAGTGGTAACGGTTAGAGGCCCAAAGCTGCGCCGATTGCAGCATCGCTACCCGCTAGCCAAACGCCGTCGCCGGTTGCCAGTTCGCCATCACTTACGATACTGCTGCTTGTCATACCCGGCGCTGCGGAGTTGCCACGGCTTGCGCTTGCGCGTATCGCTGCTGAAACAGAACCTGTAACTTCGCGAACACCTCCGTGCCCCGCACGATATCGAGATCAGAATCGCGTAGCATCCGCTCGTGATACCAAAGACCACGATCGGCGGCTTGTTGTAGCCACCCGATCACACTGGTTCGATCGCCCGTGCAACCGGCAAGACACGCTCGCCGAAAGAAGAGATCGCTTTCGTATTGTCGGAATAGTGACATTCGCTGATCGATCAGCGTCGGTGCCGCCGCACACGAATGCTGGTTGTACCGTGCAAAGACCTGCGCGCGCAATCCGCGCAAGGCAGGTTCGGTCATTACGGTATCCTCGGATTGCACACTGGCAACGCACCATAGGCTGTCCATACGTGCGGTACATACGGCGTCGCTATCGAGTATCGAAGCGGGTGCGTGTTGAGTACATAATATCGCGGTTTTACTTGGAGTGCGGCAGTCAAACTGCCGCACCACGTGGTGCCTATGAGTTATCTTACCCCCGCCCGCTCATGCTACAATGCCGCTACCCGTAGACAATTGGCGTCTGCGGCACGTAGACGGAGAGACGGCAATGCGACATGAATTGCACAGTCCAGCCGGCACGGTTGTGATCGATAACGCTGGCCGGATGGCCTTTTTCCACGAAGGGCGCGAGGTGCTACAGGGCTACGGCGCAGTAGCCCACGCCTATGGCGTTGATTTCCCGATCACCGGCGTCGCCAGCGCCAACGTCACCTTGCACCATGCCCGTATTCATTACACCACCACGCGCCCGGAAATCACGTTGCGCGCCGAGATCGAAGCCACGCCGACCGGGTTTCGCTTGGTCTGGTCGGGGCCACCCCACCTCCACGCCGTGCGCGTCGAATGGCAGCTCGATCCGGGCCGGCCATGGTATGGCATGGGCGAACGTATCTTCCAACACTGGCCGCTCGATCGCGCGCCGGTCGTTTCCGATCCGTTCGAGCCGATCGATCATGGCCGCGATGGGACGTTGAACATCGCTACCCCTTTCTGGCTCAATGCTGCTGGCACGGCGATCTTGCTTGAGGAAAGCGATGGCGAGTTAGCGGTGACGATGGATCGAGCAGGAGACGGCTTGTTGCGCATTACCAGCCGCGAAGCGCCGTCGCCGCCCAACCTTGGCTTTGACGAACGCTATGCGGCGCCCGGCCCCAGCCTCGCCAGCCACGTCATTCTAGCCGCCAATGCTCCGGCTGCGTTCTATGCCTCATTGCCGTTGCTTGGTCGCCCGACCGCCGCCCCGCCGCGCGATCTCTTCGCTCGCCCGATCTGGACAACGTGGGCGCATTATAAGATGCACGTCACCCAGCGCGATGTGACTGAGTTCGCCACTCAAATCGTTGCTCGCGGCTACCCTTACTCAGTGCTTGAAATCGATGACCGTTGGCAGCGCGGCTATGGCGCGTATGTGTTCGACCAACACAAATTTCCCGATCCGCGGGCAATGATTGACGAGTTACACGCCGCTGGTTTTAAGGTCACGCTCTGGACGCCGATCTTTTTCGATCCGGTTGATCCGGCCTTTGCTGTCGCCACCCGGCGCGGCTACCTGATTCGCCATCCCGCTGATGGCTCGCCCTATCTCGTGCGCTGGTGGCAAGGCTACGGCGGTGTGCTCGACTTGACCAATCCTGAAGCGGTGGCGTGGTGGCTGAGCGAACTGCGCGCGTTGCAAGCTGAAACCGGGGTTGACGGCTTCAAGTTTGACGCCGGCGAAGCCAACTTCATCCCGCCCGACGCCATCTGCTATGCACGTGAACCGCGCCGTCGCTACGCCGACCGCTACACCGAGTTTGTTGCCGACCACTTCGCCTACACTGAAGTGCGTGCCGGTTGGCGCAGCCAGCGCCGCGGCATCCTCTTTCGCGAGTGGGATAAGTGGAGCCGCTGGGGAATTGATAACGGCTTGCACAGCGTGCTGACGCAGGCACTAACTCTCAGTGTCTGCGGCTTTCCGTTCGTTTTGCCCGACATGATCGGCGGCAACGCCTACCAAGATGAAGTGCCCGACGGCGAACTTATGGTGCGTTGGACGCAACTGAGCGCATTGTTGCCAACCATGCAATTCAGCGTCCATCCGTGGCAGTACGGCGCTGAAGTTGACGCCATCTGCCGACAGTATGCCCACTTGCACACTGAACTCGACACGTATCTCGCTGAACTGATTGATGAAAACCTGCGTGATGGCACGCCCCTAGTGCGTCCGCTGTTCTGGCACGATCCTACCAATGAGCAGGCGCTGCGCTGCAACGACCAATTCCTGCTCGGCGCACGCTACCTCGTGGCGCCGGTGGTGCAGCCGGGCCAGCGCCAACGCGATGTCTATCTGCCGGCAGGCGTCTGGCGCGATTACTGGAGCGGCGCGATCCATCAGGGGCCAGCGCTCTTGACCAATGTACCGGCGCCGCTGGCACAGATACCGCTGTTTGAGCGGCAGGAATAGGTCGGCCCGACAAGCCGCTACCCGCTCGCCGGTTGTCGTTGCAAGCCGTGTGCAGTGCGGCGAAGCAATCTCCCGCGAGCACGGATGAATCCTGCGCAGGCGTGCTTCCTGTCCTCCCATCTCCCGTATGTTGCGGCTGCGGGGGCTGCGCGCCCTCGCAATGACAGACGCACCATGTCATTGCATACCGCTATTTATCTCCTCCCAACGCCACAAACGCGATCACCTCAGCCACCCGCGCCCGCCATGCCGCCTCGTTGTGATCCGCGCCGGGAAATTTGCGCGTGATCCAATCGTGACCGTGCTGGTAACCAGCCCGCCGCATCCACTCGTCCATCCGCTGCTGGAACGGCTCATATTCGGCGTCAAGGCCAACCGTGCCGTAATCGAAGTAGAAGCGGTGGCGGCCCGGTGGCGGCAAGAGCGCAGCTAGTTCATCAACCAAGATATTGCCGCC
>NZ_CALFBQ010000027.1 GCF_937951745.1 uncultured Chloroflexus sp.
GGTCACGGAGCGCCGTTTGTGCTTATTCATGGCAATACCTACAGCGCAACAACGCAAGTACGTTTAGCGCAGCGCTTCGCCGATCAATTCACCGTCTATTCATTTGACCTGCTTGGCCATGGCGGCTCGGCGCGCCCACCGGATCTGTTTACAACCCGCTACTTTGCGATGCAGGGGGAAGCGGTGGCCGATGCGTTAGCCGGTCTGTTTCATGCGCCAGTGCCTGTGTTCGGAATGAGCGCTGGCGGGATCGGTGCGCTGAACGCGGTATGTATTCGGCCTGATTTGATCGCTGCATTGATTCTCGATGGCGTCTTCGCCCGGGTGACAACAGCGACCTATCAGGCGCACCGGCACGCAACCGCGAGCATGTCACCGAGTTGGCACCGGTATATGGCCGGTCAGCATGGCGCTGACTGGTGGCCGATTCTCAATGCCGGTGTAGAGGCAGTGATCGAGCAATTGGCTAAGCAAGAGGCTTTAGTCACACCATGCCTTGATCAGATCAAGGTTCCTACCATCATCTTTCATGGCGGGAAGGATCCGTTTGTGCCTGATGAGCAAGCGCGCGCAGTGGCGGTCGGCATTCGCGGCGCGCGGATCGTCTATGAGCCGGAGGCCGGCCATTTGATTGCGTGGCGAAATCCCGACGCCTTTCGGGCCCGAGTAGGCCGATTCTTGGCCGAGCATGGGTTGATCGAGGCGACTATGTGACAAGCAGTGCAATTTGTCAAGATCGCCACATAGGTGAAAGAACAATGAACGGGTGCGGTGGTCACCGCACCCGCGGCAGCAGGGTATCTGGCAGGACTAGCCGTGCCGCGCCACTTGCTCTTTCACTGCCGCCACAACACGCTCGGCAGTCAGGCCAAATTCGGTGTAGAGGCGCTGGAACGGGGCCGAAGCGCCGAAGCGATCGACACCAATAATCGCGCCGTCGCAGCCAACATAGCGTTCCCAACCGAGCGAACGGCCAGCCTCGATCACGACCCGCGCCTTGACCGGCGGCGGCAACACCCGATCGCGATAGGACTGCTCTTGCTGATCGAACAGCTCGCGGCAGGGCATGCTGACCACCTGCACTGCAATACCCTCATGCGCCAATTGCTCTGCCGCAGTCAACGCAATCGACACTTCCGAGCCGGTGGCAATTATGATCGCTTGGGGCGAATCGGCGGCACGCAACACATAACCGCCGCACAGCACGCCATCGGCAGCGCCGAGCTGGGTGCGGTCGAGCGTCGGAACATTTTGGCGCGATAGGATCAGCGCGGTGGGGCCATTGGTACGCTGGAGAGCTAAGCGCCATGCCATCGCCACCTCGTTGGCGTCTCCCGGACGCACTACCAACAGGTTGGGAATGGCACGCAACGACACCATCTGCTCGACCGGCTGGTGGGTGGGGCCATCTTCACCAACACCGATGCTATCGTGGGTAAAGACGTACACGACGCGCAACCCCATCAATGCCGCCAGCCGGATTGACGGGCGCATATAGTCGCTAAACACGAGGAAGGTGCCGCCATAGGGAATAATGCCGCCATGCAGCGCCATACCATTGAGGATTGCGCCCATCGCATGTTCACGCACGCCAAAGTGTAAATTGCGCGCGTTAAAATGATCGCCGCTAATCGACCCTAGCCCTTCTAGATAGGTAAAATCCGAGGTGTGAAGGTCAGCCGAACCACCGAGCAAACCGGGGATAATAGGAGCTAGCGCCTGCAACACTGCGCCAGATGCGGTACGAGTGCCTTTTGCCTTTGGATCAGGGGCAAAGACCGGCAACGCCGCTTCCCAGCCGTCGGGCAACCCACCCGCTTGCAAGAGGTCCCATTCGGCGGCCAATTCGGGATACGAAGCCCGATAGCGGCGCAGCATCGCCTCCCATTCGCGTTGGCGCACCTCGCCGACTTCAACCGCCAACTGCATGTGGTCGTAAACCTCATTAGGCACGTAGAAGAGCGGCTCTTGCGGCCAACCGAGCGCCGCTTTGGTCAAGCGCACCCCCTCGACACCGAGCGGCTCGCCGTGGGCTTTGTGGCTGCCAGCGCGCGGACTGCCGTACCCGATCACCGTGCGGGTGATGATCAGCGAGGGCCGCTCGCCGTCTGCGATCGCTTCGGCCAAAGCTAAGGCCACCGACGAAATATTGTGACCATCGGCATACAACACTTGCCACCCGTAAGCGGCAAACCGCTCAGCCACGTTCTCGCTCCACGCTAGCTTGGTCGGCCCAACGAGCGAAATATCGTTGCTGTCGTACAGAACGATCAATTTGCCCAACCGCAGATGGCCGGCCAAGCTGGCTGCTTCATGCGAGATGCCCTCCATCAAATCGCCATCGCTGGCAATGACGTAGGTATAGTGATCAACGACCGGAAAGCCGGTCCGGTTAAACTTGGTCGCCAACCACCGCTCGGCAATCGCCATCCCAACCGCCGTGGCAATCCCTTGCCCCAGCGGGCCGGTGGTCATTTCAACTCCCGGTGTCTCGTGGTACTCAGGATGACCGGGCGTGCGACTGCCCCACTGCCGAAACTGTTTTAGTTCCTCCAACGGCAGATCATAACCGGTGAGATGGAGCAAAGCGTAGAGCAGCATCGAGCCGTGTCCAGCCGATAGCACAAAACGGTCACGGTTCGGCCAGCCCGGATCAGACGGGTTATGCTTGAGAAAACGAGTCCAGAGAACATAAGCTGCATCGGCCATGCCGAGCGGCATACCGGGGTGGCCGCTGTTGGCTTGTTGGACGGCGTCGATGGCCAGCGCGCGGATAGCGTTAGCGCACAACTGGTCGATGGTAGTTGTCACGGGTTCGTTCATGCGGCAATTTCTCCTATCTGTGCGCCGTCGGTGAGCGCCGGCGCATGTTCACCACTCTGTGGTTCATCATACCACTGCTTAGATGCAATGCTGCATGAACAGCAACGATACGATCGTGTGCCTGCGCCGGCAGCGACAGGGATTGGTCTGCTATTTTTGCGACACCTGCTGCGCAGGTTGATGGTCCTTACCGACCGGCTCCCGCTCCCACCAAGCAGTAGGAGCGGCAGAACCGGACGGTTGCCGGCACCGATCTTTGCCATCAACTACACCTACGCGCATGGGTTCTGTCCGCCCTCAAACATTGACAGCAGGGGAGCGGGGCGCACAAGAGCCTTTGTCATTGCAAGGGAGCGATGGCCTCCAGCGCGGCTGGAGGATGCCCGACCGAAGCAATCCCCCTGTTAGCATGCCTGAGGGGATGTCCGTTCGTGCTGGCGGGGATTGCTTTGCTGCGGGACAGAGCATTGCTCTACCCTTCCGCTCGCAATGACACGAGGGGAAGCGAGGCAGGGCGCCCGACCCTGAAAGATCGGACTACGTTTACGAAGCCTGCGGCGCAGGTTAGGCATGGTGATCTACGAGTAGTGGCTTCAACGCACACCGGTACATTGCGCGACACCTTCGGCTACATTTGTTATGATAGAACCATAATGATTACGCCCCAACGAGGTGTTATGGCCGAACCCTTACTCATCCTTGAAACTGATCCGGCAATTGAAGGCTTGTGGGTCGCAATCGAGACAGCGCGCGCGCAGAGCTACCCGCTCACCGGCGCAGCGTTCCGGCTTACGCGCGCGCCGCAAACACCCCTCGAGGCGTTAGATGCCGCTGCACGTGAACTCGACTTTCAACCGCTCGGATCGCACTGGATCGAGGTACCGCGGCGGATTGCCGTCAAGATTGCCACGCACATTATTGCCCACGATCTCGCCTACCCTGACGAGATTGTGCCAGCGGCGCAAGCAACGGAACTGGCCGGCAGGGTGTTGGCGCTAGTGGGGCCGCAGGCGCGCTACTTTACCAACGGCGCGGTAAGCGGCGAGTTTGCGATCTATGACATGCAGGGCAATGAAGTGATTGGTTGGCGCTCGCTGAGTGACGCGCCGTTTGACCATGGTCTATTTGCGCTGGATGATCGGCGTGTCATCGTGCTGTGGGCGGAAGATGCGCCGTAGGCGAGCCATAACCTAGAAACGCCAGCTATTGTCACGTATAATACAAATGTGATGAACCAACCTCGTTCCTTTAATCTATCCGCTTTAACCGCGCCCTTCCGCGTGCTATGGGATACATTACGCGATTTGTTCGATGAGTTTCTGTTGCTGACACTGGCTAATATTATGTGGGCGGCGATGAGCGTGCCACTCTTTAGTATTGCCTATGTCGCCATGGTGAGCAACGCAGCGCTGCCGGCGGCAGCGGCGGCGCTGATTGGCGTTGGGCCAGCGGCCCCTGCGTTTGCCGGTTTGTACGTACTGAGCAAACGGATTATAGAGGGACGGGCCAGTAAACTCAGCGACTTTTTTGCCGGGATGCGGGCTTATGCTGTGCCAGCATGGCGGCTGTACGGAGTATGGATGGCCGGGTTGGTGTTGATTTTTTGGAATCTGGCCTTCTATGCTGGCGTTCCCGGCATCTTGGGCGGGGTACTGATCGGCTTTTTCCTTTACCTCTTTATGCTCTGGTCGGCGCTGATTATCTACGCCTTTCCGCTCATGGTGCTGATGGAACGGCCTTCGCTGAAGCAGATTGCGCGCAATGCACTGGTGATGATTGTCAGCCGGCCAGTCTATACACTTGTAACCATGCTGCTGATGGGGTTCATCTTGATTCTGAGCAGTGTGGTGCTGCTGGTTCCCTTCTTGCTCTTTGCGGTTGCGCTGCTGGCGCTGTGGAGCACGCGGGCCACCCAGTTTCTGATTGACGAAGCGCGGGCGCGACAAGCCGCGGCTGCCGCCGAAACGGTGCCGCCGGCGGAAGAGCGGGGCCGGCGCGGGCAGGTGCGGCCTAAGTGATGACGCAAAGGCGCAAAGGATGGTAAATGCAAAGGCGCGAAGATCGCAAAGCACGCAAAGAGTTTGTTAATGTTATGATGCGCTGCCGGTGAGGCAAGAAGACGGTGCCGCTCAGCGGTCAAGGGTGCGTCAACACAAAGGCGATAGATAGTATGTTAACGCGACGGATTATACCTTGTCTTGATGTGAAGGCCGGGCGCGTGGTGAAGGGGGTCAAATTTCTCAACCACCGCGACGCCGGTGATCCGGTGGCGTTAGCGGCGGCCTATAATGCCGCCGGCGCCGATGAGTTGGTCTTCTACGATATTACCGCCTCGAGCGACGAGCGAGCGATCATGGTAGACGTGGTCGAACGCACCGCTGCCGAGGTATTTATTCCGCTAACGGTCGGTGGTGGCTTGCGCAGCGTCGAGGATATGTACCGGATGCTGCGGGCCGGCGCCGATAAGGTGAGCTTAAACACGGCTGCAGTCTACAACCCGAACCTGATAGCCGAAGGCGCACGGCGGTTCGGCAGTCAATGCATTGTGCTGTCGGTCGATGCCAAACGGGTGAACGCACCCGACGAACCGCCGCGCTGGGAAGTCTTTACCCACACCGGCGCGAACCCGCGCCCAACCGGCCTCGACGCGATCGAGTGGATCAAGCGCGGGATCGATCTTGGCGCAGGTGAAATCTGCATCAACAGCATGGATGCTGACGGCGCGCGCACCGGCTACGATCTCGCACTGCTGCAAGCGATCACCACCATTTCACCGGTGCCGGTAATTGCGTCGGGCGGGGTTGGATCGCCGCACGATATGTACCGCGGGATTGTCGAAGGCGGCGCTGACGCAGTACTGGCGGCCTCGATCTTCCACTTTGGCGACTATTCAGTCGCCGATGTCAAGCAGTATTTGGCTGAACACGGCGTCCCCGTGCGACGAACGTAGGGCCATTGCGGCACAATGTTCCTACGGCGTCACGACACACCGATTAACGCCACCGCATCGATCTCGCTCCAACTGCCATCACGCTGGTCAAGCGTGATCCGTGCGCCAACAATCCGGGTGAGGGTCTGCTCAAACGTGATCGTGAGCGCAAACGGGCACTCAGACAGCGGGACAGGATCGGCGCGGTGAACCACCTTGGCCGTGCCTTGTTCGTCAATCAGTTCGACCAGCGTGATGTAGCCGGGTTGGTAGTTCTGGTAGATGATCAAGCCGGTGGCGAAGACCGGTTCGGCAAAGGTGACGGTCAGCGTCTCGCGGCTGCCGGGAGTCGCCGGTGCCCACGCATTCGGGCTGTCTTGGCACTCTGGCACATCGGGCGGGCCAACCACGCCGCTGGGGTCGTAATCGGGCGCATAGAAGCTGCTGGCCGTAGCAGACGCCACCCACTGCTGCACCGTCTCGCTCGGCGGCGCTTCAGCGACCGGCGTGAGCGCCATTGCCGTTGCGAGGGCCGCAGCGTCGGTTTGTAAGCGAAACGCAGTCACCGCACTGTATTCACCGCTATTGTCACTCACCCAAACCACGCCACCGGGAGCGACGACAATCCCGTTGGGCAAGCTCAACTCGCCGGGGTTTGGAATGCTGCCGGGTGCAGCCGGTGCGCCGCCGCGAGCCACAATCGTACCGTCAGGAGCAAGCCGCAGAATCGTACCAGCATAGGTAGCAAGGTAGAGATAGCCGGCGCGGTCGATATCAAGCACCGGCCCGGCCAGTTGGGCAGGATCGGCGGGATCACCCCAACGGGCTAGCACGCTGCCATCAGGGGCCAATTTGACGATTGCGCCGGCAAAACTCTCGGCCAGATAGATCACGCCGCTGCGATCCACCACTAAATCCGCAGGCGCCAGATCAGGCGGCAAGGCAATCCGTTCCATCAACCGGCCTTCGGCGCTAAAGCGGACAATACTGCTAGCCGCCAAACCATCGGGACCGGGGCGGGCATCCAGCGCGTACACGCTGCCATCAGCACCGACAGCGATCCGTTGCGGCGCCGACAGGCCAAACTGGTCGGGCGCATCGCCGTGACCGCCCCACCGGCCTAGAAAGTCGCCAGCGGCGCTGAAGCGAACAATTGCGTTGCGTCCGTAATCAGCGACGTAGAGATCACCACTGGGGCCAAGCGCAACATCGTAAGCGTCGAGCAATTCATCGGCGCCGAAGGTGGTACGCAGCGTGCCATCAGGGGCAAAGACCCAAATCCCGCGCCCGCTTTCAGCGAGATAGAGCGTGCCATCGGGCGCTGCCGCCAGCCCGCGCGCGGCGACAAACCGGCTATTGGCCGGGCCGCTGCGACCACCCAGCCGCAGCACAAACCCCGGCGGCCCCGAACGCACAATTTGCGGCTGGGCAGCTACATCAACTAGCGTCGGGGTAGGGGTAAGCAACGGCAACACCTCCAGCGAAGCCACGATCCGTTCAATGAGCGGTTGTTCAGTTTCCCAGTTGGCGGCTGCCGCTTGAGCCAACACGCGCACCACCCGCATCTCATCAACTAACACCCACAATCGTCCGGCACTGGCCGGACTGCTGAGGTTGGCGGCCACCCCTTGGGCTGCACCGATCTGCACCGCTTGGGTAGGGGAGATCGTGTAGCCAGCCGACTGGATCGCGCTGCTCGCCAGCTCAAACACCGTCTCTGGGTTTGCCGCCGCTGGGCCGTATTGTGCGGTCAGCGCCGCCAATGGCGTCGTATCGAGCACAATCACCGGCGCATCGATCACGCCAGCCGCAAGGGCAGCCGCGTTAGGCGCAATGCGCAGCGCGCCGCTTTCCACCCGACTCTGCCATCCATCCGGCAGGAGCAATTGTACGCCGAGTTCGGTAAACATTACTTCATTCAGCACGATTACCGTCGGGCTTGGCGTCACTGGTGCCGGCGTTGGCGACGGCGGCGCGGCACAAGCAGCGATCAGATTGGTGAGCAGCAATGCGATAAGCAGAGGTAAACGCATGCCGGTTCCTTAACTATAAGCAATATGCAACGATGCTACCAGTAGATATACCACAGTCGCCGCAGGGTGATGATCACTGCGTCGGCAAAGGGTATGACAACATTGCAAGCCGAACTGTCACGCCATTAACGTGAAGGTTATACCGGCCCGTTATACTCAACGCAGCAAGCTGGCATGTTTGAAGATCACCTGCTCAGCGGCATCATAACGATCATCCGCATCGCCAGTATGACATTAATCAAACGACCATCAAGAGAACGGTCAAACGAGCCTATAGGCATGAGAGGATCAGGCGTGAAACAGGTCTTGCTCGCTGTCGCCGGAGTCATCCCTGCTGACCTTGAACAACAGATCGCAGCCGGACGTCGTCCACGCGCCGACTATCTTGAGCTAGCCCGCTACTGTGAGGCCGATCTCATTGACTACCGCATTGCTCACGCCGATAGTGGCATTGTTGGTCATCTCTGCGCGCAGTTGGGCGGGCCACACCTTGTGCTGGCGTTGGCCTGTTTTATGCGCCGCCATCACTATCAGGCCATTGTGACCAGCAACGAACAGGTTGGTCTGCTGCTCACGGCCCTGCTCAAGCTCTTTAGTCTCAACCGCCGCCCGCGCCATCTCATACTAGGTCATCAATTATCCAATCCGAAGCATCAGGCGGTTTTTGATCGGCTTGGCGTTCAGAGCCACATTGACCGGCTGATCGTTGACTCAGCGTGGCCGCAACGCTTCATCAGCAAACGCCGGCAAATACCGCCGCAGCGGGCGCCATACCTACCGGCAGCAGTTGACGAACAATTCTTTCACCCGCGCCACGCGCCACCGCGTCCCACGGTACGGCCACAGATCGGCGTGGTTGGTTTCAAACAGACCGATTACCACACCCTCCTGCGTGCAGTCGCCAAGCTTCACAGCGATGTCGTCGTGGCCGCTGCCGACCCATGGTTTACCCACCGTGACAGTAAGGGAATGCATCCGCTCCCGCCTAACGTGCGCGTGCAAACATTTACCCCTCTCGAATTACGTCAATTCTACCGCGATAGCCGGTTTGTAGTCATACTGCTCGAACCGGCAGATGTGCAGATTGGCAGTCGCGCCATCCTCGAAGCGATGGCGATGGAACGTGCGGTTATCTGTACGCGCATCACCGGTCAAAGTGACCTTGTTGTCGATGGTGCAAGCGGAATCTATGTACCGCCGCGCGATCCGGCAGCATTGCGTGCCGCAATTGAACAACTACTGGCCGAACCGGGCAGGGCGGAGCGGATGGGACGTATGGGGCGGCAGATCGTTGAACAAAGGCTGAGTCTTGATCACTATACCAGCCGTATGACCGATATCTTGTACGAAGCGTTGGCCGAAGCCGGCGTTGAGCCAGCGCCCAAGTAGCAGGAGCAATCGTAACATCGCTCGATCAATCCATCGGCAGCAGAAAGACGAGCCAACTCGCTCGATCCAACGGCTAGCACCGGTGTATACTACAGCCAATGCAGACTGGCATTGCAAGACCGAGGCGCGGGATGATGCCAGAACAGGAGATGAATCGCCTGCGCTGGAGCCTAAGCGACTCGCTAGGCACAAGCCGCCCGCTGCCAGATGACAGACGCCGCCTCCCGCCATTGCAATCTGACCCGGCGTCGATCACGATAGGCCTGAAGCACATAGAGGAAAATGATCATGGACATCAAGCTGCGTCATGTCGGCACCGTAGCTATTATCACTATCGCAGGCCGCTTCGACGCCTATACGGCGCCATCAGTGCAGCAGTGGCTCGAACAAGCGACCGCAGCCCCCGGTGCCCGTGTACTGGTGGATCTCACCGATACCACCTTTGTCGACTCCACAGGATTAGCGACGCTCGTGGCAGCCCTAAAGCGATGCCAGCAAGGTCAAGGCGAATTTGCGCTCTGCGGACTCCGCCGGCCAATTATGATGATTTTTGAACTAACCCGGCTTGATAAAGCGTTCAACATTTTTGTTGACACCGATCATGCGCTAGCGGTACTCAATGCGTAAACACGCCCATGATGCTGATCTCATCCCTCAGTTCACAATACAACCGCATACAGATCCTTGCCGAAGCGTGGCTAGCGCAAGGTGCGCAGGCCTTCAGCGTCTACGAACGTGGTCGCCTCTTGGCATCGTGGCCGGATGGACAGCGGATGCTACCGCCCGATCTGACGGCTCCGATCACCCGCTATAACGACGTTGTTGGTGAATTACACCTCAGCGGGCTGCGGGGCGAGATGGCTCGCCAGCGCTTGCAGGCTGAGGCGAGCCTGATCGGGGATATCTTGCAACTCGAACACGAATTGCAGTGCATGGCCGCCGATCTAGTCACCAGCCAAAATCAGCAGTTGGCACTCTACCGCCTCACCCAAGCGATGCGCGATCTGGTAACCATCCGCGAAAGCTTGGCAGCGATCGTCACCGAAGCGCAGCGGATGTTGAAGGGACGGGCCGGTTTTGCAATCTATGCGCCTGCGCAGCGTGATGATACGATTGTCGTGCAATCAACCGAGAGCGATCTCGACCCTGACCTCATCTGGCAACTATCCCGACAAGTGCAACGCGAGGATCGGCCACTGATCATCGGCGAAGATGATAGCAGATTCTCCTATCTGCCCGGCATACGCAACCTCTTGCTGCTGCCGATCCGGGTGCGCGGAGAGGTTATAGCTTGCCTTGGCATTGTCGATCGCGCTGACACCATTGGTACGCCGGAATTAAAACTGGGGCGCGCGATTGCCGATCAAGCGAGCGCCCAAATCGAACGCATCTTGCTCTACCAAGAGATGCTGGCACAGGCCCGGCTCCGTAGCGAGATGGATCGTGCCCGGCGAGTGCAGACCGCACTGCTCCCCCGGGTTTTGCCAGAGATAGCAGGGTTAGAGATCTACGCCGCTTCACGCCCGGCCCTGCAAGTCGGCGGCGATTTCTTTGATGTTATCAATCTGCCCAACCATCCGTTCATCTTCACGATTGGCGATGTGAGCGGCAAAGGCGTTTCAGCCGCTTTATTGATGTCAATGACGCGCACTGCGCTGCACAGCAAAGCGCGCTTCATGCCAGCGCCAACACCCGCGCTGGTCATGCGGCAATCGAACGCAGACCTCTACCATGATTTCACCCGCATCGGCGTCTTTGCCACCGTCTTCGTCGGCCAATATGTCGCCGAACAGCGCGCCATCACCTATGCTAATGCCGGCCATGCACCCGTCATCTACCGTCCGCGCCACGGCGCCGCCACCTTGCTCTTGGCCGGCAACCCCCCCCATAGGAGTTGCGACCACTACTCAGGTGCAAGATGGTTATCTACCTATGGAGCCGGGTGATCTGTTGATCGTCGCCACCGATGGCTTTCATGAAGCCCGCAATGCAGCGGACGAATTATTCGGCATCGATCGTTTACTCATGGCAGTAAACGCACTGGCTGAACAATCGGCACGAGCGATCGCTGACGGGATCTTTCAGGTGGTGGAACACTTTAGCGCCGGCCACCCACAAGACGATGATCAGACTTTGATCGTACTCAAAGGAGCAGCGACGTGAGCCAGCAGCGCAGTGAAATGATCCGGCTGGATTTACCGGCCCAGTATGCCTATCTGCATCTGCTGAGCGAAACCATCGCTGCGCTATTACGGCAGGCAGGAGCGAATGATGAACTATTGGTGTACAATGTGCAGCTAGCAGCCCACGAAGTCTGTACAAATATTATTCAGCACGCTTATCGGCATCGCAGTCATAGCGACAACCGCATCAGCATCGCGCTCACATTCCACCACCAACCGCCGCGGATCGAGATCGAGCTACATGATACCGGTGAGTCGTTTACTCCAGAACTGGCATCGCATCCTCATCTGAGCGAGGCGCAGATTCACGGGTACGGATTATTTCTGATCCGGCATTTGATGGACCACGTCGGCTATATCGCACATCCTGACGGAAATTGCTGGCGCCTAGTGAAGCGCCTTACGTAAAGGAGACGAGACGATGACCACCATCATGATTGTAGATGACTATCTTCCGAGCCACCGCCTAATGAGCTTTGTGCTCAACCAATATGGCTACACTGTAGTGACGGCACTTGATGGCGAACAAGCACTCAACCGTCTCGCCACCGGTCAGGTTGATCTGGTCGTTACCGATCTGAAGATGCCCCGTATGGACGGGATCGAACTCGCTCGTGCCATACGCGCTGATGAACGCTACGCCGATCTGCCGATCATTATGGTGACCGGCAGTGTCAAAGAGCAAGATGAAGTCAAAGCGACCGGTGTTGGCGTCAATGCCTTCCTCACCAAACCGGTCGACTCTGATGATTTAGTGAACGAGGTTGATCGACTGCTCCAACGGACGCCGCCGCAGACGCCACAGCAGGCATAACCCCTTAGCTCTCCAGCACGCGCCAAAAAGTGCCAACCATAACCATACGACCAAGCATCGTCAGCACAAAGAGCATTGCCAACCCGCTCACAGCCAGCGGCCCCAAGGCAACGGTGACGCCGGTCATCGCTTGGCCGATGGTGCCGCCGGCCAACGATGCCAGCAGGGTGCCTAAGCCGGTGAGCAGGCTGAAGATCGCCATCGCCGCGCCCCGCTGTTCCGCCGGCGCCCGCGCCATCAAGAGGTTGCCTAACCCTTGATTCACCCCCGGCCAAAAGACGCCTGAAAAGATGGAGGTTAACCACAATGGCACGATATTGTCAGGGGTTGAGAGGATCCAACCTAAAGGCAGCGGTATTGTACCCATAACGCACGCCGTCACTACCAACCGGTAGCCGTAGCGATCCATCAACCAGCCGACCAGCGGTGAAAAGATGAGGGCAACCGCATTGGTGACAACGCCCGTAAGCGCTAGCAGCGAGAAATCGAGCCGTAGCGCAGTGAGACCGTAAGCGTTAAAGAAGGGTGCGGCAATGCCGGTAACCAAGGCCCAGCCGGTCGCCAACATGGTAAAATGCCGAAAGCTGGCCTCGCGCAACGGATCAAACAGAAACGCGCTTACGCCACTCCACGGACGCGGGGTGATTGGCGGTTCAGGTTGGCGTGCAATCAGCACCGCCGCGCCAAACGCAGCCAGCACCGCCACGCCAAAGATGACGGCATAGCCCTGCGCTGTAGCGCCATTGGCGCGAAACCAGTCGAGCACACGACCGGCGGCGTAGACGCTGACCATAGCGCTGATCCCAGCGACCGTGTTGCGGATGCCAAAATAGCTGCCACGCCGGTTGGGCGGCACCAGATCGCTCATCCAACTCATCCACGCATTGCCGGCCATGCCGTTGAGACCATAGGAAAAGCCAAGGGCAATGAAAAAGACGGTTAATTGCCATGTTGTCGGCCAGCCAGTAAACGGCAAGCAGAGTAGAAATGCCCAGACCAGCCGGCCAGACAGCGCTGAATAGAATACAACCGCGCGCCGATTGGCGAAACGGGCTTCGAGGTAGGCGCTGAGAAATTGAAAGAGCTGGCCAATAAACGGTAACGCCCCCAACAAGCCAATCTGGAAATTATTAGCTCCAAGCAAGATGGCAAACCCGCTGAGGAAGACACTGCCGCCAATGGCGCCGGTGATACTGATGTGAATGTTGGCAATCGCCCCCTCCCAGATCGAGATGGTCAGGCCGCGCTGCATTTCCGATGGGAGTAACGGACGCGAGGCAGAGGGCGCGGTTGCGATGTGTTCGGTCGTTGCGGCGGCTTGGCCTGCAACATTGGTTTGGCTGGTCATCGTAACAACCTCATAGAAGCATAGACGCGCTGCGAGCCAGAAACGGGTAAGCCAGTATGCTATAATCAGCTAACACATCTTTGCGCTATAGACAGGGATTAGCGCCGGGGGAAATAGAATTATGAACGTCATCGATCTTCTCTTCGTTGTACTCTTCTTTGGCGCACTTGCGGTAGGTTTTTTTCAAGGCACTGTGCGTCTGCTGTTGATCATCCTCTCGTTTTATCTCGGCACCGTGCTGGCTAGCTTGTACTACCAAAGTTTGGCTGATATCTTCGTGCGTGAATTAGGCGGACAGCGCTTCGTCAGTCAATATGTTGCCTTCGCACTTATTCATCTGTTCAGCTTCATCGTGCTCACCTTTGTCGGCATTTACACCTTCCGCTATGTGCAAATCCCGCACCATTTGGAAATGATTGACCGCATCACCGGCACCGGTCTCGGCCTTGTGATCGGCGGAATGATACTGGGTCTGACCGCTGTGCTGCTCTGGAACCTCTTTATCGTGCGCGGTTTCGCCAACATTGATTACCCGATTACGCGCTGGCTCGGCGGGCAAATCGGCGCCTCGCTAATGTTGCGGTTCTTTGCCAATGCCGTCTTACCCAGCCTGTACGAGATTGTCGATCCAGTGTTGCCCGATGCCGCGCGGATCATCTTTCAAGTGCAGTAATCAACCTTGCGGCTGATGGCGCGATCGAAGCGCTAATGGTAGGCTGAACGCAGGAACGGCTGTGTTCAACGGTACGAGTATGTCAATCTCGGAATCATCGCTGCATACGCTTGAATTTGACACGATCCGCGACCGCTTAGCGCACTATACCGCTTTTTCGGCCTCACGTGAACTGGCCTTAAGTCTGACTCCGGCCACCGATCTAGCCGAAGTGCGCCGGCGGCAGGCACTGACCACCGAGGCACGCTTGTTGTTGGAAGAGTGGCCAGAATTGAGCATTGGCGGGGCGCGTGATGTGCGGCGGGCAACGCAGCACGCCGCGCGCGGCGGCATCCTCGATGGCGCTACCCTACGCGAGATTGCCGCGACCTTGCAAAGTGCAGCGTTCCTGCGCCAGCGCCTCAGTCGGCTCGACGAACGTTTTCCGCATCTGATCGAACTCGGCAATGCGTTGCCGGAGTTGCCGCAGGTGATCGAAGCGATCGAACGAGCGATCGGCGATGATGGGCAGGTGCTCGATAGCGCTAGCCCTACGCTGGCTCGCTTGCGCCACGACGTGCGAGTGGCCTTCAATCGCCTGCACGAGCGCTTGCAGAGCATGATCCATTCGAGCGCACTGGCCAATGCCTTGCAAGAACCGATTATCACCGTGCGGAACGGGCGGTATGTCATTCCGGTCAAGGCCAGCCACCGGCGCGAAGTGCGCGGCTTGGTGCATGACCAGTCCGGTTCGGGGGCAACACTCTACATTGAGCCGATGGCGGTGGTTGAGCTGAATAACCGCTGGCGCGAGTTGCAATCGGCGGAAGCGGAAGAGGTGCAGCGTATCCTCAGCGCACTCTCAGAGCAGGTTGGCGCGGCGGCGAGCACCATTACCAGCGCCGTCAATACCCTCGCCACGCTCGATCTGACGTTCGCGCTGGCCCGCTATGCGATCGCCACCCGCAGCATCGCGCCGGAGATTGTCGATTGGCGGCCCGACGATCCGCCGCCGGCTGAGCCGCCGTTCCGGCTGACCCGCGCCCGCCACCCGCTCTTGCCCGCCGCAACAGTGGTGCCGATCGATGTGTGGCTCGGCGGCGAGTTTTCCATCCTCCTCATTACCGGCCCTAATACCGGCGGCAAGACGGTGGCACTCAAGACAGCCGGCTTGCTAGCATTGATGGCGCAGGCCGGTATGCACATCCCTGCCGAGCAACCGTCGCGGCTGCCGGTGTTTCAATACATTTTTGCCGACATCGGCGACGAGCAAAGCATCGAACAGAGCCTGAGCACCTTCTCGTCACATATGGCGAATATTATTCGCGTGTTGCAGACGCTGGCTGAAACCCAACAGTTCCCAGCAGGCGACGATCAGGATTGGTTCGTTCATCGTCCGCCGGCGTTGGTGCTGTTTGATGAATTAGGTGCAGGTACTGATCCGGTAGAAGGTGCAGCTCTAGCACGCGCGATCATTGGCCGACTACTAGAGTTGGGGGTGCTGGCAATAGCTACGACCCATTACGCTGAGCTAAAGGCCTTTGCCTATGCGACACCGGGAGTGCAGAACGCCTCAGTCGAGTTTGATGTCGAGACATTGGCGCCCACCTACCGGCTGAGTATCGGCATTCCCGGTCGCTCGAACGCACTGGCGATCGCGGCCCGGCTAGGGCTTGACCCGGCGCTGATCGAGCAGGCTCGCTCGTTCATTGACCGCAAAGAGGCGCAGGTCGAAGACCTGCTGGCCGGGATTCAACGCGAGCGTGACGCTGCCGCGGCAGCGTTGCAACGCGCTGAAGAACTGCGCGCCGACGCCGAGAAGTACCGTGATCGGCTGGCTGCCGAGCAGCAGGCGTTTGCCGCCGAACGTGAGGCGGCGTTGGCGGCGGCCCGCCAAGAGATCGAAGCCGAACTGCGCGAAGTACGCCAGCACTTACGCCGGCTGCGCGAAGAATTCCGCTCAGTCAATATCTCGCGTCAATGGTTGGAAGAAGCGGAAAAGCGTTTGGCCGCCACCGCCGAACAATCCCAACAAGCTGTTGAAAAGCTGCGCCAAACCCATGCCCCGGCTGCGCCGCCCTCCCCCGCCGAACGCTCGCTGCAAGTCGGGGATACGGTGCATGTCGCTTCGATTGGTCTCAACGGCGAGATTGTCGCCATCGATGAGGAAGACGGCACTGCCACCGTGCAAGTTGGTGGCTTCCGTATGACGGTCAAGCTTGGCGAACTCAAGCGCCCCAAAGCGCAGGTCAGCGACGAGCGGCGCTACACCCCGCCCGAACGCAGCGTCAACCTGCCCAGCACCCCCGATGTCTCAATGACCTTTGACATGCGCGGCTGGCGCGTCGCCGAGGTCAGCAACCGGCTCGACCGCTACCTCAACGACGCCTATCTGGCCGGCTTACACCAAGTTCGCCTCATCCACGGCAAAGGCACCGGCGCGTTGCGCCAAGTCGTGCGTGATGTGCTGGCAACCCATCCGCTGGTGGCTTCGTTTAGCAGCGGCGGGCGCGACGGCGGCGAAGGGGTAACGATTGCTACGCTGGTTGAGCGGTAAGTCTACCGACTGGTGATCCAACAAATACGGGATATCCACGGAGGGTACGGATTGGCATAGAGCGGTGGTACGCTGCCCGGCTGCTGTCATTGCGAGCCACCCACGGCGATGAAGCAATCTCCTTGCAACGGGCTGGTTATGCTGTGCAACCCAGCAAGGAGACACTACTAAACCCGGATTGATCTGGATCGCGCATAACCTTGGCAAGATAACTGCTGCACCGCACGGAGACAATGCAGCAAAGCGGGAGGAAATGCGGACATGGATAAACCCGGATTGAACAGATTTACACCGATCCGTGCCAATCCGTGTCTCATTCCATGTGATGATACAATATTCTTCAATACCCGCACGCCCGTCAAGGAACACGTATGAGCGAACCGACCATTCTGGAACAGATTCTGAACCATAAGCGGATCGAAGTGCGCCGCCAGCAAGCGAAAATCCCGCTGGCAGCCCTGCAAGACAAGATACAGCGCATGCCGCCAGTGCGCGACTTTGCCGCGGCGCTGCGCCGCTCGCCGGCCACAGCCTTGATCGCTGAGGTGAAGAAAGCCTCGCCGAGCCGTGGCGTGTTGCTGGCCAATTTCGACCATTTGGCCCTTGCCCGCACCTATGTCGCCAACGGCGCCGCAGCCATCTCGGTCTTGACCGACCAGCGCTTTTTTCAGGGCAGCTTGACCTATCTGGCCGGCATTCGCGCCTTGCCGGAGGTGCAAGCCGCCGGCACACCGCTGCTGCGCAAAGACTTTCTCATCGATCCGTATCAGGTGTACGAGGCGCGCGCGTATGGCGCCGATGCTGTCTTGTTGATTGTCGCCGCGCTTGATGATGCCACCCTGAGCGAGCTCTTCGCGCTGACCTACGAACTCAGCATGCATGCGTTGATCGAGGTGCATACCGTCGCCGAGTTGGAACGGGCGCTCCAGTTAAACCCGCCAATTATCGGCGTGAACAATCGCGATCTGCACCGCTTCGTTACCGACCGCGCAACCACGAAAGCCATCGCCGATCACCTGCCTGCCGGACCGCAGCGCCCGGCGCTGGTCAGCGAGAGTGGCATCTTCACGCCGGAACACGTGGCCGAAGTGCGCAGCTATGGCGCAGACGCGATCTTGGTTGGTGAGGCCTTGGTGACGGCTCCCGACATCGGCGCACAGGTACGCGCGTTGGCAATGGCGTAAGCTTGCGATGCATTCGGCCCAGCGCTACCCGGCCCGCAGCATCCACAGCCATCTCTCCCAACGCGAACGCTGCCTGCTTACGCGTTGGTCATACCAGTGCATACCATAAAAAATGGGTGAAAATTCCAAGTTACCAGACGTGGAACGCCATCTTGACGATAAGGAGTGCGTACTGTGCGACAGTGCCCTAGCTGCGGTCATACCATCACCGGCGCTGAACGCTTCTGCCCAGCCTGTGGCCAGGCGCTGGCAGTAGCGGTCTGGCAACCAGCGCCAGCCATCGAAACTACCCTGCCGATTGCGCCGGCCCGCAACAGCCGGTTGGCGATTGTCAGCCTGATCTGCGGCATCACGGCGTGGATTCTCTTCTTCATTCCATTATTGCTGGCTGTGCCGGCGATCATCTGCGGCCATCTTGGCCAGAGTGCCGTCAAGCGCGGCAACGGCCAGCTTACCGGCAGCGGGCTGGCCTTGTTCGGTTTAGCGCTGGGTTATGCCCACATTGCCTTGACCGTCGTGGCATTATGTTTGGCAGTAGCGGTGATGGCGGTAGGGGTGTGACAGTCGTAGTGAACAAACCCACATAAACACCCCTCCCCCGCGCAGGCGAGAGGAGGGGTTGGCAGAGAGGGGCTGGGAGAGAGTTAGCCGATTTCCGGCACGATCACCCCGTAATTGCCATCGCGCCGGCGGTAGAGCACGCTGACCTGCATCGTCTCAGCGTTCTGGAAGATAAAGAAATTGTGACCAAGCAGCTCCATCTGCTCGATCGCATCATCAACGAACATCGGGCGCAAGCGGAAGGTCTTGGTGCGGATCACCTTCGCTTCTGGTTCCGGTTCAGCCGGCGCAGCCGCAGCTTCCTCCTCGGCAATCGCCACCTCTTCAGCGGGTGTAAACCCATTGGTTGCGCGCCGCAACTCGCGGCTCCGCCGCCAATATTTCTCTTTATAGCGCGAAATCTGGCGCTGCAACACCTCCTGCACTTCATCGATGGCGGCATAGAGGTCGGGTGCGCGCTCTTCGGCGCGCAGGATCACGCCGTGCTCGGCAACTAGCGTCGTCTGCACCCGATAGATTTCGCCGGCATTCCGCTGTTGTTCATGTTGGATTTCGACCGCGATGCTAGTAATGCCGTTAAGATAACGCCCCAATTTGGCGAGTTTCTCTTCGATGTGCTCGCGTTGACGCTCTGAGATCTTGCCGTTCCGGCTCTTGATGGTGAGTTCCATCGCATTCCTCCATCCGCTGTTGCCAACCCGTCATTGGGTGGCCGGGCGATAAAAACAACCCGGCCCCCGCCATCAGCACGGCGAGGACCGAGCTATTTCTCAAAAGGTCATCAGTTGCGGAGCATTGCGGCTGACCAAAGGGGTCATAAAGCCTCACTCCTGAATGGGTGCTATTCCCGTGTAGCACTCGCTAAAAAGCTTTGCCAGTATTCTACTACGCCGCCAGCCGTCTCGCAAGATAGGAAGAGTGAGAAACTGTTTACCATGCGTAATAATTAATCCGCTGCGGTGACTTGTTCGCTTCGGATCAAGCGATCACCCTCACACCACCAATTCCATCCCCTCTGCTGCCGCGGCCACCTGTAGCGGGCTATCCTGAGCTGCGAGCTCGGCGCGGAGACGGATGACCATCGCATCAAGTTCATCGTCGGTGCGAGTAGGCGCGTGGTGAAACAGCAACAACCGTTCGACGCCGGCAGCTTGGGCCACTTCAATCGCGTCTTCGATCCGGCTATGGCCGTAGTCTTCTACTTGTTCGGCGCGCAAATAGGGTGCGCTATGGATAAGTATGTGCGCATGACGCGCAAACGCGATCGCCTCCGCGCGGATACTCTCTTCATTATAGCGCACATCGGTCATATAGACTAGCACCCGGCCCTCTTCTTCCAAGCGATAGGCCCAGATCGGCGAATGCTGGCGGCGCGAGAGGGGTAGGGCGCGCACCAGCAAGCGACCGATCATAAACGGTTCGGTTGAGATAGTGGTGAAACGGTGCGTTGCACCGATGTGCGCCAGACCGTAAACCGGTGAGTAGACTGGCGAGAGCATCCCGTCATACACCATCTGCAACGAGCCGCGCGTGCTGTCAGGGCCATAAATATCGAGTCGATTGCCGGGAATATGCACCACACCGGGGAAGGGCAAACCGAGAATATGGTCCCAATACGTATGGCTGATGAGCAGCGTCAGGGTACCGCGTCCACGGCCAAACTCACCCTGCATCAACTCATCGCCCAGCATACAGAAGCCGGTGCCGGTATCAAGCACGACTAATTCGCCATGATCGCCCGTGACGGCAGTGCAGCAGGTATTGCCGCCGTACCGCAGCATAGCGGCGTGCGGCGTCGGCACGTAGCCGCGCACCCCCCAAAACCGCACCTTCATGGCTTCCTCCACAACTCCATGCCTTCAAAGGCTGCCGTCACCAACAATCCCGGCGCGGCCAACACTTGCTGTTCAGCCACAATCCGATCCAGTTCCTCATCGGTGCGATGAGGATCGTGGTGAAACAAGATCAACTGGCGCACCTGCGCCTCTTCAGCGATTTCGCGGGCTTGGGTTGCGCTGCTATGCCCCCAATGCGGAAAGCGCGCGTATTGGGCATCGGTGAATTGGGCATCGTAAATGAGCCAATCAGCGCGGTAGGCCAATTCAAGAATTGCCGCTTTCATCGCTGCTAATTCGCGCAATTCACTCTGGCTACGCGCCGTAGGTTGGCCAGTCCACTCAATTCGCTCCTCGCCGAAGAGCACCGTATGGAAGGGGCCGGTATCGGGAATAAAGGTCAGCACGCCATCGGACGTTTCTAGCCGGTAAGCGAGCGCGCGGTACGGATGGTTGGCGAGCGCCGTGCGCACCTGTACCGGGCCCAATTCAAAGCAGTGCCCGGCGCCAATTTCAAAAAAGTTAATCTGCGCGCGCAAATCATCCATATTCAGCGGCAACAGCGGATCACTCAACGCACCGGCCAACGTGGTGCGCAAACTCGACTGCGTGCGGGCCAAGCCATAAATATCGAGTTTCAAATCGGGATCAAACAGGGGTGCAAAGAACGGAAAACCTATGATATGATCCCAATGGGTATGGGTAATCAAGAGATCGAGTTGCCGTGGCACTTGCTCTTGAGCAAACGAATCGCCTAACATCCGCAGGCCAGTGCCGGCATCGAGAATAATATGGCGCCCTTCCGCCACTACCTCCACACAGGTAGTATTCCCGCCATACCGCAGCATACTGGCGTGGGCAACTGGATACGAGCCGCGCGTGCCCCAGATACGAACTCTCATCGATGCGCCCGTATATGTTGTCGTACCCTGAAAAGTGCTGCGCAACGTAATTGCAGCTTTGCATTTCACAGTTTACAGCATAAACGTAGTTTGTGAATGCTTTTTAGAGGATCATTTTACCAGCCAAGCGCAATTAGAAAGGTTAGATTATGGCTCGTTTTCGGGTTGGCGTACAACTCCATCCACAACATACCACGTGGGAATCGTACCGTGATGCCGTGCGCTATGCCGAAGCGATCGGCTGCGATACGATCTGGAATTGGGATCACTTCTTTCCGCTTTATGGTCCGCCAGACGGCCCACACTTCGAGGGATGGACGCTCTTGACCGCGATGGCGACCATCACCCAGCGCGCCGAGATCGGCTGTTTGGTAACGTGCAACAGCTATCGTAATCCGGCGCTGCTCTCAAATATGGCCAAAACGGTTGATCATATCAGCGGGGGTCGGCTGATTCTTGGACTGGGTGCCGGCTGGTTTGAACGTGATTATGCCGAGTTTGGCTATACCTTCGGCACTGCTGCCGATCGCTTGCGCGCGTTGCGCGAAGCATTGCCGATCATCAAAGCACGCTGGGAGGTCGATCAGCCGCCGCCACTGCGCCGCATCCCGATCTTGATCGGCGGCGGCGGTGAAAAAGTCACGCTGCGGATCACTGCGGAACACGCCGATATCTGGCACGGCTTCGGGCCGGTCGAAAACTTCAAGCGCAAGAATGAGGTTCTCAACCAGTGGTGCGCTCAGGTAGGCCGCGATCCAGCCACAATTGAGCGCAGCGTCTCACCGCGCGCAGGCGAGCCAATCGAGCCATACCTTGCAGCAGGCGCAACGCATATCATTATCGGTATGGGTGAGCCGTGGAACTTCGCGCCGGTGGAGGAGCTGCTCAAGCTGCGCGATTAACAGGCGATGCTCAGGCGCACTGAGAAGACGGGGAAGTAGACCATGCCCTTGACCTCGGTGCGCCTTAGCGCATGGCGTTCACCGCAACGTTGCATACCATTCGGTATAGAGTTCTTGAAAACTCTTGCCGTAAAGCCCGCGGTAATTGGCCGAACCGGGAGCGCGCCCACGACCACTGGCATACAACTCGTTGAACTTATCCCAGCCGTAGGTTTGGGCCAGATATTCGACAAACCCAGCCCACATCTCGTAGGCGACCATCGAATCGGCGCTACTGGCCAAGGCCGCCAGATTGCCGCGATAACCGGCTTGATAGAGCTCGCGCGCGCGGGCCTGAAACGACGACGAATCGGACAGGCTGAGCCAATATTCGCCCGAAATCCACGTCGCCAAGCCTTCCAACAAGACCAGATCAGAGCGGCTCTGCGCTTCGCGGCCATACGCTTCGGCCTGCAAGGCATGCGCCAGCTCGTGGGTGGCGATCACTAGTGCCTTATAGGTATCGTCGTTGGGGCCGTAGAAAAGGCGAATATTCGTGCGATCGTGGGTGTAGGCAATGCCGCGCGTATCGCTCGTCGGGGCTAAAGCCGGATTGTAGAACCCCATCGAGACGCGATCGGTCAGTTGGACATCAAATCGGCGTTGCAGATAGCCAAGCGCGTACTCGATCTTGACCGCCAAGTCACGCACTTGATCGGCGCGAAACGTACCCCTGCCAACGTAGAAATCGATCCGGCGTCCGGCATAAACAAATTCACCGGGCAAGACTGGGCCGTGACCGGGCAGGAAGCTGGTTGGCGCGGTTTTGACATCAAACGACTCGAGAAACTCGCGCCGGGCAAGGGTGGGGGTTAGGGTTGGTTCTGGGATCGGCGATGGCGAAGGCGTTACGGTAGGGAGCAGTGCTACCGTTGGCGTCTCAAGCGGCGGGAGATCGGCCACCTTCGGCGTTGGAGGCGGAGCAGGCGGCGTTGCCGCCATCAAGGCCACCAGCAGCAACAAGGCTAGCACGGGCAGGAGCACAAGCAGAGCGCGATTCAGTCGTTTCACGCAATCTCTCTCCTGTGTCGCGCAACGAGGCGCTAAGAGCCATAGATTGCCATCGTTCGCTCTCTTATATCACCACATGCGCGCAACTGTCAAATGGCTTGATGGCTATGAGGCGCGCAACTGGTTGGACATTTGACATCTGGTACCAACTGGTCGAGCGAGCTGCGCGTTGGCAGGGCACGTGCTGAACGATGAAGACGCCGGCTGGCTAGGAATGCCGCAGGCAGCGCAGCAATCCCCTTGCTAACACGAGCGGCTGCTATTCTGATGTTGCGCCACTATTGCAGGGAACTGCTGCGGACGATCGGCATCCTCGCAACGACAGGATGCAAGCAACTCCGGCCTATTGCACGGCCATGCTAGTATGCTGCACCCTGAGCGGCACCCAGTTGGGGCCATCATCATAGGGCAGCGATGCATAGAGGGGAGCCGCACTACCGTGCGGCTCGACAGTGATCATTTATTCGGCTGGGGAAATTTCAATCCACGCCCGTTCGACGCCACGCACATTCATGAAAAAATCGAACATTGCCTTCATCAGGCCATACTTATTATCGAGGGCTTCACGCGCCACCTTGGTCTCTTCAGGGGGCAAAATGCGCGCCCGCGCCGGCACGGTCGGCCCCAACGGCTTACCGGCGCGATCAGATGGCCCAACTTCGACGTGCGGATTGTTACGGATGCGCTTGACCTTGCCGGCATTAGCAGTAGTCATCACGTACAACTTGCCATTGCGCTCGGCAAACCAAACCGGTGTCACCACCGGCTGGCCATTTTTGCGAAACGTGATCAAATTGGCATATTCGTGCCGGTAAAGACCGGCGAAATAGGGTGTCGTCTGCTCGGCCACTGTTTCCTCCAGAAGTATAGACTTGCGAACCAACAATTGGCTCTCTTAGTACTATACCCCCGATTCGATCAAAACAGCGAGCAAGTTCGCCCATTCGGCCAATGTCACTGTTTCGGCGCGGCGTTGGGGATCAATCCCGGCAGTACGCAGCGCCGCCACCACTTGTTCGCGAGTAATATCGACCCCTAACGCGGCTAACCCGCTCGGCAAGGCATTGCCCAATTGTTTGCGGGCATGGAGGAAACCGGCCTTAATCAAACGGAAGAGGGCATTGACATCAGCGACCGTCACCGCTGGCTGCGGGCGACGTTGCAAGCGCACAATCGCCGAGTCAACGGCGGGCGCGGGGAAAAAGCTACTGGCGGGCACGCGGGCCACAATCGCGGGTTCAGCGTAAAACTGGATCGCATGGGTCAACACGCTATAGTCACCGGGGCCGGCGCAGATACGCTGGGCGACCTCCCATTGTACCAGCAACACACTTAGCTCAGGCGGAACAGTCGCTTCGAGGAAATGGCGCAGCAGCGGCGCTGTAATTGCATAGGGGATATTGGCGACCAGTTTGTAAGGCGGCGCAGCACCAGCGCGATCCAGCAGATCTGCCGGAGCTAGCTCAAGCACATCACCCTGCACCAGAAAGAGATTGGCACGATCGCGGAACTCAGCGGCCAACCGGTCAGCCAAACGGCGATCGAGTTCAACGCAAATCACCCGGCCTGCCCGGGCCAGCAATTCCCACGTCAACACGCCCAAACCCGGCCCCACTTCGATAACGGTATCGGATGGGGTTAGCGCGGCTTCAGCGACGATGGTTGCCAACCCATGGCCATCGAGCAGAAAATTCTGGCCCATGCCACGGGTTGGGCGCAGATTAAGCGCACGCAACGCGGCGCGGATCCGTTGTGGATTGAGATAGGGGTTCACGATTATTCAACCGGCACAAAGATGGTGATGCGCGTGCCCTTGCCGGGTGTCGAATCAATCTCGGCCCGACCGCCGGCTAACCGGGCCCGCTCATCAATATTCAAGAGACCAAAACTACCGCGCTTCTCATAGCTTTTGAGCAAGGCCGCTTTATCAAAGCCAACACCATCATCTTCGATCACCACTTCCAGCATCTTATCTTGCACCTGCCGCAAACGTACCCAAATATGAGCGGCATTAGCGTGCTTAATCGCATTGGTGACTGATTCTTGGATCATGTTAAACAACGCGCCTTCCACTTTTGAACCGAGACGGAGCTGATCAATATCGCTGGCTGCGAGAATGATAGCCGTCTTACCGGCTTTAGCGCGCAACCGATCCAGATATTGCTCTAACGCCACCTTCAAGCCCTGCGTTTCGAGCATTAGCGGGCGCAGCTCAAACAGCATTGTGCGCACCTCATAGTTGGTACGCTTAGCAATCGTGCTCAACTCATCAAGTTCGGCCAACGCTTGAGCCGGATCGCGATCAAGCAGGCGTTTAATATACTCGGCCTTCATCGTAATGACGGCCATCGATTGGGCCGGACCATCGTGCAGATCGCGCGCCAACTGGTGACGCACCTCCTCTTCGCGCGAGAGCAACTTTTCTCGTTCTTCTTTGAGATCGAAAATTAGTTGCGCATTATGCAGCGCAACGATGGCATAATTTGTCAACGCCATTAACATCTCGGTCTGATCCGTTTGCAGCATGTAATCGGTGGCAACTACAAACAGACCATAGGCGCGCATCCCCACTTGGAGGGGAATCAGGGCCGCTGAGACACAATCACGCAGCGCACTGATCTCTTGCAACGACGGAAACTGGGCAAAGGAGGTAATTGTCTGGGCCGTATTGGCGCGCAATGCCACCGCCAAGCCAGCATCCATCTGCAAGGTACGATTCAGATCACCCGGCGCCAGATTGGAGCCAAAGGCGACATACAGCTCATTCGGCTGGCCAGAGGAGAGTAACACCACACCAGCGCGGTAGGGCACAATTTTACGGCTTTCACGCAGCAGCGCATCAAGCACCTGCCGGTAATCGGCGGTCGATCCCAACGCCAGCGCCACTTGGTAGAGCGAGCGCATCTGATCGCGGTAGACATTTGCCTCTTGCAACGCCCGTTCAGCCTCTTGTTGGGCCTGCGCAACGCGATAGCGATTAGTTTCGCTCTGGCGTTCAGCCAGATTCCCCGTCACCCATGGCACGATCGCCAGTGTCAAGCCACGCAACGCCAGCGCCACGTAATCGAGCATAGTCATCAACGCTTCAGGCGCAATCAGCCGGCGCCAGCCGATGAACGCCGCAATATACGCCACGGCGGCCAGTGCGCCCGAAAGGACGCCGATGTGGAGCGGCTGTCGGATGGCAGCATAGGTCAGCGGCACCAAATAGAGCGGAAAAAAGATCACAACCCGCTCGCCACCCAAAAAGGCCATCAACGAAATGAAGGCAATATCAAACAGGTACGACAGGCTCACGAGACCGGCAGCGGGGGGCACAAACGCCAACAAGGTAAAAATTAGCGCAAAGCCGGCATACAGCCAAAAGATCAAATCTAAAGCCTCGAGTGCGCCATTGATCGGCCAAAGACTACCATTAGTCAGGAATTGGGTGACAACACCGAGCAAGATAATCATGACCCAGCGCGCCATCGCATAGAAGCGCTCGCCACCGAGTGGACTCCATGCCGACGTTGTGCGTGGTGATGACGATGATTGCATTGACGATTGCGCCGAACTGGCCATAACAGTATTCGCAAACAGTGAAGCGGCGACACGAACTAGCGCGCCGCCGCCGTGCTGAGATTACAACGACTTCAACGTCTCAAGCGTTGAGCGCACTGCTTTCGCCGAGGCGTTCAGCAGCGCCATCTCTTCCTCGTTGAGCGGCAACTCGATAATCTTCTCGACCCCGCCAGCGCCAAGCACTACCGGCACGCCGAAGTAGATATCGTTCAAACCGTATTGACCGGTCAGATACGCTGCCACCGGCACCACTCGCTTCTTATCCTTCAAAATCGCCTCCACCATCAGCGCCGTCGAAGCAGCTGGAGCATAGTAGGCACTGCCGGTCTTAAGCAGGTTGACAATCTCGCCGCCCCCCTTGCGTGTGCGCTCAACAATCTGAGCCAGCCGGTCAGGCGCAATGAAATGGCTCACCGGAATGCCGCCGATGGTCGAGAAGCGGGGCAAGGGCACCATCTCATCGCCATGGCCGCCCATAAGCATCGCCTGCACATCTTCGACCGAAACACCAACCTCCATGGCAATAAAGGTGCGGTAGCGCGCCGCATCGAGCACACCGGCCTGCCCCATCACCCGCTCTTTGGGGAAACCGCTCACCTCAGCCGCCAGATAGGTCATTGCGTCCAGCGGGTTATTGACCATAATAATGAATGCGTTTGGCGAGAGCTTCGCCGCTTTGCTAACACAATCGCGGGTAATATCAGCGTTAACCTTAATCAGATCCTCGCGGCTCATGCCCGGCTTACGCGGTGCGCCGGAGGTAACGACAATAACGTCGGAATTAGCGGTATCGGCGTAATCGTTCGTGCCGATCACCCGCACATCGTACCCCTCAACCGGCGCTGCCTCATAGAGATCAAGCGCCTTACCCTGTGGCACACCCTCGACAATATCCAATAGCACGATGTCGCCTAACTCTTTGGCAGCCAGCCAGTGCGCCGTAGTTGAACCAACAAACCCTGCCCCGATAATGCTAATTTTCTTGCGCATAACTGTCTCCTCACATCTTCGCGGCGCCAGTTATGGAATGCGACGGAGTGCGTCGTTGCCATCCCTGCGCATTGTAGCATATTGCGAGCTTAGTGCGTGGATGCAACCATTTGTAAATGGTTAAGAACGGACGACAGATCGGGCGGCAAGGGCGCAGTGAATTGCCGCCATTGCCCATCACGCGGGTGAAACAGGCCCAACTCGCCGGCATGCAAAAACTGGCGTGATAGGTACAGATGCGCGCGGCGCGGGCCATAGACCGGATCGCCAACGATCGGATAGCCGAGATGGCGCAAATGCACTCGGATCTGGTGCGTGCGACCGGTTTCGAGTTGCACTTCGAGCAAACTATAATCGCCAAAAGTCGCAATCACCCGATAATGGGTACGCGCCGGGCGGCCATCACTCACCACTGCCATGCGCAGCCGGTCACGCGGATCGCGGCCAATCGGCGCATCAATCGTGCCAGTGACTGGCGGTCGCCCGATCACCAGCGCCCGATAGATTTTGCGCATGCGTCGCGCCTGTTGTTGTTCAACCAACGCGCGCAGGGCGTCATCGTGACGGGCAATGACTAACAAGCCAGACGTGTCGCGATCAAGACGATGGACAATGCCGGGGCGTACCTCGCCGCCAATCGCCAAATCGGGGTAGCGGGCCAAGAGGGCGTTCACCAGCGTGCCGCGCGCATGGCCCGGTGCCGGATGCACGACCATGCCGGCTGGTTTGTTGATCACGGCAATATCGGCATCTTCGTACACCACGTCAAGCGGGATCGGTTCGGCCACCAGTTCGGTCGGTACGGGCGGTGGAATGGTGACGTGAATGGCCATCCCGGGGCGCACCGGCTGGCTGGCGCGAGTAGGCCGGCCCGCGCAGAGCACCATGCCCTGCTCGATTAAGCGTTGCACTTGCGCCCGCGACAGATCGGGCAAGGTCGCCGCTAAAAACCGGTCGATCCGCTCACCACTTACCTCGGCAGGAACGATCACCACCCGCTCATCAGAATCGAGCCATTCCAATGTACTGGCGTCATTCATGACGGCGACTCCGAATTGCGATTGCGCGGCTCGGCAGGCAGTGGCATTTCGGGATCATGGCTCAACAACTCGCTGAGCAAACTATCATCAACTGGCTCTGGTTCGACTGGTGCCGGTTCATCGCCAATGAAGATGATGTGAAAGGCCAATGCCGCGACTCCGAGTGAGATCGTGCTATCGGCTAGATTGAACACCGGCCACCAACCAATCTGAATAAAATCAACCACATACCCCTGCCGGATCCGGTCGAAGAGGTTGGAAATCCCGCCGCCGAAGATCAATCCGACCGCAACTGTTACCCACCGCGACTCAGCGGGGAGGATGTGCTGATACGTGTAGGCCAGCAAGATGAGCACCAAGCCAGCGCCAACCGAGAGGACACCGCCTTGGTCGGGGAAGAGGCCAAAGGCAACTCCAGTATTCTCGTGATAGGCGAGCTGCACCCAATCAAAGAGCAGTGGAATCGGGCGATTGGTACGCATCAGCACATCGCTCAACCAAACCTTGCTCAGTTGGTCGAGCAGAAAGATCGGTAGCGCCACCAGAAAGAGCAACATCCAACGGGTGCGCATCGCCATCACTGTGACATCATCGCTTGCCGCACACGGCGGAGAGCGATCTCATCAAGCGCGTATTGCAACATCAAGAGGACCGCACCAACCGTAATCGCACTATCGGCGAGATTAAAGATTGGGAACCAACCGACCTGAATAAAATCGACCACATACCCCAACCGGATCCGATCGATCACATTGCCCAACGCGCCGCCGAGGATTAACCCCATCGCGATCTGCACTAACCGGCGCCGGTTGGGCAATTGCGTCACATAGAGATAGATCGCGCCGGTAATGATCACCAACGCCACGATGGTCAACATATCTGACTTGCCTTGGAATAGGCTAAACGCAATCCCCGTATTATGTGAATACGCCAGCCGGACATCGTCGCCAATCAGCGGAATAAAGCGGGTCATCGTTTCAGGGCCAAGGGTGACGACGATCCAGCGCTTTGACGCTTGATCGAGCGCAACCGCCAGCGCGGCGACGAGCAATGGCGTGATCCAGCGAGCTTGCACCAGTGACTTCACGATTGCATCCCTTCCTCACGAATTCAATCTCGTTTTATCTCATTATAACGTAGGGCGCTGGAAATGGATGGGTAATAACGCTTTGTTAATATATTTGTACTATGTGTTCTCGTTGTACTTGACAGGAGCTTCCGGCGTGACTCGACGTTCTAACACTCGTTCCCGCGCTGCTAGCGAGGAGTTTGACCCGATCAGTGGCTTGTTAGCAATTGGGGTGATTTTGGGCAGCATCTTGTTATCGCTTCCCTTGTTATGGACGATAACCGTGATGGTTGCTGGGATGACGATTGTCTTCTTTATTAACCACTGGTTACGCGAACAGCGCATCCAAAAGTTACGCCGCCAGCAGTTGCTTGATCTTTCACCGAGTGAGTTTGAGCAGCGAGTTGCGCTATTGTTGGAAGATCTGGGTTGGAAGAAGGTCACGGTGCGAGGCGGCAGCGGCGATCGCGGTGTAGACATCACCGCCGAGCGCGATGGCTTACGCTTTATCATTCAATGCAAACGCTACACAAAACCGGTCGGCCCCAAATACGTGCGCGATCTGGTCGGCGCGCTGCAAATTCAGCAAGCGGATCGCGCCATCTTAGTGGCAACCAGTGCCTTTACTCGCCAGTCACAGCTCGAAGCACGCGGGCAAGCCGTTGAATTGTGGGACGACCGGATCCTGTTGCAACGCATTGACGAAGCGGAACGGTTGCGAGCAACGCAGCAACCACAGCGCAGCCGCCAAACTGCTCTCTTATTCGCCAGCGCACTGGTTCTAAATCTGGTGCTAGCCGGGGTTGCACTCTTGTTTGATGGCCTACCTGTGAACAATGCCGAAGCACAGATTAGGCAAACCAGCTTCTTTGGCATCACCGCTAATGCGCCATTATCTAACCAGACTGTAGCGGAAGCGGCGTCAGCGACCGCCACCCCACGCCCTACCCGCACCCCGCAACTGGCGGCTACACCACAACCAACGCCGACCCCAACCCTTCCAACCGCCACCGTGTTTAACGGCGGCAATGTGCGGGCTGAGCCAAACTTGAAAGGCACAGTCTTGGACCATATCCATGCCTATGAAACAGTGATCTTGCTTGGGCGAAGCGCCGATGGGATCTGGATCCGAATCATTAACCCCCGCCAGCAAGAGGGCTGGGTGCATCGCACACTCCTGACGCTCGCTCCGGCAATTGAGGCGGAGTTGCCGGTGATTGCGTCGAATTGAGGCCGGGAGGGGAGATAGGGAGGAGGGTAGAGATGCGCCGTATCCGGTATCAGGTAGCTTGTAGCCTTGATGGGTATATTGCCGGCCCGCAAGGCGACACGAGTTGGATTCCGGATGAGCCGGCGATCGAATTCGGCGCATTGTTTGCCGAATTCGAAACCCTCTTGATGGGGCGTAAGACCTTTGCCGGCTTACCACTCGCCGATCCTGAGTATGGCCAGTTGTACGCCAGCAAAGAGCTGGTTGTGGTTTCGACCACGCTCACGGCGGCTGATCATCGAAACGTGACCATCATCAACGAACTGAGCCATCACTCTATTGAACAGTTGCGCCAGCGTCCCGGCAAAGACATTTGGCTGTTTGGCGGCGGCGAGCTGTTTCGCCACTTGTTGGCGTTAGATGTGGTTGATACAATTGAGCTAGCTATCGCGCCGGTGTTATTGGGCAATGGCATCCCATTCTTGCCCGCGCCGGGACCATCACGCCAGCTCACGCTCACGGAGCAACGCCGGTATGAACAATCCGGAATCGTCTGGCTGAGTTACCGGATTGAGCCGGCAGCTCCTCAAGAAAGCCGTTTCTTAGGTTGTTAAAGTACCGGCCCGGTTAACAAACGCTGATATGGAGTGCGGTAGTTTCGACTACCGCACTCCATAAATATCACCACAACGCAAACACCTCGCTGCCCACCACCATCACAAACAGCAAGTTCAACAAAATCCCAACCACGAGACTGATCGCGGCCAACAAGAGCAAGTACATGGTGCGCCGGCGGATGAGGCGACGAAACTCGCCTTGCAACAACGCTTCGAGGGTCTGTTGTTGGGCAGCCAGCACCATTTCAACCGGCGTGCCTTCAGTTTCGGCTTGAGCCAGCGCAGCAGTGGCATCAATCAGCTCACGGCAACGATAGCGGCGGGCAACCTCGGCCAGCGCCGCAAAGGGTCGCATGCGCTGCTCTTCACCGAGTTCGATCGCGGTGGCGACCACTTCGCGCATAGGCGCTTGGCGCGGCGCGGCCTGTGCGCAGTAGCGGCGCAAGAGCGTGCTCGGCGCTTCAAAGCTGCCAAGCGCGACGCGGATGAAGCCTATCAACCCCGGCGTCAACCGGCGCAGCTCTTGCTCCATGCGCTCACGGGCGCGGCGCGGCTGGCGCGGCCACACCAAGCCAAGCGCCAAATAGGCGGCCAGCGCCAAGCCGAGCCAGATCGGGCCGCCACTGAGCGCCGCGCCCGCACAGAGTAATGCCAATGCTGTGCCGCCGGTCTGGCCGATGATCAACCGTTGCCGTTCGTCAAACGATGGTGTGGCAATGGGTTTCCCGCGCAATACCACGCCAAGCGCAGCCAGCAGCGCGCCGCACAACGCGGCCAGCAACGCCGGCGCAGCGGGAGTAGTTAGGACATGAGGCATGTATCGTACTCCTTTCGAACATATCTTCATCTGGTTCCTCAGACTTCACCTCTCGCGCCGTTCCCACAAGCTGGAGATAGGTGGCAAAGCGGGCCATTGTGGAGTGCAGCAGTCAAACTGCCGCACTCCATAGCATTGCTGGCGCTTTGGGTAGCGCACTGTCAACCGCGTGCGGCGGCAAGACTGCCGCACTCCGTAGCATTGCCCGATTTCACCTACCGACAAGACATATGCCATACTCGCTAACCCGCCCTAATACTCCACATCTTCCACCCGCGAGAACCAGATGCCGCCGGCAATGGGGGCCAGCAGGGCCAATCCGACCATCACTGCAAAGACCATCCCCAGCGGGGTGCTGTACGCAATGCGCACTCGTTCCCACTGGGTGGCAATCAAGTAGACAGCCATCAATACACCGGCCCCGCCAACGGCCAAACCGCTATAGCGCATCTGGGCCAGCTCGGTAAGCGCCTCTTCGCGACGACGTTCCGAGGCTTGCAAGGCGGCATAGGCCGCAGCGCAGCGGCGGGCTTGCAGGTCTTGCGGTTGGTCGGCGGCGACAGCAAGGTGGTTGAGCAGGGTCGCATGGCGGGCCGCCGAAGTTTGCCCGGCCAGTGCCGCAATCACTTGGCGCATAGTGGCAATGCTGCCATCGGCCAAAGGCGCACCTTGTTGCCGGATCAGCCACGACCATTCGCTCTGCAACGGGCCAGCAGTCATATCGGCGAGCAACCGCTCGAACGCAGTGCGCAATCCCAAACCGCCGCCGAGCAGGGCACTAAGCCGGCCAATCGCGGGAGTCAGTTCTCGCTCGAGCTGCTGGTTATAGCGCTGAGAGGCTAGTACAAAACCTACCCGTACTGCGAGCGCCGCTGCTGCCGGTGCTGCCGCCAACCCCATCCAGAGGGAACCGATGAAACCAAGCACTGCACTCACAAGGGCTGCTGCGCCGGCAGCTATCAAGAGCGCCGTGGCCGGTTTTAGCAGTGCTGGACGCCACACTAAGGCTGGATCGAGCGCCGCCGGCGATCGCTGCTGGACCAGCCGGGCCAGCCAGCGCGCCAACGGTTGGCGCAAAACGAAGGTTGCGGTCAGTGTGATCAGTGCGGCTAGCAACGCCGGTGCTGCGCGCAGCAGCCACGCTGTTTCGGGATGGGTGAGTGTTTCCATATTGGCTGAACCCTTTCACTTACTCAATCTGTCGGAATCTGCTGGTACCAGCGAGCAGATGTCTGCCGTGTTCACGGGCGATTACTTCAGTTGACAAGGCATGGCGTTGCAATACCCTGCTATGCCTCGCAATGACCGCAGGCACCCTGCGGTTGCATTTACGCTACGCACTTTGCGCCTGCAACGCTGCTTCACGCATACGCAACGCGGCGGCTACCGGCGTCAATGCCGCTGTGCCGACTTCACCGCTAGCAACAAGTGCATTGAGCGCAGCGTAACGCGCGTGCAACAATGCCAACGCCGTCTCATCGCTGAGGCGCGCCGGTTCAAAGTTGGTCAACAAATCGAGCGCATCGCGGGCGCGGCCCTGCGCCAATGCCTGTTCAGCGCGGTTAATGGCCACACCAGCCTCGTGATCGGTGCGCTGGCCGACAGCGATTGCCGCTACCAACACCGGCCAGCCGCCGGCTGGCGCAAACGCGGCGTAACGTTCGAGATCGGAACTCAGCTCGTCGTAAAGCGTCGCTGCCACCGCCCAGCGTCGCGCGGCCAAGGCCGTATTGATCTGCTCATACGCGGCACGGGCCGCCTCAGCCGCTTGTTGTTGTCGCCGTGGATCCATGGCAAGGGACTGACGGGCCGCATGCACCAACCGCTCATCGTTGCGCTCAGCCCATGCCCGCCGCAAGATGGCCAACGCGCGCTCGGACGCACCGGCTTGGCGGGCCAACGCAGCTTGTACCAACGCTTCATCAACTACGGCCCGGCTACTCGCCACGGCGCGGGGCCGCTCGGCTAGCTTGAGCAACGCCAGACGTTGCGCCAGCAGCTCAGGCGTCTGATCAGCGCCACGCCAGACCAACCGATCTCCATCAGCACGGGCCGCACAATGCCAGCGCACCCCATCAGCGGTTGGTTCAACCCATGCCAAGCGGATAAGTCTTGGCCGCAAGCCTGTAGCCGTCTCGTCACAGCCATCGAGCAACGCCACCTCATCAATATAGCGACGACCAGCCGCGCGGCTGAGATGGATCACGACATTGAAGTTGTCACAGATGTCTTCCAGCGCATTAGTGCGCCGGCCTTCGTAGAGGTACGCCCCCGGCATCGCGGCACAGTCAGCCAACCGGCTCAAGGCGCGCAAGGCTGTGCGCGCGTGAATCGTGGTGACCACCGCATGGCCACTGACAGCGACCGCGAGGATAGCGCCAGCTTCAGCGGCGCGTGTCTCACCCGGCGCTACCAGTGAAGGCGTCTGGCGCAAGACTTCCCGCGCCGCTCGCCCAAACGCCAACGGATCGAGGCTAGTCTGCACCAGTTCGCGCGTCCACGCTGCATGGCGAACGTTGATTTCAAGCGTGTTGTCTTCGATTGTAATCACGTGCGGTTCACCCGGCCATGAATTGACAATCGCTTCCAGCAGCGCCGTCTTGCCGCAGCCAGTCTCGCCGGCGATCAGAAACGAACAACGAGCGCGCACCAGCAATTGCAGCAGCGCAAACAAAGGTTCATCACACGCGCCGCGACGCAAAATATCGGCCAGCGTCCACGCAGTGCGACGACCGCGCCGGATACAGATCAGCGCAGTGTCGTCAGGTGTACACGGCGGAATAGTCACGTGCATACGGGTACCGTGCGCAAGCGGCAAAGTATCTTGCGGGCGGCTGCGGTCGAGCGGCACTGCCAGCCGCGACGCCAGCACCAAGGCGCGATCCAGCGCTTGGCGCGGCGAGCTAAAGCGTTCCGGCGCAAGGGTGAAGTCAGCCCCCTCTTCCTGCACCATAATGCGGTCACCGATAATCTTCACCTCTTGGATCCGCTCGTCATCCAGATAGGGTTGGGCTGGTCCCCAACCAATCGTATCGTGAAAGAGGCGGAGCAGGCTGGTATCGTCGGTGGGCAAACCAGCCAACGGCCCGCCGCGTTCGGTCTGGGTACCGATGGCAACCCGTAGCACGCGCAGCACCGCCGGATCACGCTCGGCAGCCGGCGCTACCGGGTCAAGCAGATCGGGTGGCAGCTCGGCGAGCAGAATCTCGCGCGCCGCTTGCAACGCCGTCGCCGCCGGATCGACTGTTGTCTGCTGCGGCATCAAATCGGCCAACCCACCCTCTTCAATCACTGTGAGAGGCCGGTACGCAGGATGCATGTATCTCCTCCATCTATAGTGGTTCGCATTTAGCTACCCAAGCCGGGCGGCTCAGGTCATTCAGGGCGGGCAGGCGACTAGCAATGCCGGTGCCTCCTACCCAAGGCCATCCCTCCCAAAAGTGAAAAGCATACCTAAAAGGGAGCGGCAACACCGACCATGAAGCGCATGAGCGTCGCGTTGGCGACAGTGCGGTTGGCTGATTGCTTGATCGCAGCGATGTTACTGATCCATATTGCGCACGATGACGGCGAGGGCTACGCCCCGCGCAACAATAGGCATACACCTTGCCAAGCCCGCCACTCCAGCGTTACGACAGCGCTGGCGCAGCAGCGCGCTGGCCTAACACCTGTTCGCTCAACCGTACCCACCAACCAACCCGCGGCAACGGCAGGCGCGGCTTCAAGCCGGCATGCGCGCACAGCGACTCAACCACCTGATGGGTAGCGCGGGCAAACCGGCTTTGCGGGCCAAGATCGAGCATCGAAACGTAGCCATCATGTTCATCGGCAAGACTGGCGAGGCGCGGTTCGCGCGGCAAAACGCCGAGATTGCCCACCCGCGGGTAACGGCGGGCAAAGAGATCAGCCACCATGCTGATCGTCACCGTTACCCCGCGCTCCGGCTCCATAAAGAGCAGTGAGCAACGTTCGAGCCGCTCTGGGGCCAATTCGGTAAAGTGTTCGAGCATGTGACCGACACCCATGCGTTCACGAGCGCCGGGCGGGGTGGGCAAGATAACGCTGCCACCGGCTTGCAAAACGTGGGTAGCATAAGGCCGACGTAGATAGTCAGGCGGGGTATCAATCAACACCACATCGTACCCTTCCAGCGCCACAATCCCCTGATACAGCCCTTGCCAATCGGGCAGGCGTAGATCATTCTCGGCCCGCGCCACCGCATGCGAACCGATCAGCAAGTCGATCCGCCCCCACCCTTGCTGATTGGCACGAGTATGTTCAGGCTGAAAGATGAAAGGCTGAATACCAGTCGGATTCCAATATGACGGCCCGCGCTGCACAAGATGAAGGTAGGACGGAGCGCTAGCCGGGATGCGAAACGCCGGCACCAAGCCGGGGTTTGAGATATCGCTATCCCACACTAGCACATCAAGCCCGCGCCGGCGCAGTCCTTCAGCCAACACACAGGTCGCGAAGGTCTTGCCAATACCACCTTTTGCAGCGCCAATCGCAATCACCGGCAGGCGCTGCGCGCCACCCCCGCGCCGCCGGCCAATCTGCGCACCAATCCAATCGGCCAGCGTCGCAGGATTACGTTCAGCGGTCGCCGGTAAACCGGCAGCCAACGCATCGGGCAACGCTGCCCGCGCTGGGCCGGCCAACCCCAGCATCACCCGTGTCCCCACCTGTTGGGCGCGAGCGGCCAAATCCCACAGATCGGCCAGCGGTGTCCCGCGACTATCGTCAAGGAAGATGGCATCTGGCGGTCGTGAACCGGCCAGCAACCGTTGCACCTGATCGATCCGTGATGGCGCTAATACCGCTACGTCACGCAATTGCTCAACTTCAGCCTGCAAACCATCGATCGCGCTAAAGATGATAAGTTCCATAGGGGTTGCTCCTTTTGAGAATTGATAAACCACCATCGTTGTGGGTGGTTGGTCACAGCGGCGCTATGCTGCTACAACCGTCCCGCTCCCCATCCGGCATTGACGTAGCCGGCGCGCGCTAACCGTTCGCTGGCGCGGTCGTAACGGAGGAGCGGGTTAGTCGGGAAGGGATCGCCACTCTGGCCTTGTGCCCCTTGCGGCAAGACCTCTTCAATGGCCAACACACCACGCTTCCCGTTGGGAGCACGCCCAATTAACACTACCAACAGATTCACCACATCAGAGGTAATCAGACCGCGCACGATCTGCGCTGCCGCCTGCCCGGCGCCGGTCGTCTCGTGGGCCAAGCCGATCAGCGCCATCCGCTCTAGATTGCGCAACGCGCCCTGCACGGTCGCCGCATGGATGGTGCCCAAGCCGGGGTGGCCAGTCGCGGCGGCTTGTAACATCGCCATTGCTTCGCCGCCGCGCACCTCACCAACGATGATGTAGTTGGGCTTTTGGCGCAAGGCAAACGTCACCGCCCGGCTAAAACCGCCCGTTTCAGCCGGCGCTTCAATGTGCAAGCTGTTCGCGCTTCGCGGCAACTCGCCGCCATCTTCAATTACCACCAGCCGCATCCGCGCCCCGATCGCTTGGCTGAGCGCCGCCGCCAGCGTTGTTTTGCCGCTGCCAGTTGCCCCTGCGATCAATAGCGAAGCACCGCCGTTCAGTGCTGCTAGCAACAAATCGCTCGCCTCACGGCTGATCACATTGCTCTGCACCAGATCATCGAGCGTTGCCCAGCGTTCGGGCAACAGCCGGATCGAAAGGCTTGGACCGGCTGGGGAGGCCCGCTGATTCGTGATTGCATAGCGCAAACCATCCACCACGCCTTGGGCAAACGCTGGCACCTCAACAGCGCCGCCATGGCAGCGTTGCACCAGTTGGCGTTGCGTCCACTCAATCCACGCCGGATGGACTATCACGCCGGTGTTGACCATCATGCCGCGTTGGACAACAAAGAAAGGCGAATCGGGCGGGCCGTTGAAGAGAATGTCCGAGACCGCATGCTCCGGATCGCGCCAGATTTCGAGCGGGCCGTACCATGCCACCTCATGCCACTGGATCGCGCCATCAAAACCGAGCCGCGCGAAGGCTTCTGCCGGCGGCAGATGCCAGCAATCGCGTAAACGCCCGCTGCGCAGCAGCATGCGCAACTCGTCGACGATCGCGGCACCAGAGGTTGGCAAAGAAGCCGGCGTGTGCGTCAAGGTATCCCAACCGCTCTGCATCAGTGAACCTCCTTCCGTGATCCTTGTCGGTTGCGGCAGCCGAGCTGCCGCAGTCCATAGCCATGGCACTCGCGTGCGCCCACACCAGCACCTACTTATCGGCTTCAGCGGGCATAACCGGCGCAGTCAACTCGCTTACCGTAAACTGGCCAATGTCAAGCCGCTCAAGCACGGGTAAGATCGGCGCATCGCTGCTGTAACGTTCGCCCCACAGCGGCAGGCCAGCGGCTTGCAAGGCCCAAATCGCATGCGATTGGTACGGGGTCAGTTCGAGGTAGGCCACCTGCGCTTCGGCATCGACATAGAGCACGCGCGCGCCGCTGAGCAGTCGGCAAGCATACGGACGCAACGGCAAAGGAGATGCCGGCGGCTGCACCGTTGGCACGCGGCCCTCGGCGGCGCTGCGCGCTTGATCGCACACATCGGGCGAACCGTTGGGATCATTGAAACCGATATTGAGCCGATCGTGATGGGTCAGCGGGCCAATGGTTTCAGTGCTAAACGGCACTGGCACCATCCCCGGCGTCAAGGCCTCGCCATTCGGATAGACCGGCTGAGCCGGCGGACGCTCCGTGATCATCGACGGTTGCAACAGATCATTGGCGGCGAGATTGCGAGTCGCATACTGGCCAACCGCAAGCGATGGCGCACTGATCCCCGCCAGTTGGGCCGGACGATGGCGCGGCAACAGCACTACCGCCAGATCGTCGGCGCTTAGCCGCTGGCCGTAGGGCACATTGCGCGCCAGAATGACAACCGGCTCGCTACTTCCAGCTTCTAGAAAGGCCAGCACGGTGAACACAGCGGTGATAATCAAACCGAGACCGATCAAGATCGCCGGGAGCGGATTGGCACGGCGACGGGCGAGCGCCTGATTGAGCGTGCCAAGAGCAGACATACGAGTTCTCCTTTCGATACGAGCTTACGGTTGGCCCAAACGATCGATGGTGTCAGCCGCGCGGATGCGAGGACGCACTTCGCCCAAACCGAATAATCCGCGCAGAGTTGGTTGCAATTCGGCGCAAAGCAGTGGCGTTGCACTAGCTACGCCAGCGCATGCCCCGCCTTGCGGTAAGACTGTCCAGCGCGCAGTAGCTGCCAGCGAAACCGGATCAATCCCGGTCAATTGCGTCGCTTGCATGTTGGCGAGCAGAAATTGATGCGCTACTTTGACAATATCCGCGCACTGACTAGGAGCGTGAATGGTCACCGCTTGGCAGGTTCGGTTGCCACGCAGGGCCTGCCCATTGCGCGCTAAAGCGGCATACTCGATCTGCTGCACCGCCGAGCGGGTAGCCTGCTGGAGTGCATCTTCCATCACCGCCACCGCCAGCCAGAGATTGGCAAACTCGATCACCACCATCACAAAGAGCACCAACACCGGCAACATCAATGCCAGTAGCGGCAATGCTTGACCCAAACGGCGACAGTGCATGCGGGCCTCCTACTGCTGATCACGTTCGGCTGCGCGAGTGGCGCGAGCGCGTACCACGATCTCGTCGCCGAAGGGCAACAGGGCGACCGGCATCCATAGCGCGGCGCGATACCGAACCTCGACCGTAATCGGGTCATACCGGCGGCACGGCTGGCGCGGGCACGAGATCACCACTTCACTCGCGGTCGGCTCAATCCCAAGGCTGCCGGCCAAGGCTTGACGAGCCGCCGTTTCGGTAACGGTGCGATTGCCGCCAGTGAGTGCGGCCTGATGCGCCGCTGCACGCGCCGCTTGGCTAACGGCATAGTGGGTAAGCAGTATCTGACCGATCGAGAAGAGACCGACGACCAAGGTCAATAAGATCGGCAAGGCTAGCGCCATCTCGATGAGGGTTTGGCCGCGCCGGTGAGCTTGTCGCATCGCGCAAATCCTTTCGCTACATCTTGCCTAGACCGAACATGACGAACGAAGCGGTTGGGTTGATTGCACGACCCTCCTTTCCTCACATCAAAGCTTGTAAGCATGCAGCGTGATCATCACTATTGGGTGGTGAACGGTTACGTAAGCGTTTCGTTTTCATCGTGTGGGTCGATTAGCGGCAGACAGCGCCAGCGAGCATTGCCTGCCGCAACGGATGGCCAATTAATTGCCCGGCGCAACGAGTGAGCGCGGCGCCAGCAGGTTGATCTCGATCTGACCGGTTACAAGCTGGCGCGCCGGATTGGGCAGCGGGGCGACCCGCACTGGCGGTAGCGGCACCCCGCCAATGTTGCCCGGCGCTTGATTGACGATCTGCACTTCTAGCTCGATCTGAATCGTGAGCCGGGCGCGATCAAGCACGTCAGCCGTGTAGAGGTAGACATCAGGGCGCATCGCCGGCGCCGGCGGGCGGCTCCAGTAGAGATGGAGTTGATCATCGAGATCGCGTTCGCGTAGCACGCTGGCGCCAAGCTGATCGCGGCTCTGGCCGCCAAGATAGCGATAGATGCAGCCGGTCAGCAGTTGCGGGGTGAGAAGCGGGCGCGCTCCCGGACGACAACCGGCTATGCCGCGGCTGTCGGCAGCACGCGGATCAAAGCGTTGCCCACCCACTGCAACCTCGGCCAAACTCCAACCCACGACGCGCGCTTGGTAGGCATACGGCCACGGTAATGGCTCATCGGCAAAGGTCAGGTTCGCCAGTTGCGGAGTCAGATCAAGCACCTCGCCCGATGGCTACGCAATTGCCGTGCCATCCGAGAGGTAAATACCATTCGTTTGGTTCGCGTCGTTCGTCGCCGGATCGAGCGTCGAGCGAATAGCCACCCGCAAATCACCACCTGCTGCGCCGATGGTAGAGGGCGGCGGCACCACATTGATCGTAAGCGCGGCGACATTGTCAACGGGATCATCCGCTGGCGTGCTGGTCGAGATGCGGGCCGTCGCCGGCAAGACCGCGCCGGCAGGCACGCTCGTCTGCACCACAACCTCGATAATACCGGCAGCTTGCGAATTCAGCGTCCCTAGATCCCAGCGCAATCGGCGACCGGTTTGGCTCGTAGACGGACGGCTAGACCCCACTAGTTGCACATCAGCCGGAAGCTCCAGTTCAAGCATCGTATTAGCAGCAGCGCGAGTTTGGACAGGGCGACGGCGATACAGGTTGCCGTAGTCAATCGTGTAGGCAAACACGCTGCCCTGCCCGACAATGCTGGCAGGCGCGCGCAATTGCACAAATGGGTTAGGACGCACGATCGTGACCATGGCGCTGGCCGTGTTATCAGCCTGATACGCGGGTAGTTCGGGGGTGGTCGTCGCAATGGTGGCCTGCGCCGCCAGTTGATCAACCGCGATCGTCGCCGGCAGAGTGAGACCAATGCGCAACTCGCCGCTCGCCGCCGGCAGCACTTCGCCAAGGGCACAGGTTAGCTGATAGCCATTACGCTGGCAGATCGGCGGCAAGGTGGTGAGCGTCGCTGTGCTCGGCACATCAACCGTGATCGTCACAGCACGAGCCAGCCCATTGCCAAGGTTGCGGTAGCCAACCACCAGCTCGGTCGCCTCACCCGCGGCTGCCGGCGCCGGCGCAAAGGCGAGACTGACTGACGGATTGGGACGCACATGGGCCGTGCTCGCCGTCGCCGTATTATCTGTCAGTGAGTCACCGGCAGTCGTGGTCGTGACAGTGGCCCGGTTATCAAGCCGGTCGGCTGCGGTTGGCCGTGGCTTTGTCTGCACACTAACAATAACCTCTTCATTTGGCGCAATGCTGCTAATCGTGCAGCGCAATGTATGCTGCGCCCCTTCGTAGCGGCATGTTCCCGCCGGTGCGCGCAAGATGCTAGTAAAATCAACCTGCGCCGGCAAGGGATCGGCGATCGTCACATTAGCCGCCGGTGCGCTGCCGCGATTCACCACCCGCAGGGTGTAGAACAGTGCATCACCGCTGAGCACCGCTACCGGCGCTTCTTTGCTGATGCTAAGTTCAGCTCTGATGAGACGGGTATGATGGCTGGCACGATTGTTCGTCAGATCATTGTCTGGCGGGTTAGCACTGATTGTCGCCACAGCGGTAATAGTCTGACTCAGACTGGCGCCAAGGGCGGTTGGTGCGCGCCCACGAACCTCGATCGTGCCGCTTGCGTTGGGTGCAAGCTGCGCAAATTGCCAGACCAGTACCGAACCACTCTGGCTGGGTGGCCGACTAGCACTGAGAAACGTTACCCCAGACGGCAACTCCATCCGCACTTCGACGTTGGCAGCGGTACGATTGCCAGTATTGTGATAGGTCATCGTATAGGACAGTTCATCATTAACAATTGCTTCAGCCAACCCATGTAGTGAGATACGGAGATCCATGTGAGTTTGGCCCAGCAACCCAACATCAATATCAGGTCGAATCGCACCGTGGGTTAGCTCTATCACTGCACTCGAGCCGGTTTGTTGGTCAATATCGCTATCACGCTGCGGATTACCACCGCGACCAGACGACGTGAAGGAATACTCTGTCGGTAACACTGCCACCACACGGTATCGACCGGGTTCGAGGTTTGTAAAGGCATAGCGACCTTGGGCATCACTCACAACGGTGCGGGGGTAGGGTTGCACCGCCGGTGCTGGGCCGGGTAATCGCTCTAGACGCAACACCACGCCGGCTATACCGGATTCGTTGGTGTCTTGCACACCATTACCATTGTGATCGAGCCAAACCCAATCACCGATCGTCGCCGGTTGAAATTGGCGGGTCAGGCCGATATCGACGTGACGAACCGTCTCTTCGCGCAATGGCAGGGGCAATGCGGCGCCGGTCACGCCATTGCCGGTATGCTGGCCGGCAAACTCAACCACACCAAAAACCGGATGGGCATCGCTATCACGGGTATCATCGGCACCAGCATTCATAGGCGCATACACCATGCCGGCTAACGGGCGGCCAACCGCAAACTCAGTCGGTGCCACGCGAATTCGCAATGCACGGTTCGGCGGCACGGCGATGGTATAACTCCCGTCAGCCGCCGTAGTGACTGCACCTAGCGGCAAAGGTTCATCCGAAGCCATTACTTCAAGCTTTACGTTGCTTAGCGGCGGTTCATTCGTATCACGAATGCCATTCCCGTCAGTGTCATGCCAAAGCTGACCGCTAATAAACGCATACGTACAAAGGAGTTCCAGATCGCCTAATGATGTAGATTTATTGCTACCGGGCGGGATTAAGGTAATGGTTCGAGATGGATGTGGCTGGTTCGCCTCATACATCATCAAGCCAGCCGAATTGTTACCAAGCAATGAGGTGGCGACTATCGTTTCTGTACCATTAGGACGCGGAATGGCGAGGAGGCTACCCATGTGGTTCTCGACGTGGGCTGGATGCTCCCCAGAGTAGTGATGTATATGATCGTTAAGCCAGTCACTATGATCGGCTAGGTACTTATGATCTGTTTGATTTGGATTAACTAGATCGATACGCGACCCGTTCGAGAGCGAAAGCGTCCACGCTCCCTGCATCAACTGGTAATTAAGCGTATCGCCTTGGCTGATAGAGGTATAGTGTTCAACAGGCGGTGGACCGAAGAAGGTCAGGTCACCAATCCGATCACGCAAGGCGAGACGTAAGAACTGATTGTCAGGGCTAAACGCAAGATCGGTAAGGAAAGGCTGAGCATGAAAAATAGCACGACTTTTTCGATATACCTGTAATCTTTCGAGTTGCTCATTCCACGGATTCCAGCCATAAATCTGATCATTTGGTTTTAACGATCGCAATACCTCCATGTACGTTGAAGAGCGGAAACGATTTTGGAACGTCTCAGTCATCAGTTCTTGCGTGATAATCAAGCTCCAGTCACCTGTATCAACCGTCAAAGCAAGCACATGGGCTGAAGGTTTTCCAAATGAAGCCGCAGTATCGGTAACGCCAACAAACAATTGCACACTACGATTATCCGAAATAGGTGCAAATTCGAGGGCGAAAGGACGCAGATTGGGTAGAATTCGCTGATCTGAGCTAATTAACTGGAAAGGTATGGCTATTGGCGTCAAACGACGGGGAAGCGCTTGGGTAATATCGTAGCGTTCAATGTGTCGTGCCGCGAGGTTTACGATGTACAGAGTAGCTCCATCTGGACTGATCTCCATATCACCCAATCCAGTTTTGCCGACTGCACTCAATACGGCTGTATCGTTCCGATCCGGCGAAAGTCTATCTTGACCTGCATTGGGTATAACAAACGACGCCCGCCATTGACCTTCGTTAAAGCGATATTCATAGACTCCACCCGGACCAAGTGGGCCAAAACTCGTAAATCGGCGGGTGAAGGCGGAGGCAAACAACCGTGGCATGCCGCTAATTGCGCCATCATCGTAAGCAAGACCGTAGACTGAACCAATACCGGTATGTTGGGCAATGCGTTGTTGATGTCCGGCATTAGTTGTGCCAATTGGCGCAAGTGGCTGTTTAACCCCACTTATCGTTACCCGAACAAGTGCCGGATCATTCGCCGACACCGGTGCATAGATGGTGTCAGCAAAACAGGTCGTCGCTAGCGACAGATCGTCGTTTAGGCAAGGCACCACACTCGCAAAGCCGGTTATACCGGTTTGAGCGACAGCCGGTAACGGTGTCAGTGATGGTAACGTTACAAAGAGGATGGCCACAACCAACCCAATCAACCAGCGTAGATGGCGACACATAGGGATACGATTGTTCACGGTGCCTCCTGCGTCGGTTTGAAGCATGCACTCACCTATAGCGACGCGCACCGCGTCACTCAGTGAGTGCAAACTATGTTGCGAACAACGGTCTTTTATCGGCCAACGAGGGGAACGTAGACAGTATGCGAGACGGTGGATGTAATCATCACTGGATCAATCGCTCGACCATTGCCGGCGCGATCAAACAATTGAATACGTAAAGCTGAGGCTTGTTGTGGTGGTGCCTCGAATAACACGTTTAGTCCAAATGGCGTGCTGGTGGCAGCGAGTGTCGCTGCTGACCCTGCTTGCACTTCAGACGCCTCCAACACGTGGTAAACCGGTTCGCCAAGTTCAACACCATCTGAGGTAACAAACTGCCACTCAACCGCCCACGGCAGAGGAGCATGTGCATCGTTAAATTGCCCGGTAATAGTTAATCTTGTGCCATCTTCGACAACTGTCGCTGTGGCACGAATATCTGCCAGTGTTGGCGGCGTTACATCGCGCACAATAGAGACATCGTGTACAACTACATTTGAAACCCGATCGAACAGGGCCATAGAAAGGCTAATCGGTCGTTCCACCGCTGGCAAGGGATATTCCGCTTCATATCGATCCGGAACATCCGCTTCAAAGATATACAAGACTGTCTGATCAATGCTAATACCTCCATCTCGCAGTCCAGCACACTCATTATCGCCAATGATGCTGACGAGTATTGTATCTTGATTGGTATATCCGCTCATTGCTCGCTGCGGCGTGACTAAGTTTATCTGAACATCCACCGAGTTATCCTTGAAAAACCCTCCCTGAAGTGAAATAAGGTTACCCCCTTGATCACGTATCTGGGCATGTAGCTCATATTGCTGACACACAACCCCAGTATCTGGCGGCGCTTGAATGATGATATTGCCATAGCCGGCATACACAAAAACTATCGGCTGCTAGGGGTCTGCATCAGTAGGCGGCTCATTCCAGCGCCAACGCACCTCGTTAAAACCAACCGGTAATTGCGAAAATTCTACGATAACATTTCCATCACTACGAACTTGACGAAATACGTACATAATTATCTCTGACTGCGCCGCCACTGGTTGCACTACCCAAGAGCAGAACCAGATCAGGCCAAGGAAAAGAAACAGCATAGGATGACGACGGTTATGGAAAGACATCGTAAAGCTCCTTATCCTAGCGCGTAAGTACATACCGCGCGACATCACGGCCCAAGGTCATTCCCTGCATGCCATCCATAAACCAATGCACACCACCGATGATTCGTGAGCGGGTAGCATCAGCGGCACGCTCGACGAGCAGGTCTTTGTGGTGTGGGAAGGTGACAATTAGCAGATTGGCCGCCGCCGAGCTAAAAGCGGCATGGCCCGACGGGTACGAAGGGTGGGGTGGGGTGGGCAACACCGGTTGCCATACCGGATCGACTTCAGCCATCCATTGTTCGGGCCGCTGGAAGCCATACAGGTATTTGTTATACCAACACGCGACAGCAGTATCGTGCATCGCGACGCCGAGATGGGCAAGGAGCGACGCCGTCTGCATTTCATCGAGCTTGTTGACTAACGCCATCGTAATCGCCGTCTCAAACCAGAGACCGGCAGGCGTGACGGTACCCACATCGGCGTGCCAATACCATGCCAGTTCGCGATGCTCATCAGTCAGCACTTTCTGCCCTGCTCGAAAGTTAGTGCGTTCGCGCTCCATCTCTTCACTGTCCCACGCTGGCGGTGGCGGTAACACAATGGCATCACCGGCGGGCAGGGCAACCGTCTTGACCGTGCCCCAATGCGGGTCAAGCGGGAGCTTGTTCGTGTTCCACCCACCACTTGCCGGCAAGGCAATCTCATACACCGCATTGCTGCCATCCTGCTGCGCCCACGCGACCACCTCGTGCCCCACCGCTTGCCCAATCTGGAAGCTGCGCGCGAGTTGTTCCGGCGGCACCGGATCGCGCAGCCACAGCCCATGCCAACGTGACACGTAGACATACCCCTCAATAATCTCGTTGTGTTGGGGATGGAGATAGCGCAACACCGGCCACATCGCGCCGGCCAGCAGCGCAGGGTTATCAACCGGCTGCTCCTGTGCGGCTTCACGCCCGACCATTAATGCATCGTTGAGCGCCACCGATACCAGCATCAATTCACGGGCGGCCCGATTGGGCGGCAGCCCATCACGGGCAATTAATTTGAGCGTGGTCTTGAGCCATTCGACGGCAACTGTGTGTGCCGTGTTCGTTGGTGGCGCTGGCGGCAAGTCGGCAAATGGTGCGTTTGCTGCGGCAGCTAATACCGCGCTCGTATCGGTCATTAACCAAAGCCGCGGCTTCAATGGGCTAATTAGCCTGCCACTCGCCACAGGAGCTTGGGTAGGCGCTGGCGTGGGCCGGGATGGTTCGGGGGCGCTGGTCAATGGCGCAGCGCAGGCGGTCAGGACGAAGAGCAAGACGAACAGGTGGACGAATCGCATGCGACACCTCAGCGGTACAAAAATGTGTGCTCATATATGAAACCGCGCGAGATGCCAAAAGGATTCGCAGAAATTTCGAGCAATTGTTGAATGTCTCACTCTGGGGTAAACAAGCAGCAGTTGGCGGCTCAGTGCAGGTGACGCTGCGCGCGCAAGAGATTTGCCATCTGCGCGCTGCTACAACCGCGACATACTGATTGAAAAGACATAACAGCCCCTCTCTCATCAATTGTGGAGAGGAGCTCTTTATCAGGTTATACGCTTTAACAAAGGTTACGAGGCACTTTCCACCAACGGCAACTGGCGCGCTTCGCCGGCGAGCAGTGTTTGGGCTGCGGCTGCCACGAAACCCCGGAAAAGTGGATGTGGCTTACCCGGACGTGACTGGAATTCGGGGTGAAACTGGCTGGCCACATACCACGGATGGTCACGCAGTTCGATAATTTCAACCAGCCGCTTGTCGGGCGAGATGCCGCTAATTACCAGCCCAGCCGCCTCTAAGATGGTGCGGTAGCGGTTATTAAATTCAAAGCGATGGCGGTGACGTTCTTCCACCCGATCACAACCATACGCCACGTGGGCGCGGGTGCCCGGCACCAGATCGCAAGGGTAAAGACCAAGCCGCATCGTGCCGCCCTTTTCGGTAATATCGCGCTGATCAGGCATCAGATCGATCACGGGGTGGGCGGTCTGCGGGTTAAATTCGGTGCTGTTGACATCGTGGGTGCCGAGCACGTGGCGAGCAAAGGCGATCGTTGCGCATTGCATGCCCAAACACAAGCCAAGGTACGGGATACCGTTCACCCGCGCATAGTCGGCGGCGGCAATCTTGCCTTCGATCCCGCGCTCACCAAATCCACCGGGCACAAGAATGCCGTAGACGCCTGACAATAAACTGGCGGGACCTTCACGCTCGACATCTTCAGCGGCAACCCAACGAATTTCAACATCGATCGACTGCTCAAGCCCGGCGTGATGCAAGGCTTCAACCACGCTGATATAGGCATCGTGCAATTCGACATACTTGCCGACCAAGGCAATCGGCAACCGCCGCTTCTCTTGCCGGATGCGCGCTACTAGCGCCCGCCATTCGTCGAGATCGGGAGTCGCCGCCGGTAATCCCAACCGTTCGACCAGATAATCGCCCAAACCCATATCTTCGAGCACCAAAGGCACCTCGTAGATTGAATCGACGGTTGGCACCGGGATCACTGCGCGCACATCAACATCGGCAAAGAAGGCGATCTTCTCGCGAATATCATCGTCAATCGGGCGATCGGCCCGGCAGAGAATAACATCGGCGCTGATACCTACGTTACGCAGCGCCATCACCGAATGCTGGGTCGGCTTGGTCTTCAGCTCGCCAGTGCTGATGTGGGGCAACAACGTCACGTGAATGTAGAGGATATTGTCGCGCCCAACGTCCTTGCGCATCTGGCGGATGGCCTCAAGAAAGGGCAAGCTTTCGATATCGCCAACGGTGCCGCCAATTTCGACAATGACCACATCGGCTTGACTGTTGCGGGCCAAAGCACCGATGCGAGCCTTGATCTCATTAGTAATATGCGGGATCACCTGAATCGTGCCACCCAGATAATCGCCGCGCCGCTCTTTGGCGATGACCGCCGAATAGATTTGGCCAGTGGTAACATTGCTCAATCGGCTCAGATTGACATCGATAAAGCGCTCGTAGTGGCCAAGGTCAAGGTCTGTCTCAGCGCCATCGACCGTCACAAACACCTCACCGTGTTGGTAGGGCGACATCGTACCGGGATCGACGTTGAGGTAGGGGTCAAGCTTCATGACCGAGACGGTGAAGCCACGGCTCTTGAGTAAGCGGCCAATCGAAGCCACACCAATTCCCTTGCCAACTGAAGAGACTACACCGCCAGTCACAAAAATGTACTTTGTCATAGACAAATGCTCCCTGCATAAAGATTTGTGGGTCGGTCAACCTTCGGTTGAACCGACCCACGCTGGCGCTCGCTTGCACTGTGCCGAAGCGGATTGCATGCCACACAATCGCTATTTACCGGATAGTCACACGTCCTATGATGAGCAGCATGTGTCTGCCGCACGTTTACACTTCAATTTTTCAGTATACCACATGTAAGCAGTATGAATGGTCAACTATGAGCCGGGCGCAGGATAACGATCCGGGTCTGCTCCTCATCGGCAGGCAAGGCATTCGCATTAACCACCAGCTTTTCTTCGGGGGTATATTCTTTCATACCCATTTCGCTCACAAACTTTTCGAGCGGCGCCAGCGGCGGGTCGAAATCGATCTGCCCCATCGCGTAATGCATTGGGATTACAAAACGAGGTTCGATCTGGCTGATCACATTACTAGCCATAGCCGGCCCAATCGTCTCGCCGCCGCCTACCGGCACAAACAGCACATCGACGTTCGAGCCAATCTCTTCAAGCTGGCTCGTGGTCAATTCGTGGCCAAGATCGCCGAGATGGCAGAAGACCAAATCATCGAGATGGATGATATACACGGTATTGAAGCCGCGTTCAGCACCTTTCACTGTGTCGTGGAAGGTGCGCACGCCGGTAATCAGTACCCCGCCAATCTCATACTCGCCGGGGCCATCAACCACAAAGACGCGATCGCGCAGGGGGCGCACCGCAGCCACGTGATCGTGGTCAGGATGATGATGGCTAACGGTGACGATCGTCGCGGTTGGCCGGCCTAGGTCGAAACCGATCGAGCGATGGTAGGGATCGCACACGATGGTGCCATCGCGACCGCGCAAGCGAAAACAGGCATGACCGAGATATTGTACTTCTGCCATAGTGAAATCCTTAACATCGTCAGGCGACCGTAACCGAGTATGTACCGTGACGCACTTCTTATTTTCTGTTGGCAAGCTGTTGCCGGCTGCAAAATGATCCGATGCAGCCACATCATATCCAGCAAGCCGGTGTCTGTCCAATAGCACAGATAGCGTTTTGGGAAGGCAATCCGCTGTTGTCACTGCCATTCCCACTGCTCATCCTCGCACCTGCAAGCGAAAGACAGAGAATCGCTGCGCCTCCTGATGACCGAAACAGACGCTAACCCAACCGGATTCGCCAGAAGACGCTATCCCTGTGCAGGGCAGGAATGTGCGCCAAACGCGATCGAGACACGAGACACTGCTGCTGCGGCCCGGCCTCTCCCGAATGCTCCACCTGCGGGTGGGTCGCCCGGCGCATGTGCCTTGTATCAGCGCGTTGCTTGCCACGGGTCCACCTGCAGATGGGTCACCCATACTCCAGCGCTACGCTTGCGGATCGTCTCTCGGTGTTTGTGCCAGACTAAATCACGCCTTGCGAAACAATGTTGGCCCAGTCTACCTTGACGCTATAGCTCATCGGCCATCTTACCAATCTGGCCCATCCTCCCCCAGATGCAATTCACGCCAAAGGCGAGCAAGGATGGGCCGGATCAGATCGGCGGCAAATCCGCGGCGTAGCAGATAACCACCGAAGCGGCGTTGAAAGGCGGCCCAATCGGCAACCTTCGCATAGCGCGGCAGAACAGCACGCGCGACTGCCTCGGCCCGCTCACGCTCGCTCATACCATCATCTTCCGCCGCTAACGCTTCATCGATAATCGCCGGCTCAATCCCCTTGTGGCGCAATTCGGCCCGCAAGGCGCGATTGCCGCGAGGACGCAAGGCGCGCCGGTTAGCGACCCAGCGACTGGCAAAATCAGCGTCATTAAGCAGACCCAATTCGTGCAGCCGGGCAATCGCGCGCGTACACGTCGCCTCGTCAAAACCTTTGCGCTGCAGATAACGCCACATTTCAGCAGTCGAACGCGGTCGCCGCTCAAGCTGCTGCAACGCTTTCTGCAATGCCTGATCAGCCTGCTCGCTGGCAACGAGGCGTTCCCATGCCGTCTCATCAAGCTGCACGCCTACCGCCAAACGCTCGCGCACCAGCGTATTGAGGCTAATGCCCAGCGCAAACTCGCCGTCAATGAAGACATTGACACGCTGCGGGTCATTGCTTTGCTGGCGAATAGCGGTGATGGTACCGGTTGGCATAGCGCAGGTCTAGCTCGTTCGCAACTAGCAGGAGTTGGATATGTTGGCGCAGGCAGCAGTGCATTGCGCTTCCTGCGACACCCAAACCGGGAAAAGGACCCTCTCGGCGGCGCACCGTAACGATTGCACTACGCGCGCAGCCATCACCGCGCCGCGTAAGCAGCGACTGCACGCGGTGACAATGCGCCCGCATAGCAGTGGTGCGCTCGCGTCCATCGCGCCGCGTAAGCAGCGACTGCACCCTGCCCACACCGCCCCAAGAACGATGAACGCCGCTAGCCACACTCTCGCCAACGGCGCTCACCCTGCCTACAACGCGAACGCTACTCTTCAAAAATACCGTCATCGTCGCCGACATCGGCGCTCGGCGCAATCACTGACGGATTGGTCAACGCTTGCGCTTTTATCAAGCGTTCGATCTCATCGGTCAGGGCCGGATTATTCTTGAGAAACTCGCGCACATTTTCGCGCCCTTGGCCGAGCCGATCTTCACCGAGATAGAACCACGCACCGCTCTTGCGGATGATGCCCAACTCAGTGCCGATGTCAATGATATTGCCTTCGCGCGAGATGCCTTCGTTGGCCAGAATATCGAATTCGGCCTGCCGGAAGGGCGGCGCGACTTTGTTCTTGATCACCTTTACCCGCACCCGCGAACCGATCGCCTCTTGCCCTTGCTTGAGCGTCTCGATCCGCCGAATGTCAAGCCGCACCGAGGCATAGAACTTGAGCGCCTGCCCGCCAGTGGTCGTTTCCGGCGAGCCGAACATCACGCCAATCTTCATCCGCAACTGGTTGATAAAGATGACAACCGTGCGACTCTTGCTGATCGCGCCCGACAATTTGCGCAACGCTTGGCTCATTAGGCGAGCTTGCATACCGGGCATCGAATCGCCCATATCGCCTTCAATTTCGGCCCGCGGCACCAAGGCGGCGACCGAGTCGATCACAATCACGTCGATCGCGTTCGAGCGCACCAGCATTTCGCAGATCTCAAGCGCCTGCTCGCCGGTGTCGGGCTGTGATACCAGCAGGTCATTGGTATTGACGCCACACCGCGCTGCGTAGACGGGGTCAAAAGCGTGTTCGGCGTCGATAAAGGCGCAGACGCCACCCATCTTCTGCGCTTCGGCGATAATGTGTTGGGCCAGCGTAGTTTTGCCGCTGCTCTCAGGGCCAAAAATCTCGATCACGCGCCCGCGCGGTACGCCGCCGATGCCCAGCGCAATGTCGAGGGCAATCGAACCGGTGGGAATGGCTTCGATGGCCAGCCGGTTCCCAACCTCTCCCATCTTCATGATGGAGCCTTTGCCAAACTTTCGATCGATCTGCGACATTGCCGCCGCGAGCGCTTTTTCTTTCTCCGGGGTGATTGCCATCGCGGGCGCTCCTCCATTATTCGTACCCACTCGTATGCTCCTCTTGCTACTCTACTCGATGGGGAGGGCGCTGTCAACGCCGTTGCCTGCCCCGTACATATGTGCTATAATAGCACAAGTGTACGACTATGACAAGAGGGGCGCGATTTTTTCCTCCCTATTAGTATACCGCTGCAAACAGCAAAACGATGCGGAGATGGCGGGCCATTCGTCACAATCGTTCAGCTATCGGCCATCCGCTGAACGAACTGACGGTGCGACAAGGTGAGAGGGGGTGGCAAGCCGCATACCTTCACAAGCATGCTTGCACACCATCAGGTGGGTTATCGAGCAATCCTCGCAAGCATACGGAGCAGGCCGGGCTTGGTGCGCAAGCCGCCTCACCGCGCTCATACCGCCAAAAAGCTTTTTGCAGTATTGGTAACGAAACGCTTTTCGCAGTTTTTTGCGGCAATGATTCAATGGCCTTTTTTGATGAATCTGCCCCGCAAACATGGTATAGTGCAGATAGTTGTACCAGCATCGTCAGAGGTGAGACAATGGTCAAACGCATTCCGCCCGGCCCCGGCCAAGAATCGGTCTGGGACTATCCACGCCCGCCGCGGCTCGAACCGACCTCGCGCCGGATCCGGGTGATCTTTGCCGGGATCACGCTGGTCGATAGCCGGCGCGCAATCCGGGTGCTCGAAACCAGCCATCCGCCGGTCTATTATGTTCCGCCCGCCGATGTGCAGATGGCCTTCCTCCGCCCCAATCTGGCTCGATCATTCTGCGAATTCAAGGGCATCGCCACCTATTACGATGTGGTGGTTGGCGAGCGCAGCGCTGTACAAGCGGCGTGGTCGTACCTTGACCCCACGCCTGATTTCGCGTCCATCCGCGGGTATCTCGCCTTCTACGCCGCTCCGATGGATGCCTGCTATGTTGATGATGAACAGGTGACGCCCCAACCGGGCGGATTTTACGGCGGATGGATTACGAGCGATATTGTCGGGCCGTTCAAGGGCGGTTCCGGCACGTGGGGATGGTAGAGCTGCTCTCGCCCCGACACGGGAGGAGCTGAGCGTAACTGGTGGCTATAGCCGAGAATGCCTGATGCGATAGTTGGGCTGCCGCACTCCATTCAGGCACTGTCGCTGCGCTTATGCGACAGGGCTGCGCTTGCCCCGATGGAGGCCGAGCGGTGCGCCACCGGCGGTCTTGGCCGGGGATGGATGATACGCAGTTGGACCGCCGCACGTCATACGAGCATAGCGCAAAGGCTATGTATGCACTATAACGACCTTAGCTCGCCGGTCACACGAGTGCAACCGCCGGTATTTTGCGCGATGCATTGCATGCACGCTGGCAATGACACAGATAGGCCTGTACCCCTTTCATAGGAGGTGGCACTAGCCGAGAACCACGTTTTGAAGAGAAAGGACGAACCGATGAATCAATCAGACGAGCGGCTGCACGTGTTGCAGATAGCCCGATCTGAGGTATTGGCCGGGCGGATGAGCCGCCGCGCATTTCTACGCCTTGGGTTGGCGCTCGGCTTATCAGCCGGTGCAACGGCGCTAGCAGCCTGCGGCGGAACTGCGCCAGCGTCTGCCCCCACCGCCGCACCAGCTCCTGCCGGCAGCGGCCCCAGCGGGAGGCTGCGCGTGGCGAGCGAAATTCCGGTGCAGCTTGACCCGGCGTTCGCTTCGTCAGACGCTGAAATCCTCATTCTGAACCACGTGTACGACTATCTGGTTGATATCGACGCCGGCAATAACGTCATTCCCCGCCTTGCCCGCGAATGGACGATCAGCGACGATGGTTTACGCTACCGATTGACTCTCGCCAGTGGCGTCACTTTTCACGATGGTAGTCCGCTCACTGCTGCCGATGTGGTATGGACATTCAATCGCCTGCGCGATGCGTCGCTGCAATTGCCAACTGCCGACCTCTACGCCAACATTGCCGATATTGCCGCCGACGGCGAGAATGCTGTTGTCTTTACGCTATCCGCTCCTAATCCGTTCTTCCTCTACGATCTATCCGATAATCACGCATTGATCCTCCGAGCCGGCACGGCGAATCCGGCCACGACCTTTAACGGCACTGGCCCCTTTAAGGTAGTGGAGTATCGCACCGAGAACCGGATCGATCTAGCGGCCAATCCGGCTTATTTCCAAACCGGCAAGCCGGCGGTCGCCGACCTTGAGATCATCTTTTTCGCCGATCAAGCAGCGGCGGTTGATGCACTGCGCGGCGGGCAGGTCGATCTGGTGTTGCGTATGCCAACGCCGCTGTTCCAAACCCTGCAACAGACAGCGGGGATCGTAGCGGTGCAGACGCCGACCAACGGCTTTGATCTGGTGCGGTTGCGCGCCGACCGGGAGCCGGGCAACAAGCCCGAGGTGATCCGCGCCCTGAAACTGGCTACTGACCGCCAAGCGATCTTCCGCCAAGTGAAAGCCGGCTTGGGCGCAGTGGGCCGCGACAGCCCGATTGGGCCACTCTTCAGCACCTACTACTCTGAAGAAACGCCGCTCCCGGCACGCGATCCGGCGGCAGCGCGTGCGTTGCTCGCGAGCGCAGGCTATCCTGACGGGTTGAAACTCGATCTGCACGTGCCCGATTCGGGTGATCGCCCCGATTTGGCGGTGGTGTTGAAGGAGCAGTGGGCTGAAGCCGGGATCGACATTAATGTGATCGTCGAGCCAGAAAGCGTCTACTACGGCGATAACGGCTGGCTAGAGGTCGATCTAGGCATTACCGGCTGGGGTTCGCGTCCGGTGCCGCAGTTTTACCTCGACGTGATGCTGGTGAGCGGTGCAGTGTGGAATGAAAGCCATTTTAGCGACGCCGAATTTGACGCGCTGGCCGCCACTGCCCGCACGACGCTTGACGAAGCCGAGCGTGCGCACGCCTACCGTGAGATTCAGCGCATTTTGATCGAGCGCGGCCCAATCATCATTCCCTACTTCTTTGCCCAGCTCAGCGCCCACCGTGAAGGATTGCGCGGATATGTGGCAAAGGCGTTTCCGGGCCGCACCGATCTGGCGGCAATTGCAGTGTAAGATGGGCAAGAGCGAGCATCCTTTGGTGTTGAGAGTCGTGCGAGAACCATGAATGTTCAGCGACTAGGCCGCGCTTTTTTCGCCGATCCGGCGACTGCGGCTGGGACGATCATTGTCACCGTTTTTCTGGTGCTAGCCCTGTTTGGGCCATTGATTGCGCCGCATAGCCCGACCGCGCAAAATGCCGATCTCATCCGCCAACCGCCGTCGCTGAGCCACCCCTTCGGAACCGACCGGCTGGGCCGCGATCTGTTCAGCCGGATCGTGTACGGCGCGCGCGATATTCTGGCGCTGGCCGGCGGCGGCACTGTTTTGGCGGTGATCATAGGCGCGTTCATTGGGATCAGTGTCACTTATCTGGGAGGCTGGCTAGAGGAGACGGTCTTTCGCCTGTTTGACGGCTTGCTCGCCCTACCAGCCCTCTTGCTCGCCCTGATCTTGCTTGGCGCAACCGGCCCTTCACGCGCAAACGTGCTGCTGGTGATGATATTGGTGTATACCCCAATCGTGGCCCGCGTGGTACGGAGCGTGGTCTTGGCGCTGAAATCACGTGGCTTTATCGAAGCGGCGCGCATGCGCAATGAACGGCTGGGCTACATTCTCTGGCGCGAATTGTTGCCGCTAGTGGCGCCAACGCTGGCGGTTGAAGCGGCGTTGCGCTTTTCTTACGCGATCTTTCTGGTTGCCTCGCTCGGTTTTCTTGGCGTCGGCGTGCAGCCACCCAGCCCTGACTGGGGCCTGATGGTGCTGGAAGCGCGCAATGAATTCGCCCTTGCGCCGTGGTCATTATACGTCCCGGCAGCCGCGATCGCGTTGCTGGTAATTGGGGTTAATCTGATGGCTGAAGGGGTGCGTCGGGCGATCAGCGACTCATGAGCGACGAACATCGGTGCTGAGCCGGCACGTAGATCTGCACCCTTGCGGCCTGCATTGGGCAAGAGCAGTCATGACAACTTCCGTCCTCTCGGTCGAGAACCTTTCGGTTGAATACTACACTGGCCGGCAACGGCTGCCGGTATTACGCGAGATCAGCCTGAGCGTCGCCGCCGGCGAGACATTGGGCATCGTCGGCGAGAGCGGCAGCGGCAAGAGCACCCTTGGCTTGGCCATCCTGCGCGCGTTGCCGGCGAATGGCCGGATCAGCGTCGGGCGCGTGCTGCTCGATGGCATCGATCTAGCCCAAACGCAAGGGGCAACCCTGCGCACGCTCTGGAAGCGCGCCCTGCGACTGGTGCCACAAAATCCACTGGCGGCGCTCAACCCCACCCTGCGTATCGGCGAGCAACTGATCGAAGCGATGAGCGGCAAACATCCTGTCGCTGAAGCACAAGCCGCCGCTCTGTTGGCGCGGGTGCAAATCGCTGATCCGGTGCGAGTGATGCGCAGCTACCCCCACGAACTCAGCGGCGGGATGCAGCAGCGCGTCATGATCGCGATGGCGTTGCACGGAGCGCCTCGCTTGCTCGTGCTCGACGAACCGACCACAAGTCTCGATGTGACAACCGAAGCTGCTGTGATTGATTTGCTGGCCGATCTGATTGCCGAACGGCAGCCGGCGTCGCTCTTCATTTCACATAACCTCGGCCTTGTCGCACGCATCGCCACGCGCACCGCCGTGCTCTACGCTGGCGAACTGGTCGAAATTGCACCCACTGCCACCCTGTTCCAACAGCCGCGCCATCCCTACACTCAAGGATTGTTGCGCAGCCTGCCGCACCCCGGTCTACGCTACGACTACCATCCCTTGCAATCGATCGAGGGGGCTATTCCGGTCCCCGGTGCGCTACCGGACGGCTGCGTCTTTGCGCCCCGTTGCCCGTTGGCCAATGATCGTTGCCGGCACGAGCGACCACCGTTGCTGGCGATTGCGCCCGATCACGCCACCCGTTGCCATTACTGGTCTCACCTCACCTTCGACCTCGCGCTGCCAGCTCCGGTAACTGCCACCGCACTGCCAGACAGAGCGCCGTTGTTGACCACGCATCGTCTCACCAAAACGATTGCGCAACGCCGATCGCTGGTTGATGCCGCGCGCGGCAAGGCTGCGCCGGCGGTACAGGCGTTGGCAGCAGTCGATCTGACCGTGCATCGCAACCGCACGCTAGGAGTCGTCGGTGAGAGCGGTAGCGGCAAAACCACGCTGGCCCGCTGCATTATTGGCTTAACCCCGCCGTCGGGGGGCACAATCGAATTACTTGGCATACCGCTAGCGCCGCACATTCAACAGCGACCGCGCGAACAGGTGCGGCGCTTGCAAATGGTGCTGCAAAATCCGCAAGAGGCGCTCAACCCGGCCCTACCAATTGGCGAGGCGCTCATCAGGCCAATGATCCGGCTAGGAGGTCTCGATGGCAAAACGGCGGCGAAGCAGGTGTCTGATCTCTTGCGGCTCGTGAACTTGCCGCCCGACTATGCCAACCGCCGCCCGCATCAACTGAGCGGCGGTGAGAAGCAACGGGTGGCAATTGCCCGCGCACTGGCAGCCACGCCCGATCTGCTTGTGCTCGACGAAGCGGTCTCGGCGCTTGATGTCTCGGTGCAGGCGGCGGTATTGAACATACTGGCCGACATCAAAGAACGCACCGGCATCACCTATTTGTTCATCACGCACGATTTAGCAGTGGTGAGCTACTTGGCCGACGATGTCGTGGTGATGTATCGCGGCGAGATCGTCGAGGAAGGCCCAGTGGCATCAGTGCTCAACCCGCCGCTGCATCCGTACACCGAAGCCTTGCTAGCGGCAACCAACCCGCACGGCGTGCGCCTCCGCGAAGCCGAGGCGATGGCGCCGGCCACCGGGTGCCCCTTCCAGCCCCGCTGCCCGCGCGCGCTCGACGATATTTGCCGCACTGAGAAACCACCGTGGCGCGAGGCCGGCAATGGCCATCGCCTGCGCTGCCATATCCCGTTAGAGGAACTGCGCGCTATGCAGATGAGCGGTTGATGGTAGAGGAAATGGCCACAAGCAAAAGGCACAAACCGATCTGATTAGCTCTGCCTGTCGTTGCCCTCACCCCCCGGCCCCTGCTCTACCGCGCGGCGAGAGTGGCGAGCCGCGTGCGACTTCGTATTGTCGTCTCCGCCCCCCCAGTGGGGGAGAGGGAGGGGGTAGAGGCTGCCTGATGCTTACCGCCGAGGACGCAGCAGATGATGCCAAATCCCGCTGCGTGCTCTGCGGCCCTTGCACCTTTGCGTTAAAAATCTCTGCGCCTTTGCTCCCTTTGCGCCTTGGTATTCCCCTCTTCCACCCAGTCGTATAATGAGCGTAGCAGTGCTCTTTTGACAGATAAAGGACAGGGCGATGCAAGACTTTTTTGAATTCAGCCTTGGCGCGCGCGTGCTCTATCAGATCGGGCTGGCCTCTGAATTAGGGCAGGTGATCAGCAATGCGTTGCCGCAGCGCCGCGCGTTCATTGTGGCCGACAAGGGGGTGGTGCAAGCCGGTTTGCTCGAGCCGATCAAGGCTGGCATTGACCCCGTTGAGATTGTCGGCGTGTTTGATGATGTGCCGGCCAATTCATCGGTGGCGAAAGTAGCTGAAGCCGCCGCGCAGGCTCGCGCCGCCGGCGCCGATCTGCTTATTGCTGTTGGCGGCGGCAGCCCGATCGATACCGCAAAAGGCGTTCGCATCGTGCTCACACTGGGAGGATCGATCCCGGATTACGAAGGCTACAACGTGATCGAGACGCCGCTATCGCCGCTGGTAGCTATTCCAACCACTGCCGGCACCGGTAGCGAAGTGACTCCGATCGCAGTGATTCTGGACGAAGCGGAGCACCGCAAAATCAGCATTGTCAGCCGCTATGTCACCCCCGATCTCGCCATTCTCGATCCGATGATGACCCGTACCTTGCCGCCGCGCCTCACTGCGGCTACCGGTATGGATGCGCTGTCGCACGCGATTGAGACATACGTCTCGACTGAAAACAACCCCTTCAGCGATAGTCTGGCGCTGGCGGCGATCGACATGATCGCCACGCACTTGCGCGACGCAGTGCATGACGGTGACAACATCGAAGCGCGCAGCCAATTGCTGATTGCCGCAGCTATGGCCGGCATCGCCTGCGGCAACAGCTTGTTTGGCGTTGTCCATGCTCTTTCGCATGCGGTGGGTGGCAAATTCCCGGTGCATCACGGCACCGCCAACGCCATTTTCCTACCGCCAGCGATGCGTTTCAACAGCGAAGTAGCGCCTGAGCGCTATGTGCGGATTGCACGCGCGATGGGGGTGAATGTGGGAGGGCGCAATAATGCCGAGGTGATTGCCGACGGCATTGCCGCCGTGCGTACCCTGACCGCTGACTGCGGCTTGCCAACTCGGCTGCGCGATGTTGGCGTGCCGCGCGAGGCTTTGCCCGAATTGGCTGAGCTGGCCGCCGTCGAGCCGGCAATCTTCAACAATCCACGCCCAGCTACGCCGGAAGAGTTGTTGGCGATGCTGGAAGAGGTGTGGTGAGCGTATGAGGGATGAAGAGCGGCAGTAAAGCTGCCGCTCTCGTCGTGCTGCCGTTGTCGGCGAGCAATTGCCCCGCTTGCGTATGTATCCTTCACGAGGTAGGGAAATGGGAGACGGCTTCACGCGGATAGCGCGGGGCATCACCTCATTTAGAAGCAGGCGATAGAAATCGGCCCTCGCTGCTTACACCACCGGTTCGGTGTCGGGCGCAGCCACCATCCGCCCGCGCTCGGCCCAGCGCATTAAGCCCAACGCGCCGAGCGCCAGCGCGGCAAAGCCGATGGCTAACGGCGTCACAGTGCCGTTGTAAGCCTGCCCGATGATCGCGCCAAGCGGGATAGCGACAAAGGTTGAGAGGGAGCCAACGACTGCCGCACCGACACCAGCAATATGACCGAGTGGTTCCATCGCCATCGCGTTCATATTGCCAAAGAGGATGCCAAGGCAGAAGAAGCACGGAACGAAGTAGGCCAGCAAGAGCCACAACGGAGGTTGGCCGCCGGTCGCCAGCGCCACCCCCGCAAAGACCAGCGTCACGCTCACAAAGACCAGCAACGCGATGGTTAGCAACGGTCGCATGCCGTAACGCAGGACGAGCCGGCCATTGGTGAATGAAGCTAACCCGATGGCGAGCGCATTGATGGCGAAAAACAACGGAAAGAGCGGGCCTAGCCCATACTGAATCTGAAAGATCTGTTGCGCCGAGCTGAGATAGCTCTGCAAGACGGCGGCTACCACCCCAGCCATAAGCGTATAACCGAGCGCAATGCGGTGGCTGAGCACTTCGCGGAAGACATGACTAATCCGACCGAGCGACAATGGCGCGCGCCGTTCAACAGGCAGCGTTTCGGGTTGGCGCAACCCGAACCAAACCAGCGCCACTACCCCCAACAGGAACAGAATGACAAAGATGGCTCGCCACGCGGCTACTAGCAAGATCACCTGCCCCAGCGCCGGTGCAACGATCGGCACAATGATGAACACGGCCATAATAAACGACATCACCCGCGCCATCGCCCGCCCGGCAAACCGATCACGGATCAACGCCATCGAAACGCCGCGCGGCCCGGCCACCCCCAACCCTTGCAACAATCGTCCGGCCAACATCATTGGAACGTTGACAGCCACAATGGCAAGCAGCGACCCGGCAAAAAAGAGGGCAAAACCGAGGTAAATGGCCGGCTTGCGCCCGATGCTATCCGAGAGCGGCCCGTAGAGCAGTTGGCCGATCGCCAAGCCCACAAAGACCATCGTCACTACCAACTGATTGTCATTGTCGCGCTGGACGCCTAGATCGGCGCCGATCTGGGCCAACGCCGGCAGCATCACATCAATCGACATCGCCACCAGCGAGGTCATTAGCGCCATCATTGCCACAAATTCGCCCATGCGCGGGCCGGATTGGCTAGATTCGGTTGCCATAGACACCTGTGCAGTGTAAAGAGGTACGGCAGTGATGCGAGGCTGTGGAATACTCCTTCATTATCGCTGCTTTCATGATTTCTGACAAGTCCATTATTAGATGCGTATAGAAATAGGGCGGAATGAATGCCGCCCTTCATGCAGTGCGCGCGGCACCTCGTAGGGCGGCATTTGTTCCGCTCCATCAACCACCTCGCATGCCCCGCCCCTACGACGGCTAGGCGTGTTCCCCCTCACCCTTCCCCTCTCCCCCGCGGAGCGAGGGGGGAAGGGGGGACTCGCCATGCGTTCATCTTCCGGGCCATAGCCGAGCCGCACGGTCGTGCGGCTCTACGGTTATGCGATACGTTCTATTCTCGCGCCCAGCGGCTAACCTTGCTCGGCAAGGTTGTTCAGCAACTCAGTCAACACTAGCCGGGTATGGCGCAGTGGAGTCGGATCGGTGCGCAACCGGCGCAGATCGGCGATGGTGTCAATGTCGTACCACGGATCGATGAGTGCCGTGCGCAGGCCTAGTTGCTCGGCGATGGCGAGGGTATCACGCAACACGGTAGGGGTGCTCATAGGTACGCCGGTGAACAAGGCCGGGGCGGGCCGGCGTAACCCTACCAAATAGTAACCGCCATCTTCCGCCGGCCCTAATACCAGATCAGCGCCGCTAGCCAGCGCCGTGACGGCCTGCGCGATATGGGCTGGCGGCAAGCTGGGACTGTCGCTGCCGATCACCAAAACTGCCGGCACACCTTCACCCAACACAGCATTGGTCACGGCGGCCAGCCGCTCGCCAAGATCAACGCCGGTTTGCGGACGGCGAGCGATATCAGGGGCCAGTGCCGCAAAATAATCAGCGGCCTCAGCCGGCGCATAAGCAATCAGCGGCTGCATACCGGGTACGGTGCGCAATAACTCGACCAGATCGCGTAGGAACGCGGCATAGAGCGCCGCTGCCTGCGCCGGGGTTAATGGCGGGCAAAGGCGCGTCTTGACCCGGCCCGCTTCAGGGCGGCGAGCCATCATCACGAGGACGGGAGGCGCGCTCACGGCGCGCTGATCGTCCCTGTTCAGGTGGAACCGGCGGCGGCGGTGCATGCGTAACAATGAGCAGCAGTGCGAATTTCGCGGTTAGCAATATCGGACAGCGTCACATCCAAAATCGTTTGCGGCAACGCTATATCAAGCATCTGGTTAAAGTCACAGTCATAAAGTCGGCCATCCCATCCGACTGAGAGCGTCGTGCGGCACATCAAGCCAGCCACCGTCGCCGGATTGAACGACTGCACCAGCAACTGGATATAGTCGTCGAGTTGGCCGCTCTCGTGCAGGTAGGCCAGATAGCGGCTAATCGGCACATTGGTGAGCGTGTAGAGGCGGTTAAAAACAATGCCGTAGCGCTCGGCTAATTCAGAACGCCAGCGCACTTCAAGAGTCGCTTGGGGTTCGGGAAGATGGGGCCCGGTCGGATTAGCAATCAGGTTGAGCAGCAACCCACTACCGGCTTGGCCATAGCCCAACGCATTCAATTCGCGCAGAGTGGCGATTGACAGAGCAAAGACGCCATCGCCGCGTTGGCCATCGGTGCCGGCGGGATCGGGGGCCGGCAATGAGGCGATGATCTCAACCTGCTGTTCGGCGAAAAAGCGGGGCAAGTAGCGATAGTTAGGCAATTGGGCAATTGTCAAATTGCAGCGATCGATCACGTGACACCCTAGCGCGCGCGCTCGCCGGACAATCTCGGCAAACGCGGGATGCAGCTCCGGCGCGCCGCCGGTAATATCGAGCACCGGAATCTGCCAGCGCGCGAGCAGATCAAGACAAGCGGCGACCACATCCGGCGGCATTATCTCGGTGCGATCGGGGCCGGCATCGACGTGGCAATGGCGGCAGGTTTGGTTACAGCGCCGCCCGACATTGATCTGCAACACTTCAACCCGCGATCCGGCGCGCAACGGCCCTACCCTATGCGCGGCCAACGTTTCCGCGAACGGCGGTGCCGGCACTGCGGCCAGCATCTGCTGCTGGGCCAGCGGATCGGCCAACGGGTGACTTTGCCGGCGTAAGGTTGGAATGAGGCGGATAGCTGCCATACTCGTTTTCCTTCGGATATTGGTAGTATAGCACGTTGGATGATTGGTTTGGCAACAAGTAGCTATGGGTTTGCAATAGTATGAGGTTGACTGGCGCAAAACCGGTAGCACTATGAGGAGATTGAAGAGATTGCAATAGTATGGGGTCTAACACTGGCGGGTGTGGCCCATAGCAATCTCAGGGGATAGCTGAGGAGGTTGGTTTCGCCCTCGCGGGGGATTGTTTCGCCGCCTGCGGCGGCTCGCAATGACACGAGGAGAGCGACGGCGTGCAAGGATAGACTGTAAGAGGCGGTTACCTCCGACCGATGACGGTAATCCTTGCGAGCAACGGTATTGCGCAATCCACACTCAGTAATGAAGCGGCAAGCGGTATTTGAAGATATGGCAATTGCACAATGGAACGTCGTACCCATCACTGGTGCAGCAATCGCGTTGATTGCATAGGATACAGGTCAGTTAGGGCCGGAATAGCACGCAAGCTTCGTTGATAGTATTGCTCATTGCGCTCGATGCCAATCGCCGGATAACCTACAGCTAATGCAGCCGCAATCGTAGAGCCAGAACTCATACATGGGTCGAGAATCACTTCTGTGCCGCGTGGAAGAGCAGCATATACTATCTGGCGCAAAAAGGATTGCGGCTTCAGACGAGGAGGATCGGCAAGCACCCGTTCACGCTGCGGCGTGCGCTCGCTCTCAATAACATTGGCAAATGGTGTGCCATCAGGATATCGACGGAGACCAACTGTTTGGCAGGCTCCGACGGTCATGCTGGGGGTAACGGCTTGCGAAATAATCCCCCCGGCTCATAACACCCACGCGGCAATGAACCGACATTGGCGAACTCTGCTTCGGCATGTTTTGGCCGATCACCGCCGCGCAACGTGCGCACCAACCGGATCATCTGGCCGCGAAATTCAAATCCGGCCTCACTCAGGGCAGTGAATACCAATTGCGCAAGTAACGAATTTGTAGCAAGAAAGAAATGGCCGCCGGGTTGTAGAAGCCTAAGCGCGAGTTGCCCCCTCGGTAAAATAGGCGACAAGGTGCCGGCAATCATCTGCGGTTATCGCGGTAAACCGAGACAGCGGTGCTCGTGTACGACCATCGAATGCAGGCGGGATGCGTCAAATCCCACCTTGACCTCGTTCTCGTTTTGCTCATTGATCGGGTTCAAATTCGCGCACCCCATACGGTGGATCGGTCACAATGGCATGAATCCGTTAGGCAGACACCGTTCGCATCCACGTAAAGCAATCAGCGTGATAGACAATTGCACTACCAATATGGGCATGCTCAATATGGTGGCTATGCTCGTACAGGTCTGAATCGATCATCGCCGGCAGCTCCGGTAGGCACGCGCTATGGATAATGCTCTAGCTATAAAGACAGAACATTTGTTTGTCAACTCGACTGAAATACAGTTTGCTTCAGGCATTGCACAGACATCAGCAATCAACCACGCTAACCATTGCTCGTGGTGTGTGATATGAAAGAGGCACACGCTCAGTCCCCTCTTCACCCTGTGCCACGCACAAAAATATTCGGCCATGGGCGGAAGCGAGTAAAGAAGAGTTCTCGCCGTTCTTGGCCGCTAGCATCGATGACGATACGATAGATCGAGATATCGCGTCCGTTACGGGCAACGTCAGTTTGGCGCAACGTGCCGCGCGGCAAGGAGGGGTCATCAACATAGACCGGCTGGCTCGGCGCGCGCACTTCGTTGGCGATAATCGGCCCTTCGAGACGCACCTCGCGGTTGGGGCGGGTACCGTACAGTTGCACCACCAACACCTGCGCCTGTTCATCGATGCTAGTTTGCATTAATAACCAATAGCCGGTGTCATTGACGAATTTCAAGTCTTGTATGCCGGTGAAGATAGCGGCGTCTAGCCCTTGGCCATCGCCGTTGGGGCCAAGGCCAAACCGGTCGTACCAACTGATGTAGAACGAGTGAGCGTGCCGTTCGGTGATCGGCAAGCCAGCCCAGAAGGCGGCGCGGAAGACGGTGGTGCTGACTTGGCAGACGCCACCACCCCATTCGAGTTGGGTGCGGTTGCCGATAATGGCGTACCCCTCAACAAAGCCATTTTCAGCGTTCACCTCACCCAATTGGCGGTTGAACGAGAACTCTTCGCCGGGAGCGATGAGGACGCCGTTCATGCGGGCAGCACCGGCGCGAATGTTGGTGATGCGGTACGGCGCTGAGCCAACAAAGCTGCTGCGCCCTTCGGCAACCAATTCGACGATGCCAAGGTTATCGAGGTTGGCAGCCGTGATCTGAGGATCGATCCGGTCAACCGGCAAGACGAGCGTGCGGGTGATCGGTGAAGGTTGCATCAGCAGCTCACCGAGAGCAGTAACGGCCTCGGCCTGCCGCAAACGGCGACCCGGCTGGCCCTCAGCGACGATCCGTACCCGGCCATCACTGAAGCGCAGGCGTGGTTCGGCGGTGCCGGTATCAATGCTCTGCGCCAAACCCTCGACAGCGCGAGCAAGCCGATCAGGATCGGGTTGAATAACGAACTGGCCGTCAACTGGCTTCACCTGCAACAGCTCGGCCAAGCGCTCAGGCGACCACACGATCCGCTGATCTTCGACAACTAGCTCGATCGGGCTGCGCAGTAACTGCACCGCCAGCTGTTGGGCCACCACTAGATCGGTATCGTCGATCAGCGGGGCAAGCTGGCGCGTGCGAATTGGCACTATCTGCGGGCGAAGTTGTTGGACGGCGAGCAACACATCGTTGGCGGTGGCATCGATCAATAGTTGCGTACCGGGCTGACTAGGCTGACCGATTACACGAGCATCGGCCAGACTAAGCACAGCGTCGGTCGGTGCCTGCTCGATCTGCGACGCAATGCCGAGCAAGTAATGCTGGGTTTGGCTCAGATCAACCGCTAACCGTGGCCGCAGATCAATCCCTTCGCGCCAGAGCAACCACAGATCGCGAACGCGCGTGAAGGGGTCGCCGCTGCGGCCCAAGGCGAAGGCATCATTCACCAATCGCTCGATGGCAAATGTTACCCCCAACTCGGTAAGCGTTGGCTGCCAGACTCGATCGCGGAAAGTAAGCGTCACCGGTTGTTGTTCAAAGGTGCGATAGCGCTGACGCAACTCGATCATCAGATCAGCCCGGCTACGCCCGCCGAGCGGCTCGCCGTTGAGCGACACGCCGGGCAAGATGGTATTGGGATAGGCCAGATCAACCGCATAGACTGCACCCACTGGCGCAGCTACCAACAAGAACAAGACAAACGCCAGCCACACCCATGCCGGCGCGCGCTGTCGCCGTCGGCGCAGAGGGCGGCGCGGTCGCGGCCGTTGCGGCTCTTCGGGCGGCGGTTCGTCTCTGGGCAGCAACTCACGTTGCGCTACCCGCCGGCGGTAGATCGGGCCGTATTCTTGATAGTAGCGATTACTAGGCATAGCGATGCAGCGAACCTGTCATAGACCCTTTCGCATTGTACAAAACCTCGCCGGTTACGACAAGTTGACAATTTGGGCAGGTTGTTGTATATTCTCAGCGGGCCTCTAGCTCAATTGGCAGAGCAGTTGACTCTTAATCAATCGGTTGTGGGTTCGAGTCCCACGGGGCCCACCACTACTACACCGGCTAATGCCGGTGTTTTTGTTTGGCCCACCTACCGTCGCTCTAGCCACCTTACCGCAGCCGCGAACAGTGGGTCGTCGGGCGCTAACAGTGCAGCCCGACGTATATCGTCGCCAAACGCCGGATCGGTCGGATCAGCGAGAAATCGACCCCATGCTCTGACGAAATGGATTTCGGCCCGATCGGGCATAACGGCTAACGCTCGTTCAGAGGAATCAAGTAAATACATACTCAATTCCATCTCCCATCCCTCGGCCACGGTACCGACGATCAGCGGCGACTCGGTGCGAAAGATCGCATCTGGCGAATAAGCACGCATCTGGGCAACCGCGCCGGCGTAATCACCATAAAAGACGTGATTAAGCAGCGGATAGGCGCTGGTCGCAACAGCCTCGCGCTGGGCATCGTGGATCATCTGAATGAGCAGTTGATTCCAGTGCAATGAACCGGCCGTGGTAGGTGGATCGGCGTCACCAGCCTGTACCACTGCCGCGTTGATCGCTGCCAGCGCATCGGGCCACAGATCGGCCTGCGCAAAGGTGACCGCCTGCCGATTGAGGTCGGCAAACGGCGCAGCTTGATCGGCAGTGGTCAGGTGGCTGATTGCAACCTCACCGAGTGATGTACCCTGCCATGTATAGACTTGATACGAAGGATAGTACACGCCGCAGGCGTAGCAGAAAATGTACGGCTCTGAGCGGTCAAGCACCACCTCGTTCAAACCATCGCCGTTTAGGTCTTCGACGTGGCCAACGCCGGGGTGAGACGAAAACGCAACCACGGCAAGCTGTAGGGTATCACCGTCGAACCGAAACAGGTGATAACTGCCGCTATGCGCACCTAATCCGCCTTCGATTTGAAGCCAAATCTGACCGGGAGCAATCTTAACTTGTTGCACATCGCCGATATAATCCGGTTCGGCATCGGCCGTACTTAGGGCTACTCGATCAAGTTCTTGCCACCGACCGGCTTGGTTAGCGTAGATCGCAACCACATGCGACGGTACCGGATTAAGGTCAACATTGCGCATCCCGGTGCTATACACCACCCAAAGCTGGCGACCATCAGTGGTCTGCAAGGGCTGGGCGGCTATCGTATCGAAGGCATTGGCCGGCAACGATGCTTGCATGGCGGCAAACACCTCGCTCAGCGGGGTGATGGTAGGTTCGGTTGCAGTTGTCGTTGGTGGAAGATCGTACCGCTCGCCGGGTCGGCATTCGCCACGGTAGAAAGCCCATTCTTCGCAGCGTGTACCGTCAGGAAAGTTACAGAATCCGATCTGGTCACCGTTGGCAGTAGCTTCAATTTCAAGCCGGCCACCCTGTACGATGCAGTAGGTTGAGGCAGGATTGTCGAGTCCTACAATAGAAGCTGAGGGTGACGTTGGGGTTGGCTGGGTAATGGGAATAGTTGGTTGGCTCTGCCCGTCTGAACTCCCGCTAGCGTTGGTGGATTGCCTTGGTGTTGGCTTAGTGGTGGGTGAGCTAGAGGATTCTGGCGAAGACTGGCCGCACCCGGCAATGAGGAGACCTAATACCAACACAACGACGAAGCTCCAGTGGCTGCGCCCCTGACCCAAACGAACAAGGGTGAACATCGTAAATCCTTACGCTGAGCAACGGTTGTACGACAAACAGCGACGTGCCGACTACATTGGCGCCGGTAATTCCGCTGTGTAGGGTTCAGCGAGTGAGGCAGAGGGCATAACGTTCGCTACTCGCTATTATAACGCAAGGAATAAGGTTGAACATTTAAAATCTCAAAATTGGTCAAAACATCTTGATCATCCACCTGAGAAGTGATATATTCGTAGTGCTATTTCCAAGTAAGAACATTTATAAAATCTCAAACTCAATCCCTCCTCTACCGATTCCGCTTCATCTCCGCTTGTAAAGCCATCGCTCACCACCTAAATTATCCCCGTCCAACCTCGCATCGTCGCCACCGTCAACTTCCAACCCCACAGGAGGTTCTATGACACAGCTCCAATTCAAAACTTCGTGGCTCCTGCTGCCACTGCTGATCACGTTCTTGCTAGCCGGCTGCGCCACACCGCCACCCCTCGTTGAACCACCATCTATCACTCCCGCTCCCCAAGTCAACCAATCTACCGACAATCCAACGCGACCGCCGACCGTCAGCGCAGCAGCCACACCAACTCGCTCAGCGCCAAACAACTTCGCCGCCGCTCGCGGCGACTATCTGATCAATCAGCGTACACGCAACCCAAAGATCGACTTTGACGCGATTATCTACCGCGTGTCCCTGACCGAGAGCGCACTGGTGGTTCGGTTTGGCATGCAGAACATGAGCAACGACTCGCGTTACCTTTCTGCCAGCTTCAAGAGCACCGAACTCCGCCTTGTTGATAGTGCCGGGAATGAGTATCGTCCTTTAGCAGTCAGTGACAACATCGAACGGTTCAGTCTCAAGGATGGGTATTTGCCCGGCCAAGCCAACATTGGTGAAGTAACGTTCCCGCTGCCAACCGCAGGTGGGCCATTTGAGCTGCACGTACCCACGTTTGAGCCCCTGATCTTCACGCTCGATCAGCGAGTTACACCAAATACGCTCAACGTACCTAGCGGTGAATACCCGCTCGATGTGGTATTGTACAGCAGCCAATCTGCATTAAGTCGGCTCGATTTACGCCTTGAGCGCGTCACCGTGACTGCCGATGAAATCAGCTTCGCGATCGCGTTCGTTAATACCGGCCGGCGACCGATCGGTCTTGGCAGCGGCCTCAGCGGCAACGATAGTCGGGTATTCGATGCTGAAGGGGTAGTGTATGCACCTCTGCGGATGAGTGAGCAGTTTCGTACTGCCATTATCCCATCTGATGGCTTGCTGCCGGGAAAAAGTTACCGTGGCGAGATCGTCTTCCCACGGCCGCAGGATATCGATCAACTCCGCTTTTTCTACCCATTCTACAGCGCAGCCACGCTTTCCTTTAACGAGCAAGGGTTCGTTCGGGCGACGGTCACCTCAGCGAGCGGCGGCCCACCACCGCCAACTACGACGCCAACCAGTGCAGAATTGGCACTGCAAACTCTCGAAGCGGTGTTGAACCGGCAAGCGCAGGCGCTGATGACAAGCGATCTGGCCGGCTACCTTAGCACCTTTGCCCCAGAATTACAGCCAGAGCAAGAGCGCATCTTTCAGCGAAGCCAGCAACTACCCATCGCAGAGTACCGACTTGTTTTGTCCCCTAACACAATCCTGCTAGAATCAGCGTGGGAGCGTGGTACCCAAGATAGAATGACGGTCTGGCTATCTTACCACTGGCGCGGCATGCCGGACAATGTTTTTCAGCATGAGCTGCGTTACTGGTTCACCAAACAAGCAGACCGTTGGATCGTCAGCCGGTATGAGCTTGATCAACCATCGCTCTTCTGGTGGACTGATGATGTACAGCTCAGCGAGACCGATCACTTTCTCATCATCCATCGTCCGGCAATGGCCGATCAGATTGATGAGATCGCGGCTGAATGTGAACAGGTGTACACCGAGTTGCAAGCTGCCGGTTTTTCTCTTGATCAGAAATACATCATCTTCGTCCCCATTGATCAAGAGGACTTCCGCGCCCAAACTGGGCAGGGTGCGCGTACCCTTGGTGTTGCCTACTGGAGCTACAATCTCACCGACGAGTATATTCAGTCACAGGGCCGGGCGTTTTACCTCAATGGCGCAAGCTTAACCGAGTACGCTAACGTTGACAATTCGTTTGGCCGGAAAGCAACGATTAAGCATGAAATGGTACATTTGGTGCTCGCCCGCGAGACCATGCCGTTCACGCCGGTTTGGTTGATTGAGGGCACGGCTATGTACTTTGCCGACCAATACCGGCCTGAGCTACGCCGATATCTTATTCAGGAAGGCCAACCAGACCAGATCGATCTCACAAAACTCACCGCTGCCGATCAACTTGGTCAGTTCGATATGCTTGGTAAGAGCGTCGGGCCAGAATATCTCTTTTCTGCTGAAACAGTCCAGTATCTGATCGACACCTACGGGATCAAGCGGTTTTGGGAGTTCTATCGCTCGTTTACCACAATACCGACCGAACGTCTCCAGCAGGCGATTCCCCTTTTCACCGTGTTGGGTAGCGGGTTAGGGCCTTTCCGCAACGAGGTTACTCCCGAAATGCTCAATGCGGTGTACGGGTTGAGTTTGGTTGAACTAGAGGCCGCCGTGAAAGCAAATCTACAGCAGTAACATCGGATCGGCTATAATACCCCCAATTTGACGCCAGCAGACTGTCGGCGTCATTGGTAGCGGGAAGGTATGGCCGACATCATTGAACTCGACATTGACGGCATTGCGCAGGGTGGCGACGGCGTAGGCCGGTTAGACGAACTCGTTGTTTTTGTCAGTAGCGCCTTGCCGGGGGAGCGGGTACGCGCCCTCATCCGAGAGCGGCATACCCGCTTTCTGCGAGCAACCGTCAGTGACGTACTCCGTGCGTCACCTGATCGAGTAGCGCCGTTAGTCAATCCCGGCGATCATGTGCCATGGCAGCACATTGCTTATCCGGCGCAGGTGCGTTACAAGCAGACAATCATCGCCGAGCAGATCGCCAAATTTCTACCGACCGTTGATCTCCCCGTCCAGCCGGTGATTACCGCACCACACCCGTGGGGATACCGCAACAGCGCCCGTCTGCATGCGAATGGCGCCGCGCTCGGTTACCACGCCATCGGCACAAAGACAGTGCTTGATGTGGTTGACGACCCACTGTTGTTACCAGCCTTGCGCGCGGCACTAGCCGGACTACGTCAACTGCCCTTCGCCGGTCTCATCAACGAGGTACACTTGCGGGCCAGCGCGACGTATGGCTATGCCGCCGCCCGGCTTGATCCCGCCCCCGACGCCGATCGCAATGCTCTGGTCCGGTTGGCTGCGACGTGGATGGCCGCCACGCCGGTGTTAGCGGGTGTCACGCTCGGCGACGAACCGCTCATAGGGGCTGATGCCATCTATGATGAATTAGGCGGGGTGGTCTTTCGGCTCAGCCTCAGTAGCTTCTTTCAAGTCAATCACGCGCAGGCCGAGCGCATGATCGAGGTGGTGCGCGCAGCGTTAGCGCCGCACGGCGGACGCTTGCTTGACGCCTACAGCGGCGTGGGCAGTTTTGCCTTGCCATTGGCCGCCGCCTATGACGAAGTGGTGGCGGTGGAAGCGCACCAACCCGCAGTAGCCGATGGTCGCCAGAGCGCCGCCGATAATCAGATGAAAAATGTGCGATTTATTGCTGGTACTGCCGAACGAGTGGTAGGACGCCTGCCCGGCCCCTTCCATGCCGCGATTCTTGATCCACCGCGACGCGGGTGCCATCCGGCGCTGATCGAGGCAGTGATTGCCCATGCCCCGGAACGAATCGTCTATATTTCGTGCCACCCCGGACTAATAGGACGCGATCTTGCCCCTTTGTTAGCGGCAGGCTATCATCTCACGCTGGTGCAGCCAATTGATCTCTTTCCGCAAACCCCGCATGTCGAGACGATCCTTGTGCTTTGTCGATAGACTCTCTTCGATCGTCATACGTAGATCAAGTTAACCAAACGTTATTAAGACGAAATGATCAACTTATTTTAACCAAAAAAGATCATAAATTCATTTAACGCTCTTGCAAATCACCATTTAATCTTTAACAAATGTCACGTGTAATATGTTTACAATAGACATTTCATCATAATTTAGAAGACACAAGAGACACCGCACTCATAGCCGGCCAAAAGCGAACCATTTGCACCGCATCACCCAATCACGTATCATTGACCATCCACACTCAATCCAAGAAGCAATATGTGTTATACTATAGCCAAGTTTGATAGGTGGAAGTATATTTTCAACAAAAAATGCCGTGAATCAACTCACTGCTAAAATCTGTTTGCTCGGAGAATTCTCCGTTGGCAAAACGAGCCTCATCCGTCGCTTTGTCGAAGGCATTTTTGACGAACGATACCTAAGCACGCTTGGCGTTAAGATTAGCCGCCATTCGCTCAAGCTAAACCACATCGATATAAACCTCATCATTTGGGATACGACCGGCGGCGAGCGCTTCAACCAGATCGTGCAGAATTACTATCGCGGCGCGGCAGGTGCCTTGCTCGTCTGTGATCTGACTCGGCCTGACACCTTACCGGTGCTTAGTGAGTATGCCGAGGCATTTCACCGGGCTAGTCCACACACACCATTGGTCATCGCAGCGAATAAAGCCGACCTCACCGAGCAACGACGAATCGCCGATGACGACATTGCCGCTGTGGCGACGAATTTATCAGCCGATTGGCTCTGCACCAGCGCGCGTACCGGCGCTGGCGTGAACGAGGCGTTTCAGGTACTAGGGCGGCAGATTGTGCAGCAGAAAGGGCGCGTATGACAAACGATGTATCGGGAATTAGCAACTCGGAGGAAGCCGAAGAGCTTGAACGGGTACGCCAAATTATTCTCGGAACTAGCACGCGCCAACCACGACAGGCGGAAGTTGATCGCCTGCGCGACATCATCTTTGGCCCGCAGATGGAAGAGTATGCGCGTGCATTCAGTGACATCCGCCGCCAGATTGAACATCTTAATGACGATGTCCGCCAACTGCAAGACCGGCTCGGCGAGGTTGAAAAAGCGATGCTGCGCCGGTTTGATGCGCTTGATGTCGAGACACGCCGGCTGAATGACGAGCTGCGGCGTGAGATTGAGCGGGCCCGGGCGCGTGAGTCAATCTTGCAGCAGGTTTCGGCGCAAGTGCGCCAGCACGAAGCAGCGCTCAACGGCTTGGGCGACGGCGTGAGCGAACTACGGCGGGTACAGAATCATCACGATCTTGAGATCCGCACGAACCGCGCTGGTCTCGCCGAGACGCGCGATCTGCTCGAACAGCGTGCCCAAGCGTTACGCCGCGAGCTACGCAGCGCCGAAGATGCGTTGCGCACTGAGTTGCGCCGAATCGCTGACCGGCTCGATAATCAGAAGACTGACCGTAAGGCACTAGCCAGTATGCTGATCGAAATAGCGACTCGGCTAGAAACCGGGAGCACCGTGGCCGGTTTGTTGGATGGTCTCACCTCGGCAAAGGATGAATGATAGGCACGTATGGCGAGCGAACCGCAGACCAGCCGCGAGATCGAAGAGCTGCGGCGTGTGTTGCTGAAACCGGAGGCGCTGGTCGATAAGATCAGCCCGGTGATCGCAGATATCTTAGCTGAGCATATTCAAACCTCACGCGAGGATATTGCCCGTGCAATTGCGCCAGCAATCGGCGAGGCTATCCGACAACAGGTGTACAAAGCCCGCGAAGATATCATTGACGCCCTCTATCCGGTCATCGGGGCAATGATCGCACGCGCAGCGACAGAAGCGATCCGCGATCTTGCTGCTCAGATCGACACTCGCATTCGGACTGGCCCAATGCTCATGCTCGATCCCGGCTATTGGCGTGCGCGTGCGCAAGGTGTGTCGGCGGGTGAATATGCACTACGCAGTCAATTACCCTTTTCGGTACAAGAAGTTTTTCTGATCCAGCGTGACTCTGGGTTACTCATTTGCCACGTCGCAGCCTCCGGCACTCCCGCAACTGACCGCGATTTGGTAAGTGGGATGCTGACGGCGATTCGCGATTTTGCCCGTGATGCCCTCGGCGATAGCGATGAACTCGGCGCGATTAGCTACGAGGCGCGCCAGATTGTCATTGCCAGCGGCAGCGCTGCGTATCTAGCCGCAGTCATCACCGGTATCGAGCCGCGTGGCTTTCGTGAACAGTTGCGCCAAACATTGGTCGCTATTCATGAAGGCCGCTACGACCGACTCCGTGCTTTTGCCGGCGATGATGATGCGTTGGTAACAGAAGCTGAAGCGATCATTCGTCAACAGATTCCGCTGGCGACGACCCAGTCAGCGCGCACGAAACAGACTCCTTCGTTCTTGCAGCGCACAATCATCGCTCTGTTGCTCTTGATTGCACTGTCACCGATCTTCTTCTGCGGCTGGTGGGTGATGAGCGTGGAAGCGCGAATGGCAGCCTTGTTTGCGCCAACGGCAACACCGACAGCAACTCCGATGCCGACGGCAACCCCAACGGCTACCCCGACACCGACAGCAACCCCAACGGCAACCCCGACACCGACAGCAACCCCAACGGCTACCCCGACGCCAACGGCTACCCCAACCGCCACGCCAACGCCAACCATCACGCCGACGCCGACGGCTACGCCTATTCCATACGATGGCGTAATGACTGGGAATGTCTATCTCTACAGCTTCCCCGATGAAGCTAGCGAGCGCAGCCCGATCGTTGCACCGCGCAATGCGCCGGTCGTGGTCTTGGCTCAATACGGTGATTGGTACCAAGTTCGGGTTGACGTGCTGATCGATCAGCGTCCCATTCAATTAATCGGTTGGGTACCATCACGGTGGGTAGGTTTGGTGCGTCCGATCCCGCCAGCACTCGTAACCCCATTCCCACGACCTTAAGAGGAGTATGCTGTGCTATGCATATGACGGTTGAACAACAGGTGCTCATCGAGACCGGCAGCGCCTACCTGATCGTTGATCCTGATCTACGTATCCAGAGCGCCGGAGGGTTACTGGAACTGGTTGGCGGCGAACCACCGATCGGCGTTCACCTGATCGAGCTGTTGCCAGAATTGTTCGGCAACGAGCAGGCGTTGGCCGAGATTCTCAGCGGAGATCGCGACCGGCTGAGCCTACCGTTGATCAACCGTCAACTGCCCGATGGTTCGGTGCTCTATCTCGATCTGTTGACCGTGCCGCACGTTGATGATCGCGGCAACCTTATCGGTCTGATTCAAATCATTACCGATACGACGCACCGCAGCCTTTCCGAGCAACTCCTTGCCCAGCGCCGCAACGAATTGCAATTGCTCAAAGATCGCATCCAGCGCCAGAATGTCGAGCTGGCCCGCATCAACGCCGGCTTGCTGCGCGTCACCAAGCTGAAAGACGAATTTCTGGCCAGTATGAGCCACGAGGTACGCACGCCATTGACCGCCATTCTTGGCTTAGTGGATGTGCTGCGTGCGCAATTGGTTGGCCCGCTCAGCGAAGAACAATTGAACGCGATCAATGGCATTAAGCAGGGCGGCCAGCATCTGCTGTCGTTGATTAACGATTATCTCGATATTGCCAAAATCGAAGCCGGACGGCTCGAATTGGATATTGGCCCCGTCTCGGTGCAAGATATCTGCTATTCGCTGCGCCCGATGGTGGCAGATATGGCCCGGCGGGCCAACCTCGAACTGATCTATGATCTGGACCCCTCGGTGCAAGTGATCTTGGCCGATGCGCGCCGCTTACGCCAAATTTTGATCAATCTGCTTTCAAATGCAATTAAGTTTACCCCCGCTGGCGGTAAAGTCGGCCTTGAGGTGCGCGGCGAGCCTGAACGCGGTGCGGTACGGTTCACGGTTTGGGATACCGGGATTGGCATTACCGCTGAAGATGCCACCCGCCTGTTTGAGCCGTTCCAACAGATCGAGAGTGAGCGACAGAAAGAGGTAACCGGCAGCGGTCTTGGTTTGGCGCTGGTCTCGAAGCTAACCCGCTTGCATGGTGGGAGTGTGAGTCTTGAGAGTGAAGTGGGCGTCGGTAGTCGCTTCCATATCTCGCTGCCGTGGGAACCGGATGAACAGCAACGCTTACTCGACTGGTTCGCCGACGAGCGACAGAAGGAACACGACGCGGATATGCCGGCCGATCTGCCACGCGCGTCACCACTTGCTGGCGACCGACCACTGCTGATGGTTGAAGACGATGTCGCCACCGCTACGCTCTTTGCTCAGTACTTGACGCGCTGCGGCTACCGAGTGGTGCATGTCGAGTCGGGCGAAGAGGCGCTTGCCTATGTGCAGGGTGAAATGCCTTGTTTAGTTTTGCTTGATGTCCGTATGCGCACAATGGATGGGATTGAAGTAATGCAACATTTGCGTAGCGATGTAATGACCCGTCATTTACCGATTCTGGTGTTGACGGCGTTGGCAATGCCGGGTGACCGCGAGCGTTGTCTGGCCGCCGGCGCTGATGATTATCTGGCGAAACCGGTGCGGCTCCGCCAACTAGCCGAGCGGATTGAGGCGCTGCTTGAACAGAAGGGGTAAGCCCTGTCTCGCTCGCTAGCGCGGGAGATGGGGAGAAGGGGGGTAGAAAGTAGAAAGAATACTTCCTCCCACCTCTGCATTCTCAAATCCCTTTACGTCTTTGCGCCCTTTGCGTCTTTGCGTTAACCAGTATGCTCCAACCGCACGAACTGCGTCTAGCCAGCGAGATATTACCCTTCTTGCGCGATCCAACCACGCCAATTGCGCGTGATTTTATCGCGCAGGCAAGCCTCGTGCGCCTGCCGGCAGGCGCAACCATCTTCGCTGAAGGCGATGAATGCAGTGCCTTCGCCGTGCTGGCCGACGGACAAGTCCGCGTCTTTAAAATTGGCGAAACGGGGCGTGAAATCACGCTCTACCGCTTTGGCCGTGGTGAGAGCTGCATCCTTACCACAAGTTGTGTGCTCAGCCAGCGCAACTTTCCGGCAATTGCCACCGTTGAGCGAGATGCAACCGCCTTTATTATTGATCAGGCAACCTTTCGTAACTGGATCGATCGCTACAGCCCGTGGCGCGACTACGTGTTTCAACTCCTCTCGTACCGACTGGCAACGGTCATGGCGATTGTCGATGAGATCGCCTTTCGCCGCGTCGATGTACGACTCGCCGAGTTCTTGCTTAAGCACGCCCAAGGTGACCCACCAACCATTAGCGCCACCCATCAGCAGATCGCTACCGAGTTGGGTACCTCACGCGAAGTGGTGAGCCGAATTTTGGCCGACTTCAACGATAATGGCTTGATTAGGAGCAGTCGTGGCCAGATCATCGTGCGCGATAGCGAGGGCCTACGCCGCTATCGAGGCGTTGCACTGTGATAGGGCTGCTGGTAGTAAAGCTCGTGGCACATAAACGTGCACGTTGCCAAGAGTACGGCTGCAATATGTTCACACGGAGGTGATTGGTAAAACGTGCTAGAGCATCACGCCCAGCGAATGATTAATAGATAACGTGATCATGGCTCATCTCCAACGAAAACTTTATCGATTTTAACGTAATACTCGCCATCTATCCGGCAATACCGTTGAAACCGTAATCCAACTGGCGACATCGCATGGTTCACCAATGAAAGAAGTAGCGAATGCGACGACCGGCCATCATCACCTTTCTGATTATGGCTGCCGTCTTCTTCGGCGGCGCACTCGGCGGCTTTGCCCTGACGACCATCCTCATACCTGAACCACACGTGCTGAGGTGGTTTAGTCTCGGCGCTTTGCCAATCGCCTTCATCGCGGGTTCCTTTCTCTGGCTGAGCATCGCCTTTGGTCGCGGTCTTGTTCACATCCTTAAGCGGCGCAAACGCCCCACCTTTGCCGGTGATCGCGCCATCCCGCCGGGCACGACCGCCTTTATCGTCACCTCCACCGGCATCATGACGCTGTTTGGGTCGTTGGTGGCCATTACCCCGAACCGGCTCGGATTCTTGCCTACCTTCACGCTGTTCACCGTGGTAGGCGTCGGATACGGCCTGCTCTGCCGCGTCTTGGCCCGCAACGGGTACTTGCCAGTGTACGATTTGGAAGGGGAGTAATGGGGAAGAGGGAGGCGCGCAAAGAGGTGAAGAATAAGTAGCCATTGTAATGAGTGTCCATGTACTTCTTGACAAGGATTTTCTGGGTAGACTAGAATATGCTCAATTGCGCTTTACCAATCAATGGAATGAGCGGTTTACCCATCCGAGCACATCGCAATCGATCGAACATGGACATGTTCCAAATCATTGTGAGTGAATTCACACGAACACATCGCACACAACCATGGACTTCCTCGACGCTGCGTATCACATCTTACAATCAGCCGGTGAGCCGCTGCACTACAGTGAAATAACCCGGCGTGCCCTCGATCTTGGTATCCTCAAAACAAATGGACAGACGCCAGAAGCAACAATGGGGTCGCGGCTCTACGTTGATACGAAGTCGCCCGATTCACGTTTTCAGAGAGTTGGTCGTGGCACGTTTGCTTTAGCCGCACCCGTTCAACATCCGGTTGTCCGTCAGATTGATGAACTAAATCAAACGGTGCGCGACCAATTGCACCAACGCTTACAAACGATGCCGCCCGATCGCTTCGAGGCACTGATTGGCGAGTTGCTCATTGCCTTGGGATTTGCCGAAGATACTATCAACGTCACGCGTTACCAAAAAGATGGTGGGATCGATGTGCGTGGCGTGCTCAAGGCCGGCGCTATTGCTGAAGTCAAAGTGGCGGTGCAGGTCAAGCGGTGGAAGCACAATGTACAGGCACCTACCGTGCAGGCATTGCGCGGTGCGTTGGCGGTCGGTGAGCAAGGTGTTATCATCACCACCAGCGATTTCACGGCTGACGCAAAACGTGAAGCCCAAGCGCCAGCTAGAACGCGAATTAGCCTAGTGAATGGCGAGCAGTTGATCGATTTATTGATCCAGCACCAGCTCGGAGTGAAAACTGAGACGTACACAACGTTGTCGCTTGATGAGGAATGGTGGGATGCGATTGCAAATCTTAACAGTCAACCATTGTCACCGTTGCCTAACAGTCAACCCTCGTCACCTTCGCCCCAATCACTACCATTCAGACAGCCACGCGGCAGTGTCGCCAGCAAGTTAATCGAAGCGGCTGAGCGTGCTATCCGCGAGGGCCGCATTGACACCCAAACGAAGATTGCCACTGGACACACCCGCTATCTCGTCAACCACGAGCCACGCCACAAAAATGGCCGTGATTTCTTTGCTCCAGTCCGGTTGTCCAATGGCCTCTACCTCGAAACGCATACCAGTAACAAGCAGGCTGATGATCAAGTTCGGTTGCTGAACACATGGTCTGCTAATCGGAATAGATGGTAACGTCGGTGGATAGAGCTACCATCGACGAGAGTCACTGTGATGTTGGCAGCAGTCATAGTTGAAGTGCGATGTCTGCTGTTGTGCCAACCACAGAGGGGATCGTAACCCTTACGTCACCGCCGGGCGATGATCGCGATACTTAAGATAGCGCTGCTCGGTCACGGCTTGCGCCATGCGCTCAACGGCGGTGTGAATGTCGCGGAAGCTGGTGTACAGCGGAGCAATCCCAAGCCGAATGTTGTCGGGAGCACGAAAGTCAGGTAAAACGCCCAGCTCATTAATCAGCGCCAAATCAATACCCAACCCCTCCGGGTGGCCAAGCGAGATGTGCGATCCGCGTCGGGACGGATCACGCGGTGAGTTGAGCGTATAGCCGAGTGGGGCAAGCCACTGCTGCCATAGCCCAATCAGATACTCGGTCTGGGTAATCGACTTCGCCCGTAATCGTTCGATCCCCGCCGCCAGCACCAAATCGACGCCCGGCTCGATCAGCGCCAGCGACACCACTGGCGGCGTGCCGGTGAGAAACCGGCGCAGGCCGGGGGCCGGTTCGTAATCGAGATCGAAATTAAACAGGTTGCGTTGCCCCATCCAGCCGGCAATTGGGTTAACCAGTTGTTCTTGCAAATCACGCCGAATATAGAGAAACGCCGGCGCACCCGGCCCACCGTTAAGGTATTTGTAGCAACAGCCAATCGCCATATCGACATTGCTCTCATTGAGGTTGATCGGTACCGCACCCACCGAATGGCTCAAATCCCACAGCACCAATGCCCCCACCGCATGAGCCGCGGCAGTCAGGGCCTGCATGTCGTAGAGAAAGCCGCTCTTGAAGGTGACGTGCGAGAGGGTGAGCAAAGCAGTGTTGCGATCAAGCAAGCCAAGGATCGTCTCGACCGGGCCGTGGATGCCGTCACTCGAATAGGCCATCGCGATTTCATACCGCCCGCCAAGCAGATCGGCTACTCCCTGCAAGATGTAGAGATCAGAGGGAAAATTGAGGTCGTCGCTAATCATTCGCTCACGACCGGGGCGAGCACGCAAAGCAGCGATCACCAGTTTGAACAGGTTTACCGACGTGCTATCGGCGATGATCACTTCATCAGGTTCAGCGCCGATCAGGCGCGCAATCTTCGCCCCGATCCGCTCCGGCAGATCAAACCATCCCTCATTCCAACCGCGAATCAGGCGTGTACCCCATTGACGGCGTACTAAATCGGCGGCTAGATCCACCGTCGCTCGCGGCAACCGCCCAAGCGAATTGCCATCGAGGTAGATCAGGTCAGGTTCATCGTTGACAAACGCCTGCCGCAACCCGGCCAGATCATCAGCAGCGTCAAGCTGATCGGCGTAGGCGGCATCGAGTGGGACGGTCATCGTCGTTCCTTTCTGGAGAGACCAAGATACGCAGGAGCTTCCGGTACTTCCCATTGGGACGATGTATGTATGATTATGTAACCATGAACGATCACCAACAAGATCATTACCAAACACGCTGTGCGCCTTGGCGTTGTTCACGGCGCCGGAGTAGGGAAGAGGGTCGGCACCGGGATGCGGATCGGATCGAGCAACAGTGGCGGGGTTGGCGTTGCCACCGGCGTGGGTACAGCGTTGCTGCCCGGCAAATGGAGCACTTGGCTGACCAGCACGATTAGCACGAGACTGGCGATAATCAGCGCCACTAATTGCGGTTGTATACGAAGCCGGCGGGTCAAGTCTTGCAAGCGCTTGGTCGGCGCACCCACACTCGTTTCAGTCGGGGCAAACCGTGGCCGCGGCACGGTAGTGACTTGACGCAGCGGGCGCACCGCTTCCGGCGGAGCCGGCGCAATCGGCGGTTCACCGGGGCGAAAGAGCTGTTCACCACCGGGAGCGAGATAGAGCTGGGGCGCACCCCACGGCTCTTGCGCGTTTGCCAAAGCCGCCCGGCCTATTGTCATAGCAATATCAACCGGTTCGACAGCAGCCAGCGCCTGATAGCACGCTGCACTCCAGCGCACCTGCGCTGCTACGCTGAGATCAGGCAACGCCACCACTGCCCGGCCATCAGCTTCATGGAGCGCGGCGGCAAATATTACGCAAGCCTCCGGCGGCGCGCCCGCTACCGTTAGCAACCGTAGTTCGTCAATACTCACCAACAACTCAGCCAACTCACCGGCGCTCACCGCCCGCCCCAGCCGGATACGCGGCGCTTGGCGCGGCGGCTGCTCGAACTCGCCGATCAAGTGCAAGAGATGGCGCGGCTCGGCAGCCAGCTCAGCCACAATCTCATCGGCGGTCGCATCGCGCAGCCGGTCAACCACCAGCTTCCCGGCGCGCACCGGCTCGATCAGCGCCTCTCCTAGCGCATCGGCGACTATCTCATGTCCACGGGCAACCGCGATCAGCATCCGCAGCGGCCCAGCGACCCGGCGCGGCGGCAACGGACGCAGCGCGCGGGGGCTGATCCGCACCAGCGGGTAGTCGTCGCGGAGCGCCGGTTGCCAACGTTGCTTGCCATTGCTCAGGGTAAGCCACTCCCACGGCAGCGTCGCCAATTCAGGTGCAGCAATCTCTAGTCGCACCTGCATGCGCGCTCCATGCTCGGCAGCTTCGCGCGCCGTCTCGATCAACAACCGCCGGATGGGCGCCGGCAACAGCCATTCCCCCAACTCAGTCGCCGATTCAGCCGGCGGATTCACCAGCACTGGCGGCGGCATTATCTCTTCGGCACTGCGACCACCACAGCTCGCCCGCAACGGATACCCCTGCGGCGCGCGCGCTCCGATCACAATGTGAAATGGAATGACAATCTCTTGCATGCCAGTTAGGTTGGATATGGGCGGCAATTTGTCTTGAATATAACACGCCTGATCGCGGCTGTCTACCGTGTTTGGTGATTGCGGCGACGAATGCCTGTACAGCCGCACGGCCGTGCGGCTCCCATAGAGCGAGCACGCCCCCTTTCTCCGGTGGGGAGAAGGCTGGAGTTAGGGGATGAGATAGTCGCGGGCGCTGGGCGCCCTCGCTATGACAGACACCTTCGCTCCCCCTTGTGGAGGAGGGGCGATAAAAGCGCACGATGGAATGGGCAAGCTAAAGCACTACCTCAGGCCACGCAAGCCCCTTGCAGGGGCTGGAAGAAGGGAGCATGCCTGTCTCCTCCCTCTCCCCAACGGGGAGCGAGCTGAGGTGAGGGGGTTCTTTTGTGCAGCGGTGCCTTCACGCAATGAAAGGGGCGAGAGCAGGAGATTACTGCGTGTGCTATGCTATTTTGCAAGATAAGGGCGGGTGACATTTGCCCTACCTCCTTACCCTGACAGGGAGAGGATTACAGGAAGGGAACAAATAACAAATCGTGAATAAGTGAACCTGCTACTGTTATTTATTTTCACGATCTTCTAGCTGAAACAATATATTCATATAACTCCTTCTTTGAAGTACGTTTCCGTAGCAGAGTAATTTCTATCTCTCCAAAACCCATATTTTGCAGAAGAGACGCTATAATCTGCTCGGTCGGCACAAGAACACTATAGAATTTTGAATTACCAACCACATAAAAGATACGAGCATTGCTTTTCGTTACTTTATAGAGTTCGGTAATGTGTTGCTTCATATCAACAAAATACTTAGCAATATAGCGCGCTAATAGGTCGCTATGTTCTGCAACCCGTCGAATCATGTCGGTAAAATTGGGATATGGCACACCGTGATCTTCTGGTATCGACCACCGCCCAACGTAGCTTGTAGCAACACCCCACGTACCTCCGATTGCTTGCCAGTCAAGTTCACCAGCATCACGCCCATTTTGCAAAAATCCTAACCAGTACATATACGGACGCAGTTCGCGAATGTAGCTCATTCGATTAGGGTACGGTGGCGAGGTAATGACGAATGAAACTGTTTCTTTGGGAATAAGCGTGGTAAGCTGTCGAGCATCATGGAGATGAATCGCTGGCAGAGTGATTATCGGAGTCTGCATCGAACGTATTATATCATTGATGCTCTCCTGCCAAGTTAAGATCAGATCATCGATTATTTTCGAGAATAGACTCGGTTGACATTTCTTTTTAAACGACATCGATTGGTGATTGAAACTAGCATGAGAATGAGAGATAACGAGACGACAGAAAGCAACTTTGAGCAGATCAATGACTGGTTCTGCGAATGTGTCGTGTAACCGATGAATCTGGTACAAGAGTGCGCCAAGCAGAGACAATACTTCTGGCTCCCACCACTTTTCGCGCTGATGAATCTCAGGCAACCAAATGACCTCAGGGGGTACCTTATCGACATGTTGAATGAGTTCGTTCGCAAGCTGTTGAAAGCATTTAACCTCAGCAGGCGTATACGCTCTTGTTTTTGCTCGTGCTAACCACACCAAGAATGGGTTAATATCGGTTGAGATACAAGAAATACCGCGCTCAGCACATGCTAATGCAGTAGTTCCCGAACCACCAAATGGATCGAGCACGATATCACCTGTCAATGCATAGCGCTTGAGCAGATCGGCTACAACATGAACCGAATACGCCGGTGTCAACCGAAGCCAGCCGTAGCGGGTATGCTGCGCATTCCCGCGGTGGGTGAGGTGATAAGCAAGACCGAGGTGGGATGACATAGGTTATGCGTTAGGATAGAAGTTGGTTGAGAACGTTCTCAACTTCTTTTCGGATAGATTCGGCATTGCGCTGAAAGAATGCTGCCACATCATAGCCGATAATGTCACGACAAAACACATACGTACTTTTTGTATCTTCTCCTTCGAGCTCACCTTGTAGCAACAACCAAAAGTTCTCTTGATACCTGCGAGCAACGTCTCTATCAATCTGCTGTGAAAATAGCATGATAACAGGCAGGTAGCCTTCAGAATAGGCTCGAATCGCATGCTCAAGATCAGCATTCTGGCGTTTAGAGTCTTTGCTTTTGTATCCTTGTCTGATTTCAAAGACGATACCATTCACACGTTGTATAGCCGAGTCATGTAGTTCTACAACCGAGGCTGCTTTATCTAGCCAACCTCGAATTCTTTGCTTTTTTGTTCGTCTTGAACATCGGACAAATTAATCCGCGCATCAAGCGCAAGCTTCCGTCGTTTACCGCTAGTGGTAGAAACTTCATAACTCCAAGTGATTTGTTCAGGTAACAGGGAGAGTTGATCCTGCAATATACGGCGAAACAATGCTTGACAAGCAATTCCGATTTGTCGATAAATTGATGTAATTCCCCCTGCAGCTCTGTGAGCCGCATATATGCGAGGCGACCCAAGACCAAACCACTGGTAAAGGGGATCATTAGCATACATTTCCTGAAAGGCTTCGAGGTTTAAGCCTTCATTACCTTTACCAAATTTTGGCAGATATGCAAGACATGCACCAATCGAGTGGGTAAATATTTCAAGATATGTCGAATCGTAAGACTGCATATTTGTATCAAAAATGTACGGTGATTTTAGCTGAAATCTACTTTTACTGCTGTTAAAGCAGTAAAAAGCAACATACTCGCGCATCATATCCACTGAGCGGGTCACTGAGGCAGAATGAATTCTGCCCTACAGCGCGCTGTTCCTAATACAATGCAGGAGAGTCGGGGTTGAAACCTGCCCCTAGTACATCCCCTCGCAATGAATTATACGCTATTCCTCCCTCTCCCCAACAGGGAGCGAGCTGAGGTGAGGGGGTTCTTTTGTGCAGCGGTGCCTTCACGCAATGATAAGGGGCGAGAGCAGGAGTACCTATTATCGCCCCAGCGCGTAAAACTCGTCGTTCGGACGCAGTGCGCTCATGTTGGCCAGTCGATTGCTCATTGCGAAGAAGGCCGCAATTGCGCCAATCTCCCAGATATCGGCTTGGGTGAGGCCGTGTGCATACAGCGGCTGCCAGTCGTCTTCACTGATCCGCGCTGAGTCAACGGCTACCTTCAACGCATAGTCGAGGATAGCACGCTGGCGGGGAGTGATTTCAGCGCGACGATAGTTGGTGGCAACCTGATCGGCGAGCCGTGGGTTCTTACTACGAATGCGCAGAATCGCGCCATGGGCAATCACACAATAGAGACAGTCGTTGGCCGCTGAGGTCGCGACCACGATCATCTCTTTCTCAGCCTTGGTAAGATTCGATGGCTTTTCCATCAGTGCATCGTGGTAGGCGAAAAAGGCGCGAAATTCGTCAGGACGGTGGGCTAGCAAGAGAAAGACATTCGGGATGAAGCCGCTCTTTTCGGCAACCTGCTCGATCCGCTCGCGGATGTCGGGCGGCAGATCGATAATCCGATCAACAACCGGGAACCGGCTAATCGGGCGATCGTCGTTGATCATAGGTAGGACTCCTTTGGTGGTATCCAATTACCAGATATTCTATCATACTAGACTATGCCCAACGAGAGTGACAAAACGTGGGCAGGAGTAAAGCCTACCCCACCAGCCAACTTAGTTGCGGCAGTTCGGCCATATGGCCAAAGCACCGCGGCCTACCACGTGCCGTCGATCAGGCGCAGCGTCATCACCACACCCCCAAAGACGACCACCGGCCTGAATGCAGCCACCAGCAGCCAACCCCAACCGATCCGCCAGCACGCCATCCAGCCCGCCAACTCGCCCACTCCGGCGGGGCCAGCCGTTAGCAGCGTGACG
>NZ_CALFBQ010000028.1 GCF_937951745.1 uncultured Chloroflexus sp.
TGTGACCCTAGCGGCGACCGAGCGCCCTTCACTTGTGCGGTCTACCGTTTCGGTGAGACCGTTGCCCTCGCAACGCTGAGTAGTATAGCGAATGCCGCCGATTTTGTCAAGCGCGATTGCTCCACGCCGTTTTGTCGTATCAGGACGCGATCTTTCGCTAGATAGGCCGGCTTTCTTGCACCGGTAAATTGGACGAAATTTCCGCGAATCTTTTGGCGATCTCGCGCGGTTTCATTCATGCAAGGTGTTTTTTTACTGGCATTGACAGGAGGTTGGCATGAGCGATCGGGTACTTTCGACGGCAACGGCGCGTGAAGCGATTGAGCGGTTTCAGCGGATTGTGCAGGGGCCATTGTTGCAACAGATTGGCGATCTGAACCGGGAAGGACAGCTCTTGTCGGATCCGAACAATTGGGATGGGCGGCTAGCTGCGCAATTCCGCGCTCATTGGGCGGAAACGCACCAAAAGTTAATGGCTATTCAGGGGGCGTTGGAGGATTTGCGCCGGCAGGTAGCGCAGATTAACCAGAACATTATGCAGGCGGGCGGGCAGTAGCAGCAGATGGCCGGCGAGATTTGCTCTCGCCGGCCCATCACACGGAGCTATGGAACGAAACGGAGAAACCGAGATGTCACTCGCTTTTCAAATCAGCCATGCCGAGTTGCTTTTATTGCTAGGCCTACTCGAACTGCCGCGGCCCTTCGCACTTGGACAAGGCACATTGCCGGCACGGCCAGCGTTAGAGGGTGCGCTGAGCGCAGCAGTCGGCAGTTTAGTGGCGCGCAATCTCTTAGTCCTGCCTCCATCGCCAGAAAGCCCGCCCACACCCCATGCCGCCTTGGCTGACATGCTCCGCACCGCCGCACTCGCCGATAGCCTGCTCATTGTAGCCAGCGGCCCGCCCACCCAGCTTGGTCATATTAGCCGCGCCGGCAATCGGTTTGTGCTGCACAGCAGTCCGGCGCCTGATGTGCATCGGTTCGAGGCGATTACTGGCGTCGACCAAGTTACCGGCACGATGTTGGGGATACTGGCGCTGGTCAACCTGCGTGAACCAGAGTGCCAAACGCCGTTGCTGCTTAACGGCGAAACGCTGCTAACCGCATTCAATGCTTTGCAACACAACGATGAGCACATGGCGGTTTGGGCTTTAGAGCAGCAAGGCTATCCAACAACACTGGCGCGTAGCTTTGTAACAGCGATTGGTCCGCAACCGGCTCGCTATGCGTTGGCAGCTATCCGGCACATGCGACAACCCCAACCGGAAGCGCGCGGCGCATTGCTGATTGCCGGACGCAACGGCGGGTGGTGGGCAGTGCCGGCATCAGATCGCGACGATCGCTTGGCCTTGTGGCCGGTCGGCGGTGATAGTCTGCGCCAACGGATTGGTGAGCTTGGCGCTTGGATCTGTGAGGCTGCATGAATACTGTCGCTGCGATCCCTGCCCAGTTGCGCCAATATGCGACGGCCATTATTGCCGAACAGGAACAACTGCTAGCCGAAGCGCGCAGTCTGGCGACAGTACTGAGCCGTTTCAGCAGCCGGTGCCGCGAGTATGCGGTATCGGGGGTGGACGGTCTTAGCGATTCACTGTTTAGTCATTGCCGCGCAATCAACGAGGTAGCGGTATGGGTAGGCGATACCGCCAACCGGATCGAAGCCGCTGATCGCGGTGGCATAACTGCGCCGCTCCTTGGGGCCACGGTTGCGATGATGAGCGCCGGCATCGCCAATCGCTTAGCGGGGCGGCGCCCCTTTTGGCCGGGTTTGCCTACGCTTGATCTCGGCGCTCGCCTTGCCTTCCGGTTCATCTGGGAACTGCGTGCACCGGCACGGCCAATCGCGCCGGCCAGCTTAGGCGTGCGGATAGCGGCGCGGCTGGCGACGCAATGGTCAATGCAGACGGTACGCCGCTGGAACCCAACGTGGCTCAGCGGCGTTTGGCCCGCTTTGCGCACCGGAGCCGTGCAGCAAGGGCGCTGGCTAGCGCAAGCCGGCTTGGTGACGATTGCGCCATGGTTGCCATGGCCAACGGCGCTGCGTTTGATCGCCACCCAGCAATGGCTGGAGCAGGCGTTGGAACACCTGCAAATGTGGCTGATGCCGATCACCCTATTGCCCCAGCCCGGCTGGCCGGTACGTTTCCCTCTCGCCGGCTTCGGCGCATTGGCCGGATGGTTCGCGCCGCTTGTATGGCAGGCGACTCCCATCTTGTTGTCACCGGCGATGCAGCAACGGCTAGCCGATGCCTGCACTGAGCTTGTGCAGCGCGGCACAAGGCTGGTGTGGCAATCTGCATATCAACAAACCATGCGGTGGCTTTGGCCATGGCTGCCACTCTTGCCCAACCGCGCGCAGAGCTGGCATCTGTTACAGCAAAGTCTCGTGATGAGCGGCACGATCGCAACAAGCAGAGCCGATCTTGCGCTTCATCCGGCTATGCTCTGGCTCATCTGCGTCCAAGCAGGTGGGATGCTTGGCCTCATTAGCGGCCCACGTTTGCCTGCAATCATCCAGAATCCGGCTGACGTACCGAAGCTGTTAGAAAGCGGTTTTTGGATCGACGCATTTCAATATCTATCACTGGAGGAAATGCGCGCATTAGTGAGCCAGCTCGAACAGCTCAACCGCAATACACGCTTCAACCTGATGTTGAGACCGCTCACACGACCAACTACCGGGCCGGAAGCTGAACCAGATGGCTACGCCGATGTACACGCTGTCTTCCCGCCGAACGAGTGCATGGTCGATCCGAACCGTCCGTATCGGATCACACCGAGAGCGTTGCAGGCGACACCACACAGCTTGATCAGCCCATACCTCGGCGAAGAAGTTCGGGCAGCGCGGGTCGGCAAAGATGAATACGTCGTTGGAATCAGCGGTCTCAATCTCGACAATATGGCATACGGAACAAATGGATTGGTTTCGGTGATCGAGACGGCCAGCGGGAAAGAGCGGCTTGATCACAATGCCTACTACCAAACTGTGCGCGAGCGGATCATGCGCCTGATTGAGCAGATGCCGGCAGGCAGTACCCTTCATCTGATGGGACATAGTATGGGGGGCGGGATGTGCATTCTGTTAAGTAACGATCCAGTGGTGCAAGCTGCGTTGGCTCAGCGTCAGGTTCAATTAGCCAGCGTCGTTACGCTTGGCGCCGTGCGCCCGCACGGCGAATGGGATGACGCACCGTCAGAGATTAATGGTCAGCTAGTCACCGTGCGGCATTACGTTGACAGTGACGATACGCTCGCGAAATCGGTCGGTGCCGGGCACGATGACGCGCGCTACCGTGCTGTGGTATTCGAGCTAGACAACCACCAGCTCGATCAACCGAGTGTAGCGCATAGTGCCTACGAAACGTTCGACTACAGCCGACTGCCAGTTGAGGCACAAACGTTGCCGTTCACGATTGATCCCACCGAATTTGAGTTGCTGCCTCTACCGATATTGCCCGAACTACCGCCGGTCGATCCTGACTGGTTTCAGGAACCGCCGTTATCGGCATAGGAGGAGCTGTCTATGTCAGGCCGGAGCGATGTTTGGTGGGATTGGAACGCCGCCGATGAAGCAAGTGGCGCATTGCGGCGCATTGCGAGCGCGATCGATGCGGCGGCCCGGCAACGAGCGAGTACAGCCAGTGCGCTCCTAACCGGATGGGAGGGGCCGCGCCAGCGCGAGTGGGCTGCACGCCACGCTGCGCTACAGGTCGAAGCTATTCGCTTGCGCGAACAATGCTTACATGCGGCCAATGCTATCGCCCAAGCCAGCGCGCGGGCGCGCGCTGAGCAAGATCGGATTAACTACGAACGGCAAGCTACTCAGCCAGCAACCAACTATGCAGGACAACCCTAGTTCGTTTAACCGTCCACCCCGCCTGCGTCCGCGCTGGCGCGCCGAGACGGTGGAATTACCCGTTCCGCCCAACCCGCCGCAGCCACGCGCGGCAACAATGTGGCTACAGGCATTGTTACCGGTAATCGCAGCGTTGCTGTTCAGCGCCGGTGCGCTGATCGGCTACGGTTCATGGTTAGCAGCATTGCCGGCGCTGGTGTTAGGATTGCTCAGTAGCGGCATCACGCTGCTCAACGAGCGAGAAACTACCCGGCGCAACGCGCATACCCATGCTGAGCAGCAGACACTCTTCAACGATCGCTTGGCCGCAGCGCGCGCTCGCTTACGCCGCTTGCACGAAGAAGAGCGCGCTGCCCGGCGCTACTTAGCGCCCGATCCAGCAGAACTATTGCGGATCGCTGGGGCCGATGGTCGGTCACGCGCGCCGGAGCCACGGCTGTGGGAACGCCGGCTGAGTGATGATGATGCGCTAGAATTGCGTGTGGGCAACGGAACGTTGCCGGCGACAAGCCGCGCCGCGTTTCAGCCGGGAGCACCGGCTGACCGCCGGATCGACCAGCTTCTGGCCGAATACGCCAGCTTACATCAGGTGCCGATCTGCTTGCCATTGCGCCAGCTCGGTTCGCTCGGCATTGCCGGACCGCGACCGGCAGTGGTAGGGCTAGCGTATGCGCTGCTGGCGCAAGCGGCCACCTTGCACGCGCCGGCTGAACTGCGCATTGCGCTGATTGCGCAGAAGAATACGGCGACCGATTGGCAATGGATGGCGCGCCTGCCTCACAGCCAGACACCGGGCGAACCGCAGGCCGGGCGGATCTTGGCCGCGATTGAACCGACAGCGATCGACCGCCTTTTAACTTTCCTGCTAGACGAACTGAGCCGGCGGCGCGAAGCAGCAGCGGCCAACCCGGTGCCAGTCGTGATCATTGTTGATAGCGCCGCGCTAGTTGCAACGCACACCGCGCTCGGCCAACTCCTTCGCGATGGCGGCGCGTATGGTCTGATTGTCGTAGTATTGGCCGATGATTGGGCCAACGTGCCCGAATACTGCGCAGCAGTGGTCGAAGTTGACCAACGAATAGGAAGGTGGACACGGGCAGGCGAAGCATGGCCAGCCACTCCCTTCCAGCCCGACCTGCTCGATCGAGCCAGCATAGAGCAACTCGCCAACCGGTTGGCAACCATCCGCCTGACTGAAATCGGGGCCGGCCAGCATCTGCCACGCCATGCCCGCTTGCTAGAGCTGCTTGAGCTGCCGACCGGCGATGGCATTCCGCTGCGCTGGTTGCAACCGCCACCATTAGCATGGCACGAGACGCCAATCGGCGCTTTAGGGGAAGGAAAGCCGTTTTTCCTCAATCTGAACGAACAATGCCACGGTCCGCATGGCATTATCGCTGGCGCGACCGGCGCTGGCAAGAGTGTGTTGTTGCAAACCATCATTGTCGCGTTGGCCGCTACCCATGGCCCTGACCGGCTCAACGTGCTGTTGATCGACTTCAAGGGCGGCGCGGCGCTCGCTCCGTTTGCGCATATCCCCCACACCACGGGATTAGTGACCGATCTCGACGATCGCTTGGCAACACGTGCCATCGCTGCCATCAACAGCGAATTGCGACGGCGCAAGACTATGCTGCGCACCGTCGCCGAACAGTATGGCATCCATATCGAGAACATCGCCGATTATCGCGCACTAGCACGCCAACACCCGCTAGAACCGTTGCCGAACCTGTTGATCGTGCTCGACGAATTTGATGAAATGGCCCGCAGTTGTCCCGATTTTGTCAGCGCACTGGTGCGAGTTGTCAAGCAGGGACGTTCACTGGGAGTATATCTGTTGATCGCTACCCAACAACCGGCGCGGGTGGTCAGCGACGAGATCCGCAGCCAATTGAGCTACTTCATCGCTTTGCGGCTAGGCAGCAGCGAAGACAGCCGCGAAATGTTGCAACGTCCTGACGCCGCCTTTTTGCCGCCACAACTGCCCGGACGGGCATACGTGCGCAGCGGCGGCGAGGTGCGGCTCATACAAGTGGCCCGACTGGCTACTCAACCAGACGGCCAGAGTGATCTTGAAGCGATAACCCAACGACTCTGCGCAGCCGGGATCGCTCATCTAGCCGCGCTCAACTGGCAACCACCGCCTATTTGGCAGCCACCACTGCCGGCACATCTGACTCTCCATACGGCGGTGAGCGGCTTGCAGGCAGTGGCCGGTTTGCTTGACATACCGCAGCAGAGCCGGCAAATCCCGTTGGTGATCGATCTCAATACCGGTCATCTGGCGATCTTTGGCGGGCCAGCCAGTGGCAAGAGCGTGACTTTGGCCCGCATCATCCTCGACCTTGCCGGGAGATGTGCGCCCGATGCGCTCTGGTGCTATCTGATCGATGGCGATGGCCGGCTTTTGAGCGCCTTGACCGATCTCCCGCACGTTGGGGCCATGGTGCAACCCTTCGATCGCGAGGCGCTCATCACCCTCTTGCGCCAACTCGACAACCTCCTGCGCGAACGGCGCATGCGCGTGAGCGCCGGCCAACCACCGGGACCGCCGGTGCTGCTCGTCATTGACCGGCTAGCAGTGGTGCGTGATGAACTCCGCGACGCCTATGGCGAGAGCGACTTAGCCGAATTAGTCCGACTAGCTCGCAATGGGCGCGATCTAGGGTTACGCCTAATCGTGAGTGCCGAGCGGCCATCCGACTTCCCCTACCGGCTAGCGGCGCAGTTCGAGCAACGGCTGGCCCTGCGAATGCCTGATCTCAACGACTACGCCGATGCCTTTGGCCAGCGGCCGCCATCCCAACTGCCGCCAGCTATAGCCGGGCGCGGCTACTGGCAGCATAGCGAAGAAGGTCTGCTGGAAGTGCAGATTGCGCTGCCGGCAGGCGGCGTCGAAGCTAGTGACAGTCGCGAGCTAGCGCTAGCTATCCGGGCGCAAGTGACTACGTTAGCGCACACCACGCCGCTAATCGCCGGCGGCCCGCCGCCGTTGGCGTTGCTGCCCGAACGCTTGGCCAGAAGCGCCTTACCGGCGGCCAGTCAATGCATTGCCGGCCTGCGCCTACCATGCAGTTGGGCGGCAGAGCCGCCGGGGCCGGTAGAGCTGCACCTCAGCTCGGAAACACCACACGCACTGGTAATCGGGCCGCGTCGCAGCGGCAAAAGCACGGCCCTACTCACCCTAGCTCACAGCGCATTAACGGCATCACCGCCAGCACACTTGATCATCATCGACGGGCCGCGCCGCAGTCTGAACCGGTTGCGCGCGCTTACGCCAACCGTGCGCTACATCGCTGACGAAGCCGGACTGGCAATGCTAAACGATGAACTTAGCGCATTGCGCCGCGAGGCAACTAACCGGCAACTCTTGATCATTGACGATTACCACCTGTGTCGCGAACGCTGGCGTGACCACTTTACCCAGAGCTACAGCGCAACGCCCAATCTATTCAATCAGTTAGTCGAATTGGCTCAAACCGGCAACGAACCATTTCACTTGCTCATTGCCGCTGGGATCAGCTATGCCGATGATCCGCTGCTGCGGGCACTTGACGGTGCGCGCAACGGGATCGTACTCTGGCCGGGTCGTTACGACACCGGCACACGCTTGCTCGGCCTTAATCTACCACTGCCTGATCAACGCCCCAGTGAGCAACCGCCGGGACGGGCGCTGTTGGTGAATGGTGATGATGAACCGGTGATGATGCAGGTAGCGGGAGAATAAATCTCATAATGGAGCGTTTGAGGAGCGCGATAGATGTTTCCCGCATTCTTATGCCTTGGTTGTCCTCATCCCCTCTTTCTTGCTCTCCCACAAGGGGAGTTCAAGGGCGGACAGAACCATGAAGGCAAATATGGTTGATGACATTGAGCTACGCTGGTTCACCTTCACCCCCAGCCCTCTCCCACCGATGCGGGAGAGGGGAATGCAGCGCCGGGCTTTGAGGCATCGCACAGCGATCAACAGTTGTACTCTACCAATATTCTGTCCACCCTTCAACAAAAGGTGCGAAGAGAGGATTGGCATATCCGCCTGAGCAAACCCAATGCTACGCTCTGAAAGCTTGCCGAACAACGCGATAACGATCCGCTTTAGAAGAGCACGGCATAGAGATCACTGCTCACAACGGGGGAAAACAGCACTAAACGAACACCGGTTCAAGCAAGCGGTACAGCACCGTTTGACATGACGTAAGAGCCATGGTACATTGCGGGTATCTGTGCGGTATATCACAATCGGACAAGAGGCAACAAAACGACAACAAAGGAGTGCGCCGTGAGTGAACCTCTGGGAAGCGCTCAGCGTCCGCTGCGCGTCGCGATTATTGGCGCCGGCCCGGCCGGTTTTTACACTGTTGAAGCGTTGCTCAAACAAAAAGATCTGGTCTGCCAAATCGACATCTTCAACCGCTTCCCCACCCCTTATGGATTGGTGCGCGAGGGAGTTGCCCCTGATCACCAATCGATCAAGGCGGTGACGCGCATTTACGACAAGCTAGCCGCCCACGCCAACGTTCGCTATTTCGGCAACGTCACTTTTGGGGTTGATATAACCCACGCTGACCTGCGCTCCTATTACGATCAGATCGTCTACGCCGTCGGCGCGCAGTCAGATCGGCGCATGGGCATTCCCGGCGAGGATTTGTTCGGCAGCATGCCGGCAACCGCTTTCGTTGGCTGGTATAATGGCCGGCCCGACTACCGCGATCTTGAAGTTGATTTGAACGTTGAGCGAGTCGTGGTGGTGGGCAACGGGAATGTGGCGATGGATGTGACGCGCATTTTGGTGAGCGATCCCGATGAGCTGGCGAAAACCGATATTGCTGACCACGCACTGGCCGCGCTGCGCCAGAGCAAGGTACGCGAAGTGGTGATGTTAGGCCGGCGCGGGCCGGTGCAGGCCGCCTTCACCAATCCAGAATTGAAGGAGTTTGGTGAGCTGAAGGGAGTTGACATCATTGTCGATCCGGCCGACCTTGAACTTGATCCGCTGAGTGAAGCGGCGATGGCCGAGGATAAAACGGCGGCGAAGAATGTTGAGATGCTGCGCGAATATGCCGCCCGCGGCGCCACCGGCGCGCCACGCCGGATCGTCATGCGCTTCCTTGTTTCCCCTATTGCTATTCACGGGGTTGATGGCCGGGTGACCGGCGTCACGATCGAGCGTAACAGATTGGTGCAGGCTGCCGACGGCAGCTTACGCCCGCGTGGCACCGGTGTGACTGAAGAGTTGAGCTGTGGTATGGTCTTGCGCTCGGTTGGGTATCGCGGCGAGCCGTTGCCCGACGTACCGTTTGATGAAGCGAGCGGCACCATTCCCAATCGCGATGGCCGAGTGCTGAATGGGCCAAACGGTGAACCGATCCTCGGCGAATACGTGGTCGGCTGGATCAAGCGCGGCCCGTCAGGCGTGATCGGAACCAACAAACCCGACGCGGTTGCCACCGTCAACAAGATGCTGGCTGATTTGCCCAACCTGCCGAACACGCCGCCCGCCGGCGACATCACCGATCTGTTGCGCGAGCGCGGGGTTGATTTTGTCACCTACGCTGATTGGCAGCGGCTGAACGAGTATGAAATGGCGCAGGGAGCGGCACAAGGCCGGCCACGGGTAAAGGTGACGCGGGTGGAAGAGATGATGGAGATTATCCGAGCTGGCCGCTGATGCGCATTGTGATGATCGCGCCCTTCGGCATCAGACCGAAGGGCACCCTACTGGCCCGGATGTTGCCATTGGCGCAGGCGTTGCACCGGCGCGGCCACACCGTTACGATTTTGGCGCCGCCGGTGCATAATCCGGCTGATGGCGGCACAACCCGCGACTACAGCGGGGTAACGGTGACCCATACCCCCACACCACCTCTCGGCGGCCCGCCAGCAGCCCTCTGGCATACTGTGGCGCTCTGGAGCAGGGCGCGCCGGTTACAGCCCGATGTACTCCACCTCTTCAAACCCAAAGGATTCGGCGGGTTAGCAGTGCTAGCTCGTGGCAGAGTGCCGCTCGTGGTTGATTGCGACGATTGGGAAGGGTCGGGTGGATGGAACGACTTGCTACCATATCCGCCACCGGCCAAGGCGTTATTTGCGTGGCAAGAGCGCGATCTGCCGCGCCGCGCCGGCGCGGTCACGGTCGTTTCGCATACACTCGAAACCTTGGTCTGGGCCATGGGTGTGCCCCCGCAGCGCGTTTTTTATCTACCAAACGGCGCGCCAGCTACTGAACCGTTACCGCTGCAGCCTACACCTCACCCCACCATTCTCCTCTACACCCGCTTCTGGGAACTCGATTTGGCTGAAGTAGCAACCGCGCTAGCGACGATCCACCGCGCGCGACCTGACGCGCGCCTCTTGCTGATCGGCAAAGGCGAGCGCGGCGAAGAGCAGCAGCTTTTGGCGCTGGCCACAACGCAAGGTTGGGCAGCGATGATTGATAACCGTGGCTGGCAAGAACCGGCGGCGATTCCTCAATTGCTTGCCAGCGCCGATGTGGCGCTAGCGCCGATTCGCGATACGTTGATCAACCGCGCGCGCGGCATGGCCAAACTCGTGGAACTGCTCGCCGCGGGCTTGCCGATTGTGGCCAGCGATGTCGGCACGGCCCGCGACTACCTCGCGCCTGACGCCGGCATCCTGACGCCGCCCGGCGATGCGCAGGCGCTGGCCGCCGCAACCCTTGAATTGTTAGCCGACGAAACGGCGCGCACCCGCTTGCGCGCTGCCGCAAGAGCAGCGTCACACCGCTTGGCATGGCCGAACCTCGCCCCAATTGCTGAAGCAGCCTACCAGCAAGCCACTGTTCGCGCATAGCCAACCGCCGATGGACTATGGTATGATAGTCTCTTGGCTATGCACGTCATGACCAAGATGTCTGCTTGACAACAGACTTTGGCCCATCCAGACTATATCTAATCTAAGCGAAGCCAAGGATCGCGCTTCCCACAAAAGCTTCATTCCGGCATCTGATGGAGTGAGGTCAGCGAAGTGGCACACTAAAGATGCCGTATTGCCTGTGCTGTTGCGATGCGCCATTAACGAACCTAGCCGGATCGCCAATGATTTAATTGTTAGAAGATACTGAAACCGGTTTCGTAACTATCGCCTATGGCAAACCAACCTCCCGGCCGGATACTCGTCATTGATGACAGTGAACACAATCGATACTTGCTTGCGCGCCAGCTCGACCGGCGCGGCCATACGGTCGTCACAGCGATCCACGGGCGGCAGGGATTGGAATATGCGCAGCAGCAACCTTTCGATGTCATTCTGCTTGACCTCATGATGCCCGAAATGGATGGCTTTACCGTGCTTGATCAGCTCAAGTGCGACTCACAGATGCGCCACATTCCGGTCATCGTGATTTCGGCGATTGATGAGATCGACGATGTGGTGCGGTGCATTGATGCCGGCGCCGAAGATTACCTCACAAAGCCAATTAACACGACCCTGCTGCACGCCAAAGTGAATGCTTGTCTGGAACGAAAACGGTTGCGCGACCAAGAGCAAGCGCATCTGATAGCGATCCGCTATGAACTCGAGCTGGGGCGGCGCATGCAAGCCGATTTCTTGCCGGAACGTCTACCGCACATTGACGGCTGGGAGATCGCAGCAGCGTTTGTGCCGGCGCGAGAAGTAGCCGGTGATTTTTATGACGCCTTTATCTTGCCCGATCAACGGCTGGTTTGTCTGCTGGGTGATGTTTGTGATAAAGGTGTGGGAGCAGCGATCTTTATGGCGTTAACCCGGTCGCTTTTGCGCGCGTTTGCTGAACAAGCCGCGCTGAACGGCGACGATCCACTGCGCGCTGTAGCGATGACCAACGAGTATATTGCGCGCCACCATCACGCGAGTCGCACCTTCTCGACCATTTTCTTTGCGATCATTGATCCGGCCAGCGGAACCGTACAGTATGTGAATGCCGGCCACCCAGTGCCGATTTTGATCCGTGCCGATAGTAGGGTTGAAATGTTGTTATCGACCGGGCCAGCCGTCGGCTGGATCACCAATGCGCGCTTTACAACCGAGACAACCAAGCTAGAGATAGGCGATCGGCTCTTCGCCTACACCGATGGTGTCACCGAGGCGCGGTCACCCAACGGCGCGCTGTTTAGCGAGGAACGGCTGCTGGCAACGATCGATCCGGCACTCAACGGCGCGCGTCATCTCGAAGCCATACAACGGGCAGTGATGGCGTATACGATGCGCCAGCAGCCAGAGGATGATTTGACGATGTTGGTCGTCTGGCGGTACAGCGCGGCGTGAGGTGAGGGGTTGTTTTTACTATGCCGCTGCAGACGCCTACCCCCCTAGCGGCGCTCGTATCCCCCAACGCTGGCATTTAGTCCTCTGGTGAAGGAGCGACGTTGGCGAGCAACGTCGCTCCGGCTGAGGTTAGCGCACTTCAACTTCCAGCGCGACGGCTTCACCACCACCAAGACACAGGGCAGCGATGCCGCGTTTACCGCCGCGTTGCCGCAGAGCCGAGATCAGCGTCACCAGCACGCGCGTACCGCTCGCACCGATCGGATGGCCGAGCGCAATCGCGCCGCCATGGACATTCACCCGGTCAGCGTCGAGGGCAAGAGCACGGAGATTCGCAATGACTTGCGCCGCAAACGCTTCATTAATTTCAAACAGATCGTAATCGTCGAGCGTGCGCCCGGCGCGTTTCATCAACCGTTCGATCGCAAAGGCAGGCGCGGTGAAAACTTCAAGCGGCTTGACCGCTGCCTGCGCAGCCACTCCGATCCGGGCTAGCGGTTGCAAACCCAACTGGGCCGCCCGGCTGGCGCTCATCAACACCACTGCTGCCGCGCCATCGGTAATGCCGGGAGCGTTACCAGCAGTGACGGTGCCATCAGCGACAAACGCCGGTTTGAGCTTGGCCAGCGCCGCCAGCGAGGTGTCGCGCCGTGGCCCTTCATCAACTGTCACCACGTTAGTCTGCCCTTTCGGTCCCGGCACTGTCACCGGCACAATCTCCTCGTCAAAGGCACCGCGGTCTTGGGCTGCGATCGCGCGCTGGTGCGATTGCAGCGCATAAGCGTCTTGCTGTTCGCGGGTGACGTGAAACGTGCGCGCAATCCATTCGGCGGCAGCGCCCATATGATGGTTTTCAAATGCGCACCACAACCCATCGTGAACCGTGGCATCGATCACTTGGCCGTGACCTAGCCGATAGCCGTGCCGCGCCTGCGGCAACAAGTAAGGGCCGCTGCTCATATGCTCCATGCCGCCGGCCACCAGCACGTCGGCTTCGCCGGCCTTGATCAGCGCCGCGCTAACCATAACGGCTTTCAGCCCACTGCCGCAGACCTTGTTGACCGTCAACCCGCCAACCGAGTCTGGCAAACCACCGCGGAGCGCTGCTTGCCGGGCTGGTGATTGGCCCAAACCGGCGGTAACGACGCACCCCATGATACATTCATCGACCATTGCCGGTTCGATCCCGGCCCGTTGCACAGCAGCCCGCACGGCAGCTGCGCCTAAATCAATGGTGCCGAGGCCGCTGTAGGCGCTGTTAAAGCGGCCAATCGGCGTGCGCACTGCGCTCACAATGACTACATCGTCCATAAGCTGTTCCTCACAGTGCAGGAATAAATGGTGACAACCACCAGCAATGATACCGGATATTATAGCGGGCTATGTTTCAAGATACCAACCCGCGCAACTGCCGGTAGAGGGACACCACGCTACTGCCGTTGTCGTACCCCGGCGGCAGCCATGACGCTGGTCGCAACAGCCACAAACCAGCTTGCGCTGCCGGCGGGCGGGTGGGCGGGATGGTTGGATCGGGGAGCAGAGCGGTCGTCAACCCATCCAGCTTCTCGTTCGCCAAACTTGGCAGCGCGGTTGCAACGGCGGCTTGCAAGACCGCGCCGAGCGCCTGCCGTAGCTGGCGCCGTTCATGCGGAGTGGCGCGGCTCAACTGCGCGACTTCTGGGCTAGCGAGCCGCATCGCAACGGTCACACGCCGGTGCGTCTCCGTTTCAGCAGCCGGGGAGAGACTAATCGTCACCGGTAGCGAAGAACCGGCCACAATCTGGTAGAGGGGTGTGTCAGCGGGCAGGCGCGAGCGTTCAACAGCAAAGTAGCCGGTCGCGATGATTGGCGAACGCGCACCGGTGCGCGCGGCCAAGCGCCATGCCGCTGGGCCAAGGACAATGGCACGGGCAAACACCTCTTCGCCATTAGCGAAGCGCACCCCTGCCACCCGGATAGGCGTGGTGATCAGAGCCACTGCCCGCTGTTTAGCGCGCCATTCACCGCCAGCGCGGATCAAGGCATCGGTAAAGAGGCGGATGAGCGTCCCGGCATCGCCGGCCACGGTTTCAGCAGGGGGAAGGAGCGCCACACTACCAGCCGGCCACGGACAATGATCGCTTGCCGGCAGACCGCTGGCCGCAAGGATCGTATCCACAACGTTGCGCAGCGCCGGATCGACGATACCGTAGCGGCACAACATATCGCCTGCTGTCAACCGTTGCTGGCGCAGCACTTGCATTTGGGCCAGTGGATCAAACCGCTCGGCCAAGCGCAACGCCGCAGCAGCCGCCGTCTCTTGGGCTTGCCAGAAACGACCGGCGGCATCAGCTTGAGCAGGAAAGAGTGCGCGCCGGCTCCGGCGCCACTGGCCCAGATCGCTGGGCACGTCAATCACTCGCTGCGCTAGATACAGCCGCCACGCCGGGTCACGCCGCACAACCGGTAGGTAGACCCCCAGATACGCCGCGATCTGCGCATACGGCCCATCACGCACACCGGCCCACTGCGGCGGTACGGTATCGTACCAGCAATTACCGCAACGCACCACCGGCTGCAAAGCTCCGGCACCGGTAAGCAGCACCGCGTGGCCGTCGTTGGCTAAGAGCGCAGCAAGCGCCGCTTCAGCAGCGGTGTTGCCAACAATGATGAAATCGAAGCGTGCGGACAATGCTCATCCTCCGGTCTCGTAGAGCCGCGCCACCACGATCAAGAGCATCAACAAGATGCCGGCATACGACAACCCGACCACTCGCACAGGCCGGTCACGCACCGCCAGCGCGGTTGCCGGGATGAGGGCCACCGCCACCACACCGTAGATGAGGTGCAACGCCATCCGGGCAAGATCGGCCTGCCAAAGCAAGGGAAGCCCGATGGCCGCCTGCGCCATGATCAGCAGTTGCAATATCCCACTTAGCGGCTGCATCCCGCCACGATTGCGCCATGCTATCACCAAAGCCCAGAGCACGCCAACCGCGATCACGATGGTAATGGTGAGTTGTAACCGGCTATGCAAGGCAATGAGTCGCTCCATATCGGCGCTATTGTAGCACGACCAGCAGCGGGGCTAAATACGGTATACTGGAACAAAGCGGAACTACCGCTGAATATCATTTCGTGATGTTGAGAGGTTGTAATGGTGCGCACACGGTGTGCGCGCAGCGATCTCTTCTACTTGGGGACACTACCTCTTTGCATTGCGCGAAATGATATGCTGATCCCCACAATGATTTTATGTTAAGTATTAGCATTGTCGAATGCCTTATCGTCTTGATCCTTGTGGCGGTTGTGGCCGCGATTGCCTTTCGCGCCGGCTATTTTCGCGGGCGAAGGCAGTAGTTTCGCCGGTAGTGGCGATGGTTTGGCCCGCGGCGCCTGTGTCTGGCTGAAACTGGCGATTGATAGCTTGTGGCAGTGCCAATGATGCCAGCCGTTTAGAGAGGCGAATACTCGCAGCAGCACGCTCGCGCCATTGCAGGAGATTGATTCGGACGGGTTACGCCCTCGCAATGACAGAGGGCACGCTTTACGCCTTATGACGCTGGCATCGCTGCTGCCAACGGATTCGACGCTCGTGCGGTTTGTGCGCGACGTTAGGAGGGGAGGACCAGCAGAGAGGCAGCTTGAGACATTACTATGGGCATTATCTACGGCCTAATTGCTGCGTTAGGATGGGGAACCGGTGATTTCCTGATCACCCGCGCTACTCGCCAGCTCGGCTGGCAATGGACACTCTTGTTCGCCCAGATGGCTGGTATCGTGGCCATCGGTCTAGTACTCCTTGGTCGCGGCGATCCGCTGCCGCCATGGGGGCCGGATTGGTTGGCAGCGGTGGCGGTCAATCTGCTCAATGTCACCGGCACGCTGTTGCTCTACCGCGCTTTCACAATCGGCACGCTGGCCATCGTCTCGCCGATCTCGGCCAGTTTTGCGGCAGTGACGGCAGCGTTGGCGCTCCTCGATGGCGAGACGTTGGGCATGATCACGCTGGCCGGCACCGGCTTCGTGATCGGTGGGGTGATCGTAGTGTCACGCGGGCCGGGGACAGCGCACACCAATCTGCGCGGCGTGCCGGAAGCGATTGGGGTGGCGATCAGTTTTGGTCTCTTCTTTTGGCTGATCGGTGATATCACAGCGACCTTCGGCATCGCATGGCCAGTCTTGATCGGGCGGGTCGTGACGGTATTGGCAGCAGCGATGATCCTCGCCTTCAGCCGACCGGCGCTGCCGCAATTGACCGCGGCGCGCGGTGGTCTGATCATCGCGGCCAGCGTGCTCGACACCATCGCCTTCCTCAGCTTCAACACCGGGATTGCTACCGCCTACGTCAGCGTCGTCACGGCACTCGCCTCGATCTTCAGCGCTGTGACGGTTGTGCTGGCGTGGCTAGTGCTACGCGAGCGGCTGGCGCGGAGCCAATGGCTTGGCGTAGCCGGCATTTTGGTGGGGGTCTTATTGGTGAGTTTGCCGTAAACGACAGCGGGCGGTAGTCAAGCTACCGCCCGCTACAATCATCCGTTGCGCTAACGGTCAACGGTCACCGGCTGGCCTGCTGGATTCTGGCTAGTAGCCGGCCACCACCAAATGATCGCCATACTCATGACCAACACGATCGTTGTCACAAGGCCACCTTCTGGGCCAAATGGGCCGCCGGTAAACCAATCGGGGCCGGTCTCCATGAGATTGAACAGCATCCCACCACTCACCATTTGCCCGCTCACTTCGAAACCAAAGAGATTACCCTGCGCCCAATTCCAGACCGAATGGAAGGCACAAATCCCCCACAGCGACTCTTCACGGAGGGCGTAGAGTGCAGCGAAGAGACCATACAGACCGAGATTCAGTAGTGCGAGCACGCTGAGATTGGGATTCAACCCATGCATGACGGCAAAAAAGAGTGACGAGATCAGCACACCAACCCAAGGACGGTAGCGCGCCGCGAGGGTGGGCAACATCCAGCCGCGCGTCAGCACCTCTTCAGCCGCACCTTGGATCAGCCAGCCGGGGATGAGCACTAACAACACGCCACCAAGCGCGGCTAGGCCAACCTGCGCCGGATCACCAGCTTCTACGGCGACAAAGCCGAAAGGCGCCAGCAAGCCAACGACGGCACAGAATGAAGCTAGCCCCACGAGCAAGCCTCGTCCGTAGAAGAAGAGCGCCCGCTGTGGCTCGAAACCGATTGTTGCCATACCGCGTCGCTCATACAACCGAATCCACAACCACACCAGCACAATCATCGCGCCAAACGAGACGGCAAGCGTGAGTGACAGCCAGAACCCTGAAACGAGTGGGGGCAGGAGGTCGGATGAGGCACTGCTCATACCCCCTAACGCTAGCTTTGCCAGAACTATCGGAAACGCAAACACTTGCGAGAGAAAAACTATCAGTACGCCAATCCCGATCACGCCCCACCATGACGTTAAACGCCGACCACTGCGCGCGAGATCATACAGACGGTTGTGCGTGAACCACGCTGGAAGCATAAGCTATACCTTTCTCTGAATGATAACAAATTCTAATATCGTTATCAATATTAATATTGATGGTATTTCTTGTCAAGATGGTCACGCGGCTCTCACTGTGCTAAGATAAAGCTATGTTAGGTTCGAACATAGCATCTTCGCACTTCAGCGCGTAGGAAAAACATCTTCCAAGGGGAAAGGAGGGCACAGCGTGAGCGATCCACAACGCCCAGAGGACTACAGTCGATATCAACCTCCTCAGTCACCGTATCAGCAACCGTACCAGATACAGTATCAAGGGACGCCGGGGTACACCGGTACAACAATGCCCGGCACTGTCCAAGCCATTGGCATCATGGCGATTGTTGATGCAGTACTGAGTGGACTGAGCGGCCTTGTTTGGATGATCACAATCTGCGGCATTCCGCTCGGTATCTACTCGATTGCAGTGGCGATTGTAGCCGGTATGTATGCCTACAAACCGCTCCGCAATCCGCCCCAGCCGGTACAACCAAACAGGACGCTAGCGATTATGCAGATCGTTAACATTGTTACCGGCAATGTTATTTCAATGGTCTTTGGCATTCTCAGTCTGGTGTTTTACAACCAGCCTGACATCCAAGCGTATTTCGCCTATCGGAACAGCCAGCCATCACCGCCGCACCAATATCAGCCGCCATCATTTTGACACAGGATGGTTGGAATGACAGAAAGGGCGGGTATGACACCCGCCCTTTCCATTGATGCGACCCGTTACCACCATCATAATCGCCATACCTGCACACCGGTTGCTGGCAACCTGCCAATATCCAATCTCCCATTGCAGACAACCGTCTCGGCGCCGGTGAAGAGTTCGCACAGACGCACACCATCGGCAAGACCGGCGTGGCGCACCGGCAATGCCCGCAGTCCATCGTCGCTGCGGCGAGCAACGACAATCAGTCGCTCTTCCGGCGCTTCACGCTGGAAAGCGATCGTTTCGCCCTGCGCATAGAGCTGCTGGAAACCGCCCCAGCGCAATGCCGGCGCAGTGCGCCGCAGATGCGCCAACCGCCGCACAAAGGCACGTAGGTCGCGATCCCACTCCGCTTCATCCCACGGCATTGTGCGCCGGCAATCGGGATCACCGCCGCCGGCCAGCCCAATCTCGTCGCCGTAGTAGATGCAGGGCACACCGGGATAGCAGAAGAGTAACGTCATCGCTACCCGCACCCGCGCCAGATCGTCACCGACGATCGTGCGCAGCCGCGGGGTGTCGTGACTACCGAGCAGGTTAAACTGCTGCGTCGCCACTTGCCACGGAATCGCCGCCCGGAATGCCGTCCACTGGGCAGCGACCGTCTCGGCGGCGATCGGGCGCGGATCGGCTTCGGGCCGATTCGGGTTAACTTCAAACCCGCCTAGCCAGCGCCAAACGGGGAAGGTGAAGCCTTGATAATTCATCGTGGCGTCAAGCTCTTCCCCTTGCAGGTGAGGGGTGCCATCGAAGAAGTGTTCACCAAGCAGATAGGCATTGGGCTGTTCGGCCTTAACCGCTCGCCTCATACCCCGCCCAATCTTGTGGCCAAGATTGTCGGGGCCGAGTCGACCGAGCATATTAGCCACATCGATCCGCCAGCCATCGATACGGTAAGGCGGACGCAGCCAGCGTCGCATGATCGCGTCATGGCCGGCGTACATCACTTCCCGCAGACGCACGCTGCGGTAATTGAGCTTGGGCAGCGTCTTGACCCCCAACCAGCTTTCGTAGTCGTCAGGGTGACGGCGGAAGGTGAAAAACTCGGCAGTTGGCGCGCGCGGATCGATTTGCGCGGCCACAAACCACGGATGGGTAACACCGCAGTGGTTCGGCACAATATCGAGCACTAGATGCATTGCACGCTCGTCGAGCGCCTGCCGTAGCTGCACCAACCCCGCTTCGCCGCCGAGGTGCGGATCAATGCTGGTGTAATCTTCGACATCGTATTTATGGTTCGACGGCGCGCGGAAGATGGGGTTCAGGTAGAGGGCCGAGACGCCCAGATCGGTCAGATAGTCGAGGCGTTGGGCAATGCCCTGCAAATCGCCGCCAAAGAACTCGATAGAGCCAGTGACCCGCTGTGGAAGCTCATGCCAGCCTCGCGCCACCACCGGCCGCCCGTGGTAGAGGTATTCGCCGTCGCGTACATTGTTGCTCGGATCGCCATCCGCGAAACGGTCGGGAAAGATTTGGTAAAAAACCGTATCACGCACCCAATTCGGCGCGTGATAGTTGGCCAGTACCACGAAATCGTTCGCATCGGTCGGATAATGACGGGTTACACCGCCAGCACTATACCACCGCGTCCCATCCTCAGCGCGCAGCAAGAAACGATAATTGGTACGCAGCATACGGATCGGCAACTCGCCTTGCCACCAGCGACATACCCCGTCAACTCCAACCGCACGCAGCGGCGTGAGCTGCTGTTCACCATCGGGGCAGGTGCGAAGAAAGACAGCGCTCACCGGTGCATCAGCGTCAAGGCGAAGCCGGATCACGGCGGTATCGCCCAAGCGCCCGCTAAAGCGCAGATAGGCGGGCGAACCGTCGTGATGGATACTGGCCTCCCAGTGCAGCTCGCTCATGCCATCTGCTCCAATGCAGCAATCGCTGCTTTGATCCGCGCTAACGAGCGCTCGCGGCCCACGCCGGCCAGTGTATCGAACAACGGCGGCGCCACGCTACGCCCGGTAACGGCGATGCGGATCGCGCCAAAGAGCGGCCCCGGTTTCACGGCAAGCTGCTCGCACAACCCGCGCAACGTCACCTCCAACGCCGGCGGCGTCCAGTCTGCTTGCCGGCTCAACGCCTCGTGAGCCGCGCGCAGCATAGCGATGGTCTGCGCGGCATCGTGCTTCTTGGGGATCAGGTCAGCCGGGTTATATGTCTCGCCCGGCGTTACATCACGATAGAAGAAGCGGAGCAAGTCGGGCGCTTCTTGCAACTCCTCCAATCGCTCGTGGATAAGCGGGATCAGCCGCAACAAATAGGCGCGCTCAGCATCGCTCGCCGGATCGCCGATCAACCCAGCTCGCTGCATAAACGGCAACACCAGCTCAGCCACTTCTACCGCCGTTCGTTTGCGGATGTAGATGCCGTTCATATCGCGCAACTTTTCCGGGTTCCAGCGCGCCGGCGAAGGCTGGATGCGGTCAAGCGTGAAGCGCTCAATCAACTCATCACGGCTCATAATCTCGGTGACACCGTCGTAGCTCCACCCTTGCAAGGCAAGATAATTGAGCATCGTTTCCGGCAGATAGCCCCGCTCACGAAAACGGTGAGTCGCGACATCATCCTTACGCTTCGACAATTTACCCTTGCCATCATGGCGTAAGATCGCCGGCAGATGGGCAAAGATCGGGCGTTGCCAGCCAAAATAGTCGTAGAGCAAGACGTGGTACGGCGTACTCGGCACCCACTCTTCGCCGCGCATAACGTGGGTGATCTTCATGAGATGGTCATCAACCAGATGGGCAAAATGATAGACCGGCATCCCGCTCGATTTAATCAACACAATATCTTGCAACTGGTCATTTTGCACTACAATCTCATCACCACCGCGGATCAGATCGCGGAAGCGCGTTTCACCCTCGAGCGGCGTCTTCAAACGCACCGTGAACGGCTTACCACTTGCCGCCATTTCCTGCTGTTGGGCAAGCGGCCAGTCGCGTTCGGGGCCACGGAAGCGAAACGACTTAATCCCAGCGGCCTCGGCAGCAGCCCGCATCTGCGCCAGCTCCTCTTCGGTGGTAAATGACATATAAGCGAGACCAGCCTCGAGCAACTGCTCAACAAAGGGCCGGTAGATGCCTAGCTCAAACCGTTCCGACTGGACGTAAGGGCCATACGGGCCACCCACATCGGGGCCTTCGTCCCAGTCGATGCCAACCCAGCGCAGCGAAATACTAATATCGTCGGCAGCGCCGGGCACGAATCGCTTTTCATCAGTATCTTCGATGCGCAGAATGAACTGGCCGCCGTAGTGGCGGGCACAGAGCCAGTTAAACAAGGCAGTGCGCACACCACCGATGTGCAAGCTGCCGGTCGGGCTAGGGGCAAACCGCACCCGCACCGGCCCGTCAATTGAGGTCATGAGTTGCTCCTTATGAAACATTTCATAGAGACGTCGCGATGCAACGTCTCTACCAATGAGGTTATCCGGCCAACACGACCATATCGTCGCGATGGACGACTTCCGGCCCGTAATCATACCCTAAAACTGAGACGATCTGGTGCGAGCGCAGACCGGCGATCATGCGCACATCATTTGCACGATACTGAGTCAACCCACGGGCAATCTCGCGGCCATCAGGGGCAAAGATGCGTACCGTCTGACCACGATCAAACTCACCGCTCACCTCGCGGATGCCGGCGGCAAGCAGGCTCTTGCCGTAGCGAGTGAGTGCTGTCGCTGCGCCTTCATCAACGACAATCCGTGAGAAGCGCACCGTTTCGGCCAGAATCCAGCGTTGGCGTGCATCGGGGTGGGTCGTCGCGGCCGGAAAGAAGGTGCCGATCCGCTCGCCGTTAGCTACCCGCGCGATCACATCCGGCTCGTGACCGGCGGCAATGACCACCGTCACACCGGAGCGGGTGGCAAGATCGGCGGCCTGTATCTTGGTCTGCATCCCGCCGGTGCCGCGATGCGTACCGCTGCCGCCGGCCATAGCCCAAATCCGCTCATCGATCACAGGCACTTCGCGCAGCAGCTCGGCGGTAGGATCGCTGCGCGGATCGGCGCTGTAGAGACCGGCAATATCGGTCAGGATCAAGAGCAGGTCAGCGTCGATCAAGCCGGCCACCAGCGCCGAGAGATTATCGTTATCGCCGACTCGAATCTCGGCGGTCGCCACCGCGTCATTCTCGTTGATAATCGGCACAATTCCTTGCGCGAGGCAGAGCGTGAGCGTATTCCGCGCATTCAGATAACGGCGACGGTCACGCAGATCATCGCGGGTGAGCAGTGCCTGTGCAACCTGCAACCCGTACAGCTCGAAAATCTGCTCGTAGAGATGCATCAACCGGCTCTGGCCAACGGCGGCGAACACCTGTTTGAGCGGGATGTTACTGCGCTGCTGCGGCGCGACGCCGAGGCGTTCCTTACCAGCGGCAACCGCGCCCGACGAGACGAGCACTACTTCGTGGCCGTCTGCTTTGAGGCGGGCAATCTGGCGGGCCAACTCGACGAAATAGGGCCGGTGCAGCCGGTCAGTGCCGGCGGTTAGTACGCTAGTGCCTAACTTGACAACGAATCTCGTCATACTGGTATGTGGGACGTATGAATTCGATCATTGATCCGGTGTTGGAAGGAAAGCCGCACGACCGTGCGGCTTCGCATCCACCCAAGGAATGGTTTTGCTACCTCGTGCATTCGCTCTTCTATCCACAGGCAAGAGAGGAGTTTCGTCACCTCTCCAAGCGGGTCATTCCATCGAAAGCGATGTACAGAGACCTTCTTGCATCGTTCATCAATGTTCTGCCAAACGGAGCAACTGGAGCCGCACGATAGTACGGCTCTAGCGTTGTTTGATACCCAATTCGGATAACCGAGCCGGCGTGGGGTCACCACTAACATCCCAACCATGGCGCGCATAATACTCGGCTAGCAACGAGTCGAGCGGTGGCGTATAGCCAGCGGTCGGCCCGCTGCTCAGCGGTTCGCGCAGATAACGATCGGGCAAGGTATCTTGGCTATTGCTAGCGTAGCGGCGGGTAAAGAGCCGGTCAAGCGTGACAATCCGCTCGCCAATCCGCACCAAATCGGCACCGGTAACGGCGCGCCCGGTCACTGCGCCGATCAGCGCGATCAACTCACCGGGGGTGATCTGATAGGCCATCAGGCCGAGCCGGCGGCAGAAGCCGCTGGCATCGAGCACCGCCGCAAAGCGCTCGTGCCAAATCAAGCGCAACGCTTTCCCCTCGCTCTCACGCGGGCCGCTGGCCGGCGGCGGCAACCATGCCGGCGGTTCGGCCACCAATTCTTCAAAGGCCATCGCATAGCGATAATCGCCGCCGATTGGACTGGTCGCCATTGCCAAACCAATCTCGGTGAGCGCGCGCGGATCGAGCGCCGGCATTGCCAAGCCTTTCACCTGCGGTGCAAATGCCGCCGTTCCCCAAACCGCCTCTTGCATTTCTCCGACGCCTAACGAGAGAATATCCCGCTTCTCTTGACGCTGGCTGATGCGGTCGAGGGCCGCAATCACCGCTGCGCTGTCACCCCAATTGAGCGTGCGTTGGCGCACCAAACCCTCGTCTTGGGCTTCGGTCATAAAGACAATAGCTGCCGCTGCTGCCGCCGGATCAATCCCCAATCGCAAACAGCGATCGGCAATCGCTAGCATTGCATCGGGGTCGGTAATGCCCACACGAGCGGCAAAGCCGGCGATCAGTTCGAGGCTAGGCAACGGATGGGTCTCGCCGCTTTTGGTACGCAGATCGATATAGCACGGCAATGGACACTCGGCGCAACCACGTTCGAGCCGCCCGCCACGCCGCGCGATCTCGCTGAAGGTGCGAGCAATCGCCACGCCATCAGCCGGCGCACGGGCATCGCGACTGGTTAGCGCGCCGAGTTTAATTGCTGCCGGCAACAGACCAGCGCTGCCGATAGCCCGGATCGCGTTAGCGGTCGGATGCTGCTCGCCGCGCTGCCGAATCGACTGCAAAACCGCCTGCATACGGGCAAGGTCAACTACCGGCAACGGCGCGCGGTCGCGCACCACAATCGCTTTCAGTTTCTTATCGGCCATCACTGCGCCGGTGCCAGCCGGTTCGACCAGATACAATCCCTCGGCGACGATGCTGGCATACGCGACACCGGCCTCACCGGCTGGACCAACCGCCAGCACACGCACATTACCACCCAATTCAGTGGAAAGGGTCACAGCGGTCGCCACCGTGTCACGCCCAACTAAATGGCGCGCTGAACGCAAACGCACGGTATCGCCATCGATCAGCAGATAACACCAATCAGGCGCTTCACCGCGGATAATCAACACATCGACGTTATTGCGGCGCAGTGCAGCGCCCCAATGCCCCGGCGCCCAGCCATAACCAATCCCGCCGGTGAGGGGCGAGCGCGTGCCGACGGTAAAACCGCCGGTGGCAAAACCGACGCTGCCGGCCAGTGGCCCAGCGGCAAAGATCAGCAGATTCTCCGCCGACAACGGCGGGGTATCCGGTTCCAATTGATGCCAGAGCAACCAAGCGATCGCCCCGCGCCCGCCCAAATAGTCACGTTCCACTTCATCGGGCAACAACTGGCGAGCGTGGCCGCGAGCCAAATCAACGGTAAGACTGCGCAACGGCATGCAAGTATCCTATGTGGGTGCGATTTCCGCCGTTCTATTATACCGCTCCTCGGCAACGTGTATGGTACAATGCAAAGCAGATCACTCTATCCCCGTCATTGTACCGCAGAGCCAGCTATGTCGTCATTGAAGCGCCCCCCCCGCAACCAACTCGATCAAGCGCGCGCTGCTCAGCGCCAGCAGCGCCAACAAGCCGCGATTGCAGCCCTCGCTGCACTTGATTGCTTGCGCGGTGTGCCGACGACTGAGCTGGTCACACTTTACGAACGCGGCATCTTCCGGGTGTTTCCCAGCGGCGCCACCGTAATCGGCCAACGCCGCGGCTATCGCTACCTGTTCTTTTTGCTGCGTGGGTCATTACAGTTACGGCTGCGCGATAAAGACGGGCGGGAAGTCTTGATGGGAGTGCTAGGGCAAGGTGATTGTTTTGGCGAAGGGCCGCTGTTCGGCAAATTCTTCCGTCACATGAGCGCGCTTACCCAAAGCTCGTGCTATTTGCTGCAAATTGAAATTGCCACCCTGCGCGATGAACTAGCGGCATTACCACTCTTGGCCACCGCCCTGCGCCAAGTCTATCGCCGGCGCATGGTCGAGGCTACCCTCGCCCGTATGCCTGTCCTCAGCCAGTTGCTGCCGCTTGAACGGATCGCGATCGCTACCCGCCTGCAACCGCGCCACGTGCCGCGCGGCACGTTGGTCGTCAAGCAAGGCGAACCTGCCGACTCGCTCTACCTGATCGAGAGCGGGCAGTTGGTGATCGAGCAGAGCGGGCAGACGATCGCCAGTCTGAGCGAGGGCGATCTGTTTGGCGAAATCTCGCTGCTCACTGGCGAGCCGCACCGGGCCAATGCCCGCACCCTCACCACCACCGATCTGCTCGAACTGCCCGGCGCCGACTTCTACCGCCTGATCCAACAGTATCCGGCGTTAGAAGCCGATCTGCGCGCGATGGCCGAACGGCGGCTGAAACACTCAGCCGCAGTGCGCAGCGATACCGCGCGGGCCCGTGACATTGGGTTAGCGGTCAATCGCGGTCTCCTGCGCGCCACCCATATCCTTGTGCGCGACCCCACGCGCTGCCCGCCCGGTTGCCATCTCTGTGAAACCGGCTGCGCCACCCGTCATGGTCACACCCGCCTCCACCTCAACGGGACGCCGATCGACCGGTTCGACGTGCTCGAAACCTGCCGCCAATGCAGCGTTGGCGCGGAATGCGTCGAGGCATGCCCCGAAGACGCGATCGAGCGAGTTGACACCGGCGCCCTACGGATCACCAACCGTTGCACCGGTTGCGGCGAATGCGTCACCGCTTGCCCTTACGACGCCGTGCAATCGGTGCCGCGCGCCAAACACACTACCGGCCCGCTCTGGGATCTGTTTCGCCGGCTACAACAGCGCATCCGGCCCACGATTCCCCTCACCCCCACCGGCCCTACCCACCGCGCCGACAAATGCGATCTCTGCCACGGCTACACCGACCTCGCCTGCGTGACCGCCTGCCCGATCGGCAACCTGCGGCTGGCCCCGGTCGAAGAAATCGTACCGGTGTAGCGGCGTGCGAACGTTCGCCTGAGGAGATGCATGATCGTGTGTCTCTCTAGGCGAACGTTCGCTTTTTCCTCTTGACAACCGCAATTGACAGATGTATGATAAAGGCGAACGTTCGCCTTAAAAGAAACGCATCGCCTATGACAGCCACCAAAGTCACGCTCAAAGACGTAGCGGCACGCGCCGGGGTCAGCTACCAAACTGTTTCCAAGGTGCTGAACGGTGAGATGCAGGTTGCGCCTGAAACGATGGAGCGGATTCAGGCGGCGGTGCGAGAGCTTGGCTACCGGCCTAACCGCATTGCCCGCAATATGCGGGCCGGTCGCAGCTTCATGATCGGGTATTCGTGGACGCAAACCGAACCCGGTCAGGTAAATCATATTCTCGACCAATTCTTGAGCAGCATGGTGCGCGAAGCCGGCGTGGTTGGCTACTACGTGCTCCCGTTTCCCTTCCAAGAAGGCAAGGCGCAAGTCGAAACTTACCGCGATCTGATCAAAAGCGGCAATGTAGACGGCTTTGTGCTGTCGAGCGTGAATTATCACGATCCCCGGATTCAGTTTCTCTTAAAGCAGCAGTTTCCGTTTGTCGCGTTTGGTCGCTCCAACCCGGAATGGGATTTTGCGTGGGTTGATATTGATGGCGCAGCCGGCACGCGGCAAGCAGTGGAATATTTGATCGGACGCGGCCATCGCCGGATCGCGATCTTGGCATGGCCCGAAGATTCGCGGGTCGGCAATGATCGCTTGCAGGGTTACCTCGATGCCATGCAAGCTGACCAACTCGCGACCGAACCGGGCTATATCCTGCGCGGTGAAGGCACCTTTGAGGTTGGCCGGGCAATGACGTTGCATTTGCTTGATCTACCCGCCGATCGCCGTCCGACTGCAATCATGGCCCTAAACGACACCATGGCAATTGGGGCGATGGCCGCGGCCCGCGAACGCGGCCTGACGATTGGAACCGATCTGGCCATCATCGGCTTCGATGATGCGCCGATGGCACAGTATCTCTTTCCGCCGCTGAGCAGTGTGCGGCAACCGATTGCCGAGGCCGGCCGCAAATGCGTCGAACTGCTGGTGGCGCTCGTTGAGGGGCGAGAACCACAACAAAGGCAAGTACTCTTGCAACCTTCCCTCATTATTCGCGCTTCGTCCTGATAGCTCACGACAATTTGCGTTCCTGATCGTCAGCCGATGATGGTCGGGTAGCCGGCTATTGTGCAACAGAAGGAGGGTAAAAAATGGTCTGAACACGTATTACTTCTCACAACTTTCGATGGTATGTTTTTACACCTAAAAAAAGGAGTACGTATGAATCGCCTATTCAAATTCCTGCTCGTCTTGACGGTGCTGACCCTGAGCCTAAGCGCTTGTGGCCAGACTGCTACCCAGTCGCAACCAACGGAACCACAGACTGTACGTGAAACGGTGACGGTCAAAGAAACAGTAACGGTCAAGGAGACGGTTGTCGTGCCGGCTGAAAAGGTGACGGTACGTCTATCGGGTTGGGCCTCAAGCCCGGCGGAAACCGCGTTGCTTGAGTCGTTGCTGTACAAGTTTTCGGTCGAAAATCCTGATATTCTGGTCAAGTACGAGCCAATTACCGGCGATTACAAGCAGGTGTTGCTCACCTCGATTGCATCCGGCACTGAGCCAGACATCTTCTACGTCGATATCTTCTGGTGGCTAGAGCTGGCTGCCAACGATGCCCTGCTCCCGCTCGACGATCTCATGAAGGCTAGTGGCGTCTCGCGCAGCGATTTCATCCCGGCGCTGATTGATGCTTTCACCTACGAGGGCAAGACCTACGGCATTCCCAAGGACTTCAACACCCTCGGTATGTTTTATAACAAGGATCTGTTTGATGCTGCCGGTCTTGCCTACCCGACTGATGACTGGACATGGGACGATTTGCGCGATGCGGCGGCGAAGCTGACCGACCTGAGCAATCCGAACCGTCCGGTCTACGGCTTCTGCACCCCGCCCGATCCGGGCCGGTTCCCGGTCTTTGTCTTCCAAAATGGTGGCACGGTTATGAATAGCGACTTTACCGACACCACCCTCGATAGTGAAGCGGCAGTGAAGGCAGCCGAGTTCTACGCTTCGTTCCGCACCAATCAGATCGGCGCGCTGCCGTCGGATCTTGGCGAAGGCTGGCAAGGCACGCTCTTCGGCAAGGGCCAGTGCGCGATGGTCTACGAAGGTGGTTGGCTCATTCCCTATCTGCGCGATCAGTTCCCCAACACCAAGTATGGCGTGGTGATGCCACCAGCCGGGCCGGGTGGCGAGGGCAACTTGATCTTTACCGTGGCATGGGGTATCTCGGCCAATACGAAGAATGCTGAAGCGGCATGGAAGGTCGTTAACTTCTTGACCAGTGAAGCGAGCCAGAAGGCAGTGCTCGAGAGCGGCTTCGCCTTGCCGTCGCGCCAAGCGTTGCAGAACAGCGATTATCTGAAGAATAACCCCAACTCGGCGGCGATCTTTAATGGCTCGTTCTTCGGTGCTAAACCCTTCTTCTGGGGTTCGGTCGGTTCAGATGTCAATGATCAGATGTCCAAGGCGCTTGAGCGGATGTTCAAAGAGAACCAGCCGGCGTCTGAGGCAATGAAGCAGGCTGCTGAGGCGATCCGCAAGGCGATGCGCTGACGTGTATGGAGTGCGGTAGTCAAGTTGCCGCACTCCATAAGCTACGCAGGTGTTGAAAAGTCCGGTAGGTCTGACACGATAGAGCGGACATGCATTGGGGAGATACCCATACCCCGCCACCGACGGAGAAGAGGCTATGCGAACGAGAACCGACCGCCGCAAATGGGTTGATGCCTTGAATGGCTATCTTTTTATCTCGCCGTGGTTGATCATTTTCATTATCTTTAGTCTGATCTCGCTAGGATACGCGGTCTACCTCTCGTTCACCGAGTACAACTTGCTCAGACCACCGCGCTGGTGGGGTCTCGAAGGGTATCAGCGCGTGCTGGAAGATGAACTCTTTATCGCGAAGGCACTGCCCAATACCTTTAAGTATGTGCTGATCGTGGTGCCGATCCAGACTTTTCTCAGTCTGGTGCTGGCTTTCGCGATGGATCAGAATCTGCGCTTTCAGCGCTTTTTTCGCACCATTTTCTACCTGCCCTCAGTGACCTCATCGGTAGTGATTTCGCTCATCTTTATCTGGCTCTTCGCGCCGCAGGGCATCTTCAACCAAATCACTGGTCTGACGGTCAACTGGCTCGACGACCCGCGCACCGCGTTTTACGTGATTATGGGTATGAACATCTTCACCACCAGTGGTACGCTCATGCTCATCTTTTTGGCCGGTTTGCAAGATATTCCGTTAGCCGTCTATGAAGCGGCTGAGATCGACGGCGCGAACGGTTTGCAGAAATTCTTCTATATCACGGTGCCGATGTTGCGTCCGGTGATCTTTTTCGTGGTGACGGTCGGCGTGATCGGGTGTTTCCAAGTCTTTGACCAGATCTTCGTCATGACCAACGGCGGCCCGCTCGATAGCACCACCACCATCACCTATCTGATCTACAAGTGGGCTTTCCGCGATACCCGCATCCAGATGGGCCAAGCCTCGGCGTTGGCGGTGATTTTGACCCTGATCATTCTGGCAGTGACGCTGTTGCAGCGGCGGGTGATTGAAGGCAGCGGTAGTGGGGCTGAGCGATAGAAAGGCACGTAACGATGGCAGTGACGACCAGTTCTCCCCAAACGCAAGTCTACGCGCGCACCGTCTTCTTTGACCGCCTGCGCAAGTATCTCTTCTTTGCCATGCTGGCCTTTTGGGCTGCGCTCTCACTGGCGCCGCTCTACTTTACGCTGGTCTTTTCGTTCAAGCCGGTGGCCGATGTCTATACACCACCGATTTGGGCGCCAATTCCGTTCACCCTTGACAACTACATCACTATTCTCGGCACGTTCCAGCTCTTCCCGCGCTGGGTGTGGAACAGCGTCTTTATTTCGGTCATCATCACGATCTTCCGTGTCCTCTTTTGCGCGATGGCCGGCTATGCCTTCGCTCGCATCGAATTTCCGCTCAAGAGCTTCTGGTTCAACCTGCTCTTGATCTCGATGATGATGCCGGGAGTGGTCACGCTTATCCCCTCGTTCCTCATCATTGGGCCGGGTTTGATTCGCGGCGGCTTGCAACTCGGTGATTTGCGCATCCCGACCGGTTTTGGCCTGATCGACAACCCGTGGGGCGTCATCCTCCCCGGTATGGCTGATGCTTTTGGCGTCTTTATGATGACCCAGTTCTACAAGTCGTTCCCTAAAGAGCTGGAAGAGGCAGCGATGATGGACGGTTCGGGCCGGTGGGGAACCTTCTTCCGCATCGTGCTGCCGATCAGCCAAACTCAGTTGATTACGCTTGCCCTGCTCACCTTCCAAGGGGCGTGGAATAACTTTATGTGGCCACTGCTGGTGCTGCGCTCACCCGAACAGTTCACACTGCCAATTGGGTTGCAGTGGTTCCGCGGTGAATACTATACGCTCTACTCGGTCATTCTGGCCGGTTCGATCTTTAATACACTGCCCATCCTGATCATCTTCTTCGTCTTCCAGCAATACTTCGTGCGTAGCATTGCCGCCACCGGTTCAAAAGAGGGGTGATCTGGGGCATTGCACTGTTGCGTTACGGCTTAACACACAGGTGAACTATGTGGATTCTTTCTGAAGACACCTTCGATCCAGCCAAACAACACCACAAAGAGACTATCTTCACCATCGGCAACGGCTATCTCTCGACCCGCGGCGCGTTCGAAGAGGGCTACCCCAACGACCGGCGAGCGACGTTTATCCACGGTGTGTTTGACGATGCTCCTATCGTCGTCACCGAGTTGGCCAACGCTCCAGATTGGCTCGCTCTCCATGTCTTACTCGACGGCGAGAAATTCTCGTTAGCGACCGGAACCATTCTCGCTTACCGGCGCGAACTCGATTTGCAGAGCGGCGTGCTGCGGCGCGAGGTGCGCTGGCAGTCGCCGCAGGGCCGGGTGGCACGACTGATCTTCACCCGCTTCGCGTCACTGGCCGACGAACACCTGCTGGCGCTGCGCTGCGAGATCATCCCTGAGTTTGACGGGCAGGTCGAGTTGCGCGCCGCTATCAACGGCCAGACCGACAATGAAGGTCTGTTGCACTGGCAGCCGCTTACGCAAGGCCAGCTCACTGATGGTACGGTCTTTTTGCGCACTCGCACCCGTAAAAGCAGGATCGAGTTGGCACTGGCAATGCGCCTACTTGGCAACGCGGCCCAGACCGCTTTTTGGGATGTCGAGAATGTACCGACGGTGCAACAGGTCTATGTCGCGCGGGCTGGCCAGCCGATCGTGGTGACGAAGTTTGTGGGGATCGCTACCTCTCGCGATACTGCTGCGCCGCTTGAGCTGGCCCATCGCCACCTCCAAGCCACCCCCGATTGGGAGAGCGCGCTGGCCGCGCAACGGCAGGTATGGGCGCGCGAGTGGGAGCGCTGCCAAATAGTAATCGAAGGTGATGACGAGGCCGATCTGGCGGTGCGCTTCAGCATCTTCCAGTTACTGATCGCCGCTCCCCGCCGCGACAACCGGGTCAACATCGGCGCCAAAACCCTCTCTGGTTTTGGCTATCGCGGCCATGCCTTCTGGGACACCGAAATCTTTATGTTGCCGCTCTTTACCTACACCGCACCGGAGATCGCGCGCAATCTGCTTGACTACCGCTACTTCACCTTGCCGGCGGCCCGCGCCAAAGCGCGCGCCGCTGGCTATGAGGGTGCGTGGTACGCTTGGGAGAGCGCTGATACCGGTGAAGAGGTAACGCCGACGTGGGTGCCGGATTTCCACGACAAAAAGAAGCTGGCCCGCGTCTGGACGGGCGATCTCGCGATTCACATCTCGGCAGATGTGGCCTACGCCGTACAGCAGTTCTGGCAAGCGACCGGTGACGATCCATGGTACATCGAGCGTGGGGCCGAAATTGTGCTCGATACGGCCAAATTCTTCGCCTCGCGAGCCGAATGGCTGGCTGAACGCGGCTGCTATGGCTACACCGATGTGATCGGCCCCGACGAATACCACGATCACGTCAATAACAACGCCTACACCAACCTACTGGCGCAATGGAACCTGCGGGCCGGCCTCGAGACGCTGGCATGGCTTGATCAGCACGCGCCGCAAAAAGCCGCCGAACTGCGACGGCAACTCGATCTGACACCAGATCGTCTGCAACATTGGCAGACGGTCGCCGAAAAGATATGCGTGAACGTTGGTGCAAACGGTCTCATTGAACAATTCGATGGCTTTTTCCAGTTAAAAGACGTCAATTTAGCCGACTATGAACCGCGCACCAAATCGATGCACGAAATCTTCGGTATTGAGGAGGCTAACGAGTATCAGGCGATCAAGCAACCCGACGTGCTCATGCTGCAATTCCTCTTGCGCGAACAGTACAGCGATAGTCAGATTCGAGTGAACTACGACTATTACACGCCTCGCACCGATCACACCTACGGCTCATCGCTCGGCCCGCCGATACAGGCGATCGTCGCCTGCCAGATGGGAGACATCGCCGAAGCCTACGAACACTTCATCCGGGCGGCGCGAGCCGACCTGCGCGACGTGCGCGGCAATGCTGGTGACGGCATTCATGCCGCTTCAGCGGGCGGGGTCTGGCAGGCGGTCGTGTTCGGTTTCGGTGGACTTCGCATCCATCCCGATGGAACGTGGGCAGTCTATCCGCGCCTGCCCAGCCACTGGCGGCGGTTGACCTACCGTTTTACCTTGCGTGGCACAACTCATACGATTACGTGCTACCCGAATGGTCACTACACGATGGGTTGATGAATGAAAAGCCGCAAAGAGGGGTAACGCAAAGCCGCAAAGGTATTGGATGGCCGGTACAAGCGTGGTGATACGAACAATGACAAACCCATAGCGCCTTTGCATCTTTGTCACCGGCCCTCACCCCCAGCCCTCTCTCCTACCTGACGGCGAGCGATGGGGAGCGGCTGGATAGCGGGAGAGGCATGGTAGAGCGGAACGCAGCAGCGCCCATCTCCCGCACCAGTAGGAGAGGGCTGGGGATGAGGATGCGATCGCGCGTACCGTCGGAATTGCGAAGAAGGAGCAACATGCCAACGATCTTTGCACCTTTGCGTTTGGCCTCCTTTGCGCCATAGATAATGAGGACGGCTTGATGTCTATCAAAGGATTCATCTTCGATCTTGATGGCGTACTGACCGACACCGCCGAATACCATTACCGGGCATGGAAACGACTCGCCGACGAACTCGGCATTCCATTTACGCGTGAAGAAAATGAAGCGCTGCGCGGAATCCCGCGCCGCGAGTCGCTATTGATGCTGCTCAAAGGGCGCATCCTCCCCGAAGCGACGCTCAACGAGCTGATGGAGCGCAAAAACGGCTACTACCTCGAATACATTCGCGAAATCTCGCCCCGCGATGTCTTACCCGGCGCACGTGAGCTGCTGAGCGATATCCGCGCCGCCGGCCTAAAAGCGGCACTCGGTTCGGCGAGCAAAAACGCGCGCGAAGTGATCGAGCGGCTCGGTATTGCCGACCTGTTCGACGCCGTTGCCGACGGCTACAGCGTCACCCGGCAGAAACCGGCACCCGACCTCTTCTTACACGCTGCCACGCTCCTCGATTTGTCACCGGCTGAATGTGTGGTGGTGGAAGATGCCACTGCCGGCGTCGAAGCTGCGCTTGCCGGTGGATTTACCGTGGTTGGGATCGGCCCGGCTGAGCGAGTGGGCAAAGCACACGTCGTGTTGCCCACCTTAGCCGGTGTCCGACTAGATGACCTACTAGCACAGGTAGCGGTGCATACGTAACGTACAGACGCAAAGGTGATAACAGACGCCAAGATCGTCACCGCAAAGCCGCGAAGACCGCCAAGCACGCAGAGGGTACGTGGAACAGGATGCGTCAGCTCCCCTAGTACCCACCCCTAGCGTCTTGGCCTCTTTGTGCCCCTCTGCGCCCTTGCGTCCCAGCATCATATCTGGCACACTGCACGTACCACCATTCTGCTGCCAAAAGGAGATAACCGATGTCAGAACCGCTGGTACTCACACCCGAACAACCACCAACAATCCGCCGACCGGGCCTCTGGCTTGCCGGGATTGCGTTATACGTTCTGCTCGTCAGTCTTGGCGCTAGTGTTGGCGGCGAGCTAGGCATGTTTACCACCGCCAGCTTCAACGCGCTACCCTTCGTCGGATTGGCTGTGCTGGCCTATTTCGCCGGTTCGCAGTTCAACTGGGCATGGCTCGCTACCGGTCTCTGGTTGGCGCTCATGCTTAGCTTGGCATCACTCTACACCTTTGTTCTCGGTGTGATAACCCTGCTCGATCTACCACCGGGAGGGATCGATCCCGCCCAGCCACCGGCATTCTCACCGGCCGATGCGCTTAGCATCGTACTCTTAATCTTGGGTATTTTCGTTGCCATTGGCATTGGCACGCTCACCCTATTACCGCCGGTACGGCAAAGCTTAGCGCGTCTGCTGCCGATTGATCCCAATTCATTTGTCCATGCCGTCGCATTAATGGTGATTGTAAGTCTGACGCTGATGCTAATTGTGCCGCTGCTGGTGACCGGCAAACCACCATTGCTAGCGTTGGTTACTATCCTCAGCGGCAATGAGCTAAGCGATCTGAGCGCTGATGAACTGTTACGCAGCGAGATTTACGGTCTCGTATGGACGATCCCAGCGGCATTTCTGGCCGTCGGTTTTGGCATTCGCCGTGATCTGGCCGCTACACTGGAACGGCTAGGTCTAGTACGCCCGACGCTGCGCCATCTGCTCATTGGGCTGGGGATTGGGCTAGGATTGGCCGGCTTAATGTCACTCGTTCTACCCCTGATGGATACGCTGTGGCAGACGCTCGGGTGGCCGACCACTGACGAAGAAGCCTTCGGTGAACTGATGGCGTTCGCGATTAGCCCTATTGGGGCGCTGGTGATCGGCGTGACGGCCGGCCTCGGCGAAGAGCTAGGAGTACGTGGCGTCTTGCAACCGCGACTAGGCATCTGGCTCTCGAATCTCTTCTTCACCAGCTTGCACGCTTTTCAATACCACTGGGATGCGTTGCTGGTTGTCTTTGTGGGCGGGATGGTGTGTGGGTTAGTCCGAAAGTATACGAACACCACCACAGCAGCCATCGTACATGGCGTGTACAACTTTGTCATGGTGATGCTCGCAGTGGTGTTTGGTCAGTAGCGACAACGCGCAGTGCGGGGTGACGTTGCCTGAGTTGCTTATCCGTCGTGATGCGTAGCGCATAGCATCCCACGCCTACTTGACGTGGTTTCTGCCGTCCTACGCATGATTGAATGGCTAGGTGTGAGCGGCATATGCATACGCGGCTTTGGCTGGTTGGCTGTCTTCGGCAAGTCTTCGGAACAGCCATACGACGAGGAGGCGAAATCAATCTTGATCGGTTGGCGAACGCCCTCCCCGACTATGTACATACACCTGACAGGCTTCGCCTCGGGGCTACGCTCGGCTCACCTGTGGCCGATGCGTGTGCATAACATTCAATTTCGTTACTGAGGGAGCCGAATGCGCCCTTGAGTTGGGTCGGGAAGCCGCAGGCAGTCGCGATCTTCGCATCTCAGGGGGCGCAAGCGTCATCTAGCAATACCTGAAACCTCAGTGTGGTGGCCGAGTTGGAAATCGCCCTACCCTGTACTGTTCAACGGAGGTCGGCGGCTTTTTGAAAACCTGATCGAACCCTTGCCGCAGTTTCGCATTGAGCGAGTGATTAATAGCCAAGTTGCCACACCCTTGCGCTCTGTGCGTGAGTGAGGATAGCCCAACCCGCGCTGGCATCTAACGCCGCTGCACAGTGCAGGTGAAGCGCAGGCCGTTAGGCGTTTGTAAGAACGGTAACAGCATCAAGGAGTTGTGATGATAAACGTTGAGATAACTAAGGCGCAACCTGAAGATTCAGAAAGGCTCAAACAAATAGCGATAGCCGCTAAAAGGTACTGGGGCTATTCAGAGCAAATAATATTGGAGTGGGCTAAAACTCCCATTATTACCCCTGAAGAAATTTGCACAGATCAAGTATATTTGGCAAGTTTTAACTTAGCCATCATTGGCTGGTATCGTTTGAAAACGCGTTTACCTGCCGTAATATTAGAAGATCTATGGATTCTACCAGACTACATCGGCAAAGGTATAGGAAGAAAACTTTTTGAACATGCAATAAAACAAGCAAAATCATCTAGTGGACAATATCTTGAACTTGAAGCCGACCCCAACGCAGAACCTTTTTATAAAAGGATGGGTTGTCAAAATATTGGTGAAAGCATATCGGAATGGGGGCGAGCAATCCCGTGCATGAGATACAATTTGTACGAACAAGATTGAATTTTACAAAAGACCCAATTAAACACTTAGTCATTGAAGGTACAAATCAAGATGGAGTATGCCTAACAATTGGAGTACGGGTGCATATGTGTCGACTACTAACGGTTGATGGTGGAAAGGTGATGTAAAGTTATATTTTAGTTGCGAACTCATCGAAGTAGTCCAAGATACCTCTTGAAGCGGCCCGTCACATCAAACTAGCCGATAAGTGAAACCCTGAGACCGATAATAAAAGGGGAACATCCACGACTTCAGAATTTGAGCGTATCCATTTCGCTATGGAGTCTGGCAAACATTCAAGATGAGAAAAGTACACGTCCGCATTCTAAATGCAACGGGCAGCCCAACGGTCGGGTTTCAGGTGATGTTGCTCCACTACGCACCACAACGCCCCTGAACCCAACCGTTGGGCGCAGAGTTGAGCTTTATCAGGGAAATACGCGCTGAGCGCCTGCCGTTAGGTGTTGCGCCTGCGATCTTCTCCTAGCAGAGTGAGGGTTGGTCGTGGACGCTACGGCTCGGTCGCCTTGCCTGCCGTCGTCGCCCGCAACCGATTCCGAACGCTTCATCGCCCTCAGTGAGATTGGTCCGGCATAGGGCTGATGGGTCAGGGTGCGTGGGCTGACAGCCGGGCTGGATAGCAAAGTCCTTCCGCTATAGTACGGTGTACCGGTCGGCGGAGCGGGCTATCGGGTTGGTCGGGACGATTTGCCCGCAATGGCCTCGCTTAGCGTGGCGGTTGAAGCGCAGCGGCGTTCGGGAAGTTGCATCTTGCTCGCCGTTGTGTATAACAATTGTGAGTGTTGCAGTGGCGGTTCACCCTCCCCGCAGAAAAAACAGGTGCGTGAAGGCGAGCGGGTGTCGCGGTAGTTGGCGTCTGCGCCCAGCGAGCATTTCCAGCGGACAGCTCTGCTGTGTTCTGAATCGTAACTTCTGCACTCGGAGCGAAACGTATGATGTCATTAACGATTTACAGTATCCCTGTGGTCATCTACGCTCTTGTAATGAAATTGAAAGAGAGACTCAACAGTCGCGAAATTACGAGATGATTGGGTTTGACGTTAAGCCAAAGCCGCTACTACTTGTGGGTTCTCAGCTTTACTCTTCTAATGATTGTTGCATCATAGGGGTACTCTTCAACTCATTCCAACAAGCATGTTGACTGAGCAAAACTTAGGAGTGAGCCGATTTGTCGGTCAGCCATTGACAGCGACGAACATTCTGTCAGCCTTAGTCTACGGATTGTTTGAGACTGGACTAGGAGAAGAATTATTCTTTCGTGGACTAATCGGTAGTTGGTTGGGACGACGGACAAGACTCTGGATAGCCAATGCGATTCAAGCAGCAATCTTCACCCTGCCTCATTTGTTGTTACTGACCATTGAACCGCGCCTTTGGCCGATTGCATTCTCTTTACCCTTCGTTTCTGGCTTGATGATGGGTTGGATCAGACTAAAATCTGAGAGCATTGTACCGGGTTGGATAATGCATGGCTTGGTCAATACTTTCTCTATTATCACTGTGATGAGAATATGAAGTCTGTTCTTGCTAGCACTACAAAAATTGCATAGGGAGGTACCTACCAATAATCACCTTCAATTTCCATTGACCACCAGATTGAACAACTCTAACAGCATTTGTCGGTACCACTGGGGGGTTCGTAGTCATAGTGGGCAGGTCACCAAAGCAGGCAAATTTTTGTTTGCGGCTGAAAAATCGAGCGCGCATAGGAATCGACGAATTTTTTTGAACATTGTGCGCTGCTTCAGCTCCCCAAAAGCGACCGCCCCCTACCATAGAATCCTACCACCTCTGTCGCTCAAGACGTTAAACAGATTGATTTCATTATTCCCCGCTATGTCCATCACCACATCCACGCCGCCGACCGACGACTGGCGCACTCGCGTGACGACATCTTCAGTTCTGTAATCAATCGGCGTTGCACCCAATTTTTTGACGAGAGATAGTTTGCCCATCGAGGCTGAACTGTACATGTCCAACCCAGCCAGTTTTGCCAGTTGCACCACCATCGTCCCCACCCCGCCTGCGGCGTTGGTGACAAAGATTTTCTCGTCTACCTCACTTTGAGGGTACAGTGCGAGGAGGCGTAGGCAGTCAGCCTATTGAGAATCACCACCGTCGCTTCCGCAGAATCGAGCGCCTCAGGAACGGGAACTAGAAATTGCTGCGGAATGCAGACATATTCGCTATTGCCGCCCGTCTTAAACAGAATTGCCGCCACGGTCTGCTCAACCTAGACGGAAGCAACGCTGCTGCCGAGTTTATCCACAATGCCAATGACATCATTACTAGGCATTCTGGGTGTTTTGTTATTCTCCCCAAAATATTGACCGTACCACGCCATTATCTCCGCCTAGCCAATACTGCTGGTGATGACTTTGAGGTGCGCTTCGTCTGGCGCAGATTCGGGCAGGCACGCTTCGGGGAATTCCAGAACCTCAATCCCGCCGTGTTTGTTGACAACGACTTTCTTCATAGTGTTTCTCTTTTGTTGAAGTTGATGCCGCCAGTATAAACTTTGACGCCTTGTCAAAGTCAAGAGGATGAATGTATACATTGTGTTGGAAACGTCAGCTTTGTGCTACTGATATGCCGCACTCAGTTGAGAATAGCGCCTTTTTGGAAGGGAGAAACGCAATTCTCAACCGTAAGTTCTACAAAAGTGAGGTTTGTTGTAAAATTGGGTCATGTGAAGCAGTCGGCGGTGCCTGTTGACGGTTGGTGAATCTTGCGTTTATAAATTGGTGTATAATATTCGGTATATCAAAGAATGCTAGGTATCTTTTGACAGTTGGTGAATCTTGCGTTCGTAAAGGTTGCCCAACCAAGTGTGCAGTCGACTGGCGGGACTCGTTCCAACTTACAGGCATTGTTCTGGTTTAAGGCTTTTCCTACGCTTAAAGCTTTATCTCGCCTCACCCATTATCGGCTAAAGCAAACCGTTAGCCCAGCCTTGAAGGTGTGTTGGTTAGGTGTCGTTCCTCCTCAAGCACGATACGATAAAGACCGTTCGAGTGGATGCAGAAGAATTAAAGGAACTTGTGCTCGATAGGCTTAAAGAAGCCGGATTTGTGTTGGCAGAGGATGGTACGCTACACCCTCTTTCCGCTGATAAGGAGGGCTTGCGACGCATCCATAAGCCAGCTTCACAATTAGAAGTAATCACTCGTCAGCATTGGCTTCAGCGACATCTTCCTCGCTATCTTCCGTTCTTTGCAAATGGTGATGACATCACGCCGGAGCGTATCGATCCGGAATTGGTTGAAGTGGTCACAGAGCAACACCATCATCTCTTTCGCATAGCTCGATTACTTTGGTCTATCCCGTTCTCTAAAGGCTTCGGTCGCCGCTTGAGGTTCCTGATCGTTGATCGATCCAATCAGAAACTGATCGGCTTGCTGGCGTTGCAATCTCCACCACTTAGTTTTCCGGCGCGGGACCGTCTCTTCTGTTATCCTCCCGGCAGGAAGACAGAGTTGGTCAATCAGACGATGGACATTCAAACGTTAGGCGCTGTACCGCCGTACAATCGCCTCTTAGGGGGAAAGCTGGTTGCACTGACGGCCGCCTCGAACGAGATTCGGCGTGCGTATCAGCGGAAATACGCCGAGCGTGTGACCGAGATGGAGAAGCGCATTTTGCTTCCCCATCTCGTTGCGCTCACGACCACGAGCGCTTTTGGTCGGAGCAGCCTGTATAACCGCCTAAACTGTAACGGAGTGGCCATAGCAGAGTCTCTTGGCTACACGGAAGGTTACGGCACGTTCCACTTGATGGAACTTTACCCATTGTTCCGCGAATTTTTAGAAAGCCAGGGAATCTCAACACGGGGCGGCTTCGGCACTGGCCCACGCCGAAAATGGCAAACTATGGTGCGGGCACTGGATCGGTTAGATCTTCCTTCCAATCTGCTTCGTCACGGTG